>CAZAQA010000035.1:0-31617 GCA_964487375.1 uncultured Anaerolineae bacterium | reverse complement strand
GCATTCGAGCGGGCGTTAGGGATTTTGCGGGCGAAATTACCGCCCGGACACCCGCACATTCGGATTGTGGAAGAAAACCTGCGGGGAATGTCGTCATCATCGTCGTAGGGGCGCAGCGCCGCTGCGCCCCTACAAACGTCCCCCGGGTCGCCCACGGTGATCGCATCACATCCGCACATTTTGAGGAGAACACCCATGCCATACGACCCGGAAAAACACCACCGCCGGTCCATCCGGTTGCGGGGGTACGATTACACCCAGGCGGGCGCGTATTTCGTCACCATTTGCACCCACGCACACGCCCATTTGTTCGGCCGCGTGGTGGGCGAGGAGATGGTGTTGAACGCGTTTGGCGACATCGTGTGGGAGGAATGGTTCAAAACCGCGCGCGTGCGCCCGTATGTGGCATTGTACGAAGATGAATTCGTGGTCATGCCCAACCACATCCACGGCATTATTTGGATTGTGGACGACATCGTAGGGGCGACCCGGCCCGCCGTAGGGGCGCAGCGCCGCTGCGCCCCTACCACCCCGACCACGCGCGGCGTTACACCCGATAACGTACCCCCGGGGTCATTGGGGGCCATCGTGCGCGCGTTCAAATCCGCGGCGACCAAACGCATCAACGCCCGGCGCGGGACACCGGGCGCGCGGGTGTGGCAACGCAATTATTACGAACACATCATCCGCCACGAACGGGCGTTGAACGCCATCCGGCGGTACATCCTTTACAACCCCTGGCGCTGGCACCTGGACCGCTACAACCCGGACGCCACCGCCCCCGACCCCTGGGCCCGGGATATTTGGGACATGATGCAAGGCGAGGATTCCGGGGATTCGTGACACCCGATGATGGGCGCACGGCCGTGCGCCTACGGAACAGGGACACCCAGCACAGGCCGTAGGAACCGGCCGGTATAGGACCCCTCCACCTCTGCCACCTGCTCGGGCGTGCCCTCGGCCACAATCCGTCCTCCCTCGTCGCCCCCTTCCGGTCCCAAATCGATAATCCAGTCCGCGGACTTGATCACATCCAGGTGATGCTCGATGACGATGACCGTGTTCCCCTGGTCCACCAGGCGGTGCAACACCTGCAGCAACTTCTCCACATCGGCCAGGTGCAGGCCCGTGGTGGGCTCGTCCAGGATGTAGAGGGTGCGTCCCGTGGCCCGACGGCTCAGCTCCTTCGAAAGCTTGATGCGCTGCGCCTCGCCACCCGAGAGAGTGGGTGCGGGCTGGCCCAGGCGAATGTACCCCAGGCCCACGTCGTACAGAGTCTGCAACTTGTTGCGGATGGCCGGGATGTTGTGGAAGAACTCCAGCGCCTCCTCCACCGTCATCTCCAACACATCGGCAATGTTCTTCCCCTTGTAGCGGATCTCCAGCGTCTCCCTGTTATAGCGGCGGCCGTGGCACACCTCGCAGGGTACATACACATCGGGCAGGAACTGCATCTCGATGCGGATGATGCCGTCCCCACGGCAGGCCTCGCAGCGTCCCCCCTTCACGTTGAAGGAGAACCGACCCGGGGCATACCCTCGCACTCGCGCCTCGGGCAGCCGCGCGAACAACTCGCGAATGGGCGTGAACACCCCTGTGTACGTGGCCGGGTTGGACCGGGGCGTGCGCCCGATAGGCGACTGGTCGATATTCACCACCTTATCGATGTGCTCCAGCCCCTCAATGGCATCGTGCTTGCCCGGTTTGGCTTTGGACCGGTAGAAGACCTGGGCCAGCCGCCGATACAGGGTATCCACCACCAGCGTGGACTTGCCCGACCCGCTCACGCCCGTCACGCAGATGAAGGTGCCCAGGGGGAAGCGCACATCAATCCCCTTCAGATTGTGCTCCCGGGCCTTGCGGATGACGAGAAACGCGCCGCTGCCCTCCCGCCGTCGCGGGGGCAGGGGAATCTGCCGCTTGCCACTGAGGAACTGACCCGTGGCCGACTCGGGCGTGCTCTCGATGACCTCCGGCGGCCCGGACGCGACCACAATCCCCCCATGCTCCCCTGCACCCGGTCCCAGGTCGATGATCCAGTCCGCGGCCCGGATGGTGGCTTCGTCGTGCTCCACCACCAGGACCGTGTTCCCCAGGTCGCGCAGTTCCTTGAGCGTGCGCAAGAGCCGGTCCGTATCCCGGGGGTGCAGGCCGATGGAGGGTTCGTCCAGGATATAAAGCACCCCCATCAAGCGGGAGCCGATTTGCGTGGCCAGGCGGATGCGCTGGGATTCCCCACCGGACAGGGTGGTGGCGCTGCGGTGCAAAGTGAGGTAATCCAAACCCACGTCCACCATGAAGCGCAGCCGGGCCTCAATCTCCTTCAGAATCTGGCGGGCGATGGTCCATTCCCGCCGGGTAAGTGGCGACCCCTCGGGCACGGTGGTGACATCGCCGCTGTGCGCGAACTCGTCCCCGTTGCGTCGTGGGTTTCGCCCCTGCAGGCGGTGCACCCAGGCCAGCACCTCCCGGATGGACATGGTGGTCACTTCGTAAATGTTCTTGCCGTCGACCGTGACGGCCAGAGCTTCCGGCCGCAGGCGCTTGCCCCCGCACGCGGGACAGGGCCGGGTAGTCATGAAGCGTTCCAGCCACTCGCGAATGTAGTCGCTGCTGGTCTCCCGGTAGCGGCGCTGCAGGTTGGGAATGATCCCCTCATAATGGGTTTCGAAGGTGCGGCGCCGTCCCTCATAATTGGTGTAGTGAACGGTCACCGTCTGATCCGACGGTAGGCCGTAGAGGATCACGTGACGTTGTCGCGGGCTCAGCTCCTTCCACGGAGTGTCAAAGGGGATGCCCGCGACGCGGCATACCTCCCGCAGAAGTGCGGTGTAGTAGCGGCGCTGGGATTCGTCCCGTGAATAGGGAGCCAGCGCGCCCTCTTTGATGCTCTTGGTTGGGTCGGGCACGATAAGGTCCGGGTCGAACTCCATCTGGGTGCCCAGGCCCGCACACACAGGACAGGCCCCGTGAGGATTGTTGAAAGAGAACGTGCGCGGCTCGATCTCGGGCAGGCTGATGCCGCAGTACACGCACGCGTAGTGTTCAGAGAACAGGTGGTCTTTGGGGCGTTCACGGTCGGTGACGTTGCTGACGATGACCACGCCTTCCCCCAGGCCCAGCGCGGTCTCCACCGAATCCGCCAGCCGCGCCCGGTCTAGCCCCCTCTCCCCCTTGCGCACGATGAGCCGGTCCACCACCGCGTCGATGGTGTGGTTCTTGTACCGGTCCAACTCAATCTCCTCGTCCAGGTCCACCACTTGGCCGTCTACCCGGGCCCGCACGTACCCGGCCTTGCGCAAATCGTCAAACACGCCTTTGTGTTCCCCTTTGCGGGCCTTGACAATGGGGGCCAGGATGAGAATGCGCGCCCCTTCGGGCATATCCATGATCGCGTCCACAATCTGGTCACTCGTCTGCTGGCTGATGGGGCGACCACACTGAGGGCAGTGGGGATGGCCGATGCGCGCGAAGAGGAGCCGCAGATAGTCGTAGATCTCGGTCACCGTGCCCACGGTGGAGCGAGGGTTGTGGCTGACCCCCTTCTGATCGATGGAAATGGCCGGGCTCAGGCCCTCGATCTGGTCCACGTCGGGCTTCTCCATCAGGCCCAGGAACTGACGGGCATAGGCGGAGAGGGATTCCACATAACGGCGCTGGCCCTCTGCGTAAATCGTATCGAAAGCCAGACTCGATTTGCCCGAGCCCGAGAGGCCGGTGATGACCACCAATTTGTCCCGCGGGATCTCCACAGTGATGTTTTTCAGGTTATGTTCGCGTGCGCCGCGCACGATGATTTTATCCAGGGTCATCTTCTATCCTTGATTCGGTTCGTTGGCGTGGGAGGCTCCACGTCTATTCATACGTCAACCTTGTCCAGGGCGGTTGTCCAGACATCAGGCCCTTCGTTCCGCTCTCCAAGGGCTACCAGCCGCTCTCCTATGCTCGTATGAGCGATCCACTTTATCATTCTAGCGGGAGATGCGCAAGGAGTCCATGGTCGCTCGGGACTTATCAATGCTGAAGCCCGGCTACTACTGGGGCCGGAGCCCGGGCCTACGTCGGGAAAGGCTTTGGGATTCGCCCCCGGATTGGCGTATACTATGGGGCGCCATCCGCGCGGGTTCAACGCCGTGTTGGCGTGAACTTCGAGTACATCATACGGTTCCGAATTCGAGGCCTTCATGCGATTGCTCATTATCGGTGCTTCAGGGCAGTTGGGACGGGCGCTCCGAGATGCGTTGCCCGCGGGTGTGGACGCCATCTTCTGGTCCCGTCGGGAAGGGGATATTACCGATCCGACGATCGTCCACCGTATCCGTTCCCTCTCGCCCCATGTCATTATCAACGCGGCTGCCTGGACGGACGTGGACGGCGCGGAACGCCATCCCGACGAGGCGTTCGCGGTCAACGCCTGGGGAGCTCAGAATCTGGCCCTGGCGGCCCGGGCTGCCAATGCGGCTCTCGTCCATGTGAGCACGAACGAGGTCTTTCCGGGCCGACCGGGCGTGATTTACCGCGAGTTCGACACGGCTGGGCCGGTGAACACGTATGCGCGCAGCAAGTGGGCTGGTGAACAGATGGTGCGCACGCTTTGGCCCAAGCATTACATTGTGCGCACGGCCTGGGTCTTCTACCATGGAGGAGACAACTTCATCACCAAAATCATCGCCGCGGCGGACCGGTCCGGTCGCCTGCGTGTGGTCGCCGACGAGTTCGGCAATCCCACCTACGCCTGGGACCTGGCTCATGCCCTCTTCCAATTGCTAAAGACAGAACATTACGGGGTTTACCATTTCACCAATCGCGGCTTTTGCTCTCGCTACGAGTACGCACGGGCCATTCTCCGCCTGGCAGGTCGGGCCCAGGTCGTCCTGGTGCCGATCCGGCAGCGCCAGTGGAAACGTCTGGCCACCCCTCCGCGCCATGCGGTCCTCAGGAACACCCTGGGACCACGTCTGGGCATCGAACTCCCCCCCTGGAGGGAAGCCCTGGAACGGTATTTTGAACGGGAAGGCCGTGTTCCCGTCATCGAGGGACATCGAGACGACGATGGACGATAGACCGACCGTCTCCGTCATCATTCCCAACTACAATGGGCTGCGCTTCCTCGACAGGTGCCTGTCGGCCTTGCACCGGCAGACGTATCCTCAGGAGCAGCTCGAGATCATCCTGGTGGATGATGCCTCCACAGACGCGTCGGTGCAGTACGTACGGGATGCCTATCCTTCGCTGCGCGTGCTTTCTCTGGCCCACAACAGCGGTCTGGCCGTGGCCTGCAATCGTGGGGTGGAAGCGGCGCGGGGCGAGGTTGTCCTCCTGCTCAACAACGATACCGAGGTCGACCCTCGTTGGGTGGAAGCCCTCGTGGATGCCCTGGAGGCCAACCCCTGGGCCGGTGCTGCCGCGAGTAAAATGCTCCTCTTCGACCGACGTCGTGTGCTGCACAGTGCCGGGGACATGGTTGGGGTGGACGGCATTCCCCGTAACCGGGGCGTGTGGGAGGAGGACCGGGGACAGTATGACGCGGACCGGGTGGTTTTTGGGGGATGTGGTGGTGCGGTTGCCTACCGCCGAGACGTGTGGGAGGCGCTGGACGGGTTCGACGAAGACCTGTTCATGTACCTGGAGGATGTGGACCTGGCCTGGCGGATGCAACTGCGGGGCTGGGGAACCATCTATGCCCCAGATGCGCGCGTGTACCATCACCTCTCTGCCACGGGCGGAGGGACACTCTCCAGTTTCTACACGGGGCGCAACACCATTTGGGTGATTGCCAAAAATATGCCAGCGCCCCTGCTGCGCCGCTACGGGCCCCAAATTCTGGCAGCCCAGGGACGTATTGCACGAGAAGCCTTGCGTGCCTGGAGGGGGGAATCGGCCCGTGCTCGCCTGCGAGGTCAGATAGCCGGGCTCTTGGGATTACCCCGAATCTGGCGCAAACGACGTCTTGTCCAGCGGCAACGCCGTCGTCCTTTGGACGAGCTGGAGGCCCTTCTCCTTCGGGGAGGGACATAGGCAGATGGCGGACAAAGGGTTGATTCTGGTGCCCGTTGCATCGGAAGAAGATGCGCGAGTTTTAGCCGGCATTTGGGCTCCTCTGGCGCGGCAGGAAGGACAGAGCGTCCTCTTTCTGCACGTCATCCAGCCCATGCTGCCCTGGCACCGTTCTCGCACGGAAGCCGTGCAGATCCTCAACGCCGCAGTCGACCTGGCTACCTCCCTGCGCGTCAACGCCCAAACCAAGATCGTGCAAGGGTACGACGTCGCGGCAACGATCCGCGCCGTAGCCTCCCAGGTAGAGGCCGATCTCCTGTTGGTCCGTTGGACCAACCAGGCCGTGGAAAATCGGGGCCCGTTGGGAACCGTGCTTGATGCCCTGCTGGACGATCCCCCGGCCTCTTTGCTGGTTGTGCGGGGCGAAGTGGCCCACGAAGGCCCCAGACGTATTCTCATCCCCACCGCCGGCGGCCCCAATGTCGAACTGGCCGTGCGGGTGGCCTACGCTCTGGCCCAGGCCACTGAGGGACACGTGACCTTGTTGTACGTTCAGACGCCGACGCCGCCGGGTCAGACGTCGATGAGCCCAGAAGAGCGCTTTCGGTCTACCCTGGGCGATTTGTACGGGGATCCCGTCTTTACGACTCGGACGGTCGAGGGGGTGGGCGTCGTGCAAACTATCCTCTCCATTGCTCAAGAGGGGTATGACCTGCTCTTCGTGGGTGCCACGGAGGAAGGGGTTCTGCGTCGGGTGCTGGTGGGCGATGTGCCCCGTCGTATTGCGGCCGCGGCACCTATCCCCGCGGCGATTGTCAAACGGCGGACCCCGCGAACGGTGACCACGGCGCGAGGCATCCTGCGTTGGTTCGACACCCTCTTGCCCGATCTGACAGACGAGGAGCGCCTGGACCTGTACCGGCGTCTGCGGGAGAGCACTCGCGCCGGCCTCGATTTCCGCTTCCGCATGGCCCTGTCCGCCATCATCGCTTCCCTGGGCCTGTTGATGAACAGCGTGGCCGTCATCATCGGGGCCATGTTGGTCGCTCCCTTGATGTCGGCCATCCTCGCTGTCGGACTGGGAATTACCCTGGGAGACGGCCGCCTGGTCCGGCGGGCGCTGTTGCGTTCCCTCCAGGGCGTGGCCCTGGTGGTGGGCTTGAGCGCCCTGGTCGCCCTGGTAGATCCGGTGGCCGCGATTACACCCGAAATTGCAGCACGCACCCGACCGACCCTGCTCGACCTGGGGGTGGCGATCGCCTCCGGGCTGGCCGGGGGATATGCGTTTAGTCGTAAGGACGTGCAAGAAGCGCTTCCCGGCGTGGCCATCGCCGTGGCGTTAGTGCCTCCCCTGAGTGTGGTGGGGGTTACTTTGGCCCTGGGACAATGGAGAGAGGCAGCCGGCGCAGCCCTGCTCTACCTGACGAACATGACCTCCGTAGCGGGCGCGGGAGGACTGGTCTTCCTGCTGGTGGGATTCCGGCCTCAAATCTGGTCCAACGTGCGGCTGCGTGTTTTCTGGCGTGGCCTGCTGGGCCTGACGCTGCTCTTTGCTTTCTTGCTGGTCCCCCTCGTTGGCCTGACCTTGCGAGAGTTTCAACACGCATCCCTGCAGCAGGCCGTGGATCGGGCCCTGCGCGAGAGCACCTCAGACGTGTTGGGCGCTCGGGTGGTGAGCTATACCTGGGAGACGGGACCGAAAGGAAGCCTGATCGTCCACCTGCAAGTCCAGGCCAGCCACGCCCTTCGTTACGATCAGGCTGTAGCGCTCCAGGACGCGGTCAGCGCCCGGCTTCACCGTCCCGTGGGGTTGGATGTGGTGGTCATTCCCATCATCACCTTGAACCCAAAGGTCCCTCCTACATCCACGCCGACGCCAACCCGGCCTCCCACCCCCTTGCCCCATCCTTCCAGGACTCCAGGCGCGACCCTGACACCCACGCCATCGCCAACCCCGACCTTCACCCCTTCTCCCACCCCTACCCTCTCCCCCACGTGGTCACCCACTCCCACATCCACCTCTACCCCAACACCCACGTTCACACCGACACCCCCTCGCATGGGGGTCGTCGCCAACACTTCTGGCCGTGGCGTCCACCTGCGCCAGACGCCGGCCGGTCCCATCGTAGGACTCTTGCCCGAGGGCGCGCGGGTTCAGATTGTGGGCCCGGAAGTGAAAAAGGCGGGGCGAGCATGGGTTCCGGTTGTGGATGAGAGGGGGCGTTTGGGCTGGGTTGCGGCCGCGTATGTGCGCCGATGAGCGAGGTCGGATGGTGGCCTGAGAGAGTGTTCCCTTGGAGAGGGCGCCAGACGGGGCTTGCCATAGGCAGTCACGCGATCCACTCTCTCCTTGATGGGCGTCGATGGGACGCCGCGTCGACGGCGTATCGTCTGAGGGGCTGCTAAGCCGTGGACCCGTCCCTCGTTTGCGTCCACGCCTCATCGACCACTCCGGCCCTGACCACCTTTTCCAGCAAGGCAATCCGGATGAGATCCAAAGGACGAAGAGCCTGACGCTTCTCCAGGCCCACTGCCAGTTCCTGGGCCACACCCTCCAGGAGGGCCTTGAGGCGTTCACTGCGAACCCCAATGTGTGCTGGACGCACATGCTGTTCCCGCAGGATGTCGACCACCCTTCCAGGCAACTGTTCGTAGAGAGTGCGGACGCCCTCTCGGGCATCGAGCACCTCGGCCTGGATGACGGCGTTGGCGTCCGCGTCGACCAGCAGGAGGATGTAGGGGATGTAAGGACGCTCATGGGGAGATTCTGCGATGGCAGAGGGCAGCATAAAGAAGTCGACCTGCACTTCGTCCTTGTTGGGGGGTATCTGCCGGAGTTCGTCCAGCGCCGGACCGGGGATGTGGACACGGTAAGGGGAATTTTGTATTTCCGGGAGGGGACGCCATTCGTCGGTCCAGCGGTCGGGGGGCTGGCGTCGGGTGCGTACCAGGACCTGGCCCTGGGCCAGACGGTCGATGAGGAATGCGCCGCCTTGAGGGCGGACCCTCTCGGCCAGGATAAGAAGCTGTTCCAGGGCCAGGGTGAGAAATCGGGTTTCGTGCCCGGTGAGATACCAGGGTGCCCAACCGGGGCGAAAACTGCGCGCAATCGGCCAGTGGGTGTCGTCCTGGGGAGCCAATCCCAAGCCCCGCAGTCGTTCCACTTCATGCGGGGCCAGTTGTTCCGCGGAGGTCCAACCGGCTACCAGCATGGGAATGGAGAGCGCCAGTTCGTCCGGAACGACGCCGGTCTCCGCCGCGAATTCGATCAGGGCCCAATGGGCTTCCCAGCCCTCCTCTCCCCGGTACAGGGTGACGCCCGGATCTTCGTCATAGGCTCCCTGAACACTCACGTAGCCGACCTCTCCGCTCTCGGGGTCCTCGACTCCGAAGATGTGGGTCTGGTCCAGCCAGCGCCAGGGGGCGAGTTGCCGCGTCTGTTCCAGGACCTCGTATAGCGTCCTCCACTCCTCGTTTGTGGGGCCACGTTCCCCTTTCATGCAGTAGGCTCCACCATCGGGGGTTATTCCTGCCGTTCTGCCAGCTTTTCATCCAACAGGAGCAAAGCCCAGCGCTGTCCTCCGGCCGCCGCAACCATCTCTGCCGTGCGTCCCACGTTGGCTTCCTCTTCCACCTGCTCCTCGATGAACCAGTGGAGCATAACCTGGGTGGGGTAGTCCTGCTCCTCCAGGGCCAGGGCGTAGAGATGGTGAATCATGGCCGTGACTTTCTGTTCGTGTTCCAGGGCTGCAGCAAAGGCGGCTGCGGGAGAATCGTACTGGGTTGCGGGGCGCTCCAGGGCGGCCAGTTCTACCTTGCCCCCGCGTTCCACAATGAAATCGAAGAGCTTCATGGCGTGGCCGACCTCTTCCCGACTTTGGACCCGCATCCACCGGGCCATGCCGGGCAAATTTTCTCCTTCGAGATAGGCGGCCATGCCCAGGTAGAGGTAAGCGGAATAGAGTTCATTCTTGACTTGTTCGTTCAAAGCACTCAGCAATCGTTTGCTGAACATCGTTGCACCTCCTAAAGAGTGGTTTGTGGACCTCAGGAGATAGCTCAACCTCGAGCCCTAAGGTTTTTTACCGCACAATCGCAGGCCTTGGAGAGCCGGTTGTGAGTGAGGATTCAGCTCCAGGGCCTTGCGCAACCAGGGAACGCCGTTCTTGCAATCGTCCAGGTAGACATAGGAAAGACCGACCATGTAAAGAACGGGTTCTTTCTTCTCCCCCAGCTTCATGGCCTGATTCAACATTTCGATTGCGCCTTCATAGTTGCGACGGACGTAATATACGGTCCCCAGATGTACGTAAGCGGGCGCGTACGTGGCGTCCATTTTTACAGCCTTTTGCAATTGTACCATAGCCCTCTGGGGATCCCCAGCGAGGAAGTAGGCCCAACCAATGGCGTCCTGGGGCGCGGGGTCGTTGGGTTGGATGTCACGAGCCTTCTGGAAGAGAGCGATGGCCTTGTCGAACTTGCCCAACGCCTGGTAGTTGCGTCCGGCTGCCAGATAGATGTACGCCAGGTGAGGGTTGATGGCCGCGGCCTTCAGGTAGGCCTGGATGGCTTTGCTGTACTCGCCGCGAACCTCGAGCACGTACCCGTAATCGCGCCAGACGAACGGATCCTGGTCGTCCAAAGCAACCGCAGCTTTTGCCTCTTGCAAGGCCCGGTCCCAGTTCCCCATGTCCGCGTAGACTTCGGCCAGATAAGCGTGCGCCTGCGCGTTGTTGGGGTCCAGGTCAACGGCCTCGAGTGCTTTGGTGATGGCCTCGTCGTACTTCCCATTCCAGTCCAGGGCCATGGCCAGTACAGCCACGTACGTGGCGTTGTTCGGCTCCAACTTCGCTGCTTTGCGCGCCATGACGAGGGCCTCCTCGGTGTGTCCCTGGATGGTGAGCAGGCGTGCCAGCCAGGCATAAGCGTCGGCACTGTCGGGCTCCAGTTCGGTCACGTGGCGATACGCTGCGATGGCCTTGTCCAGGTGACCGGCCTGGAACGCGTCTTCGGCTTCCGCCAGCCAGGCCAGGGTCGTGCGTGTGGGCGTGGGGGAGGGGGCCGGGGTGACGAAGGGGTTGCGAAGGAGGTCCGGGCGCTGTTGTCGAGCCCAATACAACGCGCCTGCGGCCAACACGATTAGGATCAGATAACGCAGCCAGCGCCGTCGTCGACGCCGTGGTTTCCAGTCTCGATTAATGTACATGGCCGTTTGCTGCTCCAGCATGGGAGGCGCTCAAGACGAGCGCCCTGTCCAGTCACATCTTATTCTTTTCGAGAATCCTCGTCGCGGTCAGGACCTCCAGCATGGCCGTGTGGAGTCGGCCATTGCTGGCGACGATGTTCGTGCATGCCGGATGCCAGGGGGCTCCCCGGTTGTCGCTTACTTTCCCGCCGGCTTCCTGGACGAGGAGCGCCCCTGCGGCCCAGTCCCAGGGCTTGAGCTTTTGCTCCCAATAGCCATCCAGACGCCCTTCTGCCACCCAGGCCATGTCTATCGTGGCCGCACCGGCGCGGCGCACCCCTTGTGAGCGCACGAGGAAGGCCG
Source organism: uncultured Anaerolineae bacterium (assembly GCA_964487375.1). GTDB lineage: Bacteria > Chloroflexota > Anaerolineae > JAADDB01 > JAADDB01 > JAADDB01. The sequence goes on along the minus strand of CAZAQA010000035.1, from coordinate 20,072 downwards.
CAAATTCGGCCACATTATTGTCGGGGCTGTCTGCCTTGTCGTAGGGAAATCCGGTGGCCAGCAGAGCATCTTGCAGGATCGGGGTCGATGACACGTGCAAGGGGCGAGGGTCCTTCTCCTCTTCCCCGCGAGTCCAGGCACCGTGCCCGCGCGTGGCCCAGTAGAGTTGCCGCCGCACCACGTCGTACGTGACCCCCAACACCACCGCGTTCTCGACGACCAGGGCCATGGAGACGCCAAAGACGGGAAACCGGTGCGCGAAATTGGTGGTCCCGTCCAGGGGGTCGAAAATCCACAGGCGTTTGCCCACCCCGTGGACGCCGGTTTCCTCCCCCAGGCGGGCGTCATGTGGAAAGTGCTGTCGTAAGCGTTCGGCGATCAGACGTTCTGAGGCCAGGTCGGCTTCGGTGACCAGGTCAATGAGGCTGCTCTTGTGCTCGACATGCCGCGGCCCGGTGCGGTAAATGTCTCGAAGGATCTCGGCAGCCGCGCTCACAATTTCTATCGCCACTTGCAGTTCCCTTTCCAGCATGCCGCTCTCTCCCTGGATAGCCATTTCCTGCCCTGGGGCAGAAATCCTTCCGAATCCGGTGGACGTCGACCGGAGGCCCTCTCGCCTCCGTCCATCCCTGTAACCCCACGGGAGGACGGGCGTCAACCGAACTGCCCGCAATATTGACCCATCCCATGGATTATAGTGGGGGGAGACGGTCAGGACCAAGGTCAGCCCCCATGCTGGAGGGCCAGGGCCAGCGCACCCAGCACACCGGCATCATCCCCGAGACGGGGCGGAACAATGTAACTTTCCATGCCGGCCGGCGGCGGGATGACAGCAATGTAGCCGGAGAGAACCTTGAGGACGGTCTTGCGGATTCGGGGGAAGAGGTGGCGCTGGTGCATGACCCCGCCGCCAAGAATAATCCGTTGCGGGGAGAGCAAGTAGAGAAGGTTGGCGACGGCCAAGCCCAGATAGTACGCCTCCAGGTCCCAGGCGGGATGGTCAGGCGGGAGACGGGCAGGATCTTTTTGCCAGCGCTTGCTCAAGGCCGGCCCGGAGGCCAGGCCTTCCAGGCAGTCCCCGTGGTACGGACATATTCCCGGGAAGGGATCACGTTCCCGATCGTGAGGGATTTGCATGTGCCCCATTTCCGGGTGCATCAGGCCGTGCAGAAGTTGACCTTCCACCATCGCGCCTCCACCGATGCCTGTGCCCACGGTGATGTAGACGAACGTGTGCAGGCCCTGGGCCGCTCCCCACAGGTGTTCGCCCAGCGCGGCCGCGTTCACGTCTGTGTCGATAACGACGGGGATGTCCAGAGCTGCCATCAGCCCTTGGCGCAAGTTCACCTGTTGCCAGCCGGGTTTGGGGGTGGAGGTGATGGTCCCGTACGTGGGGGAAGAAGGGTGGACGTCTACCGGGCCGAAGGTCCCAACGCCGATGGCTTTCAGAGTACGCCGGTAAGGACGGAAAAAATCGGCGACGCGCGCCAGGGTCTCTCCTGGTGTGGTGGTTGGGAAACGCTGACGTGCCCGGATGTGCCCCGGCCCGGTGCCGACCGCGCAGATGAACTTCGTCCCTCCGGCCTCTACGGCTCCGTACACGGGGGTCCTCCTTCACTCGCCCAGACGATAGCTCTCCTTGGCCAGCGTGTAAGCCATTTGTGTCACCATCTCCTCGGCCTCTTCCAGGTCGATGATTCCCCGCACGACCAGTCCGGCCAGCCAGTTGCTGCTGGCCCGTCGCCACACATCGTGTCGCGCCGGGATGGAGGGAAAGGCCCGGGTGTCGTCGTTGAAGCCAACGGTGTTGTAGATACCGGCCGTCTCCATGACGCGGTCGAAATAACGCCGCATCCCGTTCAGGCTGTCGTAAAACCACCACGGCGGCCCCAATCGCAGGGCCGGGTAATGGCCGACGAGGGGGGCCAGTTCTCGGGAGTAGGTGGATTCGTCCAATGTGAACAGGATGAGCCGCAATCGGGTGTCGTTGCCGTAGGCGTCGAGCAGGGGGCGCATGTGGCGCGTCCACTCTGTGGCCACAGGAATGTCTGCGCCCTTGTCCGGGCCGAAGCGTTCGTAGATGAGGGGATTGTGGTTGCGGTAAGCGCCCACGTGCCACTGCATGACGAGGCCGTCCTCGATGCTCATGCGCGCGTTTTCGACGATCATGTGGCCCGCGAATCGGCGGGCGTCCTCCGCGCTGGCTTCCCCGCGCAAGGCTCGCTGGAAGATCGCCTCGGCTTCCCGATCGGAAAGCCGTTCGCAATAGGGCGTTCGTGTGGCGTGGTCGGTGGCCCGGGCCCCCATGCGTTTGAAGAAGGCTCGCTGCTGCTCCAGGGCTTGAATGTATGTCCGATAATCGTGAATGTCCAGACCGGTTCGTTCGGCGAGTAGAGCAATGTTCTGCCGCCAGTCCGGGCGGTCGATCAGGGTGACGTCGTCGGGTCGGAAGGTGGGAAGCACTCGGCCCGACCAACCGGATTCGCGAATGGCCTGATGATGTTCCAGGGAGGAGGTGGCTTTGTCGGTCGTGCACAGCACTTCGATATTGAAGCGTTCGAAAAGTGTGCGGGGGCGATATTCCGGCCTGGACAGCCGCGCCATGATGTGGTCGTAGATATCCTGGGCGGTCTCACCGTCCAACATGACGTCCACTCCGAAGACATCGCGAAATTCCTGTTTGAGCCAGATGCCTGTGGGCGTGCCTCGGAAGAGGTAGAAGTTCTCGGCAAAGCGTTGCCAGATGCGGCGATGATCGTTCTCCACCGGTCCCCCGTCCCGTCGCGGGATCCCCAACTCTTCCAGGGGAATGCCCTGGGAGTAGAGCATGCGGAAGACATAGTGGTCGGGGATGATGAACAGGTCGGCGGGGGAGCCGAAGGAATAGTCCGGGTCGGCAAACATACGGGGATCCACGTGGCCGTGAGGGGAGATGAGAGGTAAGTGGGCGACCAGGCTGTAAAGGTGTCGGGCCACATCGCGTTGTCGGGGGTTGGGATCGAAGAACCTATCCTCTGAGAGGACGAGTTTTTGGGCCGCCATTGTGCGCCTCCTCGATTGTCGGTGATTTTGTGCTGTCGCCGGATGGGACCATGCTGCCGTTGTCTGGTCCCCTTGTCGTGGCGATAAGGTGATGGCCGGGCTGTCGTTGGGCATGAACACGACCGAATGCCGGGCCGTCCCCAGGCCTGAACGTGAGGCGCCGGGAAGGGACATCGACCGACATTTTTATTATGGCACAAGGGGAAAGGTCGGTCAATGTGGATCAGGACATTGAAATAAGACTCGAATGGCCGATCGGGGGGCGAACGGCCCGGCTGTGCAGGCGGAAGATGAATCGGGGCCGGGGCGAGGAAGTCCCCACCCCGGCAGATGGCCTAAATGAAAACGATTTGTGCGCCTTCGGTCATGTCGATGAACTCGCTGGCCGTCACAATGTCTTGAATCCCTTCAACGAAGTCTTCTTTGGTCAGCCCCATCATGTCCACCGTCATCTTGCAGGCGTAAAGGTTCGCCCCGGCATCGGCCAGCATTTCGATGAATTCCGATACCGGAGGTACGTCCAGTTCCTCCATTTTCTTTTTCATCAGCGAAGTGGCCAGCGCGGTCATCCCCGGAAGGATGCCTATGATTTGAGGAATCCCCATGTCGATGGGGAACCCCATCATGCCCGTTTTCATGCTGGCGTTGCCCACAGGCGGTAGCTGCAGGTGGTCAATGCGTTTCTTGGTGATGAGGTCGAGTCCCCAAAACGTGAAGAAGATGGTCACGTCGACTCCGTTGCCCAGAGCTGCCCAACCCATGATAAGAGCGGGGTAAGCCATGTCCAGGTTGCCCTTGGAGCAGATGAAAGCGATATGGCGGTTTTCTTCGGCCATGGTCCTTTTTCCCTCCTCGATGGCTGAAATAGATCCTCCAGCCACCCCCTATGCTGCGAGTGGTAGGGCGTACACAGCCCGCCGGAGCCGATGAGGCCCGGTTCTCGACGGACGGACGGCCCTCCTTCTCGATTCGCGACGACGGATGTTCGTCCGGGTTCCGGAATGCCCTTATACGCACCCCGCGGGCTTGGGAATTCCGGCGATGCGGGCCACCTTTTTGCCCGGTCCTTTGGGAAAGAGGCGGAAGAGTTCCTTCGTGGGCACGCCCGCCCCTTTGCTGATCTGGCGCAGGGTGGGGGAGACGCCGTTCTCCTTGTAGTACTGGCGGGCAAAGTTGATGACCTCCCAGTGTCGGTCTGTGAGTTCAATGCCTTCGGCTTTGGCCAGGACGCGGGCCATTTCAGGAGTCCAGTCCTCTGGATGAAGCAGGTATCCTTCGGCATCCACTTCGACTTGCTTGTCAGCAATCGTTTGTACGGCCATGATACTTCCTCCTTTCAAGTTCTCCCTTGGGCTTTCCTGTTGGAACACCCCTGTGTCTTCGTTAACGAGCTGGCGTCGATGTTCCTTTCCCATCGTATCCGTTCCCGTTCGGGCGGTCGAACCCCGCGGGCATGCGGCTACGGTTGAGCGAGATCAAACGTAGCATTTGCATGGTCAGGGCCAGCCCCCGACGGACCTCTGGATCTCGGATCTGGCGCAGCAGGCCCAGAGTGGAGATGTCCAGGGCCTCGGGGCGCTGCTCCACTTCCCGGTATGTGTCGGTGAGTTCTTGCAGCATGTGCATGATGTCCGGCTGCGTGAGTTGCTTGACGGTGTTCAAGATGAGGACGATGTTGTCGGCCAGGTCACGCACATCCTGCGGAGAGAAATTCGTGACGATGTTGTCCACGATCCGCATTGTCTCCTGGAAGAAGGAGAAGTAGCCCGCCTTGTCCAGGGCGTCCATTTTTTCGATCATCACCTGAAAAGCATCATGGGTGATGGGCGATACGTCGTGCATCAGATCTTGCAGGTTTTCCAGCTCGCTAAGGAGCTGGTCGAGCATGCGCACGCTGCGCAACAGCCGGGTGCCGAACCGGACCAGGTCTTCCAACTGGACGTAAGGGCTGGCCTCCTCCAGTTGCTGGACGGCCAACATGTACATATCGTTGACCACAGGACCTAGATCGTGGCCCAGATCTTCCCACTGCTCTCTGCGTCGTCGTTCTTCTTCTGCCAACTGAGCCAGCGCTGCCACCTGTTCGCTGAGCGTGTCCAGCTTGGCGTTGATGGCTTCTAATGTGATATCCGTACTTCGTTCTTCACCTGTCGACGCCATGATCTTCCCTCCTTAGCTCCACTTGCCGGCCATCATCATCTGCGCCGGGATGGGCAGGGTCCGTCCCTTCATCAGGATGTGCCAGTACATCCAGCGGAAGATCATCTTGCCCCAGTGGTTGGTGACACTTTCCTGGAGTAACGAGAAGGGACCCAAACCTGGCAGCGGGAATTTTCCGGGTAAGGGTTCCACATCGTAGTTGAAGTCGATGAGGATGCCTTTGCCGAAGCCGGATTCGATGTAGCAGTTGGCGTGACCGTCGAAGGTGGGTTTCAGGTCGAGTCCATCGATGTAGCGCAGGAAATTGGGGATGAAGACATCCACCATGAAGTGCGCAACGGATCCTGCCTTGGACGTGGGCAGGTTCGTGGCGTCACCCAGGACGAAGACGTTGTCGAAAGCCTTTGCCTTCAGCGTGTACTTGTCCGTGGGCACGTAGTTTAGGTCGTCTCCAATGCCGGAACGGGCGATCACATCGCTTCCCATGTTGAGCGGAATGGTGATGAGCAGGTCGTACGGGACTTCGCGTTCGTCGTAAGAGACGATGACCTTTTTCTCCGGGTCCGCTCGTTCGATCAGGTAGTCTGTCACCAGCTCGATATTCCGTTCTTCCAGCATGCCTCCTAGAACCCCGGCCGCTTTGGGCTTGGTGAAAGCCCCGGGAAGGGGGGTCACGAACGTGAGTTTGACTTTGTCCCGAATGCCCTGTTCATGGAAGAACCAGTCGGCCAGGAAAATAAATTCCAGCGGAGCTACGGGGCACTTGATGGGCATGTCCACGATGTTCAGGACCAGGCGTCCTCCTTCCCACGTGCGCAAGCGACGGGAGAGGTTTACAGCTCCATTAATCGTGTAGAAATCAAAGATGCTCTTGTGCCATTCGGGGCCGAGGAATCCAGGGGTCTCCTTCGGCCGCGGTGAGGTGCCGGTGGCGATGATCAGGTAATCGTAGGTCAGCCAGCGGTTTCCTTCTCGGATGCGGACCCGGTTTTTGTCCGGCTCGATAACCTCGATCTCGGAGAAGATCACCCGGACGCCGGGTGCCAGATAGTCCCGTCTAGGCTTGATCACGTCGCGTTTTTTGTAAATGCCGAAGGGAATAAAGAGAAAGCCGGGTTGGTAGTAGTGGACCTTGCTCTGGTCCACCACGGTGATCTCCCATTCATCCACGTCCAATTCCTGGCGCAGCCGGTTGGCTGCCATGGTTCCTGCCGTACCGCCGCCAAGAATGAGCAGTTTCTTCATGATGGTTCGTCCTCCTTGACTATGAGAGTGTTGCCAGTTCGGCGATGTGTTGCAGGCGCTGCATGAGGCTGTAGTGCTCGTTGGCAATGTGCGACAAAATGTCGGCCACACGCTGGACAAAGGGCAGGATACGCTGTTGTTCCTCGTGAGAGAGGCGGTAGACATCTTGCATGTGCGCTTTGTACACCTCAGGGGGTACGCCCAAGGATTCGGCGATGGTCTTGATGCGTTCCTCCGAGGGAGGCCAGGTATCGGGCGTGATGCCGCCGACGATCACCATGGCTTTGAGTTCGCTGCCCACCCGGACCAATCCACGAGCACAGAGGAGGCCGATATGACTGGGAACGAAGCGGGGACGCAGGGTGGGCGTGTGCGCCATCTTCAGCCACAGCTCGATGCAACGTTTGTGAGCGCTGGGATAGGCATCGAGCGCGGCGTAGAGACCACAGGGGTTGCTGGGACGAGTGATCAACTCCCCGTTGAGATCGACGAACAAGAGCATGACGCCGAAGGCGTCGGCAAAGGCATCGAGGATCTGCTGGACGCACTCGAGGGGGAAGAGCTGGTGCATATCCAAAGGAGCTTGCTCCTCGAAGCCGGGGAGGGGGGATCCCGTCTCGGTCGCGCCGTGCACGGCACGACCTTCCAGCCATTGGACCACAGCCTCCCGGGGGAAACGCCATTGGTTGCCCACGCGTACGGCGGGCAATTCACCCCGATTGACCATGCGATAGATGGTTGTGCGGTCGACATTCAAAAGTTCTTGCAACTCACGAGTGGTCAACAGGTCTGTCATATTTGCCTCCCATTTCCTCAACCCGTAAACACTGTACTCCTTCCTTCATCGTTTGCACATGATCTGCATCACAAACCAGAGCATAAGATGCATTAGATGCATTCCCATCAAAATGGGGATAGAACAGTCATTCATACGAGCATAAGATGAATAAGTCACCAGATTCATCATTAGTAGAAAATACGTGCGTTCACCAATTATCCATGCACAATGAATTATTTGATGTTCTGATGAAAGACGTGATCTAAATCATGGTGACTTATTATGAGTAAGGTGTATGCTCTGGATTGAGAAGGAATATTTGTAGTCGAGTCGGGTGTCCACTTCTTCATATAGATCTGCGCACAGGAGGAGTTATGGGCCGGAAAATGTGGATGTTCGTCTTTTTGGCTTTCTCCATTCTTGCTCTTGTTATTGCCGGGAATGGAGGTCGAGCGGAGGCTCAGTGTGGTTCGTCCATGTCCTCGTGTAAGAACTGCCATGAGGTTCAGGGGCAGGATCCTGTGAGTAACAAGGGGGCCTGGCATCAGCAACATGCATTTGGCGATTTTTGCGAGTTTTGTCATGCAGGCAACGCGCAGGCGAAGGACAAGGACGCCGCCCATCAGGGAATGGTCGATCCCATGGCCGATGTCAAAGCCAGTTGTCAGGGGTGTCATCCCGACGATTACATGAAACGCGCCAAGTCGTACGCGACCACCCTTGGTGTTGAGCTCAAGGCCGGCGGAGGGGGGGCGGCTCCTTCTGCAGGCGCGGGAAAGGGCGGTGGAACTGCACCTCCTGCCGGGAAGAAAGGGGGGACGGCGGTAACACCCTCTACAACAACGGGAGTGGTGGTTCCCAAGGGCGGAAAACTCATCGACTATAACAAGCTCTATCAGGTGTACCTGGAGAACCGGGAAGGAAAGCGGACACCTGGACGCGGAAACCTTGTTCTGCTGGCCATTGATATTCTCTTACTCTTCGTTTTCATCGGTGTGGTATGGCGTTTGGAAGGATGGGGACCGCGGCTTCTTGCCTGGTGGCAACAGGAGGTCGTCATGGTCACTCCAGGCGCCGGTGCTGTGGAGCGCGTTCCCGGACGTGTGCCGATGCCATCGTGGAGCGAACTGGCGGAACGACCAAAGACCGTGGAACCCTCTCTCCCTACCGAGTTAGAAGCGTTGTTCCGTCGTCGTCCGGAATTGCAGCGGCTATGGCCGGAGTTGGTGCGCGCCGATGCGCCAACACTGGAAGCCGTGGCCCGGGTATTGCAGAACAAGGAAACTCGCGAGGCCTTGCGACGTCTTTCCCAGATCGATCCGACCTTGATTGTGGCCCTGCGAGGGCTCAATGACAAGGAGCGAGCGCTGTTGTTCGCCATGCTCCAGTAGTGCCTATCAAGGGGAACTGTTTGAGGAGGAAAGTGACATGTCTGGACGGATAACGCATATCATCCGAGAGCCATGGTCCCCGTATGTGGCAGGAGCGCTGTTTGGCTTCATTACCGCTCTAAGCGGGGTGATTGCCCATCAGATGTTGGGGGCCTCCGCCTCGTTTGTCACAGAGGCGGGGATTATTCTCAAGTCTGTTGCTCCTCGCCTCACGAACAACATTTACTACAAATATGTGATGCCTCCCCAGTTGAGCTGGCAGATGCTCTTGATGGCAGGTGCCCTCATCGGTGCGTTTACCGCGTCGAAACTGTCGGGAGATTTCGGCTGGCGGTGGGTCCCAGAGCCGGATCCTCAGTGGCGTCTGGTCTTTGGCCCCAGTCGCCTGAAGCGGGCGCTGGTCGTGTTCATCAGCGGCATCCTGATCGAATTTGGTGCCCGCATCGCCGGAGGCTGTACCAGTGGTTTGGCCGTCTCCGGTGGCGTGCAGCTCTCTCCGGCAGCATTCCTTTTCGTGGCCGCGGTTTTCGCCACCGGCATTCCGACCATCATGCTTTTGTACCGGGACAAGTTCTAAAGTGAGAAGAAATAAGCGAGGCCCGCTTGGGTGGATAAACCGGAAGGAGGAAGGATCATGGGTGTCGGAGATGTGGTCTCAGCCCTGGTGTTGGGCTTCTTTTTCGGATGGCTGTTGCAAAAAGCTCATCTGACCCATTACGAAAAGATCGCCAACGTTTTTCGCTTCACCGATCTGGCTGTGTTGAAGTTCATGCTGGCTGCTCTGGCGACCGGCATGGTTTTCGTGCGCTTGTTCATCGATCTGGGGTGGTTCGACCCTGCCTTGGTGAACCCCACGTACATCGCCGGGAATCTGGTTGGAGGCGCCATTTTCGGCATCGGTATGGCCGCCGCCGGCCTTTGCCCCGGGACAACGGTGGCAGGGGCCGGACGGGGCAACCTGGACTATTTGATTCCCGGATTTCTCGGCTTTCTCACGGGTGGTGCGCTGTTTGGCATCACTTATCCCTACTTTTTCCCCAAACTCTCCGGGATACTCAAAGTGGGAAGTGTCAACCTGGCCCAGGTCATCGGGGTAAGTCCCTGGTTGCTTATCCTGTTCCTGGTGGAATTCACACTACTGCTCTTCTACGTGATCGAACGGCTGGATTTGAGGCGAGCCGACAAACTTCGGGGTGAGACTCCTGCACGGGGACGTCGTGAATCGGCCCTGGCTCCCGGTGCGGCAGGACGCTAACGGCAACCAAGAGAGGTGAGAGCAATGAGCGAGAAGACGTACGAGAAACTCCGTGTGTTGGATACGCCTGTCACGCGACGGCGTTTCCTGACACTGATGGGGGGAACACTGGCCGTAGGGACCGCACTCAGCCAGTTGCCCGAGGTGCTCCCGAATGCTCCAGCCCGTGTGCTGCCGAAAGTGCGCCCCCAACCCCCCGTGGTATTCGACCGGGAGGTGTACTCCCTCTGCGAGCAGTGTGTCTGGCGCTGTGGCTTGGTCGCGAAAGTGAAAAACGGCAAAATTTACAAACTGGATGGCAACCCCCAACATCCCCATTCCAATGGCATGCTCTGCCCCAGAGGACAGGCAGGAGTGGCGACCGTGTACGACCCCAACCGCCTGCTTCACCCCTTGATTCGGGCCGGGAAGCGGGGAGAAGGCCGGTGGAAGCAAGTGTCCTGGAACGACGCTCTGGACTATGTGGCGCAGCGCCTGTTGGAGATCAAGAAGAAATATGGTCCTCAGGCCATGATTTTCAGCACGACCCACAACTTGTTGCAGCCGGTCTTCGAAAATCTGCTCAAGGCCTATGGATCGCCCAACTATGGGACTCAACGCTCTCTGTGCTTCAATGCCATGATTGTGGCCCATCAGTTGACGTATGGCATTCAAGAGCCTGGACGTGACTACAGTGCAGCCCAGTATATCATCCTGACCGGCCGTAATCTCTTAGATGCCATCTCCAATTCGGAAACTCAGGAACTGGTTGGAGCAATTGCCCGAGGGGCCAAGCTGGTCGTGCTGGACCCACGTTTTACGAAGACGGCGGCCAAGGCACATGAATGGCTCCCGGTGAAGCCGGGGACAGATCTGGCTTTCTATTTGGCCCTTCTGCAGGAGATCATTTACAAAGGGCTGTACGACAAGGCTTTCGTGGCCCAGTATACCGTTGGATTCGACGAATTGAAGCAGGCAGTGCGGGATTACACACCGGAGTGGGCTGCGACTAAGACCGGCATTCCAGCCTCGACCATCCGTCGGATTGCCCACGAGTTTGCTCTGGCGGCCCCGCACGCCTTTGCCCATCCGAATTGGCGGACGAGCAACTTCTTGAACTCCTTCCATACGGAGCGGGCCATTGCCGTCCTCAACGCCATTGTCGGGAATTGGGCTCAACCCGGCGGGTTACAACCGCCGGCGGGAGGAGGTGAACTCCCTACGCCGCCCCATCCGCCGTATCCCCGAGTGACCGCGTTGCGCCTGGACGGTGTTCCCTGGAAGTACCCACTGGTTCCGCTGAAATTGGGGGTCTTCCAGGAAATCCGGGACAACGTCTTGCGCGGCAAGCCTTATCAGGCCAAGGGGTGGCTTATCTACCGGCAGAATCCGGTGGACTCGCTTCCCGAGCGTAAAAAGACTTTGGAAGCCTTTAGTAAACTGGATTTCATCGTGACCATCGACATCAGCATGAACGACACCGCTTGGCTGAGCGACGTGGTCCTGCCCGAGGCCGCCTATCTGGAGCGCTACGATCCTTTGATCGCTGTAGGAGGGCGTGTGTTCCTACGTCAACCCGTCGTTGACCCGCCGGGGGAGGCCCGATCGGGGCTGTGGATTTTCAAGCAATTGGGGGAACGCCTGGGCCTGGGGGATTACTTCCAGTACAAGGACGAGGAGGATTTCATCCGGCAACAGTTGAAACCCTACGGAATTTCCCTGGAAACCTTGAAAGCTCAAGGATACTTCGAGCTTCCGGAAGAGAAGCCCGCCAATCCGTTCCAGTTTAACACGCCCAGTGGCAAGATCGAACTGGCCAGTGAGACGCTGCGCAAGGCCGGTTTTCCGGCGGTGCCCACGTGGAAGCCTCCGGTGGAACCTCCCAAGGAGCATTTCTACTTGCTCACCGGTAAGGTGGCCCAGCACACGCAGTTTGCCACCCAGAACAATGCGCTTTTGCACGAGCGTGTCCCGGACAACCCTCTCTGGATTCACCCAGATGAAGCTGCCAAACGGGGCATCAAGGATGGAGACTGGGTGTGGGTGGAAAGTGCGGCCGGCAAGGTCAAAGTACGGGCCCATGTAACCGATCGCATTCGTCCTGATTGTGTCTACCTGACGCCGGGCTTTGGCAAGCTGAGCAAGGGCCTGTTCGTGGCTTACGGATCGGGTGTGAGCGATTCTGACCTTCACCTGACCTTTACCGATCCCATTAGCGGGTCACAGGCCCTCAGCCAGACCATGGTCAAAGTCACAAAGGCCGATTGACATGACCGACCTGTTGTCCGGGCCGATTTGGTCCGAGCAAGTGAGGAGAAGGAGGTCCTTGCAGAATGCCTCGAGCTGAAGGGGGCGTGTTGGAAACGAGAACTGGCAGATCGTGATGTTTCGTTGGTGATCCTGATCGGCGAGGTGATGTCTTATGAGTGATGCACAAGCGGCAGTAAACGCACCGACCCAAGAAAAGACCAGGCACGTGCCTCGCTGGGTATTTGTCATGGAACCCAAGCGATGTATCGATTGTGAAGCCTGTATGATCGCCTGTGAGGTGGAAAACAATGTGCCCTTAGGGCACCACCGCAACTGGATCGATCATCGACAGAAGGGCACGTTCCCGGATGTCAGCCTGTATTTTGCTCCTGAAAATTGCCACCATTGCACAAATCCACCTTGCGAGCGAGTATGCCCAACGGGGGCTACATACCGCCGAGAGGACGGCATTGTCCTGATCGATTATGATTTGTGCATCGGCTGCCGGTACTGTATGCAGGCATGCCCCTACGACGCGCGCTACTTCGATGAAGAGCGCGGGGTGGTGGATAAGTGCACCTTCTGCGTCCATCGGCTTGACGTGGGACGACCGCCCGCGTGTGTGGAGACGTGTGTAGGAGGGGCCCGCCATTTTGGTGATTTGAATGATCCGAACAGCGAAGTGTCCAGGTTGCTGGCCGAGCACGAGTTCTACACGGTCTATCCTGAGGCCGGAACCGGTCCGGCTATTTTCTACATCATCGATTAGATGGCGGATTAGCGTGTATGTGCAAAGAAGTGAGTGATGTGAGAACATCCAGCGAATGTATGGTCAGGAGGAGTAGTGATGCCTACGACATACGATCCCTTCTTGAAGAACTACGTCTACACCCCTGAGAAGTTCGTCTGGGGGGTGTTGGTCGTGATCTACCTCTACACGGCCGGTATCAGCGCCGGTATGTTTGCCACGTCTGGCTTGGCGACTTACGTGGGGGGCGAGCGTTACCGACGCCTGGCGCGTCTGGGAGCACTCCTGGCCCCATGGCCTCTGATGCTGGGACTTTTTATGCTCATTTTTGACCTGGGACGGCCTCTTTTCTTCTGGCATTTGATGACAACCGTTCAATGGACGTCCCCTATGTCTATCGGTAGCTGGTTGCTCACCTTTTTCGTTCTCTTGTCCCTCATCTATTTGATCGTCTGGCTCCCGTTCCCCTTCCGCAATCTGGTACGGGTGCCCACTCGACGAGAGGAACTTTTCCATCCCCGGCGTTGGCCGGTCCTCTCTGATGCCTGGACGAGACGGGCACGAGGGGTGTTGGCTGCCATCGGTTTCCCTGTTTCCATCGGAGTTGCCATGTACACAGGAGTACTCTTGGGGGCCATACCGTCCCGGCCGTTTTGGAACACCCCCCTGGTGGCCCAGCTCTTCCTTTTCTCGGCGATGTCCACCGGTGTGGCCTTTCTTCTCCTGGCGGCTGCCCTTATTGGAGGCTGGATGGACCCGGAGGCCATGCACGAGGAACGACATCTGCTGGTCTCCCTGGATGCAGTGCTCATTATTTTTGAGATTTTCATGATCATTCCCTTCTTCCTGCACCAGGCGCTGAACACCTGGAGTTCAGCCGTTTCGGTCCGTCTAATTTTGGGAGGGCCTTATACCGGCTTGTTTTGGATAGGGGTCATATTCATCGGACTTCTCATTCCCCTTGCCATCGAAGGATATGAGCTCTTCCCCGTTGTATTGAAAGAAGGGGCTGTGAAGTATAGCCGTGAACTGGGCATTGTAAGCGCACTCTTCGTTTTGATCGGCGGGTTTATCCTACGCTATGTGTTTGTCTACGCAGGGCAAATGTCCCACTTGTTGCCGATTATAGCCCGCTAAAGGAGGAGAGGATGATCGGGGGGCACAAAGTCGTCCAAGGGATAGGTATCCTTTTCCTGCTGGCCGGCCTTTTGGTGCTGGGGGGATGTGGACCTCAGGTGAGGCCAGCCCCGACGCGGCCGGCCTCATCACCGACCGTCGATCTGAGTATGTTGGCCACGCCCGATGTGGCGCGCGGCGCGAAAGTATGGCACAATAAGCACTGTGATTCCTGTCATGGAAAACATGCGTTGGGAGGAGTCGGGCCCAGGCTGGCGCAGACCGATCTAACGTTCAGCAAGTTCCTGGATATTGTGCGGCATGCCCTGCCACCGAAACCGGCCTTCTCCGAAGAGGAGCTCTCGACGCAAGACGCGTACAATATCTACGCCTGGCTGCATACGCTGGAGCCGACCGGGCAAGCCCAACCCCGCCCACCGTTGCGCATCGTTAAGGTAAAGCCGGGGCAGGAAAAACTCCCGGATGCCCCTATCCTGGGCATGAGCCTGTGGACAGGATTTCACTGTGACCGCTGCCATGGAGCCTTTGCGCAGGGCACGAGCAGAGGTCCGGCCTTGGTGAACTACTCATATCCGTACGAGGTGATGCGCGCGAACATGCGTCGTACCGCAGATAAGATCCCTGAACACGCCCAGTCGTATATGCGGGATACGGTGCTCAAGCGCTTGTACAAGTGGCTGCATGAAGGGGCACATCCCGAAGGGGGATGCTAAAAGTCATATGACCCACCGGAAACGCGAGCGGCCGCAGGCGCGACCGGATATCCAATTCATCCCACTTTCAACCGATGTGGGCAAGATCCGTTTCTTTGGGAACTTAATGCCTGCACTGTTGCTGTTGTACCAATCACCGCGGACCTTCTTGCGCTTCCAGATTTTCCGCCACATCACCCCGCGACGCGATGTGGCGGATTTTATTGCCACCGAGGCTGACGATGTTGCGCAGGTGGAGGATACAGTGGTCTTTGTGCATCGGTGGCATTCGACTTCTTTCGACCCTCTGGCATTTGCCCGGGCCAGGCTCTTCCTGGCTCAACTCACTCGTCTCCTTCGTCGCGCTGGATACCGGGCCGATCCCCTGGATCCGCTCTCACCTCACGTGAATCTGCCGCGTCTGGCAGCCAGGAGCGGTCTCGGCAATCTAAGCCCTTATGGGTTGCTTGTCCACCCCATCTTTGGTCCTCGTCTGATTCTGACGGCTCTGCAGACGGATTACCCCATAGTACTGGCACCGCGCTTTGCTGGCCCAGGCTGTAACGATTGCATGGCCTGCATCCTCCTCTGCCCTCAACGTCCTGATTTGACCGGCGTTGTCGACCTGGCTCAGTGCAAGACGTGCGCCCGTTGCTTGGTCGTCTGTCCGGTGGGAAAGGGGCGCCGGGCTCGCGAGGCCTGGGCCCGGCATGCGAACGTTTCTTCGTCGCGTGGGGGATAATGGAACGGGCACATCACCGCCGGCATCATCTCTGGCGAAAGGAGCAATCCCTCATCCTCGCTCTGCACCCGCGGGAGATCCCGGCGGCGAGCGTCCGTTTTTTGTACACATGGGGGTTGGGAGGGATCACCGTGTTGGCCGGTGTCGTGGCCATGGTCACCGGCGTGTTGCTCATGTTCTACTATGTCCCCGTTCCCCAACAGGCCTATGCGTCGGTCGTGTTCATCGAGGACGTGGTCGCCTGGGGAAGCACTGTCCGTGCCCTTCACTATTGGTCTGCCCAGTTGATGGTCGGCGGCGCCACACTGCACCTGTTACGTGTCCTCTTCACCAACGCTTTTGGACGGCCCCGTCGGTTCAACTGGTTGCTGGGCCTGGCGTTACTCGTTTTTGTCCTCCTATGGGATTTCAGCGGCTATGTGTTGCGTTGGGATGATGCCGCTTATTGGGCTCTGCTCGTGGGCACGAATCTGGTGCGCTTGTTGCCTGCCGTGGGGAATCAGATCTACTTGATTCTCGTGGGTGATGTGGCTGTGGGCCCGGCGGCGCTTCTGCGCTTTTACAGCTGGCACGTCCTCGGCCTGACTGCGGTTGTGACTTTCGGCGTGGTCTATCATCTCTTCCGGATCCGGGTAGACGGGGGCATTTCCCATCCACCCGGGGAACGGCACCCCCTGGTTTCTCGGGAGCTCCTCCTCTACAAAGAGGCTGTGGCGGTATTGGGAGTCCTGGCCCTCCTCGTCCTGGTAGCCGTTCTGTCGCCAGCTCCTCTGGGATCGGCCGCAAATTTGCAGCAACCTCCGAGCCGTGCAGAGGCACCGTGGATCTTCCTCTGGGTGCAATATCTATTACGCTGGCTTCCCCCCTTGTGGGCAGGCGTCATTATCCCGTTGGGCGTTTTGGCCTTCCTCGCCCTTATACCGTGGCTAAATCCCCATGTGCGAGCGGGCCACTGGTTTAGAAGGGAACAGCGTCTCCTTCATGTGACCGTGTTGCTAATAGCTCTGATCTTGCTTGTCTTATCCTTGCTGGAAGCGGGTTGAAGGGGGAGAGATGCTGTCGGAGAGGGGGACTGTAAAGATCAAATCTTCAAAGGAAGTTGCGTTCCTGCTGGTCACTCTGGCTTTCTTGCTCACCCTGGGCATTGCCTCCTGGCACCAGGCCCATTTGGAGTGGCGACAATGGCAAATACGCTATAACTCCCTACACCCTCGTGCAACCATTCCCCTAAAGGTGCGTGTCATCGTCCCCACCCTGACCGGTAAGCCAGAACTTTGCCCGACCTGCCATGTGGGCCTCTCCGAGATCAGTCCCAGCCACCCGGTGGCCGTTTTCGGCTGCACGATTTGCCATGGCGGCAACGGTCAATCCTTGAACCGAGCCCGGGCACATGCCGGACTGTTGGGCGGCCGAAACCCTTCGGATTTTTCAGTGGTCAGGCAGACGTGTGGTCGAACCGGATGCCATGCCGGTTTTGACGTTCGCCACGCTGACCGCAATCAGGTCGATCGGGTGATGCGTCATCTCATGACGACTTATGCCGGAGGCATTGCCTATGTCCGCTTTTCCTTCGGGGCTCAGCCCGACTTGCGAGGGCGTTATGGCGTACTTCCTGCCCGAGATCCCAATCCGCCGCCGGGCTTTGTGTCCGAGCTTCAGGTGTTGCCCGTCTCCCAGCCTGGGGACCTGACGCCGGCACTGAAAGCCGCCGGTGTGACCGTTTCCGGGCAGCCGATCGACACGCGTATGCGGACCTCTTGTCTGCAAGGGGGGTGCCATCTCTCCGAACCGGCTGCTCGCAAGCCATATCGATATCGAAGTACCGGATGTGCGGCCTGTCATGTGCTGTACGCCAATGACGGTCTCTATCGGGGGGATGACCCCACTATTTCGCACAAACAGCCCGGTCATGGCATTCATCATCGCCTGACAACGGCCATCCCCTTTAGCCAGTGCAACCACTGTCACAACCGCGGAAATTATTCCCTGCGCAGGATGCGTTTCGTGTCCCGGCCAGATCTGCCTCCGGCTGGTCCTTCCCTCTCGGAGTTCACCCCTCCTCGGGCGCGTCGCCTTATTGAGTACTACCAACCCATTGGCCAGTTTACCCGCTGTGAGTGGGAACTGGATTGCATCGATTGTCACACGAGTGAAGAGGTCATGGGGAACGGCCATATCCCCGATGCCATCAAGGACGTTCAGGTCACGGAATGCCGTACCTGCCATGGCACCATACAATCCCCGCCGTCTACGGCTCTTATTACATCGGAGGAAGAGCCGGCCATGCGTCAGGCCCGGCTGAATCCTTTTGCCGACGTCCATGTGGGCGACCGGGTCGTGGTAACCCGGACTGGCGAAAAACTTTGGGCCATCAAAGAAGTCAGTCCTGGCCACTTTGTGGAGACCCTCAAAGTCACCGGACAACGTCTTGATGTTCCGCTGGCCTATGGCAGTGCCTGCCTGCAAAAACCCGACCAGCAGGCGGCCCGATACTGCCATCGCTGTCACGCGTTTGACCGGGATCGGGTGTTGAAGCAGTGGGGCATACGGAGATGAGAAAATGAACGTCAGCCGTCGATCCGTCTTGCGCTGGCTTGTGGGAGGAATGCTGACCCTCGCGGGAAGTCTAATTGCTCGGGCGACCAAACACTTCCTGACGCCGCCCATCTCCCAGATCACCTTGGCGGCGGCTCCCGTGCCTAATGCTCGTCTCATGCGTCCCGGGGACGTGCGCTATGTCCCTCAGGCGCGAGCCTACGTCCTGCGGGATGAACAGGGTTATTACGCGGTGTCTGCGGTGTGCACCCACCTGGGATGCCTTGTAAGGAAGACCGACGGTGAATTCCGTTGCCCCTGCCATGGCAGCCGTTTTAGCCTGGAGGGCACCAACGAAGCGGGACCTGCGCCCCGACCCCTGGCCCACCTGGCACTGCGCTGGGACGCCTCTAAAACCTTGATAGTGGACCCTGGGCGAAAAGTCGCTCCGGACACGCGGGTGTGACCGTCCCGCCTTCTGATCTCTTACGCAATCGGCGCGCCCAGCTCGGATTCCCCGTCAGGCTGCAAGAGGACAATCCGTCCGTCAGACTGGGTGGCTCCCAGCACCAGCACCTCGGACATGAAGGGTCCGATTTGTTTGCGCGGGAAATTGGTCACGGCAACGACGAGACGACCGACGAGGACATCCTTGTTGGGGTACCACAGGGGTAATTGAGCAGAACTTTTCTTGATGCCGTAAGGGCCAAAGTCAATCCAAAGCTTGTACGCGGGCTTGCGCGCCTCTGGAAACTCCTCGACGTGGATGATACGACCTACCCGCATGGACACTTTATCAAAATCCGCCCATCTGATGGTTGCTTTCTCCTCGCTCATTCTCCTCCTCCGCCTCTTTTTTTGACAACCCGTCCGCCAGACGACGCTCCAATGTCGCCATCTCGCCCTACACCCAGCAACACGGGGATTTCCTCCAGGTGGGCTACCGCCGGAACGCCTGGGATGTCGAAAATGCCCCGATCGTTGACGAGGATGACATCCATGCCTGCTGCTCTTGCTCCCTGCACGTCCGCATAGTAATTGTCGCCGATGTACACGGCGCGTTCAGGAGCGATGCCCCCAGCCCGCTCCAGCGCAGCATGAAAAATGCCGGGATTTGGCTTCCAGAGGCCCACTTCCCCTGCGGCCAGAGTGAAATCGAAGTACTCCGCAATGCCCAGGTGCTGCAGCTCCTCGTCAAAAGGTTCCCTGCGATTAGAGAGGATCCCCAAGGGAATGCGCGTCGGCCGCAATGCCTCCAACATCTCCCTTGCTCCGGGCATCAGCACAGATTGGGGATGGTAGTCCTCGGCAAAGGCGTCAACAACCCGTTGGGTGTCTGCCGGCGATGTCTCACAACCGCTGGCCTGCAGGAGCCGCCGAATGAAGTTGAGCCAGAGTTGCTCCTCGCCTTCTGCCTCCAGGTCGGCCTGGAGCTCCGGACTGCGGGCCCAGTAGTAATGAACCCATGGCTCCGCCCGGCGCCAGTCCCGGCGAGTGACGGTGAACCCCAGCCTGAGGACGGTATCGTAAAGGGCGTCCATGAAGCGCGGCTGCGAGACGCGCAACGTCCCGTCCAGATCGAAAATGATACTCTCATAAGGTCGTGGTGACATCCCCTCTCTTTCCTCCCCGGCCTGCCCAACTTCCCTGATGACTTGCCCATACCATACACAGCCTCCCGTGGTTGTCAAACCGACGGGAGGCTGTGTATGCGGTTGGGAGGTGGTAACCTCTCAGCCCGCGGTTGTCGGGGTGGCGGTGGGGGTCGGCGTTGGCAGAGGAGAGGCCGGACTTGTCGGTGTCGCGGTAGGGGTAGGCAACGGTGAGCCCGCGGTTGTCGGGGTGGCGGTGGGGGTCGGCGTTGGGAGGGGAGAGACCGGACTTGTCGGTGTCGCGGTAGGGGTAGGCGTCGGGGTCGGGGTCGGCGAAGGAGTTGGGGTGGGTGTCGGCGTCGGGGTGGGCGTGGGGGGTGGCGTGGGCGTCGGGGTCGGGGGAGGGGTGGGCGGGGGTGGGGGGGGCGGGGAGTCGGTGGGGGTGGGGGTGGGCGCGGATTTGGGGATCGGGGGGGGGTGGGGCGTGAGGCGGGGCTGGAGGTGGTGGAGCAGGAGCAGGCGCAGG
>CAZAQA010000034.1:0-31780 GCA_964487375.1 uncultured Anaerolineae bacterium | reverse complement strand
CCACCGCCCCCACCGCCGCCGCTCCCACCCCCACCGGAGAAGCCGCCACCGCTCCCCGCGGAGGCACTCAGCGCCGAGGACGCCTCAGCCAGCATCGCACCCAGGCCGGCACTGAGCCCGGCCAGGGTCGTCCCCGTTCCCTCCGACATGCTCGACACCTCGCCATGCGTGCCCAACGCCGGGTGATACCACGCCGGCCAGGTTGCCACTTCTTCCCCGACCGCATCCTCCCAGGTAGCGAGGAAGGCCTTTTCGACGCCGAAAGCTATGGCATAAGGAAGGTAGCGCTCCAGAACGTCCTCTGCGGGTGGGGTGTCACCCAGGGTGCGCAGGTTTTGCAGGTAACGACGGAACGCCCGCCACCGCTCCGCTTCTTCCGCGCCCCGGGGCGTGCGGCGAGGCATAAAGCGGGCGACAATGACGGTGACCATGCCCAAAAGAAACAGGGTTCCCAGGGGAAACAGGGTCAGCCGGTCGTCGATGCCCAGGCGTTTAGCCCCGTTGAACGCCACAAAGAAGAAAAGGAGAAGGGGCAGCCACATAAGCCCTCCACCCACCATCGTGTACATTTGACGCCTGGTGTAAGGACGATAAGGAAACAGCCTGCGCTCAATTAGGGCCTCATCCATGACTTCACGGATCCTGGGCACGTGCTTGTGGAAGCGATTTCGTAGCTCCTTCAAGCGACGTTCTTGCGAACGTCCCATGACTCCGCGCAGGATGCTGTGCTCGAAAGCGGGTAAGTCCTCGGGAAAGCCGTGGCTCAGGCGCAAGCGGATGTCCTTCTCAGGTCCGGAGAAGAGGTAGCGGGCCAGTCCTCGCCGCTCCGGTGTGTGTGATAACCGCTTTTCTCGTTCCTCGATCACCAGAATACCGCGATGGGCAAGGTCCACCAGAGTGGCCAGGAGGTGCCGTGGCTTCATGTACATGTCCACCAACAGACCTGCCAGCCCGGGCGGCAAGTCGGACGGAGGTTCG
Source organism: uncultured Anaerolineae bacterium (assembly GCA_964487375.1). GTDB lineage: Bacteria > Chloroflexota > Anaerolineae > JAADDB01 > JAADDB01 > JAADDB01. Next base: position 30,802 of record CAZAQA010000034.1, on the reverse strand, counting down.
CTCAGGTAGGCAATGGGAGGCACGGGTGTATCGCGGCCTCTGAGATACCAGAGGAGAAGCAAGGTAAGCAGACCGGCAACGCCCAGACCGATGCTCCCGAACACCAGACCGACCTCAACGATGGGCAGCCAATGAATGTGCCAGGCGCTCAGCCATTCCGTCCTGTGGGCTTCCGCGTCAGCTTGAGCCTGCCAGGGCTCGGGGGTGATGGGGATGATGCCGTGGGGCCATTGCACGCGCACCTCGAAGGGTACTCCCGGTGGGATGGGATATTCGGCGCGAAAACGCACGGTACGTCCATTCGGCAGGTCGATTTTGGCAGGGACGAAGTAGGCCTTGTACACCTGCACTGGGCCGGGCACGGTCACGGTAACCGTGGAAACGATGACGTAACCGTCTCGGTCGGGGAAGACGGCCTTCCACCAGAGCTGATCGCCATCGGGGTAGGCGCGCAGGCCGCCGTGGACACGGTACGTCAGATGGAAAGTGCGCGCTACGTCCTCTACCGGGCTGAAATACCAGTGCAAATGGAGGACTTTCCTGTCCCAGTTCAGAGTGAAGGTGTGGTCAGATCGGGCCCTCGCGTGAGTATAAGTTCCCGCCTCGTCCCACAAGTGGAGGTCAGTGATGTCGCCCACCAGGTCCGCAGGGATGTCGCGATACCCATAGGTGAAAGGCCCGCCGATGAAGAACACCTCGAGGACCTCTTCAACGTCAAAGGTTCCATCCTCATGGACGACGATGTTGGCGTCCACGCGCTTCCAGAGGACGCGCTTTTTGTTGGCCGAGGGACGATGGTCGGGGGATATCGACGATCTTTGGACCCTCATGCGCGTGGAAACGTCCATCGTGGTTGTCGCCCGAACGGGCATCGTGTCCCACCAGGCGAGCAGGACGATCAGTGGCAGCAGGATCCCGAGAGCAATGCGGCGGCGTCTCATGGTAAGATAATCTCCGCGCAGGTCTGAGGCCATTATAAGCGTCCTTTGAGGGAAGAGAAAGAATTCACAACGCGTCTCTGAGATTGCAGTGGCGTGTCAGGCTCGTTTCAATGGAGAATGGACGATTTTACACTTTCATTGCGTCCGTTTCAAGCATTGGTAACCCGGATGAGATAGTTTGGAGAAGGATTGAACCTGGAGGCGATTATGAAACACGCGTATCTCATCCTCCCCATCGGCCTGGCCGGCCTCTTCTTTTTGGGGCTGTACGCCACTTTCATCACCCGGGCCGCCCCTGCTTCCAGCTACACCCTCTCCGCCACCGACGGGTTGAGCCTCACTCTCTCCACCAATAGCCTGGCCACCAGCTTGCAGATAGGCGGCCAGGAACTTACCTCGGCCCTGGCGCCGGCACCCGGACTACCTGATCTGAGCGGGGCAAGGGGTGCAACCACACCGAGCCCGACGTCAACGGCTCCCTTCCCCCCGTCGTTCGCCGGGGGCGTGCGGGATGTCAACACGAACAGCATCGATGATGTGACAGACATCCAGACCATTGCTGCCGAGCCGGATTGCGTGCAGTACCTGCCCGTAGTGGTGGCGAACCGACATCAGCCCTGGCCCACCGCCACCCCCACGCCGACGCCAGGCGTCACCATTCGCGCCGACCTGACCCGGCCGGGCTCCCCCCTCTCTTCCCTACTCAAGCCCGGCGCCAACCTGCACCCGATGTGGGGCGACCGCAATGAAGCGCCCATCGCCTGGTGGCAGGCGCAGGTACCGCACTGGCAGGAAGGCACCTATTTCTTTCATCTCGACCTCTTCAATATCGGAGACGGCACCATCGACCTGGCCCAGGGCCGTTATCCCGACGCTCTCACCCGCTTTGCCGTCCCACCAGCCAACGCCTTCGTCCTCATCGACCGCGTCCCCGGCTCACTGGAGCCGTCCGAGTGCCTGAACCCGAATAACTATCCCCACCACCAGGATACGGCGCGCTGCGCCCCCACCAGCTACGAGACCTATCAAAAGGTTCTGGAGGCCTTGCTGACCTACCTCTCCGTGCCCGGCGTGGTCATGCCCGACAACCGACCCACTCAGATCCTGGGCATCGCCGGGCACCCCTCCCTGGGCCTGGAGGGTCTGCATTACATCTTCTGGCACGAGGCCAACAGCACCGGCTGGTGGGACACGACTGCTGCCTGGTTCCAGCTCTACGACACCTGGATCGCCGCCGTGCGCCACGTTCGTCACACCTACCCGGAAGTCCATTTCAAAGTGGGCACCGAGTTCATGGGGGATAACCGGCTGATCACTTATGAAGGCTGGCAGCGGAACCACGAGGACTTGCTGAGCTACCTCGATCTGTTTCTCTCCTTCTTGAACGGGAATCCGCCCAAGGACCACGAGGACTACCAATATCGCGCCCAACCGCCTCTGGACCTGGAGTTCTACGCCTTTAACCCGCGCAACGACCGGAACGAGCACTGGATCCATGACTGGCCCGACGGCTTTTACCGGGCGATTCAGGACCGCTTCGCGCAGTACGGCTTCGAGAACATGACCTACGTGGCCTGGGCCTTGGAGTCCGGCCACACGCAGGTGGAGGCCCCCGTACGTGCGGGAAACGAGCCGGACAGGCTCTATGTGGGCGCCGAGCGGGACAGCGAGATGGGCGCGGCCGCGCAAATCGCCCTGCAGTACGACGTTGAGCGCTCGCCCGTGATCCCCATTTCCTCCGCCTGGGCGGAATTCCTGAGCGATGCCGGCGAAGATGTGAACGACTTCCTGCCCTGGGATTTTCCGCTCTACTGTGGCGCCACGGGTAACGCCTTCACCTACGCCTACTACGCCAAGCCCACCTACAACGTGATGCGCCTGTTGGGCATGCAAGAGGGCACGCGCGTGCCGACGGAGATCACCGATACTGTGTCGCCGCCCAAGCGGGACTACGTGGGCGCCGTGGTCACCAAAGACGAAACGGGCCGGCACGTGGTCGTCCTGCTGTGGTACTACATCCCGCCGGAGGACCTGGAGAACGCCGCCAGCCGGAGCTATGAGGACCTGCGGGCCTATGCGGACACCCACCTGCGCACCGACCTGGAGGTGGTGCTCGACGGGTTGGGGGAGGGTCCCTATCGCCTGGAGCGCTACCTGGTGGACGAGACACACTCCAACGGCTTCCATTACCGGCAGCAGATCGCGAAGGCCAAAGCGCCGGCGGAGGATGTGAACGGCTGGCTGCCGGAAAACAACCCGTATGACGCATCCGTGGCGCTGGAGCGGGTGGAAGCGCGTGACGGGGTGTCGCCGGCGGGAGGAACACTGCGACTGCGCTACGCCGGCGTAGCCCCCTGGACGGTGATGCTGATCGATCTGCGGCAGGCTGACAGGTGAGCCTACTTGACCCGGCAAAGGAGGGCCATTATTCCCCCTCTCTTAGAACTTTGCTCGAACCCGCCCCTCTCTGTACAATCGAGCTGTCGACAAGCAAGGTGAATACCCTGTCATCCTTCGGGATTGAGCCTTTCATCTTTTATTCATCCGCCTGTGATAAGAAAGAGAGAGGGGGCTCGTTGTATGCAATTGTCAGGGAATTCCCTGACAGGAAAGCATGAGCATGGCCTGTGGATCGGCGAGCTCCCCCTTTTTCCCATCGGGATGGCATCCACTTGCTTGTCACAACCACCGAGGAGGTCGATCCGAGAGGTGAAGTCAACATACACGCGTCGCTGGCCGATTCTCTCCCTACTGTTGCTTGTTCTCTTTCTCCCTCCTTCCACCCGAGGAGCTTCCTTTTCCCCTCCTGCCTCTTCTCCTGCTCCGAACACGACGGCGGGCGCTTTTCAGCCCAAACCGGCCACGGCCTGGCGTGAGGTGTGGAACGCCCAGGGCACTCTGTACGCGGCCGCCCTTGCTCCTGACGATCCGACGCATGTCCTTTGGGCCGTAGGCGATGGGGGACGCCTCATGCGCACGAGTGACGGCGGCACGTTCTGGCGCTTCTCACGCCTTCCGGGACGCCCGGTCCTTCATGCCCTTGTCCTGGCAGACCGGAAGACTGGGCTGGCCGCCGGGACCGGGGGGAAACTTTACCGTACGGAGGACGGCGGTGACACCTGGAGCTTTTTGAGTGCGCCCACCGGGGAAGACATTCACACCTTAGATGCGAGCGGCTCTCGTATCTGGTTGGGGGCGGAAAATGGACTCTTCCTCAGCCGGGACAAAGGCCTGAGCTGGACACGCCTGCTTACCTCCACCATCACGGCGTGGTCCCGGCAGGGAAACACCTGGGTCGCGGGTACGGCTGACGGACATCTTTACGTGTCCTTCGATGAGGGGGCCTCCTGGCAGTCCCAGACGCTTGGGACCGTTCCCATTCACGCCTTGCTTGTCGACGAAACCTCACTGTACGCGGCCGGAGCCAATGGCCTCCTAAAACACTCGCAAGACCAGGGAACCTCCTGGACAGGGATGAACATCGGCACGAGCGACGATCTTCAAACGCTGGCCCGTGCTGCGGACGGCAGTATCTGGGCCGCGGGGGAAAACGGTCATGCTTACCGCCTGGTCGGCTCTGCGATCATCTCCACGACGGTGGACGTCGAAGGTCGGACCCTCTACGCGCTGGCCTCCGCACCCGACAACACCCTATGGGCCCTGGGCGACGGTCCGGACATCTGGCGTAGCAAGGACAAAGGGGCTTCCTGGACCCTGGTCAACGGCGGTCGCCTCGTCCGCCTACGAGCGGTGACGTTCGTGGACGAGCGGCGAGGATGGGCTGTTGGCGAACAAGAGCGAAGTTTTGAGAACCGTAAGAACAACAATGCAGTCGTTCTGCACACAGAGGATGGGGGCGAGTCATGGCAAATGCAGTCGTTACCCGCCGAGCCCCCGGAATCGTACGGCTGGCTCAATGATATTTCCTGCACCGACGGAGAGCACTGCTGGACCGTTGGACGAAATGCCATCTTCCACACGGTGGACGGGGGTGCCAACTGGGAACGCCAGCATCCCGGCCTTTCCGATTGGTTCTACACGGTCCTCTTTCCCTCGCCCGCGACGGGGTTTGTGGGTGGAAGCGCGGGGCTCATTTTGAAGACGGTGAACGGGGGAAAAGCTTGGAAGAATATCTCCTCACCGACAAACCACCTTCCCCTGCACAAGCTGAGTGCCTTGGATGAAAATAACGTGGCCGCGGCCCTCGACCAAGGCTACCTTCTCTACAGTCACAGCGGCGGTCGCTTCTGGGGGCGGACCTGGGCCACATTGCCCCGCCACCTGCGCGGCATCGACTGGACCGATTCCACCCACATTTGGGTGACGGGCGTCCAGGGGTATCTGGCCGTCTTCGATCCCAGCACCGCGACTTGGTCCTACAAGGAAGGAGGAACCAAATCCTACGACTGGTGGGGATTGAAATTTGCCCCCGACCGCAAACGAGGCTTTCGCGCCGGGGGCTATTGCGCCGGCTACGACCGTGAGGATAGTTGCTTGCAGTACACCGGGGGCCTTCTGGCCATCACCTTTAACCGCGGTAAGAGCTGGAAGTACTACGAAACCAGCACTCCCGGAACCCTACGGGATGTGAGCGTTCTCTCAGAGAACCGGGCTTGGGCCGTTGGCGACGGGGGGACGATCCTCCTCTACCGGGGCGAACCCTCACACACGTATGCGCTGCCCGCTCCCCGCACGCCCCTAATCGACGGAGATTCCTGGGATTGGACGGTAAGTAATGTCCTCACGGTGACCGCTCACAGCGCCGACGACGTACGCGGGGCCCGACCCACGGGCCTGTCTGACATTAGTGTGAAGATCCGTCCCTGGTGGGATGCTCGCGACCTCTACTTGTTCGCGGACGTCATGGACAGTGATGTGCGCGCGGGAGATAAAGTGATGTTCGTTTTCGATGGATTGGGAAACGGGGCCGGGGGCCCAGACGATCTGACCTTGCAGGTCACAGCACCGATGTCCGGGACGCAACACATGACAGGCAATGCCACCGTGGCAAAACGACGCACAGCCGAGGGCTGGCGCGCGGAGGTGCGCATTCCCGCCGAGGTTCTGGGAGGAGGCTTCACACCAGATAGGGATATTCGGTGGACGGTCATGGTCGTGGACCGGGACGCGACCGACACGACCACGCTGATTCGAGATGGGCGCAGTACCAAGCCAGGACCCGAGTTCGGCCATCTGGTGTTGTTGGGCAACGAGGTGACCCTACAGAGGGGGCTAAACGCCTACGGGGAAAGTGTCGATTGCTGGATCTCACGAGCCTGGGGAGAAACCAACACCAACCAGTGCTCCCGGAGTCAAGAACTGGCTCGCGTTTTCTACGTGGAATCCAACGATGGCCGGGCGGGGCTTTTGAAATTTGACTTCTTACCCCTTCCTGCGGGCGTGGACGTCTCTTCAGCCACGCTGGAACTTTACACGACAGGGACGCGCGGGGGGCATGCTTCCCTAACCATTGGGGCCTATCCCTTACTGCGGGATTGGCTTTTCGATCAGGTTACCTGGCAAAACGCGCGCGGCGGCGACCCGTGGGGGCAACCCGGAGCCAACGACACGACCAGTGACCGCTGGGCTACTCCGGTGGGGAAAGCCATCGTAGACGATACGAATACCTGGTTCCGATGGGACGTGACCGCGGCGGTACGGCAGTGGATCGATGGCCGGTTGGCAAATAACGGCCTGATTATGAAGAGCATAGACGCGGGGAATCATCCACCCTATGCTCGTTTCGAGTTCGTGGGTGAGCGCAATTCCGTGGGCATGTATGAGAAGAAACACCCACGGCTGATCATCCACTACAACGTTCCTGCACCGCAAGCGACAGCCACGCCCACACCCGAACCCACCCCCACTTCTACGCCTACCCCTGAACCCACGGTCCCCCCCGTGTCCACGTCGTCCGGCATCTATCTGCCCTTGTTGTTGCGGTAAACCGTGCCCGAGACCAGGCTGTTTGAGAGCGAATACATACCATGGAGGATTTGCATATGCGCCGCATTTCGCACCTGTCCCGGCTCCAACGCCTAGGGACTGTGGTCCTTGTCCTGGTCGTCCTGGCCGGCGGTAGGGGGACGCCTCTGGCGCCGGCCAGTGCGTCCGCAGACACGACCGCGATTTCCACGGAGGTCGACCCGACCAATGGAGACGGTTACGTGCTCTGGTCCACCATCTGGTACGGCCAGGGAGACCTGACTTCGATCTTCTTCCTGGACGACCAGCATGGATGGGCCACGGCGAGCGCCGGTCGAATCCTGCGTACGGCCAACGGTGGCCATTCCTGGCATATGTCTCAGTGGCGCGCCCCGGATCACCTCCACACGTTGCGCTCCAATGGGCCGACGCTGAACGATGTCTTTTTCTTCGACAAGGACGAAGGTTTCGCTGTTGGGGATGGTGGTCTTGTTCTGCACTCTCGCGATGGAGGCGATGTATGGGAACCTGTGGACACGCCGACGACCTGGCCTCTCAACGCCATCACTTTCGCCCCCGATGGCAAGAACGGCTGGATTGTGGGCAACAACGGCACCGTCCTTCACACCGCTGACCGGGGCAAAACCTGGAAACGCCAACTTTCCGGCATCGGCTACCATCTTTACGGCGTCTACGCGATTGATGCCCAACACGTTTGGGCTGTTGGCCAAAACGGGCATATTGTGGCCACCACCGACGGCGGTAGCCACTGGACCATTCAGCGCGCCGGAGGCTTTTACCTGTACGATGTGCTCTTCCGGAACATTCAAGAAGGATGGGCAGTCGGCAGCGGTGGCACGGTCTGGCATACGACCGATGGGGGGATCACCTGGGTCCCAGAGGCGTCGGGCACCTCGCAACACCTCTTCTCACTGGCCGAGGAGCCGGATGGGACTCTGGTAGTCGGTGGGTCCGGGGGGACGGTGGGAACCCGCTCGTCCGACGGTACCTGGCAATGGGCGTCTACGGGGACAAACGAACGCCTGAACGGAGTGGCATACGCTGGACGCCTCTGGGCAGCGGGTACGAACATGACGCTCATTGACGCCGCCGACCTCAACGGACCTTGGACCAATCCCATCGGCGGCAAGATAGACTATTTCGGCGGCATCGACATTCCTGATGGCGTTCACGGTTGGGTTGTGGGCAAACGGGTGACATCGGTTAGCACGAAGCTCGGTGTCATCATGCGCACGGACGACGGTGGCTGGTCCTGGTACGTGCAGGAACACGGTATTCCCAGCGGGTACCTAAACAAAATTGCGGCTATTGACGCCAACACGGCTTGGGTCGTCGGCCAGTATGGCGGCAAAATCCTGCACACAGAGGATGGAGGGCAAACCTGGACGGTGCAAAGTGCAGGCACGACCCAGGAACTCACGGATATCGATTGTGTGTCGCCGGGCATCTGCCGGGCTACGGTCAACACAGCAGTGGGGGCTCCTCCTCTTCTGGCCCGCACCGATGACGGCCACACCTGGACTTTGGAAAATCTGGGCAGCACGTTCGTCCAGAACCTTCCCCTGATTGCGGTCGACATGGAGCCCGATGGCCGTTCGCTTCTCTACAACATATTTGGAGAACATATCATCAGCAACGATTTCTTCGACACGAAGCCATATACCCGGTCAGCGGGCGTGACCTTGGGGCAATGGACGGTGGACCAGCACGACCCGAATTTTGTCTTCAGCGGCGGCCTACACGGACAGACGGTGCGCATGCAGCCCGGCAATGCGCTTCCCCTCAAGCCCAATGCCGACAAACGCAACTGCTCGGTCAGCGCGGGCTATGTCTACTGCCAGTTCAAGGGAGGGGGCGGCAACGACATGTGGGAGTGGTTTGGAACGGCTCTGCTCAACCGGCATCACTTGATCCAGGTCGGCGGCAGTTGTGCCTACCAGCGCCCCTTTGGTCCTATCTATCGCTGCGCCTCCTACAACGGCGGTTTCTTCGGTTACAGCCTGCACCCGGACCAGATCGGCACCATGACCATTTGGGAAGATCCCAACGACCCGACCATCCTGGGACGGGTGGGGACGCCCGGCCGCCTGCGTGACCTCTGGGCCGTTCATGAAGGAGACGCGTTGGCGTCGACGACCGCACCCGGCCCTCGGTGGGATGCCATCGCCGTGGGGGACGGTGGCTTCATCATCGGCTACCGCAAATTGCCTACCCAGATTTTTGCTTACCCCATTGCGCCTTCCCCTGTCATCGACGGCCGCTTGAATGAGTGGGCCGAGACACCCGGTATCGACGTCAGCGGCACGCATGCCGACCGGGTGAGCTTCGGTCGTCCGACCGACAAGAACGACCTAAGTGCTCACCTGCGCGCCCGGCATTCTGGAAACACCCTTTACCTCGGGATTGTCATCCACGACGACCACGTTGTTCCGGGGGACGGTGCGCCCTTACAACATGACGGCGTGCGCGTGGCGCTGGACGGTCTCCATGACGGACTTCCCAACGGCATGGACGACCTGGTCTTCTGGGTGGGGGCCGATGGTCATGCCCAAGTCCTGCGGGGGGCAACCACAGCGTTGCAGGCTGCTGGAGTCATCACCACCTCGACAGGGTACCAAGTAGAAGTGGCTATCGACGCTCTGGCTCTGGGCCGCACACTGAACCCCAACTCCCGCTGGGGCATCAGTTACGAAGTGTGGGACGATGACGGTTACGGCATCGAGAGTGTCATCGGTTCGGATGGCCCCAGCGCGGCTGGCAGTCATCCAGACATGGGCATGCTGACAATCCTGGGCCCTGAAATTTCCATTCAAAACGGAGCGGCTATCTGGTCATACGCTCAGGATACGCATATCCGCTCCTGGTCCGGAGGGATTGACTGGCGAGCCTTCAACTTTGGCTATTATAACACGCTGGATGTGCAACCCCATCAGGCGTACGCTATTCTCCTGCGCTTCGACACGAGCGTTCTTCCCGCCAGCATGGTCATCCAACGGGCGGAAATACGCCTGTTCGCGGCGGAGAAATATGGAAGCGGCACCCTGCCCGTTAGCCTGTACCGGATTAAACGTCCCTGGAGCTTCGAGGAATCGACCTGGATGCAGGCCGATCGTTTCACCTCCTGGGAACAGCCGGGAGCGTTGGGGAACAACGACGTGTCCAACACGCCAGAGTGGACGACGACCGTGGTGGGGCCTTACGCCTGGTACTCGTGGGATGTGACCCAACTGGCGCGTGACTGGCTTTCAGGGCAGACGACAAATTACGGCGTGATCCTACGCTCCACCGCGGCAACCGGACCGGAATTTCGCTTCATTGCCAGCAACCACCACTCCGAGCCGGTTGGACGGCGCCCGCGGCTGCGAATCGAATATGTGATTCCCTGGCCGGGAGCAACCCCGCCCTCCACCTACACTCCTACATCGGCCCCCACCCCACAAGGCCCCACATCGACCCCGACGTCGACCCCCACGCCTTCGCCCACACCGACGGTGACGTCGACGCCAACTCTCACCCCCAGCCCCACCCCATCACCTACCCCTACCGTGACACCGACCGCGTCGGAAACTCCTACGGCGACAGCAACCCATGCTGCCACGCCGACGTCGACCCCCACGTCGTCGCCCTCCCCTACGGGCACATTTCCCCCAACGCACACGCCCACATTGACCCCGACGGCCACCCCGACCCCGACGGCCACCCCGACCCTGCCGGGTCCCTCTCCCACCCCAACCGCGACGCCCCTGATACCCAACAATAGCATCTACGGGCAGGTCTGGATCGATCTGAACCGCGACGGCGTCCAGGAGACCGGGGAACCGGGCCTGGCCGGGGCTACCGTACAACTTTGGTCCAAGGGGCTGATCTTGCGTTTGGCCACGACGTTGGCCGACGGGCACTACGCCTTCTCCTACCTGACGCCCGGCACTTACCAGGTGGTGGAAGTCGACAAGAGCGGCTTCCAATCGGTGACGGCCAACAGCGTGGATGTGGTGTTGGTAGGAGGGCGGCGAGTCATAGTAAACTTTGGCGATGTGCCTGTCCCGCGCCTGTGGACTCCATATGTGGTGGGCCGATGAGTGCATTGGAGGTGGGGCACCGGAGAAGCCCGCCGGGCCAACCCATTGCGAAAAAGAGTCGCGGGACGTTGCTTTGTGAAACAACGGATGGTATCTCATCTTGTCACTAGGGAGGTCTGAAGATTGATGAACGGAAGGCGCTGGTTGTTCGTTCTGGGACTTGTGCTGATCTCCGTTTTGAGTGCAGGTACGCGGGAGTTGGCCCGCGCGACGTCATTTTCACAGCCGGTAGGAAATGCACTCGCGGCGGCCGTCGTGACCCCCACCGCCGATCGGTGGTTTCCGGGCAGCGGTTGGCGTGCCATGTGGCTGGCCCCAGGCACGGAGCTGGGCAATCTGTACGCGGTTTCGGCACCGGACGTACACACCCTCATTGCCGTAGGCGCGTCCGGGTTGGTCTACCGCTCCGCAGATGGAGGTCATGCCTGGGGCTTGCAACAGGTCGGGGCCAGGATCGACCTGCACGACGTTCACTTCTTCGATGTCAATAGGGGTCTGACCATCGGCGTCGGGGGCACTATTTATCAGACGGACAACGGCGGTCGTCTCTGGCATCTCCTGAACAGCGGGACTACAGAAGATCTGAACGCCCTCACCTTCGTGGACGGCCACCATGGCTGGATTGTGGGGCAGGGCGGAACCATCCTGGTCACGAAAGACGGTGGCACGACGTGGACATCTCAGAGTGCCAGTACGGATAGCGAACTAAGGGCCGTTTCCTTTGCGGACGGACAAAACGGGTGGATCGTGGGGGCTAACGGCACGGTCTTACACACTGCTGATGGCGGCCAGACGTGGACCCTGCAGAATGCAGGTACGATCGATGAGCTGAGAGATGTGCTGGCTATCAGCCCAACAGAAGCTTGGTTGATAGGGCGGGGAGGCGTTGTGCGCCACACGACCGACGGCGGTGTCTCCTGGGCGCCTTATAACGTGGGCGCTCATGTCCTGCTCTCCGCGCTCACGACCGCGCCTGACGGCAGTATCTGGATCGGTTCGGCAACAGGAACTCTTTACCACATCACCGACCCGACACACCCCCCGACCACCAGCAACATCGGTCCCACCCAGTTTGTCAACGATATGGTGTTCCTGGATAACGCCACCTTTGTGGCCGTGGGCAGCAACTGGCTCAACCTCTCCGGGTATCCTTGGGGAGGCATGTTTATCGCTCGCAGCCAGGACGGCGGCCACACTTGGGGCCTGGTGATGAAAAGCATCTGCCAGCTCATGGACATCGCCGAACCCCGAGCGGGCGTACTTTGGGCAGTGGGACAAAGCTGCGAGAATCGCCGCCTCGATGATGGCCACATCCTCTTGGGCAGCGAGGACGGCGGCAAGACGTGGTTCATGAGACGACTCCCCCAGGCCCGCCGTCAATTCACCGTCATCTCCTTTGCCGATGCAAAGCGTGGAGTCATCAGCGGCCATGGCACCGAGTGGAACACCGTTTTGAACACCACACCTACGGCCCCTGCCTTCCTCACGTCCGATGGTGGTCAGACGTGGACCTACAAGAATTTGATAGACCTCTACAGCGACTGGTCGAGCATCTATGGCCCCGTGCCGGGTAACAACATCTACGCCGGCGCCTACTTATCGGATGGGCGCATCTGGCTGGGAGGCCATTATGCGATCCTACACACCTCTCAGGATGACGGTGCCACATGGCATCATCTGGACTTGAACGATACCGGTCGCCGCATCACCAATGTAGAAATCCTTGGTGTTGCCGCTCGACCCGGCGGCAAAGTCTGGCTGTCCGACAAAGCCGGACGCATCATCTACAGCCCGGATGGGGGAACGTATTGGTATCCTATGACCATGCAGCGTTCCAACGGCAGTGCGCCTGTCATTGAAGCCATCCAATTCCTTGATGACAAGCACGGCTGGGCCGCAGGCTATCGCGGCGTCCTTTGGAAAACTACTCGCGGTGGAACCCGCTTTCAGGACTGGCAACTGGTTCCTCTCCCGGCGGAGTTGAGTCAGGTAGCCTGGCAGGACGTCCACTTCTTCGACGCCAACGTCGGCATTCTCGTTGGCGGGGAGTGCCTGCGGGCGTTTTGCAACTTTACCACAGACTTCAACCGGGCCGTGATCGCTGTTACCGTGGATGGAGGATACTCCTGGTCCTACGAGTTTCTGCCCGATGTAAAAGTCCTGTACGCCATCGCGGCCACGTCGCCCGAAGATGTCTACGCGGTAGGAGAGAAGGGAGTGATCCTACGTTATTCGGGACCGCCAACGCGCTTGAACGCGTTTAAGATGGCCGTACCACCCACCATCGACGGGGATGTGCGGGACTGGCCCCGAAGCGGCAGCGTCTCTCTGGACGCGGCCCACGCGGACTACGTGGACGCCGCCGCACCGCCCTCCCCCTCGGACATCAGCGCCCGCGTCCAAAGCTTCTGGGACGACAGTGCCCTATACGTCAGCGTCGTCATTACCGATAACGTGGTCACGGATGGGGACACATTTATCATTGGGTTGGACAGCGATCGAAGCAAGAGTCTGAGTCCGGGGGATCACGCTTTTCGCGTCGACAGTCAGGGTCATGTGACGGAAGGGAAAACGCCGGTTTCCGGGATACAGGTTGGCGTGAAGCGCGTTCCGTCCGGATGGACCGCAGAACTGGCCATCCCCGCGAGTTTACTCAACGGCAACCTCCAGGCCGGACATGAGCTGGGTGTCTCCTTCGCTTTTGAGGATGTGGATGGACCGGGCGTGCGCCACTTCTTCGTCAGCGACGGCAATGATCCGGCCACGCCCACCGGCGATTTTGGCACCATTATGCTCTTTGGGGATACGCTGGTGCTGAAGCGAGGAGCCAACCCGTACAGCCGGGTGGCGGATGCGTTCATTCAAAGGGAGTTCCCGGCCGCGAATTTCGGCACATCCACGCGCCTGCAACTGGGGTGGGACCGGACAAAGCGTCGGGAAACGCGCAGCGCCCTGTTTAACTTTGACTTGAGTTTTCTTCCGCCCGCGGCACAGATTGCGGACGCTACGTTAAACGCCCGCGTGCGTTTCCGCACGGTGAGTGGCTTACGGATGGATGTAGCGGCTTATGGCCTTCTGAAACCTTGGACGGAGAAACAAGTCACATGGAACCAGGCCGTCCAGGGACAGCCCTGGGATACGCCCGGAGCCAATGGTAGGGGCAGCGATCGGGACGCAGAGCCGACGGACACACGGACGCTCAACGCCCATCCCACCTGGATGGCCTGGAACGTGACGGATATCGTTCAGCGCCTGCTGGACGGCACGGCGGCGGGGATTCTGCTGCGCCCGGTGGGAGCCAACACTTCGGGGGTGTACACTTTGGTCGCCTCGGAAGAGGCGACCGACCTGAGTGAGCTTCCCTATCTGCAGTTCACCTACCGGCTGCTGCCCAGACCGCTACCCACGCCCACCCCGACCCCTAGCCCGACAGCCACACCCACTCCCAGTCCAACACCGACGGCCACGCCCACCCCTGTCGCGACGGAGACGCCGACACCCGTCGCTTACGACATCTACATCCCTACCCTCATGAAATGAGAGACAAGGGTATCCCGGGGAGGACATCCGGTTGCGGAAGGAGGGATTTGGAGGCCACGTCCGAGGGGTGTAACATACGGTGGAGATAATGGAGCTGGCCGACATGCTGTTTGGCAGGAGGAGGCAGTTATGGCATTCAACGATCGCCAAGATATCGGTCAATCGTTCTTAGAATACGCGGTTATGTTTGTACTCATCGCCGTTATTCTCGTCGCTCTGTTCCTGATCGTCGGCGATGACATTCGTGTTTTCGTACGGGATCTGCTGCAGACTTGGTTTCCACCGGCACCCTGACAATACGAGATGAGTATGCGTGTCAAGTTGATATTGACTTACGATGTGTTGCCCCGACGGGAGGACGAGTACTACGAGTTCATGACCTCCGAGCTGCTTGTGTGGATGCAGGAACAGGGACTCATCCTCTCGGATGTCTGGCACACGCTCTATGGCGAGTATCCCATGCGCATGGTGGGCCTGGTCGCTCAAGATGAGGATCACCTGAACAATGTGCTCCGTCGGCCGGATTGGAAGGCATTGGAGGAGCGCATTCAAACCTATGTCACCAACTATCGGAGGCGGGTCGTCCCCTATCGGGGCAAGTTGCAATTCTAGCTGTTCGGCTTTGACAGAGGGGCCGGTCCACTGCCCGTCAATGAGGCGACGCGAGGGCAAGGATCCGAGTCTGGCGTTGAAGCACGACGCTCGGGGAAACGATGGTGGATGCCGACGAGTTGGCGCGTCGCTATACCCCGATCCTTGTCTTTGGACGGGATCGGGGAGGACGCCCGGAATATTTTTATCCCACAGATGCGGATGTGTATATTCGCACTTGTGCTCTTTACCGGCCGGGCCCCCGGCGTCTCATCCCGCGCGGCCGTCTGACGCCGGATGCCCTTCTCCAGTTTCCCGGAGAGAGCACTCGCGACCTGTATCTTTCTTTTGCTTCCGAAGCCTTAATGCCTGCCCTTATGGAAGCCCACGTGGTCACCCCCCCATCGGCCCCCAGCCCCTTCCTTTTCGACGTGTGGGATGATTTGCTCGACCAACTGTATGACGCCAGCGCCCGTTTCGTCCTCCCTATCATCGATATCCTTGTGCCCCAACGTCTGCCTAAGTATGTGTGGGAAATGGCCCGGCACCGCTACGCTCCCCTCGACCCGCGACGCCCTCGATCCCCTCGGCCCGTTCTTTACTATTTGTTGCAGTCAGGGGAACGCTACCTTGTTCTTCACTATTGGTTCTTTTACGCTTTCAACGATTGGGGGACCGGTCATAGAGGACACAACGATCACGAGGGGGACTGGGAGAGCATTCACCTGTTCCTGGACGCCACTCCACCGCATCGTGTGCGCTGGCTGGCCTACGCGGCTCATGGGTTTGCCAACCTGGAACATGCAACCAGCGGGGATGTAGAATGGTTTGGAGAACATCCATTGGTCTACGTGGGGGTTGGCTCCCACGCCTCTTACTTTCGGCCGGGGACTTACCGCTGGCACGATGATGCGTTGGGAAATGGGGGGGTGGCCATCGGACCGGAAGGCCTTTCTCTCTACGATTGGCCGCGCCTTTCGACGGTGGAGTCGCCCCGGATTCTCCGCACCTGGCGGCGAGTCAACCTGCACACGGTCCGTTGGGCCTGGCACTTCCGGGGCTTTTGGGGAACGCGTTTCCGCTATCAATGGTTGGGACGGGCATTTCACATTTTGCACGGGAGGAGTGGGCCCGGGGGACCGGTGTGGCTGGCCGGTCAGAATCGTGTTCGGCCCCAGTGGCGTAATCCCCTTGGTTGGGCCGGCTTTCGTCGACATCCCTGGCAACTCTGGAAGCCCGATCCACACTAACGTCGTCGGTTTGACGTCGAGGCAGCGGACCCTGGCACCCGGTGGGGCAACATTGTCATCACTGCCCCGTTCGGGTAACATGGGGGATGAATTATCGTGCGGCCGGAATTCAGCATTAAGGAGCATGCTGTGAGATCACGCATCGTTTTACGTCTTGGCGTCGTTGTCCCTCTGCTCCTCCTGACATTGGCCGGTTGGGGGGGCCAGAGCAGTCACGTCGGAAACAGGCGCCTGCAGCCTCAGCGCGCTCTTGATAGCGACGGATCCTGGCAGGCTATGCCTTTGGGCACATCTGCCACCCTGCGCGATCTTTCCTGGTATCGTCCCGGGCTTGGCTACATCGTTGGCGATGGCGGCACGCTCATCCTGGTGGACAAGCAGAACCCCGACCCGTTATCCGTAAAGATGTTCAATTTGGGAACGCACGCGACCTTAAATGCCGTCGATGTCTACAATGAGGACAAAGGATGTCTTGTGGGCACGGCCGGAACGCTTTACTGCCTGACAGGGAAAAATACCTGGCAGCCCCGCTTTCTTGGCACCACGGCGACGCTCTACGACGTGAGTTTTGTGCGGAAGCCGGTTGCCGGCACGTTGCCGGGCGTGGGATGGGTGGTCGGTGACCGGGGAGTCATCCGACGCACGGCTGATCATGGTGTTACCTGGGACAAGCAAGACCTGACCGGCTATACGTTCTACGCCGTGTATGCTCGCTCGTCGACGGAGGCATGGGTGGGCGGTCGCCGCCAAAGTGACGACCACGCGGTAATATGGCATACCGGTGATGGCGGAATTTCGTGGCAACTCCAGTACGCCAGCTCCACCCAGGGAGCGATACGCTCGATTCACGGGAACGACGACCATATCTGGGCTGTTGGCGATAATGGAATGGTCCTGCACACCGAGGACCGGGGCACAACTTGGCGTGCGGTGGCCACGGAGCAGGCCGTGAGCTGGACCGGCGTCTGGCAGGCTCCCAGTGCTAGTGTCGATGGGGGCGGCAATGTGTGGATTGCCGGGCAGAGCGGGGTCATTCTGCGCAGTCCGGACGAAGGAAAGACATGGGTGGCCGAGAGTCCGGGCACGAGTGCCAATGTCCGGAGTATCAACTTCTTCAATGCCTATCATGGCAGCGCCGCTGTGGGGGATAACGGCCTCTTCCTCTGGCGGGAGGCGCAAAAGCGACGCTTGCAAGCCTATTGGGCCGAAACGCCTCCCGTCCTGGACGGCGATTTGAGTGAATGGGTGGGGGCACCCCACGTGCGCCTGAACGTGTACACGGCCGATTTGTGCCTTCTCTCAAAGCCCTATGATCTGAGTACAATGCCGTATGATCTCAACGGCTATGACCTCTGGGCGCAGGCAGCCTGGGACAACACGTACCTCTACCTGGCTTTTAAGATTCACGACAACGTTATTCGTGAAGACAACACGCCCAGCAAACCTTATTACGATGATGAGATCGAAATTGCCCTGGATGGCCCTCCCATTGGAGAGCCCGACCAGGGCGATGCCTGGCCCAACGGCACCGACCACCAGTACACCGTCAACCCCAGCGGTTTTGTCACCGACTTAAGCAATCCCGCGCTTATCACCCCGGGCTCTGTGGACGTTTACACGCGCACCATTCCAGGCGGATGGACGGTGGAAATGCGCATCCGCAAGGATGAACTGGGACTTTCTAGCCTGAGTCCGGGAACGACCTGGGGCTTTACCTGGGCATATCACGACGATGATAAGGGGCCTCCAGGCTCGACATACGAGACCTACTGCATATGGGAGGGGTACAATACCTGGCCCGGGAGCGCCGCGGTTCTGGCCGGGTATGGCTCCCTGATACTTGAGCCCCGCCGTGCTCCCTGGGTGTCCACATCGACTCCTACGCCCACCCCCACGCCATCCCCAACGCCAACCCCAACAGAGACGCCGGCGACCGGCATTATCAGTGGTCGCGTGTTCGCCGATCTCAACCACAACGGAGTCTTCGACCCGGGGGAGAGTGGTGTAGCGGGAGCATTCATACGGATTTTGCGCAACGGTACCCTCCTGGAAGGGGAAACCACCACCAGTCCAGAAGGGACGTTCAATTTCCCCGCCCTGACACCGGGCTATTACGCGATCAGCGAATCCCCGCCCGCGGGCTACACCAACACCACTGCACGCGTCCAATGGAAAATGTTGGCCCCTGGTGACATCCTGACAGTCTACTTTGGTGAGATACCGCCAGCTACGCCGACTCCGACGGCCACCCTCACGCCGACACCAACGAGTACTCCCCGTCGCATTTATCTCCCCTACTTCCACGTCCCTTGAGAAGGAGCCACCACAATTGTAAGGAGATCTGTCATGGAATTTCGTATCTCTGAACGATCCATATGGAACAGGGTCCCCATCGTGTGGCGCCTGTTCGTGTCCCTGGCAGGCGCCATGGGCATACTCTTTTTGCTCTTCAACCTGATAACTCCCCTCCCGGTCCGGGGTCAGACGGGATGCGTAGACGACCGCTATGAGCCCAATGACAACGCGGCCGAGGCGCCACTCCTGCCGGTGGGTACATACGAGAACCTTGTCATCTGTCCGAACAACAGCGATTGGTTCAAAATCCAGGTCGACAGGGACACGCGCATCACCCTGGACCTTTTGTTCACCAACGCCAGAGGGGATCTGGACCTTCATCTTATGGCCAGTGCGACCCGTGAGGTGGCCTCCAGCATTAGCCAGACGGACAATGAACATTTGGTGTACACAACAACCGAGCCGGCGACCCTCTACATTTACATCAAGGGGTATCGCGGGGCCTCGAATACCTATACACTCATCTATCAGACTAAAAAGGTGGATGACGCGTACGAGCCTAACGATAACCTGGTTGAAGCTCCTCTCCTAACGCCCGGAATTTATCCTAATCTGATCATCGCTCCCAACGACCCCGATTTCTTCCGCTTGAATTTGCCCGCGCAGTCCATCATTACCGCAGCCATCACTTTTTCCAACACAAGGGGGAATCTGGACCTGTACCTGGTCAACGGCCAAGGAAGACCCTTGCAATACAGCACCTCCAACTCCTCGGACATCGAACGAGTGATCTACGGCAGCCCAAGCCAGGGACCTGTCTACCTTTACATTACCGGCTATCAGGGTGCGACGAACACGTATACCCTCACCCTGGAAGTACAGCAAGTAGGCCCCTGCCACGACGACCCAGAGGCCCCCAATCAGTCCAAAAACCAAGCCCGTGAAATCACGCCGGGGCAACTTCGTCTCATGCTCTGTCCGGGCAAAGAGGATTGGTTTCGCACCAGCGTGCCCGGTTTTGGCGTGCTTCAGGTGACGATTACTTTCCAGCACATGTTGGGGGACCTGGACCTCTTCCTTTGGAACGGTCGGGGCAGCGCGCGACTGGCCAAGAGCACAGGCGTGGGCGATCGGGAAAAAGTGACCTACACGTTCGAAGATTCCAGTAGGCCGTACATTCAGGTCAAGGGATACGGAGTAACTCTGCGCTCTCCTTACACCATGGACGTAGCCTGGGCAACTTTCACCCCGACGCCTACGATGACCCCGACCCCCACCTCTACCCCGACCCCCACCCCAACACTCACGGCGACATCGACGCCCACAGTCACCCCATCTCCCACGGCTCCCCCAACTCCCACAGGGACTCCCACACCGACGCCGAGCCCCACATCGACGCCGGCCAGGATATATCTTCCCTGGATGGATGTTCCGGGACCGTAGAGTCTCCCAGGCGTCAAAAGGGCCAGTTGGCGGGGAGGATCATGTGGAGCGTAGCTTGGCATCCCAGTCACATTTGTTTGACGAGAATCTGTGAACGATTATACTCTAAGGAAACGGTCGGAGAGATCTGCCGGACCAAGCAAACACTGGAAAGTGAACAAAGGAGGGAGATTCATGGGACTGCTGGATGGCCTCAAGCGTCTCTTGGTCGAAGAGAAGAAAACCGGGGAGTCGGATCGGACAACCGACGAGGCCGGCGACATGGATCTGGAAGCGTTGGAACCCCGGCATATCACGGACGAAGAGTTCCACGTTCTCATTCAGGATGGCGTGACCCTGGTGGATTTTTGGGCAGAATGGTGTGCACCCTGCCATGTAATTGCCCCGTCCATTGAAGATTTGGCTCGTGAGTACGGCGACCAGGCTCATGTCGCCAAGCTGAACGTGGACCATTACCCGGAGGTGGCTGGTGGATTAGGCATTATGGGGATTCCCACCGTCATTATCTTCAAAGACGGCCAGGAATACCGGCGGTTTGTGGGCGTCCAACCGTATGATCGCTTTGCGGCTGCCTTAGAGGAGGCGCTCAGCGCCTAGATTCGGCCGGCGTCTCTTCCAGGAGGAAGGGGTCGCTTGCCTACCCCTTGGACGGGCGAACCAACAAATAGGGCGAAGGAGGAGTCCATGGCCCAGTCGGCGTTGATGGGGGTGGATTGGGGATGGCTGGGGCGG
The DNA here is from genome assembly GCA_964487375.1 of uncultured Anaerolineae bacterium. Lineage (GTDB taxonomy): Bacteria > Chloroflexota > Anaerolineae > JAADDB01 > JAADDB01 > JAADDB01. The sequence continues at coordinate 9,985 of CAZAQA010000034.1, read as the reverse complement.
CAGCTTCCCTGGGTGCTAGGCCTTTCCTTGATCCTGGCGGTTCTCAGTTGGGGCGATTGGGCGGCCCGAGTGCGAGGCATGCGCCGTCGGGACTTGTTCGCACAACCCCAGTACGACTTAGTCCTGTCCCTGGGGCTTGCTCTATTTACCGTGGGGCTTGCTTTGAACGCCACCCATTGGTGGGAACCCTACCTTTGGCTGGCTTTCACCCTGGTCTGGCTTGTCCAGGCCGGACGCGCCTTCCGACAATGGCGGCGTGTCCCTATCTCGCCGCAAAAAAGGAGCTGATTCATGTCAAAACCGTCATCGAAGACTGCGCGCACGGCCCTCTACTGGGGAGGCGCTTTGCTCGTCCTGGGCCTCTTCTTCATCCTCTACACATTCGGACAATTGTCTCCCTATGAGCCTCAGATTCTTCTCGGAAGTGCCTTGCTGTTGGCACTCCTGGGGCTCTTCTTTCTGGTTTACATGGCCTGGCGTCCTCATCAATGGTGGTCGTTGATCCCGGGCTTCCTCCTCTTGAGCATGGCAGCAGCAATCTATTTGGGGACGCGAGGCAACATCGGAGGAACTCAGTTGGCTGCCGTCATCTTCCTGGGATTGGCTCTGGCCCATCTTTTCATCTTCCTGACCGATCGGGAAACGCGGTGGTGGGCCTGGATTTCCGCCGGCAGTTTCTTCGTGCTCATTGCCGCTCTCCTGTGGGGCGGGGCCCTTACGCCCCCTTTACTGGGAACTTTTCTCTTCCTCAGCATGGGGCTGGTTTTCTTACTCCTTTACCTTCTGCTGCCCCACACGGTGCAGCGCTGGTGGAGCCTGCTGTTAGGGGCAGCATTCATTGTTGCTGCGGCCCTGGTATTTACCGTTAGCGTGGGTACCCGCTCGTGGCCGGCACGTCTCTGGCCGTTGGTGCTCATTGCCCTGGGGGCCGCCCTGATCGTCTGGGGACTTATCCGTCTCCTTTCCCGGCCCCAGCGTCCCATTCCCGTGTCTCCCGTTCCTTCTCAACCTGCTGATGTCCCCCCAGGCGCTGTGATCCCTGTGCCTGAGGACCTGCCCCCGCGCCCGACTCCCCAAGCGACCAAGGATGTGGACCAAGGAGCGTCATCCAAATTGCAGACTGACTCAACGCGGTCAGGGTCAGACTCAGTGACTTCGTCGCCAGCCTCTGGGGAAGGGACAACCGAGCAGACATAAAGCCATCACGAGGGAGAGGCGATGCGCATTGCCGTCATTACCCTGGAGTTTCCACCGGCCATCAGTGGCATTGCAGAATACCTGGGTCAGTTGACCGCACACTTGGGCGCGGGAGGGCACGAGGTGGCCGTGTGGGCTCCACCAGCACTCCCCGCACGGCCGGGAGATTCCCCGGAAGCGCCCCCTTACCAACGTCATGTCATTCCCACTTCCTTCCGTAAACTGATCTTGGCCCTGCGCCGATGGCACCCAGACCGTATCATCGTCGGCCATACGGACCTGCGTTTGCTGTTGGCTGCTCGGTTGGTAGCGGCCCAGCACTATATGACTATCGCTTATGGCAACGACTTCCTGGGGGTTCAGCGACTCTGGTACCACGGTCTCGTCAATCACCTGTTGGCCAATTCTCGCCCCCTGGTGGCTATCTCACGACACACAGCCGGACGATTGCAAGCCTTGGGAATTCCCAACCCGGTGGTGATTTACCCGGGAACCGATCCGAAACGGTTCTCCCCTCCTCAAGTTCCACCGCCACCTCCCTACATTCTTCTTTCCGTGGGCCGACTGGTTCCGCGCAAGGGCATCGATGTGGCCATGCGGGCTCTGGCTCACTTACAGCAATTGTATCCGGACATCCGCTATCGGGTTGCCGGTCGTGGCCCGGAACGGCCGGCACTACAGCAATTAGCCAGGGCCCTGGACATTGAGGACCGGGTGGAGTTTCTGGGAGCCGTCCCCGCGGACGATCTCCCAGAGCTTTACCGTCAGGCCCACTTGTTCGTCCTGCCACTGCGGGCCGAGGAGCAAGCCAACAGTGTTGAGAGCTTCGGCATGGTTTTCCTGGAAGCGGCAGCCACGGCCATACCTTCCGTTGCCGGTAACAGCGGCGGTGCAGCCGAAGCCGTCCAGGATGGCGTGACCGGACTCGTCGTGCCCCCGGGAGATGTGGCCGCGGTGCGTGAGGCCATTCGTGCCCTCCTCGCCAACGATGAACAGCGACAGGAGATGGGGCGCAACGGACGCCGCTGGGTGGAAGAAGAAATGAACTGGAAACGGGTTGTGCAAGACGTCTATCGATGGCTGGAATAACGAGAAAGGTGTGAACATGGACGAACGTAATCGGGGGACAATTTCTTATCTGCAGATCATGCGAGATACGGCTCACGCGCTGAGCGCTTCGCTGCAGGATCAAGATGTGCTGGAAATATTGCTCCACCACGTGGTTGACGCTCTGGCAGCTCGAGCCGCCCTGGTGCGAATCCTTAGCCCGGATGGAGAGGAACTCGTCCCTGCGGCCGCCACAGGAGTAAGTGACGCTTATCTCCAGAAGGGGGCTGTTCGCCTCTCCGCAAGCGCCATCGACCGCCGTGTGATTCAAGGCGAGACTGTGGTCGTTCCCAATGTAACCAAGGCGGCCGGCTTTCAGTATCCGGAAGCCGCGGCCGAAGAAGGGCTTACGGGCATGGTTGCCGTGCCCATGAAAGTCCGGGCGCGAGTCATGGGGGTTTTGCGTGTCTACATGGATGACACGTCCCGGCTGACATCTCCCGATATTCTGCTGATGGAAGCTTTGGCCGATTTAGGGGCCTTGGCCCTGGAGAAAGTGCGCCTTCACCAGAGTCTTTTCCACATTGCTCGGGCACTCAACAGCTCCCTAGAACTGAAATCTATGCTCAGGGAAGTACTGGAAGCCACCGTGCGAGAGATGGGACTGAAAGCTGCAGCCATTCGCCTCTTGGAGCCGGAGCGAGGGACCTTGCGGCTTGTTGCCGCGTATGGCCTCAGCGAGACGTATATCGCCAAAGGCGCGGTCCACGTGACCAGGAGCCCGGTGGACCAACGGGCTTTGCGAGGGGAAACCGTGGTCCTCTATGACGTCGCCGGGGAGGCCGGGTTTGAGTACCCCCAGGAAGCGCGTGAGGAAGGCATCCGATCGGTTCTGGTTGTGCCTCTGCGATTGCAGGATAGGACTCTAGGGGTTTTACGAGCGTACTCCGCGCGCCCCCGGCATTTCAGTCCGGTCGGCATTCATTTCTTGACCTCGGTTGCCTACCTGGTGGCCTTAGCCATTGAGAAAGCTCAGTTGTACGCGGCCCTGGCGGAGAAATACGAGGACCTGAAGCTGGACTTGACCGAACTCTATCGATTCCTGGCATTGGGATAACGACATCATGCTATGGAGCTTGAGTGGTCTGTTCCTGACCGGGATGACGGCCGGGGCATTGGGCGCTCTCTTGGGCCTGGGTGGGGGAATCTTCCTGGTGCCCGCGCTAACGTTGCTCTTTGGCTTGTCCATCCGGGGGACCGTGGGAACAAGTCTGGTGGGAGTCATCGCCACATCTGCTGTGATGGGGATCCTTTTCGTTCTGGCTGTTTTTTCACGACCGCTTACACACTTTACAAGGCACGACGCAAGGCCAGAAGCACTCGGGCAGAAGTGATGTTCTCACGGCACTACATTCCTCGCCACTGGCCCGCGGGCTTGTTCATGTCCCTATTTGCGGGCATGGCCTCAGGTTTGCTGAGCGTGGGAGGAGGATTCATCAATGTACCGATCATGTACGCGATCATGGGAGTTCCCCTGGGCATTGCCACAGCCACCAGCAATTTCATGGTCGGAACCACCGCCGCGGCCAGTGTGTTCGTTTATTACAGCCGATCTGCAAATGCTCATACACAGTCTAGGGTGACTCATGCCACAGCCTAAGTCTGCTGATCTGGAATCGGAGATGCGCCGCATATCCGCCGGGGTCTCACTCACGGCCATCCTGCTGATGCTGATAGGATTCATAGGGATGGCCACGACTCAAGGGCCGACCTCTTTGCCCGGTGCTTCTGCCCTCTCGCTTGGCCGATTGCTGCATCCGGACATTCGCGTCTGGGACTTATGGAGTATGAGCGCGGGTGTCGTCTTGCTGGCTCTTTTGCCCATGCTCCGTGTCTTCCTCTCCATGTGGCTCTTCCTGCGAGCTCGCGCCTGGGTAGACATGGGAACGAGCCTCGTCGTTCTGCTGGAGCTCCTCAGCAGTATGCACGTGGGAGGATAAAAGAAGCAAGCTGTCGCGAAACCGCATGCAAAAACGGGCCTTTCTCCAGGAGTAGCCATGATGGGATGTCGGAGCGATTTGGAGCTACTCAGCGGCTGACGCCCACGTTAGGCATGCCGGGACGGAGTGATGGATAGAATCCTGACGAGCTAAAGAGGGATCTGCCGTTTCTAACTGCCAGGCACGGCCGAATGGCAGATCACCCGGCCGAACAGGGGCCGTTCCTCCGTCGGCGACCAGGGACCAGTATCAAGATTCCTGTCCTCCTAGATCCTCCGCAGGGCGCACAAGGTGCCATCAGACACTATTAATCTTTTCGCGCACCGGGCATTTTAATGATCTGCCCGTGTGCAAGAGTGAACCGCCTAAATGTGGGTCTTTTAAATCTATTGGCCACAAGATGTGGAGAGAGGGGGAACTAACAAGCCCTAATGATCGTATTCACCTGCCTACCGGCCCCTGGAAAACCAGATTGCCAAAAATCGAGAACGGGATAGAATAGGAAGTGCATAGAGGACGCAACACAAGCGTCCTGCCGACAGACGAGAACAGCTTACGAATGTCTTCGTTCCACCACATGCTGTGCGTCGGTCGAGGCCCTTGGGCTTACGTTGCAGATGACATGGCAAAGGGGTTACGATGGACAAGGAATACTCCGTGTCCGTACCCCACTAGACGCAAGTTCAGCAAGACACAGCAGAATACGAGCGACAAATAGACCCCACGGACGGGCGGGCATGGGGAAGGATAGCCGTGTGCCTGTACGAGGTGAGGTGATGCCTACAATGAAAACTTACAATCCAGAGGGGGTGTGGGAGGCAGCACGTGCTCATCTTCAAGTGCAGATGAGCCGTCGGGATTTCAACACCTGGCTCAAAGATACCTGGCTGGTTGCTCACGAAGATGGGGCCTTTATCATTGGGGTTCCCAATGCCTTTGCCAAAGAATGGCTTCGCAACCGTCTCCATTCGGAGATCAAGAGGGCCCTTGAAAAGGCCGCAGGGCAGTCCATTGAGGTGACTTACGTGGTCGACGCAGCCCGACTCCAACGTTCCGTAACCGGCTTCCAGGGGCCTTTGATGGACGAAGCAGAGGCAGAGGAGTCCACGTCCTTCCCTCCGTTCGCTGCGCTGAACCCAAGGTATACGTTCGAACGATACATTGTGGGCCCCAACAATCGGATGGCCCATGCTGCTGCTCTGGCTGTCGCAGAGCGGCCCGGCGTGGCTTATAACCCTCTCTTCATCTACGGCGGTGTAGGGTTGGGCAAAACCCACCTGCTCCACGCCATCGGCCACAAAGCTCGCCAGCGAGGGTATCAGGTTCTCTACGTCTCTTCTGAGACGTTCACGAACGATCTCATCAACGCCATCCGTACCCAGACAACCGACTCGTTTCGCGCTCGCTATCGCAATGTGGATGTTCTCCTCATCGATGATGTTCAATTTATTGCCGGAAAGGAGAGCACCCAGGAGGAATTCTTTCACACCTTCAACAGCCTGCAGGCGACGAACAAACAAATTTGCATTAGCAGCGACCGCCCCCCCAGAGAAATTGCGACATTGGAGGAACGACTACGCTCGCGGTTCCAGGGGGGGATTATTGTGGACATTCGCCCCCCCGACTTCGAGATGCGCCTGGCCATCCTGCGCACCTTAGCCGAAGAAGCGGGAGTCTCGGTCCCAGATGAGGTACTGGGCTTTGTTGCCGAACATATTCAGTCCAACGTGAGAGAACTCACCGGGGCGTTCAACCGCCTTGTCGCTCATGCCCTGCTTATCAGCGAGCCGTTGACCTTGAGCCTGGCTCAACGAGTGCTGGAGGACATGGTTCCCGTCAAGCGCCACCTTCAGCCCGAAGCTATCCTCCACGCGGTGGCTCGCTATTACCACATCACTGTTGACGAACTGCGCAGCAAAGGACGACGTCGCGCCATTGCTCAGCCTCGCCAGGTTGCCATGTACTTGCTGCGTGAGGAGACGCCTCTCTCCCTGCCCCAAATCGGTAAACTCTTGGGCGGACGGGATCACACAACCATCATGCATGGATACGAACGGGTCACCACCCGGCTGGCAGAAGAACCCCAGTTGGAACGGGAAATCGGGGAGATTCGGGACCTGGCCGAACGGGGCCTGATGCTGCTCTCTTGAGATTTGCAATTCAGGAGAAGCAGACGAAAAGCGTGGCCAGAAAGGCACCTCTCCGGCGATCACATCTCCCTTCCTCAGGAACAGGGAGCAAGACGGTGAGTTGCTGGGGCCTCTTGATGGGTAATGGACGGACCCTCGCCCGTCATGAGCAGGCGAAAACAGCGCCCGCGAAGTCTCGCTCGATGGGAAACTCGCGTCCGCGAGGCGCCACCTGACGGACCGTCAGTCCTCCTGTGCTGCTTCTTCCTCAACCGGCGGCAAAGGTTCCGAGGAAAAAGGCGGCTCCGGCGCTTCTCCCTGCATCATCAGGTTACCACTGAAGAACCCGCCCTCATCCAAGAGGAAGGAAAGGACGTGAAGATCGCCCCATACCTTGCTTCCGGCCAACAGCTCAACCCGGTCGGCCACAATCTTTCCCTGGAATGCACCGGCAACAGAAACCGCCGTGGCCTCGATGTTTGCGTGGACCCGAGCGTCCTGGGTGATGACTACGTTCCCGGTAGCGATAATCTCTGCTTCCTCAACGACGCCATCAACACGCACACTGCCATCCGCCCGCAAGTGGCCGCGAAAGGTCGTCAAAGGACCAACGACGGCTTCGATGTGATCCGGATCTGGCTTCTTGTCCTTGCCAAACATGAAACACGCCTCCTCAAAGTGAATTGGCTCCGGGTGGGATTGCTTTCTTCGGTCATTGTCGCGCCCGCTCGGACTCAGAGCAAAAGATTGACCACCAAGTCAAGTTTTGCCCTGCCTTTCCAAAAGGCTCATGTTAATCGCAGCAGAGGGGAAACTGACTCCCCTGCGTGAATCCGTTTGATCGCCTCAGCAAGCAAAGGAGCCACAGAGAGTATTCGTACTTTAGGGTGCCGTTTGTTTTCCGGCACATGGATAGTGTTGGTAACCACTAACTCTTTGATAATGGGATTGTCCAGGCGTTCCAAGGCCGACGGGAGCAGGACGGGATGGGTGATAGCCAAGTAAATCTCAGGTTGTGCGCCTGCGTCCACCAGAGCATCGAGTTGCGTCAGCAAACTTCCGCCAGCAATGATATCATCCACCACAATCGGGACCTTGCCTTCAATATCCCCGACGACATGCGTGGTGCGGACCTCGTAAGCAGAAGCCCGTCGTTTGTGCATAATTACCAACGGCAACCCCAACGTCTCGGCAAATTTCCCCGCCAGTTTCGCCCGCCCTACGTCGGCGGCCACAATGACCGCCTGTTGAAATCTGTTCCGGTGGAAGTATTCGGCCAAAATGGGCAACGCCGACAAAGGGTCAACCGGAATATCGAAAAAACCCTGGATGGCCGGGTTGTGAATATCTACGTACATCACCCGGTTCGCGCCCATACGCTCTAACATGTCAGCCACTACCTTGGCGCTAACCGCTTCTCTCCCTTGAGCCATGCGATCTTGGCGCGCGTAGGGGAAATAAGGGATAACGACCGTAATGCTATGAGCCGACGCTCGCCGGAAGGCGTCAATATACAACAACAGCTCCATCAGATGATCGTTGACCGGCTCTGAACAGGACTGAAGCACGAACACGTCCTGCCCACGAACGACTTCCTCAATAAGTACGTGCACTTCTGTATCGGGCAATCGCGTCGTTGTAGCCCGTCCCAACTTGATGCGTAAGTAGCGAGCGACCTCCTCTGCCAGGGGTTTGTTGGCCGACCCGCCGAACAATCGCAATGGATGGGTGGCCGCCGCCGTACTCCCAGTGCGAAAATGTCCTTTCACGCCTCCCCCTCGTTGCCCTATATGGCTACATCCAGCCATCGCAGCCATTATAGTCAACCCTCTTCCGACAAGCCAGAACACGGTTGGGTCTAGAAGCAAGAGAAACGTCTCCTTCATTTCGTGAGCGGGCCATGCATCTACCAATACTGTCCGGTAAATAAGTCACTCATGTTCCGCACTTCAGACGTGAGATTGCAGCAAGGAAGGTGAAAGAGGGTAGAATAGAGATCAGGACCTAGTGCGAGGAGGCAGTCACAATGGCACAGGATGCCAATGTGCACCCCAAGTGTATCACTCATGCTCATCCGAAGTGTGCCACTGAATCTGCCTTCGCCCCTTCTCCCAACTCCGGGATTGGCCACCCACTTTTCCGCCATGTTGTCCCTCAGGGCAAGCGTGGTTCCGACTTACGGTTTCTTCGATTCAGCAGGCGAAGCTGCACTCTCGCCAATCCCCTCTTCCCCGCGACGATGCGGCCTGTAGCTCTCGCCACGAATGGTGATGGTGTGAGCGTGGCGGGTGAGTCTGCTCAGAGCAGCATTGGCCAGAAGATCATCCTGAAACACCTCAGCCCATTCCTGGAAAGCTCTGTTGCTGGATACGATCACAGACCCACGCTCATACCTCCCGCTGATGATCTCATACAAATTCTGGAACTCCTGGCTTGTGAAATGTCACACCCGGCAGGGCGTTCACCATCCCCGACAACCTCAGCTTCCGGAGTTTCAGCAGCAAAGGATGACTCATCATCACGCTGCCTCCTTCCTGCCAAAAAACTCTTCGCCGGAACGGGCAAACTCGTGTCTCTTCGATGGCAGCTCAGGGACCGCTTCTGGAATGGGGTCTTTATCCGCCCCGGCGTTCAGTATCCTCTTTATGCGCTTGTAGGTGGGGTCTTCGAAGTGCAAAGCCCTACCGCAGGTCGCTTCCAGACGCTGGCTCCCCATCTGCTTTTCCAGACGCAGGATGGCCTGCACCGACTGGAGCCGGTACAGAGGATGGTCTCCCAGCAATGCTTCCACCACTCGGCTCGTCGCTGGCCCTATGCGCTTCTCTCCGACAGTACTCCGGGGTGCGCTCCAGATATGCGGCTTTCCCTTCGGGATAGTGCTCGTTCCTGGTGTGCCACTCCCCAGGCTTCAGGCTCCGGGGATGGGTGGCTACCCGTTCTTGCTCGTGGTACACCTTCACAACCCGCTCCCCAATGGGGGCATAAAGGGTCTATCCCACATATTTGTACGGCACCGAGTAGTAGCCCTTGTCGATGGAGATGTGGCAGTCAGGATACACTTTCACCGGCCTTATCTCCCGCAACGTGAATGGGTCTTCCGGCAGCGGCAGCCCAGGGCCGCCACCAGAGAGGCATCGTCCGGAAAAGGGGTGTCAGGTTTCAGGGCCCCCCGCTCTTCGGCCTAAAGGCTGTATTTGCACACGGTGGTGCATAAAATCTTCATGTCCCAGGCTATGCACCTGTCGCTCTCTCCAGAACGGATACGGTGTAACAGGTCTTTCAGGTAGTTCATGTGAATGCGCTCCATTTCATCCCTCCAGAGACAGAATTTTGCTCCGGAAGGATGATGCCACAGACTCACCGTGGGGCCACCTGACGCGGCTATGGGTGATACATACTGGGCGGCTACGCCTGGTAGACATCGAGCGGCTACGGGTGGTACAGTATAGCCCGGTCAGTGACAACGTTTGGGTGAGCTTTCAGTATCCCCTGCGGATCGTGGGGTTCTGCAGCAGACGGCGCTCAGCAACAGATGGTCAGCGAAGTCCCCCTGCCCCCACCAATCCCTCTTGACGTGTTACGCATTACGCCGCCCCCAACCAACATTACCAC
>CAZAQA010000033.1:29414-31888 GCA_964487375.1 uncultured Anaerolineae bacterium | reverse complement strand
GTCGTCCTCGGCCAGGAAGTACTTGAAGCCTGTGGATTCGGTGCCGCGGCCCACGGTCTCGCGCAGCAGGCCGCGAGTCTCCATCATCTTGAAGGCCACCAGGCGGTTGAGCCAGGTGAACGCGGCCTCCTTGATGAGCGCGGTCACGGCGACTGCACGCGTGCGGTCGCGGGCCGTTTCCGCGTCCAGGTAGGCGCGCAAGCGGCGGTACGTTTCCCTCGCCTCGGGGGCCTCGGCCAGGTGAGGTAGGCGCTCCTCCGGCTCCAGCGTACCGTCGGTGTGCAGGCCGTATTCCCCCTCCAACAGAGCCGCGATTTCCGTCAGGAGCATCTGGCGCGCGGCCAGCGCGAAATCGTGCAGTGCATCTCGGTGTGTTTTGCCCAGCCCGGTCATGGCTCCCCCCTCAGTAGATTTGGACGCGGTAGTTGCCCAGGGCCGCGCGCTCGGGCAGGTTCATGTAACGCAGGCCAAAGGTGCCCTCGCGGCGGCCCGGGTAGAAGAGGACCACGGGCACGCGCACGCCGTAGTCGGCCAGCTCGTTAATCAGACGGGACATGCTGTACATGGCTGGTGCGAACGCGCCCGCGCGGTAGAGAAAGACCAGGTCGCGATGGGGTTCAGTAGCCCCGCGTGCCGCGATAACATCGGCCGTCAGGTGCGGCAGGGGCTGCCAAAAATCCTCGGTCAGGTAGATGAAAACTTGCTCCTGCGCGGCCTGAAACCCCTCCTCTTGCTCCATTCCAATGAGGGCATCAAGCCCCTCACATCGCTCGATGGCCTCCCACAGGAGAGCCGCCAGGGAGACGAAATGGACTCGCCACCCCTGCCGGCGCAAGCGAACCGCGAGCTTGTTGACTTCCCGGCGCAGCGCGCGTTCATCCTCCGGCGCGTAGTGGAAGATGGCATAGGGCATGCTGCTCACCCGCACGAAGCGTGGCGGACGGATGGCCAGGTCCATCTCCAGTTGTTCAATGCGCTCGCGCAGCGAGGAATCGACTGTACGCATAAAGGTTCTCCTCGGGAAAGTCAATGCGGACAATGGAGCCCGCGGCATGATAGTGAAGCAGACCATCGCGGTCCGCCTCGATGAAAAGACGTTCTACGGTCTCCGGTTGGAGCAGCAACAGCCGCCAGTCCGGGTGATCGAACACGGCCGCGCCCCTGCGCTCTTGGGTGAGCAGAAACGCGATGTGAGCAAAGGGCAGAATGGACAGATAAGGGGCGGCAATGCGCTTGCGAGCACGGCCTTCCAGGATACCGAAATCGCGCAGTGCCGCTAGAAGGTTCCTTGCGATGTTAACGCGCACGTGTTCACTCCAGGGTTCAGGAATGCGTCCGTCGGCCTCGGCCTCGTCCATGAACCGCAACACATCCTCCACGTGGACCGTGGTTCGGCCCGCAAAGTAGTGCTCATACAGGGCCAGGCGGACAAAGTCGCCCATGAGGTTCTCAGCGCGTGCGGCGTAAAGGTAGTAGAGTGGACGCACCACAGGCAGCGGCGCGTCCACCTCCTCAAAGGGGCGCAAGAAACGCCAGGCGTGAGGCGGATTCCCGTGCACATAGCGGGGGATGAACACACTGGTAACGATATCCTTTATGCGGCGGTGGGAGGCAGCCCCCAGCAGATGGCGGCGCTCTATGTGAGCAATGATTTCGGCCGGGATAACTCCTTCATGCCAGAGACGCACCAGGGTGCGCATTTGAGGGAGAAGCGCACTGCCTTTGAGCAGGCGAGCGGTGTATACTGTCTGTTGCTCCGTAGAGAGTGGCATCAAGACTCCCAGCAAGACAAATCTATCGGGTTGGCTCACGACCGACGGGCGCGATTGAAGAGTGATTTGACAGCGGAAATCCGGCGGGGTATACTAAAAGTGCAAATGAAATGTTTTGCCCCCGCTGGGGCTGGCGTCCCCGTCGCTGGCCCCGTTTTGTTGTCTGCTGCAGTATATCCTCCATCCTCAGGGAAAGCAAACCTAGATTCAGTTTCATCTTGTGTTGACGACTTAAGCAGGGGTGTTGGTGGACAGGTAGAGGATGAACGCCTCCCCTACTCTCCGGGGTCTTCTTCCTTTGTCGTTCCGATACCGCTGTTGTATCCGAATGCAGGTACTTATACCTCTCCTCTACGGTCATCCGCTCTTCCTTTCTATGATACCCTTCGGTAACATGTTCTTTTGCGGGTACCACGGCCTCTCGGGAACATCTTAGATGATAAGACGCGATCGCTTGCTGTCACTCATTGAACGTGATATCCTTGTTTCATCATGTATTCACCGTTTTACTTGCGGAGGCCCACCATGTCCCCGACAGCGGAGGTTGCCCAACTAGCCCAGCAGGCCCTCGACGTCCTCAAGTCACAGCGGCCAAATAAATTTGCCCGCTGAACGGGGGGCGCCCCTCCGGGGCTTGGAGTGGACGACCGATCGACCCGGTTTCCGTCCCGCAGGGACGGTCCCTGTTGAGCAGGCGAATTG
>CAZAQA010000033.1:0-29314 GCA_964487375.1 uncultured Anaerolineae bacterium | reverse complement strand
CGGTTTCCGTCCCGCAGGGACGGTCCCTGTTGAGCAGGCGAATTGATTCGGCTGCTCGCCTGCGGTGGTTCACCGCAGCCCCAGGGGGCTTTGCAAGGTGGAGCCCACAACTTTCAGTTGCCGGGCGTTTGCCCGCTGAACGGGGGGCGCCCCTTCGGGGCTTGGAGTGGACGGCCGATCGACCCGGTTTCCGTCCCGCAGGGACGGTCCCTGTTGAGCAGGCGAATTGATTCGGCTGCGTGAGGGGGCGGATGAAACATGCAGACCCAATTTGGGAGTTCATCATGGCATATTGGCGACTTTTCTACCATTTTGTATGGGCGACTAAAGGGCGAGAGCCACTTATTGCGCCTGAGATAGAAGGTGTGTTGTACAGAGTTCTGTACAGTCAAGGCAAGAAACTCCATGTGCCTCTCATGGTGGTGGGGGGCGTTGCCGATCACGTCCATGTGTTGGTATCCTTATCACCTACCAATGCACCAACGGCTTTTGTCAAGCAGTTGAAAGGGACAAGTTCCTGGTTCCTTGCACACAGGATGGGGATTCCCTTTCGGTGGCAGGCAGGGTATGGAGTTTTCTCAGTCTCAGAGGGAGACGTACCTCGGGTTATGAGATACATTCGTCGGCAAAAGGAACATCACGCGGGTGGGACGTTGATAACCCGGTGGGAACGTATGTCTGGTGGAGGATTGGGAGAGAATGAGATTCAGTAGGCAGATTGATTTGCCCGCTGAACGGGGGGCGCCCCTTCGGGGCTTGGAGTGGACGGCCGATCGACCCGGTTTCCGTCCCGCAGGGACGGTTCCTGTTGAGCAGGCGAATTGATTCGGCTGCTCTTGCTACAGGCGAAAATTGTGTCGTTTGCTGCACTTGTACGTGGTCAGGCGTGTCTCTTTGGACGATGTCTGGGCCAGCATTACCGGCTGGGTGAACCACGTTCGTTATGGCAACACGGTGGGACTGCGGAAAGCGGTGTTAGGCGAGGTGAATATGCCGTGAAATTCTCTACGACGGGAGGACGGATCGCGCATCCTTTCGAGATTGGTGCTGTTGCGGATGTCTTGGGGCTTTACACCGGGGTTGAGGTTAAAAAGGGTGCGGTGCATTGTCCACAAGAGCGCATCGGAGTAAAATGTCCTGTGAGGTCGGTAGTTTTACGTATGGGGCACACAGCCGAGGAACATGCAACGCACGTGGATTGCCCATTCTAAGCTTCAGCCACCGCGCCTGAGGCCGCCTTACCTGCACCGGTCGCGCCTGTACGAGCGCCTTGGTCAAGGCCTGCGTGTGCCCCTGACCATCGTCCACGCCGGCGCGGGCTACGGCAAGAGCACCACCGTGGCCGCCTTCCTCTCCCAACGGGAAGAACCCTTCGCCTGGTACAGTATGAGTGAACAGGATGGCGATCCCCTCCTATTTGCGGCGCACCTCGTTACCATGCTGGGCCATATCTTGCCCCGTATCGAGGAGGAGCTTTTTCCGCTCCTTGAATCTGTGCAGCGAGGCACCTTGCCCTGGGGTTTCTTCGCCGACCTGGTCAACGACCACCTGGGCCGACGTCTGCGAAGAGACATATGGCTGGTGTTCGACGATGTTCACCTTGTGGCCAGCAGTTCCCTCCTGCGAGAACCCATCGAGGCCTTTCTGGCTTCCCTCCCCTCAACGGTCCATCTCATCCTGACCACCCGACGTCGGATTCCATTGGAACCTGTGGCCCGCGCCCTGGCCACGGGTCAGGCCTTGCTCCTCACCGAATCCGACCTGGCTCTTACCGCGAAGGAGGTCGCGGCACTCTTCCGGGACCATTTCCTGGTTCCCCTGTCCGATACCCAAGCCGCACAATTAAGCCGGGAAGTGGAAGGCTGGCCCATGGCCCTTCAACTGCTTGGGCGTCGCCTGCAAGGGAAGAGTACACAGCACATCGAGGCTACCCTGAAGGACCTGCCCGCTCGCCTGGACGTTCTGTTTGATTACCTGACCGAGAGCGTCATTACCCGCTTACGCCCGGAGGTGCGCACCTTCCTCTTTACCACCGCGGTCCTGCGCTTCCTCACCGCAGAAGCCTGTGACGCCGTGCGGCGTACCCGCGACAGTGCTCGGCTGCTGACCCAACTGCAAGACACGGGATTGGCCCTGGTGCAAGTGGATGAACAGACCTACCGGCACCATCACCTGGTCCATGAATTCCTCCTGCGCCAGTTGCGACGAGAGATGCCCACGTGGCGTTCCTTGCACCGACGAGCGGCGGCCTATTTTGCCCAGCGCGGAGAGCACGAAGAGGCCGTCTATCATCTGTTGGAAGCAGGCGATTTCGAGGCCGCGGCCCACCAGATCAGCACCCTGGTGGATGATCTTATCGCCAACGGGCGGCTTCTCACCCTGCGTTATTGGCTGCACCGATTGCCCCCAACCCTGCTCGATGAACGACCTGACTTGCACGTCGTACTCGGCCATCTCGCCCGCTTTATGTCCCGCTATGAAGATGCCATGCGCGCTTACCGGCGGGCCGAACATCTCTTCCAGGCACTGGGCGACCGTCAGGGTTTGGCCCTGGCTTTACAGGGACAGGCCCAGGTGTTCATCGATACGGTGCAGCCTCGGCCGGCGGAGGCTCTCCTGCGCGCGGCCTTGCGTACACTGGGGCGTGAGCACCCGGCGGAGAGCAGTCGCGTGTTGCGTCTGATGGCGGAAAACGCGGTGAATCAGGGACGGCCTGGCCTGGCGCGGCGGTGGTACGCCGCGGCGCAACGGCTGGACCCCATCCGTCACCTGGAGCTGGAAGTACGCATCCATCTCCGTAGCGGTCACCTGGACGATGCCCGGGCACTGCTGCAAACGACCGTGAAAAAGCAGCCGCAACAACGTCCGGCCCGGGGACATCGGGAACCTTGCCTGCTTCTCTCCCTTGTACAAGTTCTGCGCGGGGAAGTGACCGCGGCGCGGCAGCATGCGATGCGTGGGTTGCACCTGGCACACCAGTTCCATTCCCCCTTTACCGAAGCCGTGGCCCATATGCGCCTGGGGCACGCCTGGCAACTGCCCCCGCGCGCGGACATGACGCGCGCCCGGGAGCACTACGAGAACGCCTTGACCCTTGTACGGCGCTTGAACGTCCCCCGCGGAGAAGCGGAGCCCCTCTTTGGTCTGACTCTCCTGCACGCGTTCACCCATCATTGGCAGGCCGCCCGTGCCGCTGCTCATCGCGGCTTGGAGGTGGCCGAGAGCGCCGGGGACCGCTGGATTGCCGGACTGCTGCGCCTAGCCCTGGGCATCGCCGACGCGTTGCACGCGCCTGAGGAAGTCGCTCACGACCAGCTCCTTCAGGCCCTGAACACCTTCCTCAGTTGTGAGGATTCCTACGGCGCGGCTTTGGCCCACATGTGGTTGGCCTGGCTGGGTTGGCATTCCGGAAATGACGAGCTGTTTGCCCACCACGTTCGAGAATGGCTCCACCGAAGTGGTGTGTACTCGTACCTCCACACACACGCTACACTCTTTGGTTTCCGTGATCCTCAAGTGACCATTGCCCTGCTCGTTGCTGCCCGCCAACAGGGCATGATGCCTCTTCTTGTGGAGCGTCGTCTCTTCCGGCTGGGGCTCCCGGCCGACCTCACCTATCATCCCGGTTACACCTTGCATGTGCGCACCCTGGGGACCTTTGCTGTCCGGCGGGGGGATGTGCCCGTTGCCGAGCAGGAATGGCGGCGGGAGAAGGCCCGGCGTCTCTTTCAGTTCTTTCTCGTGCATCGCGGCCATTTCCTGCAACGGGAACAGATATGGGACGCTCTCTGGCCGGGATTGCCCCCAAAGAATGCGGAGAACCACTTTAAAGTGGCGCTGAATGCGCTCAACCGGGCTTTGGAACCCGGTCGGTCGCGACAGGCGCCTCCTTTCTTTGTCATTCGGCAGGAAAGCGCCTACGGCCTGAACCGGGCCGCAGCTATCGAGTACGACGCCGACGTCTTCCTGGACCTGCTCGCGTCTGCCGACCGTCTCACCTCAACATCCCCGGAGGATGCCATCACCCATTACCGGGACGCGCTGGCCATGTACAACGGTCCGTTCCTCCCCGACGCGCTCTACGAGGATTGGACGCGCGCGGCTCGCGAGCATCTCACGCTGCGTTTCCTGGAAGGTGCGGAATCCCTGGCGCAATTGCTGCTGCCCCGCGAGCCGCGTACTGCCCTGGAATGGTGTGAGCGCATTTGGAATGTAGATGCCTGTTGGGAGCCCGCGTACCGTATTGCCATGCGCGCCTATCACATGCTGGGCAATCGCCACATGGTCGCCCGTGTGTACCGCCAATGTCAGGTCGCCCTCCAGGCCGAATTGGGCATTGCCCCCTCGGGAGAAACGCGTCGCCTTTTCGAGGAGGCGGTACACGCTGGTTGAGTCCGCCTTGTAACTCCGTTGTAACCCCCTTCTTCTATACTGCTTTCAGACGTGGTACACGCACTGGAAGGAGAGAGCATCGTTGACTGTCCCCATCGGGTTAGTGTCGTGGGGCACCTATGTGCCCCCACAAACTCAGACGGCCGCCCAGATCGCCATCGCGACCGGTATTCCTGAGGATGTGGTGGCGACCAAAATGGGAGTGCGCAAGAAACACATCGCCGGCCCGGAGGACCACTGTTCCCAAATGGCCGCTCGGGCCGCTCAGCGGGCCCTGGCTCGCGCCGAACTCCCTGCAGAGGCGGTGGACCTTATCCTCTACCACGGCAGTGAATACAAGGACTACATCGTCTGGAACGCGGCCGCCAAAGTGCAACACCTCCTGGGCGCCACCCGCGCGGGGGCGTTTGAACTCTATGCCCTATGTGCGGGCACGCCCATTGCCCTGAAGACCGCCCGGGCCCTCATGCGCGATGACCCTCGGCTCCGGCATGTGCTCCTGGTCACGGCCTCGCGCGAGAACGACCTGGTCCATTACGACAACATGCGTGCTCGCTTTATGTTCAACTTCGGCGCCGGTGGAGGCGCGCTGCTTCTGCGGCGTGGGGAACCTCGTAATCAGGTGCTCGCTGCCGCGGTGATCAGCGACGGCTCCCTGAGCGAGACCGTCGTCATGCCCGCAGGGGGCAGCCGACGCCCTCCCAGCCATGAGACCGTAGAGCAAGGCCTGCATCAACTGGACGTGCTCGACCTGGACTACATGGCCGAACGTCTGGGACAGGTGTCCCTGCCCAACTTCCTGCGGGTTATCACCCAGGCCGTGGAGGACAGCGGCTATACCGTGAGTGATATCGCCTTCCTGGCCCTGGTGCATATGAAGCGCTCCTTCCATGACGCAGTGCTGGAGGCCCTCGGCCTTCGTCCCGATCAGGCTATATACCTGGACGAGTACGGACACATGCAGTCGGTAGACCAGATCATGGCCCTGGAATTGGCCCATCAACAAGGGAAACTCCGGGAAGGCGACCTGGTCGTCCTGGCAGCCGCGGGCACCGGCTACACGTGGAGCGCAGCGGTCATCCGGTGGGGCGCGTAAGCCTTTCATTTGTCGGGAGAAAGGAACAAACCCATGCCCTATGCTGATGTCAACCGTATCCGACTTTATTACGAATTGCATGGTCCCGAGGGAGGACCGCCGGTGGTCTTCATCAACGGATTACTGATGGATACCACCGGATGGGGATTGCAGTTGCCCCTGTTTAGAAAGTATTTCCGGGTCCTCCTCTACGACTGCCGGGGACAAGGGCGTTCTGACGCTCCTGAGGGTCCGTACCTGCCCGAGCAACACGCAGCCGACTTGCTTGCTCTACTGGATGCACTGCACATCGACCGCGCCCACCTGGTCGGCCTCTCCAACGGGGGCGTCATTGCCATGTACGTGGCCTCGGCTCAGCCCCATCGTGTGGCGCGCCTGGTTCTGGCCGACACCTACGCCTACGCGGACGCGCAGATGGCCGCGCTGCTGGACGCGTGGTTGGCCGCTCTGGATACAGGCGGGCCCACCCTGCGCTTTGATGTCGCCACCCCCTGGGTGTGGAGCCGCCACTTTCTCGCCGCTCACGCGGACGTTTTGGCCACCCTGCGCGAGAAGGCTGCCGGCGCCCGTGTGCACGCAGTGCGCGCCCTGATTGAAGGCGCCAAGGCAGTGGACCTGCGCGGTCGTCTGGGTAACATCACCGCGCCCACCCTTATCCTGGCCGGTGAAGAGGATGTGCTCACCCCGGCATGGCGGATGCGGGAAATTGCCGCGGCGATTCCGCAAGCCACGCTCATCACCATCAGCGGGGCGGGACACGCGTTGACCATTGAACAGGCGGCTCTCTTTACCGCCTTAGCACAGGAGTTTCTCCATGAGTGACACGCGAGCTGACGGTGCAGTAGATTGGTTGGCCAAACGGGCGAGCTTGTCTCCTCACAGGGTGGCATTGGTGGACGCGGCCACCGGTCAGAGCGTTACCTACGCGGCCTGGAATCGCCGCGCCAACCGAGTGGCCAACGCGCTGGCCGGCCTGGGCCTGGAGCGAGGAGACCGGGTCGCCATCCTGGCTATGAATACTCTTGAATATCTGGACCTCCTCTTCGGCTGTCAGAAGGGAGGCTACATCATGCAGGCGCTTAATTGGCGGCTGACCCCCCACGAACTGGAAGGGCTCGTCGCCGATGCCGCCCCTCGGGTGCTCATTTACGATGCCGAGATGGCCGAGAAGGCCCAGGCTCTTTTAGAACATGTTCGGGTGGACCACGTCATTGCCCTGGGCGAACCGCAGGCCGCCAATCACAGGACGTGGTCTTCTTGGGTCGAAGCCGCGTCCGATCGCACCCCCGAGGCGCGTCTCTGGCATATGGATGATCCCTGGATTCTCTGCTACACGGGCGGTACCACAGGACTGCCCAAAGCCGCCATATTGACCCTGGGCACGGTGACCTGGAACGCAGTGAACACGGTGATGAGCTGGGGACTTACTCCTGATGATGTGGCCTTGCTCAATGCACCCCTCTTCCACACGGGTGGCCTAAATGTGTTTACTACCCCCTTGGTGCACATTGGCGGCACCTCTATCGTGGCCCGCGGGTTCGATGTGGAGCAGGTGTTCGACCTGGTCAACGCGCGACGCATCACCCTGTTCTTTGGCGTGCCCACCATGTTCATCATGATGCAGCAACATCCGCGCTGGGCAAACACGGACTTTTCCTCCTGCAAAATCGTCATCAGTGGCGGCGCGCCCTGCCCCATGCCCGTGTTTCAGCGTTTCTTTGAGAAAGGAGTGTCCTTTAAGACGGGCTACGGCCTCACCGAGGCCGGTCCCAACAATTTCTGGTTACCCGATGAGGACGTGCAACGCAAGCCCGGTTCCGTGGGATTTCCTCTCTTTCACGTGCACACCCGCATTGTGGATGAGGCAGGCAAGGAATGCGCTCCCGACGAGGTGGGAGAACTCCTCATCCGCGGGCCGCATGTGACGCCGGGCTACTGGAACAACCCCGAAGCAACGCGAGAAACCATCGTGGATGGCTGGCTGCACACAGGCGATCTGGCCCGTCGGGATGCGGAAGGATACACCACCATTGTAGGCCGCCGTAAGGACATGATCATCTCCGGAGGAGAGAATATCTATCCCGCGGAGGTAGAAAGTGTGATGTTGGGCCATCCTGCGGTGGCCGAAGCCGCGCTTATCGGAGTGCCCCATCCCAAGTGGGGCGAAGTAGGCCGTGCCATCGTGGCCCTGCGGCCGGGCGCACATCTGAGCGATGAAGAACTCGTCGCCTACCTGAAAGACCGTCTCGCCTCGTACAAGGTACCCAAGTCTGTAGTGTTTGTGGACGCGTTGCCCAAGACAGGCGCGGGCAAGATTGATAAGAAAGTGCTCCAGCAGCAGTTTGGTGGGGAAGAGGAGTGACCTATTGGAACCTGCGGCTATCAAGCGGCTCATTGAGCCGGAGGAAATTGCCGACCTGGTCGCGTATCTTTGTTCGGACCGGGCGTCCGCGGTCACGGGCGCGGCCTGGACGGTGGACCTGGGCTGGACGGCCCGATAACCATTTTTGAAGAGGCGCGCATGTGCGCGTCCGGTATATGTTCACACACAGGAGGAAGCGAGTATGGCTCGATTACCGCATCTAAACGGCATAACCTGCCGCATGGTGGAAACCCCACGCGGCACCTTTCACCTCATGGAGGCAGGCGATCCGGAAGGAACGCCGGTGGTCTTCGTACACGGCAACGTCTCCTCGGCCACATTCTGGGAGGAGACCATGCTGGCCCTCCCCGCGGGCTATCGCGCTATCGCCTACGACCAGCGCGGATATGGGGAATCGCAACGCCGGCCGGTGGATGCCACGCGCGGCGTGCGTGATTTCAGTGATGACCTGGAGGCCCTCGCCAACACCTTAGGACTGAAGAGCTTCCATCTCATAGGACATTCATTGGGGGGGAACGTGGTCATGCAATACGTCATCGATCATCCCCGACGCGTGCGCACGCTTACGCTGGTGGATACCGGGTCGCCCTACGGTTTCGGTGGTACCAAGGATGTGGAAGGAACACCGTGCTGGCCCGACTTTGCCGGCTCGGGTGGGGGGTTGGCCAATCCCGAGTTCGTGCAGCGGCTAAGCGAGGGAGACCGCGGGGAGGAGTCGCCTGTGTCCCCGCGCAATGTGCTGCGCCAGTTTTACGGCAAGGCGCCTTTCATGCATCCCCGGGAGGACATTTTAGTGGAATCCATGCTTCTCACGGTGACGGGCGAGGAAAATTACCCCGGTGACATGACCTCATCCCCAAACTGGCCGGGCGTCGCTCCGGGAACCCGGGGCGTGCTGAACGCGCTCAGTCCTAAATATCCGAACCAAAGTGGCCTGGTAGACATCTCTCCCAAACCGCCCATTTTGTGGATACGTGGAGACGCGGACCAAATCGTTTCCGACGCATCCATGTTTGAAATGGGCACCCTGGGAAAGTTGGGCTTTGTGCCCGGTTGGCCGGGCGAGGAGGTGTTTCCGCCCCAACCTATGGTGGGGCAGATACGTGCCGTGTTGGAACAATATCGGGCCAACGGTGGTGCATACGAAGAGGTTGTCATCCCCAATGCGGGACATTCCCCCTATCTCGAACAGCCAGAAGCATTCCAATCCGCCTGGTTGCCCTTTTTGAAGCAATGAACACCGTGGTGGGAACGATTCGTTCGAGTCCATTGTTATGCCGCGAAATTCGCTTCCCGCTTCTACGTCCCATCGTTCCCTGTTAAAGGGGGGAGAAAAGGGGAGGTAGGTTCCTGTGGCCCTGGGTATTCAAGCCCGTCAGGGTTTACACTGGTCTTCGCCCTGGGAGCGGGGCTGGCTGCCTACGGCGGAGTGAGAGCTGCACCTATCATCGGCATGTATACGGGGATGGGATTGGAATATATGTGACAGGCGTTCATTGTGGTGGTCATCGGTGGGATGGGCAGTGTGTCCGGTGCGGCTCTGGGCGCGCTGCTGGTCGGCCTGGCCCGCGCGTTTGGGGATTCCGTTGTGCTGAGTGGGATTCACCTGCCCTGGTTGGAAAAGGCGGTGCGCATGTCCCCCTCCATCGCGCGAGCTTCCACAGTACTACTCATGGCGATTGTATTGCTGGTCAGGCCCAGCGGTCTGTTTGGAGAGGAAGAGTGATGGCACCTCCATGGACATGGAAGGTGCGATTGAAATCCTCGTAGCCGGGTATGCTGGTCCTGTTTCTATTAGTGGCTTTTCCTCTGTTGGCTCAACGGCTCACCGAGGAACCCCTTACTGGGGGGCGTCCTAAATTCTGGCAGGGGTTGCTCATCCAGGCGTACGTTTTGGCTGTGTACGCCATCAGCTATGATCTCCTGTTTGGTTATGCCATGTTCTTCGGTACGGACGTGTACACCACGGCCATGCTGTAAAGCACGCCCAATGGGACTTGAGACAAGTCCTGGTGGTGGTCTTTTTGGTGCTTTTGTTTTGGGTCTTGCAGGCAACAGTACAGACAACGGCTCGGCTGCCGGAACAACGCCTTCGTGTACTCGCCGAAGGTTAGAACATTGAAAAGCCCCATGGGACACCCGAAGCCCATTATGTGAGCATTCCCCGAAGCAGTATAATGGGCTCAAACGCCGACGTGAGAGGCTTTTGAGGGTCGAATACGGGAAACTGAAAAGCCCCAGACAGAGCCCTCACGTATGGTCATCTTTTACACAAATGGGATACTCTCATGTTCGAACTGGTTTTCCTGGGAACATCGGCTTCAGCACCTTCCGCAGAGCGGGGACTTTCATCTGCTGTACTCATGCATCGAGAAAAGAGATTCATGATCGACTGCGGTGAGGGCACTCAGCGCCAATTGCTTATCAGCGGCCTGGGATTCCGTCGCTTGACCCGTATTCTTCTCACACATGGTCACCTGGATCACATCCTGGGCCTGGGCGGACTCCTGTCCACCATGGGCCGTTGGGAAATGGTCAACGAGGTCACGGTATACGGCGCCCGTCGCCCCCTACAACGGGTTCAAGGTCTGCTGGATGTGGTCTTCGGCCCGGGTCAATACCCGCTGCGGGTCCGTCTCGAGGACATCGACCCCGGCGTCCTTTCCCAGGACGCGTATCTGACGGTCTCCGCCTTCCCGGTCGTCCATCGGGGCCCGGGATGTTTGGGATACCTGTTTGAAGAACCCTCCCGTCGGCCATTTCTGGCGGATCGGGCCGAAATTCTGGGGATTCCTCATGGTCCGGAGCGTCGTCGCCTCGTCCAGGGCGAAAGCGTTACCCTGCCTTCAGGCCGTGTGGTCACGCCAGACCAGGTCTTGGGGGCCCCACGACCTGGTCTGCGCCTGGCCTTTGTCGGAGACGCTGCAGAGACCGAGTCTTTGCTGCCCTACTGCGAGGGGGTAGACGTGTTGGTCATCGAAGCAACGTATGCGGAGGATGACGCGGACCTGGCCCGATCGTTTGGACACCTCACCTCAGGCCAAGCCGCGCGACTGGCCCGCCAAGCGGGCGTGAAGTATTTGATTCTGACACACATCTCTCGCCGCTATCCCGGCGCCCAGATCGAAGCCGAAGCCCGCCGGGTTTTCCCCAACACTATCGTCGCCAACGACTTCGACCACGTGGAAATCCGGCAAGGCGAGTTGCTGCGCAAGAACCTGCGAGCGTCGACTTGAACGCCTCTTATTCGCAACCGGCTTGTGCCCAGTTGCCCTTACCCGGACCAGGCATGAAGAAAGGCCTTATGCCTCCGGAACCAGCGCCCCGGGTTCCGGCAAGGCCTCGACCGGGGTGTCCTTCCACTTATCCCCTTCTTCGATGAGCATCACGGGGATATCCTCCCGAATGGGGTACTTGCGCCCACAGTCGCGGCATACCAGCCAGGTCCCGTCCCGAACCAGGTCAAGCTGTCCTGCGTCGGAGGCGTTGCGAACGCACGCCGGACAGCGTAAAATCTCCAGGAGCTCTTGGTCGACTGCCATAGAAGTCACCTCCCAATTGAGTATGGGCAAAAGGACATCAACAAGGACCCCCTTTCTCCCGTCGCCCTTGGTGCCAGTATACCATACCCTCCCGCCAGCCGTGCAAATTAACTTGTCCCCTCCATGTCTCTATGTTATACTCCCCGGCTGGATGTACAACGTGCATCCTTTCATCTCGCACGCCTCCGAACAGGTCGGTCGTGTCCCTGACAAGGGGTGAACCGGTACGGAGGCGGAGGCTCAACGACCGAAGGAGGATGGAATGGCTGTCGTAACCATGAAGCAGTTGTTGGAGGCCGGCGTTCATTTTGGTCACCGTACCCGACGGTGGAATCCCAAAATGAAGCCTTTCATTTTCACCGAACGCAATGGAATTCACATCATCGACTTGCAACAGACCATCCACCAGATGAACAAGACGTACAGGCTGGTGCAGGACACCGTTCGTGATGGGGGTACGATCCTGTACGTCGGAACCAAGCGGCAGGCCCAGCAGACCATCAAGGAGAACGCGGACCGGGTAGGCATGCCTTACGTGGTCACTCGCTGGCTGGGTGGCACCCTGACCAATTTCCAGACCATCCGGCAACGCGTGGAATATCTGGAGGAGCTGGAACGACGGCGAGATGAGGGCGAGTTTGCTCGTCTCCCCAAAAAAGAAGCACTCAAGCTCAATCGACTCATCGAGAAGCTCGAATACCGCGTCGGGGGCCTGCGGCGCATGCATGCTCTGCCGGACCTGGTCTTCATCGTCGATGTGCGCCGTGAGGACCTGGCAGTGAAGGAGGCCAGTCGTCTGGGAATTCCCATTATCGCCATGGTGGACACCAATTGCGACCCGGATCCCATCGACCTGGTCATTCCTTCCAACGATGACGCCATTCGCGCCATCAAGCTCATTGTGGGGAAAGCAACCGACGCGGCCGCGGAGGGCTTACGGATGCGGGAGGCCTTGCTGGCAGAGGAAGCGGCTGCAGCCGAACAGGAAGCCCTGGTCGAGGCTCAGCAGGAAGAAGAAGGTGAAGTGATCTACAGCGAGGAAGACTTCGAGAAGTTCGAAGAGGTGGAAGAGGAGGCAGGGCCGGCTGTCGAAGCGCCAGAGGAGCCGGAACCTTATGAGGAACTGGCAGAGGAATTTATAGAAGAAGAGGAAGAAGAGGCATGAGCGTGAAGATTCCAGCGGAACTGGTCAAGCAATTGCGTCAGGCAACTGGCGCCGGTATTTTGGATTGTCGTAAGGCGTTGGACGAGGCGGAAGGAGACATCGAGCGTGCTGCGGAAATCTTACGCGAGTGGGGCATTGCCAAAGCATCCAAGAAGTTGGGGCGTGAGGCTCGCGAGGGGCTCATCGGCACGTACGTCCACATGGGCGGCAAGATGGCAGGCATGGTCGAAGTCAACTGCGAAACGGACTTCGTGGCTCGTACGGAGGAGTTTCAAACGCTGGCTCACGATCTGGCGATGCAGGTTGTCGCGGCTCGTCCCCAGTACGTCTCACGAGATGATGTCCCGGCTGAGATCGTCGAACGGGAAAAAGCCATCGTTCGCACCCAGTTGGCCGATTCCGGCAAACCTGAGAATATCGTCGAGCGCATCATCGAGGGCAAATTGAACAAATGGTTCCAAGAGGTTTGCCTCCTGGAACAGCCTTTCATCAAGGACGAAGAGAAAACTGTCGGGGACTTGATCAAAGAACACATCGCCAGGCTAGGAGAAAACATCGTGATTCGCCGATTTGCACGTTTCGAAGTCGGCGAGTAATCCAGTGATTCTTTTGGGCGGGCTTCGGCCCGCCCAAACTTTATCCAGAAGGAGAGTTCATGGACAGCATCCGATACCGACGCATTTTGCTGAAACTCGGAGGAGAAGCTCTGGCCGGACCTCATGGGTATGGCATCGATCCCGATCGGGCGGAAGGAGTGGCCCTCAAGGTGCGGGAGATCAAAAATTTGGGCGTCGAGATTGCCATTGTCATCGGCGCCGGGAACCTGTGGCGCGGCAAGGATGGGCTGGCCCATGGGATGGAACGCACTACCGCGGATCACATCGGCATGCTGGCCACCGTGATGAACGCTCTGGCCCTGAAGGATGCTTTCGAGCGCAGTGGCGTGGAGACGCGCGTCCAGACCGCCATCGAGATGCGCGCCATTGCGGAGCCTTACATTCGCGGCCGCGCCATCCGCCATTTGGAGAAGGGACGAGTGGTCATCATGGGCGCGGGGACGGGAAACCCCTACTTCACCACAGATACTGCCGCGGCGCTGCGCGGGATGGAAATCGACGCCGAAGTGCTCATCAAGGCCACCAAAGTCGACGGTGTGTACGAAGAGGACCCGACTCTCAATCCGAAGGCCCGTAAGTTTGACCACCTGACCTATCTGGACGCCCTCAACCTGCGCGTGGGCGTGATGGACAGCACGGCCATCACGTTGTGTATGGACAACGATTTGCCAATTATTGTGGCCAATCTATGGAAACCAGAGACGCTCATGCGGATTGTGACGGGCAAGCCGGAAGGCACGTTGATCTCTCGCTGAAAGCTAAAAGCCGTAACCAACGCAAGAACGAGGACGTTTAGCCTCACGATTTCAGTGCCTCTTCCAACTTTGCTCGTCGCTCGGCCATGGTCCGACGCAGTTGCTCCATCTCTCGAGGATATACCCAGTACAATCCGAACCACACCAGCCCACAAAGCAACCAGGCGACCGTCACCAGCCAGAAGAACGTGGCCGTCAGTCCAACCTGATCGGCTACCCGGCCGGCCACGAAAAGGCTCAGGGCGCTGATGCCGCTCTCGAACACGGTCATCAGCGCATAGGCCGTCGCCCGCTGCTCCGGGAGGACGACGGCCTGCATCATCGGATCTTTTGCCGCCTGTCCTGTCCAGCCGACAAAGAAGGCCGTAATGAAGGCGAAGAGCAAGAGTTCGGCCCATGGCCAGTTGAACTGCAAGAGCACATAACTGGTCGGAACCCCGCTGAAGACGGAGAACTGGCCGACAATAGTGCGCCCATACCGGGGGCTCATCTTATCTGCCAGATCGCCGAGTATGCCGCCCACGAGATTGCTGATCCCTGCCCCCAAGACAATACCCGCGAAGATCAAAGGAGCCTGGGCGGGGCTAAACCCGCGGTCATCGACCAGCCAGGTGATCATGAACGTGCCCAGGACGACCCATGGGGTGCTCCCAAAAATCCCCTGAGCCAGGAAAAGCCAGAGGGTTCTCAACCGGGCCAGATCCGGGAGGTGTTGGAGGTGGAAAGCGAATTGCTGGGAAGCCAGGTCCTTCGCCTGCTCAATGACGTCCTTCAGCTCGGGCTCCGCAGCCCCACGAGGAGGTTCCTTGACGGCCAGGGCGATGACAATTCCACTGACCACACTGCCCAGGCCCAGGGCCAGAAAGCCCACCCGCCAGCCCCACTCGGGGATCTCGGCCAGCCTGCCCAAGACGACAACGCTGATGACAATACCTAACATGCCGGTAAGCCCCAGGACACCCAGGGCTCGACCACGCTCGTGGGGGCCAAAGAGATCGCCAATGATGGAGAACGTGGCCGGCATCAAACAGCCCAACCCCAGCCCAGCAATCACACGCAAAAGGAGGAGCTGTTGATACGACGCAGCCAATCCTGTAAAGGCCGTCCAGATGCCCCAGATACCTGTGCCAAAGACCAGCACCCATTTTCGACTGTAGCGGTCGCTCAGCATGCCCCAAATCGGGGTGCTGATGGGTTGGAGGACGTTGCGGATGCCGGCAATCGTGCCCAGAGCTTCATAGTTCAGGCCCAACGCGGCCCGGATCGCGGGAAACAAGGTGGAAAGGGCTTGTCCCTCCCCCTGGTCAATAAAATTGCCAAATGCCAGAGCAAGAATGGTGGTCCATCGGCGCCAACGGGATGATGTGGCCATAATAAACGCCTCCTGGTGGAGTCAGGGGAATTAGCGCTCTTCCCCGCTTGTCCGGTACAACCCGTGTTTGTAAATATAAGCCTCGACGGTAGAAAGGACTTGATAGCGAATTGTCCGCCCCTGGCGGACACGTTCCTGGATAACGTGAGAAGCCAACTCGAGCTCCGGCATATCCAAAATGCGCACACGGCGGCGCACGCCGGGCAATCTCGACTCCAGGACATCCCAATCCAGCTCGACGTCAAATCGGGTCAGGGCCACCAACTGACACATGGCCAACAGTTCCTCCGGCTTGTACCAATTAGGGAGATCGGCCAAAGAGTCGAACCCCATAAGAAAGTACAGGTCCACAGGGGGCGGGTATTGTTGACGGATGATATGGACCATATCCACCGTGTAGTGCGGACCAGGTCGGTCTGCGTCCACGCGGCTGAGGAAAAAGGCGGGGTTCTCCGCAATGGCTAGAGAGACCATGGCCAGGCGGTGTTGGACAGGTGTCAAACGTCGGTCGCGTTTGTGGGGTGGATCACCGGCAGGGACAAAGAGGACTTTGTCCAGGTGCAACTGATCTCGCGCCTCCTCGGCCAGGATCAGATGTCCGATGTGAGGGGGATCGAACGTTCCTCCCAGGATGCCCACGCGATTGGTGCCCATTAGTCGGGAACCCCCTCATTCGTCCACACCAGCTCTACCGAACCAATCCTGACGGTATCCCCATCTTGCACGCCCGCCGCCTCCAGCGCTTCCGTGACGCCCATGCGATCAAGGATGCGTTGGAAGCGCATGATGGCATCGTAGTGGTCCCAGGTCGTCATCCGGGCTACCCGTTCGACGCGGGCCCCGCGCACGACCCATGTCTGCTCGGCCGCGTTGTAGTCAATGTGGAATGCCTCCTCATCCTCGGGCAAACGCCACACGCGCGCCTCTTCAGGAGGGATGATAACGGGCTGCGGGGCCTGATCCAGTGCCTGAGCCACTCGATAGAGCAGCTCCTGGACGCCTTCGCCGGTGGCCGCGGAAATGGCCACCGGATCATTAACCCCTTGCTGATGTAGTGTTGCTTCTACATCAGGCCAACGCTCACGCACGTGTGGCACGTCTATTTTGTTGTAGACCACGAGCTGAACCTTGTCGGCCAGCATTGGATTGAACAAGGCTAACTCCTGGTTGATCGCTTGGTAGTCCCCCACCGGATCGGGACTCTCACCGTTCAATAAGTGGATGAGCACGCGCGTGCGTTCCACGTGACGGAGAAAGCGATCTCCCAGACCGGCTCCCTTATGGGCCCCTTCGATGAGCCCCGGGATGTCGGCCACGACGAAGTCCCGCTTGCCAACCTGGACCAGCCCCAGATTCGGCTGCAAGGTCGTAAAGGGATAGTCTGCGATTTTCGGTCTGGCGTTGCTAATGGCCGAGAGCAAGGTGGATTTGCCCGCGTTAGGCATGCCGATCAGGCCGACGTCGGCCAGCAGCTTCATCTCCAGGCGAAGCCATCGTTCCTCGCCCGGCTCCCCCTTTTCTGCAATCCGAGGAGCCTGCCGCACACTGTTTCTGAAGGCCGTATTGCCACGTCCTCCACGTCCCCCCCGCGCCACCCGGACGGTTTCACCGGGGTGAGTGAGATCGGCCAGAAGCTCTCCCGTTTCCGCGTCGTAGACCATAGTGCCGGGCGGCACCGGAATGTAGAGATCCTCTCCCGATCGGCCGTATTGATTCTTGCCGCGGCCATGCTGACCGCGTTCAGCCTTGAAGTGAACCCGCTGGCGGAAGAGCAGCAGAGTGTTCAGATGGGGGTCCACCCGCAAGTAGACGTCTCCACCCTTGCCGCCATTTCCACCCGCAGGGCCTCCACGGGGCACAAATTTTTCACGTCGGAAGGCTACCACACCGTTGCCCCCGTCGCCACCTTTCACGTAGATTTTGGCCTCATCGTACAACATCGTCCCTCGTTCTCCCATCCATTGTCTCCAATCGCACTTTCCTACCGTTCCCGGTCCTCCAAAGTTGTGCCGTTCTCGCACCGCGTGAATGAACGAATAACAGAGCATGAAGCTGGCCTATGTTTGTCATTCACTGTTGTCGCCTCAGCCGTATCCTTAATTCTAGCTACGCAGGGCGAGTTGGGGAAGTTTGTCACCTGACCGCTAGTACTCGGTCAAAAGTCACCTGACAAGAGTCACCTGATAATAAAAGCGACCCCGTTAAAGGGTCGGGGGCTGCCGAATTCATTCGTTTGTACGGCCACGGGTAGATGAAAGTATGCCTTCGCCTACCCGTTCTTGAGGGTCCCGGTTCAGGAAAGTCCATGGTTTTCCATCACTCCGTGATTGACCAAATGCTAGGGCTCTTCAGAGTTCTTATCGTAGGGTAAAGATTCAGCTCCATCAGGGCACCGATACGCACCAATCTCCGCTTTGATAACCCCGGCTTATCGCTCTCGTCCCCCACGTGCAGCTCTGCTGAGGGGCCCCAGCAGAGCTGCCTGGCTCGTCATCACGTCCACCCAGGCGTGGGTTCACACGGATACGGGCACGAGGGCAGCAAGACAATACCCAGGCTCATGCTCCACAGCCCCCAGACACAAATGTTCGGATGCAGCAGTTGGCCAAGCAAGAGGGCAAAAAGACGGGCAAAGAGGCTTGTTCTTGAGATGTGACCCTGGAATCGGCCAAACGGTGCCACTCCGTGGTGCTGGAACACCATGCGAGACGCGAGGACCAGCCCACCGTGATGGGGAGAGGCATCACCTGAGACACGGGCGGCATCCGTCTGAAGTCAGCCAGGGTATGCCGAGCGAATTGGTCGTTGTGGTTACAGAGGGCTGTTCTACTTCCCCTGACCGGCATGGCCCGCTCTCCACTCTTCTTATGCCTCTCTTCCCTTGTTGTGCTGCCGCAGGAAGAGGGACTCTCATTGGGAAAAGGCTGTTCCGTCGGCGAGGTAATTCGTCAATCAGGAGATGACCCTGTTGCTGAAAAAGACGCTGCAATGCCTGGCTGAAAGGTGGCCTTGCAATTTTCGCAAGGAGTTCATCCGCGCCAACGGTGAAAGGCTTTCTTCAGGTAGCGTTCGCGTGTGTCCGGATCTGCAATGTGAGCGGCCTTGCTGTGCAGGATGGCACGTGCACGGTGAAGCGCTCGCGCAGCAGCGTCGTGCTCCCCGTTCGCGGCCAGGACATCCGCATGAATGCGGTGCACGAGCTCGGCTGGCCCCTCCAGCACGCTCAGCGTGTCTAGCAGAGCTACAGCCTTTTCTGCAACTACCAGAGCCTGCTCCTTTTCTCCCAGGGCCAGGGATGCGCGTGCCATGGTCGTCAGGGCCAGGATTCGTCCATGCTCCAGACCCGCCCCTCGGCTGGTTTCCACGGCTTCCTGGGCACATGCCCGCGCGGTTTCCGCACTCCCTCGTCGTAGATACACATTGGCCAGGGCGTTCAGAGCCAGGGCCTGGACGTAACGGTCACCAATACGCCGCGCCACATCTAAAGAACGCCGGGCCGCGTCCAGGGCCGCCTCTTGCTCGTCCTGGGCACTGAGGACCTGGGCCAGGTGAGCCAGATCCTCGGCAATGCCACTCTCGTAACCGATCTCTTCTTCGATTTTCAGGGATTGACGCAGCAGGTCCTCAGCCTGAACGTAATCTCCCAGCGCCAGGTACACCACTCCCATGTTCCCCAGAGATGACGCTTCCCCGCGCCGGCTGCCGGTGACCCGTTGGAGAATCAGGGAGCGTTGGTAGTGCTCCAGGGCCGCGGGATAATTGCCTTGTACATAGTTGAGGTTGCCCAGGTTGTTGAGGGCGTAGGATTCAGCCGGTTGGGAGCCGATCCGGCGGGCCAGGGCCAGCGCACCCCGCAAGGCGCGCTTCGCCTCGGCCGGGTGATGGAGGCGCGCGTGCAGGATACCCATGTCCGTCAGGTCCTCAGCCACGCGCACCAGCCGTCCCAGGTGACGCCGAATGTCCAGGGCCTGCCGGCGATATTCCAGCGAACGAAGGTAGTCGGCCAGCAGATAATACGTGTAAGCGAGCACGCTGAGGACCTCTGCACGGGCCGCGGTCTCTTCCGTTTCCAGAGCGAGGGCTTCGTGCAGGGCCCCCAGTGCGTCCCGATACTCCCCACGGAAGTAATGGGCCAGGCCCACTCGGGCCAGTAAGCATGCTCGGGCTGTACGCTCGCCCAACTGTTTCGCCAGGCTCAGCCCCGCCTGAGCCACGGCCAAAGCTTCTTCGTAACGACCGTCCAGGTTCAGGTAGCGGCTGCGGGCCAGGTAGGCGCGCAGCCGCAGGGCTTCGCTTCCACATTCTTCAGCCAGCCTTTCCACCTGAACAATGTCCGCGTCGCGCTCGGCCAGTCGTCCTTGCAGAAAGCGCATATGGGCCCGCTCCACCAGAATATCCCCGCGACGTTGCAGGTGGATCGGGTCGCAGTGGCCTGGATCCAGCATATCCAGCAAGGTCAAGGCTCGGGTATAGCTATGGTCCACCTCTTGCCAGGCACCCAAGGGTTGAGCCTTCACCGCCGCGCGCAGGTAAACATCCAGTGCCTTGTGCAATGCGCCTGCCTCTTCCAGGTGATGAGCTTGAACGGCCAGCGCATCAGGGTGAAGCCGAGCTATCGCCAGCGCGGCTCGGCGGTGAAGCAACTGCCGTCGCACGGGATTCAGTCCGTGCTCGACGGCCTGGCGGATCAGATCATGGACGAAACGGTACTGCCCCGCCTCAATCACAAGCAGTTGCCGGGCCACCAGTTCCTCCAAGGCCGCCCCGATTTCCGCCTCACTGCGCCCCGCGATCAGGTGGATAAGATCAAAGGAGAACTGGTCTTCGAGAACAGACCCGGCCTCCAGGACCTGGCGCGCTTGGAGTGTGAGATGTGCCAAGCGGGCTTCCACAGCCTGACACACCGTGTCCGGGAGGGGCAGACGACGGAAGTCTACTGATGTGATGCGGGTCGACTGCTCGGCCGCCATGCGCAAGGTTTCCAAAAGAAAAAAGGGGTTGCCCCCGGTGGCTTGTTGCAAGTGGCGGGCGAGAACAGCCTCGTCGGGTACGGACCCAAACAGGTGGCGCAGGAGGTGCTGAATATCTTGTGCCTCGAGTCCTGCCAGACGCCATTCGGTCAGTCCGCCTACCCGGCCCAGATGGTGGCGCAGGTCGCGCAGCGCATCTTCTTCCTCGATACGATAAGTGGCCAGGACCAGTAGACGGCGATCGACAAGCCGCGACGCGAGGTATTCTATCCACTCCAGGGTAGTTTGGTCGGCCCAGTGCAGGTCGTCCAGGCAAAGGACGGTTGGGTGCGCGCCAGCGGTAAGGGCAAAGGCGACCTGGGTCAGGGCTTCGAAGAGACGAAGGCGCACTTCCTCGGACTCACCCGGTAGGGGGACGGGAAGATGGGGGATGAGGACGCGCAATTCGGGAAGCAGCCGAGTCAATTCGGCCAACCAGATTGAGGCCAGGTTGTGGGGTGACGGGTCACATGTGCGCGAGTCGGCCAGCACTATGGTCAAAGCGCTCAGATGGGGGCGCAAGGCCTGGATGACAGGATAATAAGGCAGTTGTTGAGTGCCTGGTTGGGCGTTGGCGACGATGATCCGTCCAGGCAGGGGGCGAACAAATTCGCGCAGAAGTCTTGATTTACCAATGCCTGCCTCACCGGAAATAAGGACAACCTGACCATGGCCCGCGCGCGCGCCCTCGTAAACGCGCGCCAGGGCTGCCAGGGCGTCCTGGCGCCCCACCAGGGGGACGCTCAGCCCGGGCGATAGGGGCGGGGACAAGGGGGGGGAAGGCGATTCGAGGGGAACGGTCTGTCCGTTGAGCACGGCTTCATAGAGGGCACGCGTTTCCGGTAGGGGAACGATTCCCAGATCGCGATCGAGGACGGCTGTGCACGTTTCATACTGGCGCAGCGCGGCGACGCGGTGTCCCGTCGCCGCGTAGAGAGCGATGAGACGGCGGTGAATGTCCTCGGCCAGATTGTCGGTTTTCAAGTACATCCGCGCGTAGCGGATGGCATCATCCAGCATCCTCTCTTGGGTGCACAATTCGACGAGGCGACGTAACGCCTCCAGGTAACGTTGTTGCCACAGTTGGCGCTCCAGGGAGAGCCACTGTTCGAATTCGGGGCTGGTGGGTAGAACGAAGCCGGCCAGAAAGGGCCCGACGTACAGGTCTACCGCGCGGCGCAGACTTTCGTCAATTCCCATCTCGTTCCACGCCTTGGCATGACGGGTGAATGCCGCGGTGTCCGTGGCCACGCGTTGGAAATCCAACTGCGCGCCTTGGCGCGTGAGGGTGAGCAGGGAAGGGTCAGGCAGAGCGCGACGCAAGTGGGTCAGGAGGTGGGTCAAGTTGCGACTGGCCCTGGTCTGAGGAATATCTGGCCAGAAAAGAAAACAGAGGCGGTCACGACTGAGGGGGTGCTGAGCCACAGCAAGACGGTACAGCAAGGCACGTACCTGGCGGCGAGCGATGGTCAGGTGCGTGCCTTTCCACAGGACCCGCGGGGGGCCAAGTAAGTACAAGTACAGGTCTCTCGCCTGGTCGTCTTCATGCGCCATGACCGCTCTCTTGCCCGTTTTGCGGTGTAAGCTCTATGAGGATACCTCATCTACAACACATTGTACCACGAGTTGAACTGGTGCCGGAAGGCTCATCGCCCTTCGGTAACATTATCATTTGATTTGACACGGCCCCCTGAGGGGACCAGCGCTGTTTGTGTCCCAGGCTAAAGGCGGTTTTCAATTCCCGATGTGCGGATGGCATAGCCCAGACTGCGCAGGGTGTCACGTAGTTCGTCCGGGTGGACGCGTGCCGGGTCATAACGAATCAAGCCCTCCTCGTGGACCAGGCTCACCTGGACCTCGTATACTCCTTCCTGGCGGCCATACGCGCGCTGGATGGTGCGCGCGCAAAAGGAGCAGGCCGTGCCGCCCACTTTCAGGTGCAACGCGGCCGTGTGCTCGCTGTCGCTCATCCTGCTATTTCCCCTCCAGTGGTTGAACCTTCACCACGTTGCTAGGATAGTATTGGCTCAGGCTTTGAGCCAACTTCTCCGCGGAGATTTGTGTGGGGTCAAAGATGACCCACCCCGTACCCGCTTGGTAATCTGCGCCCGCGTCGAACACGCCGGGTTGTTGCAGAAGTATGCTGCGCACGGCAGCGGAACAGCCCGCTCAGGTCATGCCACTGATTTGCAATACGGCCCGATAACGATGGGCAACCATGGTGGAGGTGCTATTCCCCGAAGCGTTTGACGGCGTCCGTGTCTCTACCTCCTGGACCTGGGGCATCTGACTTGCGGGGGCTGTCGGTCCCACCTGGACGGCTGGTTGAGGCGTGAGCGAGCGGTAGACCAGGGTGGGGACGATGTAGGTCAAGGTGCCATAGGTGAGTGCGAATACCGCTAGAGTGGTCAGGATAACCTGCCATTGGCGTTTTCGGTACTCGGTTGGAGAACAAGTGGCCCGGGTTTGACGGAGTGTGAAGGCCACCCCTATGCCGGTGATCAGAAGTCCCCCCATTAAAAGGGGCAAGCGATAGCGGCTTAATCCCACCAGCGCCGACGCACTGCCCACGCCGATGATCGCCGCCACGGCGGGGCCCACACAACACAAACTTGCCAGGAAAGAACCTCCAAAGCTCCATCGTGTACTCATAGTATCTGCCCTCCACAGAGAAGATGAACAGCGCGCCGGGGAGCTATCCCGCGCAGCAGGAAAGTTGCGACACGTCCTTTTCAAAGGCTAGGGCAGCGAGCTTCAATCCCTCTACCTGGGTCAGGTAGGGGAAAAGCATCTCCCGCAGCGCGGTGAGGGTGAAGCCATATTCCAATCCCATTTTCACGGCCAGAGCCGCGGTTTGGATCACCTCGCC
Organism: uncultured Anaerolineae bacterium; assembly: GCA_964487375.1. GTDB lineage: Bacteria > Chloroflexota > Anaerolineae > JAADDB01 > JAADDB01 > JAADDB01. Next base: position 6,114 of record CAZAQA010000033.1, on the reverse strand, counting down.
TCCCTCTGCAGCGAGAACATGCGCGCCCAACAGGCGGTCCGACGCCCGGTCGGCTACCAGTTTGATCAACCCTCGTGTATCACGCGCGGCCAGGGCTCGCGGCACATAGGAAAGGGGAAGGCTGGACACGACCACGTCGTACCCGGCCGTCCGGGCTTCTGCCTCGGTCAATCCTACGGTCGCCACTTGGGGATCGGTGAACACCACTCGCGGCAGGACGGTCAAATCAAGGCGTTTGTGATTGCCCTCCAACGCGTTTTCGGCGGCGATGCCGCCCCCGGCCGCAGCCACGTACACCAGCTTAGGACCGTTCGTCACGTCCCCGGCCGCGTACACTTGTGGGTTGTTCGTCTGCATGTAGGCGTTCACGATAATGAACCCCTGTTCATCCACCTCAACCCCAGCGTCCTCCAGGCCCAAATTCCGCGTGTTCGGGGTGCGACCGGTCGCCATAAGCACATGCTGCGCCCGAAACTCGCGCGTCTCTCCACCCACTTCGGCCACCACGACCTTCTCGTCACCCTCTTGACGAATGGCGACCGGTTTGATGCCCGTGTGAATGGTGATGCCCTCATCCATCAGGTAACCGGTCAACGCGCCGCTAAGTTCCGGTTCGTGATCCGGGAGGATCAGCGGACTGCGTTGCAGGATGGTCACTCGCGTGCCCAGGCGGGCAAACGTCTGTCCCAGCTCCAGGGCAATGGCGCGGCCACCGATGACCAGAAGAGAGTAGGGTTGTTCCTCCAAGGCCATGGCCGTGGTACTGGTGAGCACCTCTACCTGGTCAATGCCGACCAGGGGCAAGAGACGCGGGTGCGCGCCCGTGGCAACGACAATCCGGCGCGGGTGGAACACCTGTCCTGTGTCCACAATGACACGCCCGTCCTGTTGCAACCGCGCCCGCCCCCGCACCAAGGTAATGCGGTCACCGTATGAGGCCAACACGCGAATGTACTTGCTCTGGCGTAGTTCGGCCACCAGGCGGTTCTTTTGCCCGATGACCTCCCGCCAATTGACGCCCTCGGCCCGGGTGATGATGCCGGCAAAGGGGTGATGGCCCGCTTTGTGGTACACCTCCGCGGTTCGGATCAGGGTTTTGGAGGGCACACAGCCGATGTTCACGCACGTGCCACCGATGGTGCCTGCCTCCACAATGGCCACGCGAGCGCCCAATTCCGCGCCACGGATGGCGGCGGCCATGCCTGCGCCCCCGGTGCCGATGACGGCCAGGTCATAATCGTGTGTTTCTCCTTCATCCTCTTGAGGCGGCTCATCCACGAGCACGCGCTCGGTGACCTGGGCCCGATATCCAGCCTCTCTCACCGCATTGGCCAGAACCTCGTCTGGAATGTCCGTTGCAGCCACTACTGTGGCGCGGCCGGAACGCCACCCAGGTACGTGGACTTCAAGGACGCCGGGTAGACGCTGCAGGGCCCGGGTCACGTGGTGGGCGCAGGAATCGCACGTCATGCCCAGCACTTTCAGTTCGACACGTTGCTGTGCGTTTTGTGGCGTCATATGATTTTCTCCTAAATACCTTATGACCGACGCTGTATCAGTCTTAGAGTCAAGGGAGATTTTTTCTAATTGTTTGATATGCCAATCCCCCCCAAAGGGATATGACGATTATACACACATGCCCCCTGAGGGGCAAAAGCGAACGAATGGCCGCGCGGGCCGAGCAGATCACTCCCTAAGGAAAGCCAGCCTCGGAGTGCTATACTAAAGGCGGGCCAGCAATCCGTCCTACACGGCGTCTGGGCTATTACAAGTGTGGGGACAAAAGTCATCTACCGGTGGATGCAGTAAGGGGGTAGAAGGATGATCTACATTAAACGAGCGTATGAGCCTCCTGAGCCCAGCGACGGGCGGCGATTCCTGATCGATCGCCTGTGGCCACGAGGAGTCAAGAAGAAAATCTGGTATTGGATGGATGGTTGAGGGACGTTGCACCCCCCGCCTCTAACCCGTCGATGACCCGGTAGAGCGCGTCCTTGTCCGCGGTGAACCCGTGCTCCCGGGCCGGGTCCAACTGGGGGAAGGGTTCCTCCAGGTTGACCTGGCCTGAGAACGCGATGAGGGCCACCTGGTCGTGGGGCCCCAGCCGCGCGATGAAGCGTTTGGCCGCGGTTTTGGCGTGCTCCAGGGGTGCGCCCTTCATGCTGCCGCTGATGTCCAGAACTAGGACGACGCACATGGGCTGGGCAGGGTTGACTGTGGTGGTCAAGTTCAGGATCGGCCGGGCTCGCGGGCTGCCGTCCTCGCGCACCGTGATGTCCTCAGTCGTGAGCCCGGTGATGGGTACTCCGCGCACATCACGGGCCGTGAGATAGACCGCGACGCGCGAAAACTCCGCCGCGTCCACTCGGTCCACGCGCAGGGTGAGGAGGGCCTGCGCGTGGGTGGAAGGAATAAGGCTCCACAAGAAGGCTGCCAAGAGCGTCAGAAGGGCGAGAACATGGGCATATCGCATGGATTTTCCTCCATCTGTTTTAGGTTTCAGGTTACAGGAATTCCGGGGCTGCGGGTTCTGGCCCTCATCCCCTCCCCGTCCTAATTCATTGGTCCGCATACCCAGCCCCCGCAGGGGGCTTCCCACATTGAGCATGGGGGTTCAGCCCCGTGCGGGCCCGCGCAGCTACGCACCATCATGTGCGCATGTACCTGCGGGCGCACGGCCGTGCGCCCCTACGGTCGGGTATTGGTCACACACGGAGACACGGGGGCACGGGGGACACCGGGCGAACGTAGGCGGCGCAGCGCCGCTGCGCCTTTACCTTGCCAACGTAACGCCGCCATTTCCCGCAGCGCACGCCCCCTACAGCCCGAGGCTGAAAGCCATCGGGCTACGTCAAACCAAAGGCCCCTAAAGCGGCCTAATCAGCCAGCCCCCTTCCAGAGGGCTTCCCCACCAACGTAGCACGGGGTCTTTAGCCCCGTGAGGGGATGATAGTCATGTCCCATCGTCTGCGAATCACGTCGCAATGGGAGGCCGCGCAATGTTAGAAAGCGCGGAAGGCATCCAGGCTACACGGGCGTTGTGCGCAGCAGCGCTGCGCCCTTACCCATTGCCGAGTGCCCGCGGGACAATATTTTCATTTCTCTAATAAATGCCCTTCTAACTTAATCATGGAGCAATAGGTGTCCCAGCAGATTTGGGTGTCGGAGTTAACATGGGCGTAGGAGTTGGTGGTGGGGGCGTTGGTGGCGGCGTTGGTGTAAACGTAGGCGTCGGAGTCCACGTCGGCGTAAGGGTAGGCGGGAGTGTAGGAATGCGTTTGGCTACCGGTACCACATTTGCTCCACGCACAACGTTGACCAAGCTACCATAGACCCACCCTAATTGTCCCGTCGAAAGTTTAACCTGCCACCACATGCCATCAGGCGTTTTGCCAATGAGACGAAGTTTGTCTCCTTGTCTCACTTGAACAATAATCGGATGCAACGTGCTCGGCCCGGCACGTACGTTCAGAACGGTTGTACGCACCACGGCCTCCGGCCAGGATGTGGGCGTCGGGAGAGAAGTGGCCGTAGGAAGGGGCGTGGGCGTTATCGTTGGTGTCCACGTGGTGGTCGGGGTCCACGTCGGTGGGATTGACGTCGGTGTCGGGGTTGGTGAGGGCGCAAGGCGGGTGGTGGCAACGGCCGCCGGGACAGGGGTTGGAGTGGGGGGCTGGGCGCCCGGCGCGGCCCCGCGGTTGAGGAAGGCCCACACAGCCAGGCCAACCACCAGGATAAGGGCCAGGACGCTACCTGCCAGCAACCAGGGAGTCCACCGCAACCGCTCAGCAGTTGGAGCCCCTCTCCGCGGCCTGTCCCCTCTGCGCTTCAATCTTTTCGGTTTCTGCTCTTTCTTCCACCCCGCCTCCAGCAACTCTGCCACCTCCGATCCATCGCGCGGCCGGTGGGCCGGGCTTTCTGCCACCATACGGGCGATCACATCGTCCAACCAGCGGGGCACGTCTTTCCGATACTCCCGCACCCAAGGGAACATCCCCCGCGGGGGGAACATGGCCCATATCTGGCCCGTCAGCGCCTCGAACAGCACCGCGCCCAGCGCATACACGTCCGACGCCGGCGTCAGGTACTCCGCGGTCTCCCGCTGCTCCGGACTCATGTACTCGCGCGTGCCTGGATGAGGAATATCATCACTGATCTGGGAACGTCGGCTGGGCCCACCGGGCACCTGCGCCAATCCCAAATCCGCCACCTTCGCTCGCCCCTCGGCATCAAACAAGATGTTAGACGGCTTCAGGTCCCGGTGCACTATCTGCCGCTCGTGCAGCGCGGCCAAGCCTAGGGCCACGTCGGTGCCCATGCGCACCACCTCCTCCACGCTCAAGGGCGGGCGCTTCCCATCCCGCACTGCCTCAATGCGGTCGTACAGGCTGCCCCCAGGCGCATACTCCATCACCAGGTACAGGGCCTCCTCCCCCTCCGCGATGAAGTCATGGACGCGGATGATGTTGGGATGGTCCAGTCGTGCACCCAGTCGGGCCTCCAACGTAAACCGCTCCCAATAGAGGCGCATGTCGGTGCTTCCCACACCAGGGGCCTTACGATGGATCACCTTCACCGCGCGCGGCGCGTTCAACGCCACGTGGGTCACCAGGTACACCTCAGCAAACCCACCACGCCCTAAACAACGCTCCACACGGTACTTGCCGCCCAGGATCAGGGCGCCATTCTCAAACACAATGCACGGATCTTCGGGCATAGATGAACCTCCACATTACTTCCGCCGCACATACCCACACTCAGGGCATGTGTATTCGTCCGGCTTCAAGGGATATCCGCACTGCGGACAGGGCACAGTCTCCTCGGCCACCTGAGTCCGTCCTCTGAGGACAAAGGCCAGCGCGGCCAGCAGGACGGCGAGCAGGCCCCCACCCACGAAAGGCCAGGTCTGACTTAGCCCTCCCCGGGCCTCCACAGGCGGTGTAGGCACGGGCGTGGGCACCACCGGTACGGCCGTGGGGGTCCATGTGGACGTAGGGGATGGCACCGGCGAGGGCGTGACCGTAGGCGTCGGCGTGGGCGTCGGCCGGAAGGGAACCGGCCCCCAGGTGGCCCGGGCCAGCGCGGTGCTGCCCCGGTAGGTCACCAGCACCTCCAGCGTGTGCTCCTGCCCGTCCGCGGGCACGCCGCTCTCGTAAGTGATCACGTATTGCTGCTTAAGCAGGTCGGCCACGTTCTGGAAGAGACGCTCCAGGGCCGCGGCGTCGGGCGTCTCCTGGTAGGTGCCCCCGGTCTCCGCGGCCAGCCGCTTCAGGTAGGCCGCGTCTATGGCACTGCCCAATCCGACGGTGAACACGGGCACATTGGCCCGGTTGGCCTCGCGAATGGGCGTGCCCTCGTCCGCCACCTTGCTGCCGGGACCGCCCTGTCCGTCCTCGTCCCGCCCGTCGGTCATGAGGAGCACCGCGCGGTTGCCCGGCGGCTGCTGCGCAGCCAGGCGCACGGCCTTGTACACCGCGTCGTAAAGGGGCGTAGCGCCGCCCGCCTCCAGCCCGTCAATGACCCGGTAGAGCGCGTCCTGGTCCGCGGTGAACCCGTGCTCCCGGGCCGGGTCCAACTGGGGGAAGGGTTCCTCCAGGTTGACCTGGCCTGAGAACGCGATGAGGGCCACCTGGTCGTGGGGCCCCAGCCGGGCGATGAAGCGTTTGGCCGCGGTCTTGGCGTGCTCCAGGGGCACGCCCTTCATGCTGCCGCTGATGTCCAGAACCAGGACGACGCGCATGGGTTGATCGGGGTTGACCGCGGTGGTCAGGTCCAGAATGGGGCGGGGTTGCGGGCTGCCGTCCTCGCGCACCGCGATGTCCTCGGGCGTAAGCCCGGTGATGGGCACCCCGCGCGCGTCGCGGGCCGTGAGGTAGACCGCGACGCGCGGGAACTCCGCCGCGTCCACCCGGTCCACGCGCAGGGTGAGAAGGGCCTGCGCGTGGGTGGAAGGAACAAGGCCCCATAAAAGAACCCATAAGAGCGCCAGTGAGGTAAGCGTGTGGACATATCGCATGGGTCTACCTCCGTTTGTTTTCAGGGCTTCAGGTTGCAGATATAGGAATTCCGGGGCTGCGGGTTCTGGCCCTCATCCCCTCCCCGTCCTAATTCATT
>CAZAQA010000032.1:0-35135 GCA_964487375.1 uncultured Anaerolineae bacterium | reverse complement strand
CCGGTCAATAAACGACCAGTTTTCGTATCCGTAAGGCGATTTTCGCCAATGTCCAGTACGGTATACTTCCGTTGCCGGACCTTGGTGTTTCCCTTTCTGAATGGTTTTTGCCTTTGGTCTTACGGACCACCTTCAAGAATTACACTTGGCCCGTCATTTTTACAGAAAGAAGTGAATGCGATCCCGAATCCTCTATACCGCTCCCTTTGGGCTCCGTGAACCGTGTTGTATAATTGGGCAATGCCGTGGATCTCTACAAGTTGCGGGTTCAAGTCCTGCCCCGGTACCTGGCCGGGTAAAAGGAGAGGAGCAGTGGATGAGAGACCATACGCGTCCCGAAACGATTATGCGCTCTGTCGAGCGGTTTCTGCATAAAGTGCAACGTCCCGCCCGCTATGTCGGGAACGAATGGAACAGCGTGCTTAAAGATTGGCAGAAAACCCCCATTCACGTGGCCCTTGCCTTTCCAGACATCTATGATTTGGGCATGTCCAACCTGGGACTGGCCTTGTTGTATGACCAGATCAACCGGCATCCCGCCATGTTGGCCGAGCGCGTTTTCCTTCCCTGGGTCGACATGGAAGCCGAGATGCGCAGTCGTGGTATTCCCCTTTACAGTCTGGAAAGCAAACATCCCGTTCGGGATTTCGACCTGTTGGGGATAAGCCTCCCGTATGAGCAGCTTTATACGAACGTACTCAATCTTCTCGACCTGGCAGGTATCCCTTTGCGTGCAGCAGAACGCGATAGTGATGATCCGCTGGTGATTGCAGGGGGGAGTGCGACGACCAATCCTGAGCCCATGTGGGCCTTTTTCGACGCTTTCTTCATTGGCGAAGGGGAGGAGGCCATCCTGGAGCTGGCACGGGTGGCCTACGAAACTCGCGGAATGCCCCGCTACGAACGCTGGCGTGCCTTGGCACGCGTCCAGGGGGTCTATGTTCCTCATTTCTATCGGGTGACCTACCGTCAAGACGGCACCATCCGTGAGGTCATTCCCACAGAAGACGAAGCCGTGTTCCCTATCGTCAAGCGTATTGTGCCTGTCCTTCCTCCACCCACCACTCGCTTCGTTGTCCCTTACATTGATATTGTCCACAATCGTGGGGCTATTGAGATCATGCGGGGGTGCACGCGCGGCTGCCGCTATTGCCACGCGGGAATGATCTATCGCCCGGTACGCAATCGTCCTCTGGAAGAAGTCGTTGCAGCCGCTGAAGCTATCGTGCGTGCCACGGGGTTCGAGGAACTGGGGCTTCTTTCCCTCAGCTCCAGCGATTACCGTTGGGTGCACGAGTTGGTCCCCGAACTAAATCGTCGTTTCCAACATAAGCGTCTGGCTCTCAGCTTGCCCTCCTTGCGGATCGAGAGTTTCAGTGTCTCATTAATGGAAGCACTGGAGCAAGGGCGGCGGCGTTCTGGGTTTACGTTTGCCCCAGAGGCAGCGACCGACCGCCTGCGCGATGTCATCAATAAGCCCATTCCCACAGCAAGCATGCTGCGTGTGGCCGAGGAGGTGTATCACCGCGGATGGACTACCATCAAAATGTATTTCATGATTGGCCATCCGACGCAAACGGACGAGGATGTGCAGGCCATTGTGACGCTGGCCCATGACGTGTTGGACATTGGACGCCGGCATCTGGGCCGGAAAGCCAAGGTGCGCGTGGGGGTAAGTACGCTGGTTCCCAAGCCTCACACGCCCTTTCAGTGGGTCCCCATAGCCGACGAGGAGACCATCTGGGAGCACATCCATATCTTACAGCGCGGGTTGCAAGGTCCCGGCCTTTCCCTCTCATGGAATCATCCCAGGGAAACCCTGATGGAGGCTTTTCTCAGTCGAGGAGACCGACGGCTTGCCGATGTGATTGAGCGAGCCTGGCAGTTGGGCGCTAAGTTCGACGCTTGGGGGGACCAGTTCCGCTACGACGCCTGGCAACAAGCTTTTAGAGAATTAGGCCTGGACCCGGATTGGTATGCCCGGCGCGAGCGGTCCCTGGAAGAGGTGCTCCCTTGGGATCACATCAGTGTGGGGGTCAGCAAGACATTCCTCAAGGAGGAGTATCTCCACGCCATGCGAGGGGCGGTCATTGATGATTGCCGAGAGTACTGCTACTCCTGTGGCGTCCTGGGACAGTTCAAAAACTTGCGCCGGCAACTGCCTGATGACGCCTGGGGGTGCCCGGCCCTGGGGCGCGGCAAGAAACGCCAGCCCGTGGCCGCGCGGCCGATCCCCCTTTATGTCAATGCGGAAATGAGCCCTGAATTGGCGGCCCAATATGGACCACGTCGTCTGCAACGAGAGCGCCTTTTACGAGAACGAGGGGAACTCCCACTTCCGGAGGCAGAAGGACACTCCGACGATTACGTTCCCCCTGCGCATTTGGGGAAAAGGAGGAACGGCCATGAGTAACGTATTACACCGGGCAAACCGAGCCTCTTTGCCGGTACAGCGCCTGCGCGTGACGTTCAGCAAAGGAGAACCGGTCCGCTGGATTGGGCATCTCGATGTGGCTCGATTCTGGACCCGGGCCTTGCGCCGGGCGGACATCCCCTTGGTTTACTCTCAGAGCTTTAACCCGCAGCCTAAGATCCACTTTGCTTCCGCCTTACCTGTGGGAGTCAGCGGCCGGATGGAGTTGATGGACATATGGGTCTCACCACCACAGGATCCGGACGAGGTGCAAGAGCGCCTCCAGGCCCAATGTCCAAACGGATTTCAGGTCCATGCGGTACGCACCGTCCCTCTCCATTGGCCCGCGTTGCAGTCCCAGGTGCGGCAGGCGACTTACCGGATACAAGTGGAGCGCGCATTCTTGCCATCGGGATGGCGGAGTCAGCTCGAGGGCTTTCTCTTGACAAAAGAACTGTGGTTAGAGAGGCGCCGCAAGAAAACCAAGGTACGTTATAATCTGCGACCGTTGGTGCTCGACCTGCGTCTCGAAGCAGAGGGCGCGGAATGGGTGACCTTGTTCGCGCGAATGCGCAGTGAGCCTGGCGCGACAGGGCGGCCGGACGAACTGCTGCGGGCCTTGGGATGGGAAGACGTTCCACGCCGTATAGAGCGTCTGCAGATTGTGCTTGACGCTGAGAAACCGGCTTCGGGATAATGGAGGAAGGGTCGCCGGGGCGTCGGACGATTACACTTCCCCGCGGGCTTTAGCTGGTTGTCCTGCTTTGTTGTCTCATAGAATGGACCTTTTGGACATTTGATGCTATCCTTGGTGAGAGGTGATGCTACCCGGGACTCCCCCGAGCCGAATTTGTATTCAGACGAGGAGACGTACCATGCCTGACGAAAAAGGCCGTCCAGTGACTGCTTTCATCGAAGATCAACCGGATATTGTAGAGCTGGTTGAACTCATCCTCACCCGCAACAATTTCGCGGTGGTCAAAGCATATGATGGGGACGAAGGCCTGGAACTCATCCGGCGAGTCAAACCGGATGTCGTCTTGCTGGACTTGATGATGCCGGGATTGGACGGCTGGAAGCTGCATGCGGCCCTCCGCGAGGATCCGGACCTTTGCCACATTCCGGTAATTTACGTCACGGCTCGCGCCAGTGCGGAGGAACGCCTGCGTGCTTTGGAAGAAGAGGGAGCTGCAGCCTACATTATTAAACCCTTTAGCCCTCGCGATCTGGTGAAGACCATCAAGGATGTCCTGGCCAGGGCACGTACAGAGAATAGTGAGGGAGATGAGGGAGACTGCGGCAAGGCCTCCTCCCAACCGAAAAAAGATAGCCAATAGTTGGACGATTCTCTCATGATGCGGGTAGGTATTCGGGCCGGCTTGCTGGGGGGGCTAGGAGAGCTGGTCCTCTCTTTTTTTTCCTTGATCCCTTTGGTCGGTAGCTGCTTGATGTGGCTATTTAATCTGCTCTTGTGGGTAGTTCTGGGAGCTCTGGTAGCCCAAGGAAGTACGACCGCTGTCATTACGCGAGAGAATGATGTAGCCCTTGCAGGAGGTCTGGCCGGCCTTCTTGCCGGGGCCATTGGCGGCCTACTCACCCTTCTCCTGGCCCCATTGGGGTTGCTCCTTCTGGGAGGCTCCCAGGGGGCTTTACATCTCCTCCCTCCGGAGCTTTTGCGTCTCTACCGGGAGGCGGGAGTAGATCCCCGAGTCCTTTTCTCTCCAACGGGCGTTTTGCTCACGATGTCCCTTTCTTGTGGTCTCCAGTTCCTCTTTGCGCCGATGACGGCGGCGTTCTCGGCGGCCGCCTTTTATCGCTGGTGGCAGGGGCGAGAGGAAGATATGTGGGAAGAAGAGGAAGGACCGTTTATGTTGGAATGGTGAGTTGTCTCATGCGGCTTTGCGGATCTCCTCCAGACGTAAAGAGAGCGTTTTGGATACCCCGTCTCGCCCCATGGAAATCCCGTAGATAGTGTTTGCGGCCTCGATAGTCCCCCGGTTGTGAGTGATGACAATAAACTGAGTTTGGTGAGAGAGTTCCTTCAGCACGTCGCGAAATCGTCCCACGTTGGCTTCGTCAAGGGCTGCATCTACTTCATCCAGGATGCAGAAGGGAGGGGGGTTGACCTGCAGGATAGCAAAAATGAGGGCTCCGGCCGTCAGCGTCCGCTCCCCACCGGAGAGCATGGCGAGCCCTTGAGTGCGCTTCCCCGGCGGGCGGGCGATGACATCGATCCCGGTGGTACTCTGGTCGTCGGGGGTTGTCAGGACCAAACGAGCCGTCCCCCCACCAAAGAGCCGCTCGAAATACTGCCTGAAATGCCGGGCCACCGCCTGGTAGGTGCGATCGAACTCTTTCTGCATGGCCTGTTCCAGGTCGCCCAAGGCTCGGTTAAGGTTTCCAGAGGCTTCCTTCAGGTCCTTCATTTGCTCTTGCAGAAAATCATGTCGTTGCCGGAGCCGCTCGTACTCTTCAGGCGCGTTGGGATTGATACCTCCAAGGTTGCGTAAGCGCACACGAAGGCGTTTTACCTCCATCTCCAGCCCGGATGGTACGTTTGTCACTTTGGGCAGGAGAGCTACTTCCTCTCCCAGAGGAAGGGGTTCCTGGGCCGGGAAGGTGGAGTTTTCTTCTTCCAGTCGAACGAGGCCAAAGTCCGCCTCGATCTCTTTCCGGAGGTGCGCTAAGGCATCTTCAGCCCGCTGGACGCTCAATGTCATCTGGCTGAGCTGAGACTCTTCCTGGTGGAGACGCCGGCGTTCTGCTTCCAGTTGCTCACTGAGGCGTTTTTGAGTTTCCCGACTTTTGCCCAGGCGAGCTTCAGCTTCCTGAACAGGCTTCTCCAGAGCTCCCAGGTGCCCTTGCACCTCTCGTAGTTGGTGGCCCATCTTTGTTAGCCGAGCTGCTATGTCCTCGATCTCTTGCTCCAGGGCTTCGAGGCGCTCCTGCCAGGAGGTCAAGAGCATTTGTTGCTGGCTTACGTCTTCTTTCAACGTCACGATGGTTTGGGTTACACTTTGTCTGCGCCCAGACAAGACAGCCCATTCGGATTCCAGTCGAGTTAAGGTCTCCTGGGTGTCTTGGTCGCTCATCGCTTCCAGCCGCTCTTGGGCGTGTGCCTGCGTCTCCTGAGCCCGGACAAGAGCCGCTTGTAAGGCTTCCCTTTGTTCGGCGATTCGTGCCCTCTGAGCCTGCGCCTGGACCCACTCGTCGTTCAAGCGTTCCTTCAAAGCGAGTTGCGTCTGGAGTTGGCCGTTTAGATGTGAGAGCTGGCCTTCCAGTCGACGCGCTTCCTCTCGCGCGGAGACCAGCTCTCGTTGCAGTGTGCGCTGTCGGCGCTGGATGTTGGCCAGATGAGTGCGTGCTGCCTGCAGCGCCTTCTCTGCCTGGATGAGCGCCTGCTCTTGCTTTGCCAGGGCTATTTTCGCCTGTCCGATCTGTTGTGGCAGCTCTCGCCATTCTCGTTCACGGGCCAGCATTCCCCTTTGGGGTTGCTTTCCCTTCCCACCTGTGACTCGGCCGGAGCTGCGCACCAGCTCCCCGGCCAGGGTCACGATTCGCATCCCTCCGGCCCGAGGCAGGACCCGCCGCGCGGTAGCCAGGTCTTCTACGAGCAACGTTCTGTTGAGCAACAGTTCGACTACCGGACGAAGGCGTCTCTCCACACTGACCACGTCGGCGGCCAGGCCAATCACGCGAGGTCCTTTGGGAACCGTCCCCCGGCGCGGGGGGACCAATGTATCCAGGGGCAAGAACGTCGCTCGACCTGCCCGCTCTTTTTTCAGGAACGCGATCGCTTTTTCCGCGTCGTGCCAGTGGTCTACCACGATATCCTGTAGGGCCCCGCCCAATGCAACCTCAATCGCTTGCTCGTACTCCGGCGGGACCTGAAGCAGTCCTGCTACGACGCCAACGATACCGGGAAGATGGGAGGCCCTCACGACTGCTCGTACACCTGTGTAGAGCCCTGTCCCTTCATCCCGCAATTTGTTCAGCCAGTTGAACCTTTCACGCAGGTTGTGTAGCATCGACCGGGCCTTCTGGACGGCGTCTTGCCTCTGGGCCACAGCCTCTTGCTGCGCTTGAATGGCTAATTCTTGCTCACGTAAGGCCTGGCCCAGGCGTTTTTCCTCTTCTTCCAGGTGGCGGACCACTTGCCGTTGTGCTTCTACCTGTGCCTGGAGGTTCCTTCTTTGAGTATCTAACTCGACCAAGTGCTTCTTGTGCAAGTCAAGCTCATTATGTAGTGCTTCTATACGCTGATCGATATGTTGTGACTGTTCCTCAATCTGTGCGATGCGACTGGTGAGCTTGAGGACCTGTTCGTGAGCGGCCTGTAACCGGGATCGGGTTTCGGCGCGTTGAGCTTCTGCCTGGGCCAGGGCAGTACGAGCCGTCTCTAATTGCTGAAGAAGGAGGTTTCCTTCCTTGATCAGAGCCTGCTCCTGGGCCAGGGCCTCCTTCAAACGTGTGCGCATGATCTGTAATCGGGTTTCGAGGGTTGTCCGTTCACTAAGGAGCGCTTCACGCTGAGCTCGTAAACCGCGTTGCCGTTCCCGGGCGACTGCCTCTTTCCGTACCAATATCTCAATCTCGTGGTGCAGGACAGCCATCTGGCCGTGTTGTTCCTCAATGGTCTGCTTGAGGCGTTCTTCTTCTCCCCGGAGCCGAGCCAGCTCTTGTTCTAACGTACGAATGTGCTCCCGTCGGCGTTCTAGTCGAGCCGCTTGGGCCTGACGTGCCTTCCGGGCTTCTTCGAGAGTCACCATGTTTTGATGCCAACGATAGCCGTACCAGGTGGCGAGGAGGGCCTTGAGCTCTTGTTGCAGGAAATCATACTGGCGGGCCCGGTCGGCCTGTCGTTCCAGTCGTTTCAGGCGTGGTGCGATTTCGGCCAAGATGTCCTGAACACGGACCAGGTTTGTTTGCACCTCTGCCAGACGGGAAAGGGCCTGATCGCGTTTGCGTTTATACACGGTGATCCCGGCAGCCTCCTCGATAAGACGGCGTCGTTCTTCGGGGCGCAGAGAGAGGGCCTGATCGACCAGACCTTGTCCGATGACTGTATAGGATCGCCGAGCCAGACCGCTGGTTGCCAGAAGATCCTGGAGGTCCCGAAGACGTACACGGGTGTTGTTGAGGAAATATTCGTTTTCGCCGGAACGATAGGCTCGACGGGTGAGGACAACTGTGGTATATTCTATCGGAAGCCATCCTGAGGCGTTATCGAAAGTGACACTAACCGTCGCCATCCCCATACGAGGGCGTTGCTCACTGCCGGAGAAGATCATATCTTCTGTGCGCTTCCCGCGCAACAGAGAATAGCTTTGCTCCCCGAGGACCCACCGGACGGCATCGGCTATATTAGACTTTCCGCTACCATTCGGCCCCACAATAGCCGTGATGCCTCCGGTGAAGATGAGAGTCGTCTTGTGCGCGAAGGTCTTGTAGCCGTGGAGTTCGAGTTGAGTCAGCCGCGGGGAGAGGGCTTCCCCATTGGGTGAACTATCGGTTGTAGATTGGACGACTTGATTTTCCGACATAGACCTCAACGAGTGTGCTGCGTTGTGAGACAGTGCAGGCGGCCGTGGCGCAGCCCAGTCAATTATACGTCATGCTCGAAATCTCCCCAAATATCATCGCTGAAAATGTCCGAATGGATTGTCTCCCCTCTTAAACGAACGTGTCGGGTTTGGTCTTGTGCGAACATATGGCTGTCGGTTCCCCCAGGCGTTGTAACTTGCGTCCGAGAAAACCAGCGAGATGTGGCATTAAGCGGTCAAGTTGCAGCGGTGTGCGAGGTTTGCTTACATTACCGCGATATGTAAGAAGGTGTGTCGGAGAGGTTCATCTGTGAGCTGCTCGGCAACGACATGGCTCGGGAACAAGATGTTCCTCCTGCGGGGACAAGCATCCGATCCCATGCAGAGCGAGCCGGAGCTTCTGGACAGATGCCTGTGCCCTCGCGGTTCACGGCACCCGGTAAATCCGCATGCGCCCGTGCTCGAAGACCCGATCGAGCACGTGATCGAATTCTTTCTCTCGTGCCGGGGAAATGTCGTATTTCTGTCGTTCCTGAGAGCCGAGGATGAGATAACTGACTTTGTAATGGTGCAGCACGTCCAGAAGCTCTTGCCCTCGCGCCCGCCTGTACACCCGTTCAATGTCGGCACCCCGATGACCGGCCTGTTTCGCAAGCGCGGCACCGCGCCATTGGAGTTCATGGAAATCCCATCCCAGCAACGTTGGCCGACCGGTAAACGCGGACACCCGGCCGAAGAAGCTGTAAGATCCACCCGTCGCTTCCAACAAGGTGATATCTGGCCGCGTGTGCGTCCGTACCCAGACGATACCGGCGTAGTCGTCGGGGAACCTCTTGGCCACCCACGCCTCACCGTTCAACGTCACTCCTGCCTGCTTCAGTTCGGAGCGAGCGGGAATGGCGAGGACCGTATACAGCAATCCCAGTGCGATCAGCAGCCCCGCCAGACCCACAGCCAGCAGGCGGAAACGTCTATGCCAGTGGCGAGCTATCTCCGCCAATGTGTACACGCCCGCCACGGCCCACAACACCCACGTCTGGTAGTAGAACTTGAAGACCGTGTTCATGCGCGTGCCAAACAAGTCTTTGATGTAGACGAACTCCACCAGGTAAGTGAGAAAGAGTCCAAGAGTAACGAGCATCAGGACAAACGGTGCGTACTCATCCTTTCCTTCTTGTAGGGGCGCATCCGTTTTGGCCCCATGCACGAGCCGTTCCAGACCCAGGGCCAGCAGCCCCCCCAAGACCAAAAATGTCCACGGGTTCCGCAAACGAATGAGGGCGATGTATGCCAGGAGTTGGCCCAGACTTCGTCCACCCACATTGGCCTGCACTTGTGGATTGGAGAAAATCTTGCCCATGAACTCCTGGCCGCCAGGAGTGATCAGGAACACAGCCACCAGAAGGGCAATGAATACCCAGGGCAACAACCAGACCAGCAGCAACCAACGTAGTAGAGGAATCCACCTCTGTTGTGCCCTTCGCCAGAGAAAAAGGAAAAAGAGAAGCACCAGGAAAAACAACGGGCCGAACATGACCAGGAATTGGGGCAAGCGGGTGGGATTAAACAGGTTGGGCAGCACCCCGCCGGCCTGGGACTGGAATCCAATGTAAAAAGGCAGGTAGAGTAACACGCCCAGCACGGCCAGGGTAATGCCCACGCCCAGGGCCTCTTCTATCCCTCTCCCCACATTTCCTCCGGCCCGCCGCGCGGACCGCATTGCGATGACGCCCATCACCAGGAGCAGGTAAATGGGAAAATCCCACGTATTCAAAAAGGCAAGTCCCCCCAAGACCAGAGCATACAGGAACAGGTCAGACCAGGCCAGGAAGTAAGGGGATGCCAACTGCCAAAGGGCTTCCCGGGCGCGGAAGAAGACCTCCTTGGCCTGCGAACGGCCGAGTGGAGGGGCGGCACCCTCCTGCCCCCAACTCAAGGGACGTGTGAACAGAGCAAAGGCCAGGGCGATGGCCAGGAGCACAAAAGGAAGGCCCAACACGTGGGGATGCATATCGCCCAAGATGAAGGAGAAGGCAGGGAACTCGTCGATCACTTCCATGGTATTCCCCAGCAGATCCTTGTCATGGAGCACGCGAGAGGCCTGCCACCACCAGATGAAGCGGTGAGGGATCCAGCTCGTCGGCTGGCTCAAATTGTAAGGCCGATTGATGCTACGAATGTCCAGCCACTGCCAGAAACCCACGGGCAGCAGGCGGCGTGCGTAGAGCACCTCGAGGACTCCTTCCAGGTTTCCCATGAGTGTCAGGACGACCGCGCCCAAAAGTCCCCAGCCCCGGCTTTCCTCTCTCGCCCCGTCACGCCCCACCAGGCCTCGCACACCCCCAACCGCACCCATGACCGTTAGTGCGAACCAGGACGCTCCGGCCAGGTTGAATCCTATAGACGCGGGTACCCGGCTCAACCGAATCAGGCCGCCGATCATGACGTAGCCGAAGTAGTAGTAACTGATGGCATACCCGGCCAACCAGGGGTCATGGGGGGGAAAGAGATGTGAGGTGAGCACGCCATTGATGAACGTGATTTCCATGAACTTCTCACCCCCGGCCGTCGCGATGTCGGGACTGTTGGCCCGAACATAAGCCCACCCCAGGTAAGCAAGGAGAAAGAGGCCCTCGCCGAACAGCACTTCATCCCGATGATCGCGGAGCCAACGCCAAAGAGGTCGTTCACCGCGTTCATCCACACGCCAGGCTTTGCGCGCCAGCAGCCAGGAAAGCGAGAACACGCCTACAATGGCCAGCAGGGCTCCTCCCAGCGTGTTGTGCAGCACACCGACGGTCGCCCCCAGCCAGAGGAGGTAGGCCCAAAGGAGCAAGCCCAGAACCTTCGAGAGGGTATAGCCCCGGTCGGGGAAACGGGAAAACAGTTGCCATGCCAGGGGCAGTGCCATCCAACCGATGATGAGCAACCAGAACCACCAGGTGAAGAGCATCCAAAGTGTGGTCATCGTCGTCCTATCCCATCATTGTGGATTGTAGTGTCATCAGATTGTACGCGTGTTCCCACTTGGGGGCGAATCCGGGTCCATCGCCTCATCGGAGGCCTCTCGCAAGCTTTGTTGCAGACGATGGAGAAAGATAAGGGCCTGAAGTGGCGTCGTGTTGACGACATCTTGCTCCAGGATGAGACGAGCTACCTCATGGAGAGTGCTCTCCGCGATCGTCTGACGGTTCAGCTCTGCCTCCCCGTGAGTCCCATTGCCTCGCACAGCCTGAGAAGCTGCATATGAGGCCTTAGGCTCATGTCCACCTGTCGAGAACGCGGGGATGATGCGCAACGTCTGGCGCTCCAAACGCTGCAGGAGCTCTTCTGCCCGCCTCACCACCCGTTCCGGGAGTCCGGCCATGCGGGCCACGTGCACGCCGAAGGAGCGCTCGGCCACACCGGGGACCACCTGACGCAGAAAGATCACCTCGTGGCCACGTTCGACCACAGCCAGGTTAACATTTTTCACTGCAGGTAAATGTTCGGCCAGTTGGGTCAACTCATGGTAATGGGTGGCGAAAAGAGTGCGTGAATGCAAGACGTTATGCAGATCCTCGGCCACGGCCCAGGCGATGCTGAAGCCGTCATACGTGCTTGTTCCCCGCCCGACCTCGTCCAGAATGACCAGTGAGCGCTCGGTGGCGTAGCGGAGGATGTAGGCCGTCTCGCTCATCTCCACCAGGAATGTGGAGCGCCCATGTGCGATGTCGTCACTGGCTCCGACGCGGGCAAAAATGCGGTCCGCCAGGCCGATATGTGCCTGGACCGCGGGGACGAAGCTCCCCATTTGCGCCATGAGGACGATAAGCGCCACCTGACGGATGAAAACGGACTTGCCCGCCATGTTGGGACCGGTAATGACCAGCAAACGGCAATTCTCTTCGTCCAGGTGGACGTCATTGGGAACGAAGGGGTCGCCCGCGGGCAGAAGCTGTTCCACCACCGGGTGACGCCCCTGGACGATGTCCACTTGCGCGCTTTCGTCCACCTGAGGACGGGTATAACCGTGTGTGGCAGCAACTTCGGCCAGGGAAGCAAGGGTATCCAATTCGGCCAGATGGCGGGCCACCGCGCGCAGCCGCGCGGATTGCGACGCCAGTCGTCGGCGCAAGGAGACGAACAAATCATACTCCAAATCCTTGATCCGATCGTCGGTGGCGAGGATATCGGCCTCGCGTGCTTTCAGCTCAGGGCTAATGTAGCGTTCCGTGTGGGTCGTGGTGGCACGACGTTCGTACTTCGCGGGCACACGGTCGCTCTTGCTCTTGGGCACTTCGATGAAAAAGCCGAAAATCTGATTGTAACGCACTCGCAGGGTGGGAATGCCCGTACGTTCCCGTTCCCGAGCCTCCAACCGAGCCAACCATTCCCGGCTCTCCGTCGCATGGTGACGCAACCGGTCCAGCTCTTCGCTGTATCCATCTCGGATAAGTCCGCCCTCGCGCAGAAGGATCGGAGGATTATCCACCAGGGCTCGCCGCAGTTCCTCCACTACATCGGCGCAGGTATCAAGGCGAGTGTGAATTTCCTGCAGCCGACGAGCAGTTGCCCGAGCCAGCACAGCCTTCAAGCGAGGGAGTCGAGCCAGGGACTTCCTCAGGGCCACCAGGTCACGGGCATTGGCTGTGCCGAAGCCAATGCGCCCGACGAGCCGTTCTACATCGTAGACGCCCCTCAGGATATCACGCACGTCCTGGCGCAAGAAACCATCTTGGAGCAGAGTATCCACCGCGTCCAGCCGCTGTTGGATGTCTTCCAGGTCGAGTAGAGGCTGCAATATCCAACGTCGAAGGAGGCGACTCCCCATGGCCGTGAGGGTCTCGTCCAGAGTAGAGAACAAGGTTCCTTTGCGGTGTCCGCCGCGCAGTGGCTCAATGAGTTCCAAATTGCGTCGCGTGCTGCTATCCAATACCATGTAGCGGTTAAGCTGGTAAGTGGTCAGCTCGGTAATGTGGGCCAGGTCCGAGATCTGACTGGACTGCAGGTAGTGGAGCAATCCGCCTGCCGCGGCCACGGCCAGGGGCAGGTGAGCACAACCGAACGCGTCCAGGGTAGCCACACCGAAGTGTTCACACAACACGCGCCCCGCCTCCTGGGGCTGAAACGCGGTCCCATCGTGGGTGGAGATACGCGCCGGCCCTAAGGTGCGAAGTTGCTGTACAAGGTCCTCTTCTTCTGCCAAATCAGCCGGGAGCACGAATTCGCTGGGGGTCAGGAGCGACAGTTCTTCCATAAGCGCGGCATGAGTGTTCCCGCCGTTGAACTCGGTGGTGAGGAATTCTCCTGTACTCAGGTCCATGAGGGCCAGGCCGTAGCGGACACGCACGTCTCGATCTCGACCGGACTTCTGTTCTCGCACGAGTGCAGCCAGAAAATTCTGAGCCTTGGCCTGAAGCAGCGCGTCCTCGACCACGGTCCCAGGGGTGATCACCCGGACCACATCACGACGGACCAGGCGCCGAACCTTGCGCGCGTCTTCTAACTGTTCTACCACGGCCACTTTGTGTCCGTGCTCCAGCAAGCGGCCCAGATAAGGGGTCAGTTGGTGGTGAGGAAAGCCGCACATGGGCAGGCGTACGTGCTTGGAAAAGGAACGGGATGTAAGGGTCAAGCCCAGCTCGCGAGCAACACACCGGGCGTCTTCATCGAACATTTCGTAGAAGTCACCCAGGCGGAAGAGCACAATCGCATCGGGATAGTGAGCCTTGATATCCCGGTACTGCTTCAGCATCGGCGTCAGCTTGTTTGACATGGTTCCCGTTCGGCACGCGCTTGCCTGATCCCTCTATGTCGGCTCTTATTTTAGCATAAGCTCAGGGGGGTGGCTATCGAGCCGGCAAGACGGAACGCCGAAAGGTCCTCCCGACATCCTTACAGGCGTTGCTATTTTCTCCGACCTGGGGGATAATTTGGTAGGAGGGGCGAGACGTCCGGAGGAAAAAGCTCTTTGAGGTGGATCTCGCACCCGGTCGCTACCCGGCCCAATGCAATCATGTGGGCATTCAGGGATACCCGGAAGCTTGGGGCAGCCATCACGACGATGTGGATGGATTGCCCAACAAAGGTCAGTTGTCCTGTGTTACGATCCCACAATGAAGGAGGTACACTGCCATGCCAATGAAGGCGGATTGGATGTGGATGGATGGGGAATTCGTCCCCTGGGAAGACGCCAAAGTGCACGTTTTCACCCATGCCCTGCACTATGGCAGCAGCGTGTTCGAGGGCATTCGCGCATACGCCACCAAACAGGGACCGGCGGTCTTCCGACTGCACGATCACATGGTGCGATTCATGCACAGTGCCCGCACCATGCGCATGGAGCTCCCCTACACCGTCGAAGAGTTGGAGCAGGCCGTGGTTGATACCATCGCCAAAAACAAGCTCGACGCCTGCTACATCCGCCCGCTGGCCTTTCGCGGGTACGAGAAGTTGGGACTGGACGGTCGTGGGTGCCCGGTTCAGGTCATCATCGGCACCGTGCCCTGGGGAACCTACCTGGGCGAGGAGGCCCTGACTCAGGGCGTGGACGTGATGGTGAGCACCTGGCGGCGATACGCGCCCGGCACCGCAGCTGCGACTGCCAAGATCGGGGGCCAATACGTTAATTCTCAATTCTCGGCCATGGAAGCTCACGACCTGGGCTACCACGAAGCCATCGTCCTGGACGTTTATGGGTACGTGGCCGAGGGAAGCGGCGAGAACGTCGTCATGGTAAAAGATGGGGCCCTGTTTACGCCACCCGTTTCCCAGTCGATCCTGGCGGGCATTACCCGAGCGAGTGTGATGGCTTTGGCTCGCGATCTCGGTTACGAAATCCACGAACATCCCCTCAGCCGGGATATCCTCTATCAGGCCGATGAACTTTTCTTCTGCGGTACGGCCGCCGAAATCACTCCCATCCGCTCGGTGGACCGCATCCCCATTGGCAGCGGCAGCCGTGGCCCCATCACCCAGGCCTTGCAAGAAGAATTCTTTGCCATCACCAAGGGTGAAAAGCCCGACCGTCACGGCTGGCTGCGATTCGTGTACGAGTAATCGGGAGAAGTCACGCCCGCGGTGATAACTCTTGCGGGCGTGACCCCATACCCCAGCGAGGTTCAAAAAAATGGAAACCCAAGTCACTCGACATGATAATGTGGAACCGGTAGAGATGTTGCCCGGAGTGGAGCGGCGCACTCTGGCCGCGACCGAACATCTGATGCTGTGCGAGTTCCGTTTCCAGGCCGGGAGTGAAGTTCCCGCGCACCGCCACCCACACGATCAGGCGGGCTATGTGGTCTCTGGAGAGGCCATCATGACCATTGCCGGCCGGGAATATCCCTGCGGCCCCGGCGATGCTTATGCCATTCCTGGTGGGGTGGAGCATGCGGCCCGTTTCGAGGTGGACACCGTCCTCATCGATGTGTTCTACCCCCCGCGGGAGGAGTATCTGCAACCTTCAAGCTCATGAGCCGTCCTCATGTTATCGAAATCGAAGCCCGGAGCCTTCTCAATCGGACGCCCGGAGATAGGGGGTTTCGCTGGACTTTGAATCCCTACCGAGGGTGCCAACATGGTTGCGTCTACTGTTATGCCCGCTACACGCACGCGTTCCTCAACCTGGATCCTGGCAAGGATTTTGCCCAAACGGTCTTTGTCAAGACGAATGCCGTCGAGGTGTTGCGCCGGGAAATCCGCCGCCCTTCCTGGCGCCACGAACGCGTGGCTGTGGGCACGGCGACAGACCCTTATCAGCCTATCGAGGGACGATACCGGCTGATGCCGGGAATCATTCGCGCCTTGAGTGAATTCTATACCCCATTTTCTATTGTGACTAAGAACACCCTGGTGTTGCGGGATGCCCTTTGGCTTCAGGAAGCGGCGCGGCGAGTCTCCCTCGCCGTCATCTTCTCCATCACAACAGTAGATGAGGCCCTGGCCCGAGAGCTGGAGCCGGATACGCCCCCTCCACGGCAACGTCTGCGTGTGGCCCATCAACTGGCAGAGCAGGACATTCCGACCGCGATCGCGTTGGCACCCGTCCTTCCCGGCATCACCGATACGATAACCCACCTACGGGCATTGGTGGCTGCAGTACGCGACCATCAATTGACCGTCGCCTTCTACCAGCCGTTGCGCCTTTACGAGGATACTCGTCCCACCCTGTTCGCCTACCTGAAACGGCGCCATCCCCAACTGCTGGCCGCTTACCAGCGGGGCTATGTGCACAAAGATCCCCCGAGCGCATATCGGGAGGTTTTGAAAGAGCGGATAGCAGCGGCTATGCGCGCAGAAGGAGGCGAGTGGTTCCATCCCTCTGAGGTGCGCCCCCTGCAAGGTCGACTGGCGTTGGACAAGTGAGCCCCGCTCAGCCCAGAATAGCCCTCATGCCCGCCCTGGCCAGACTGAACCACACGTCCGGGAAGAAGCCAATGCCAAGCACGAAGATTACGCCCAAGGCGATAGCCAGTCCCAATATCGGCCGCCACCGCAATACAGGCGGGACTTCTTCGCGCGCCATGTACATTTGGACGACGACGTTCAAATAGTAATAAGCAGAGAGAGCGGAGTTGAGCACACCGATGATGGCGAGCCAGGTCATGTTTGCCTGTACTGCCGCCTGAAAGAGGTAGAGTTTGCCGAAAAAGCCGGCAAACGGGGGAACGCCTGTCAGGCTGAACATGAACACGGCCATGGCCCCTGCGAGCAGAGGATGCGTCTGGGCGAGGCCACGAATTTGGGAGAGGACCACATCGCCTTCCCCGCGCTTCTCCAGGGCAATGACCACGGCAAAGGCGCCAATGTTCATGAACGCGTAGGCAAACAGATAGAAAAGAACGGCAGCCACGCCCGTGGTGTTGGCTGCGGTGAGTCCGACCAGCAGATAGCCGGCATGGGCAATAGAGGAGTAGGCCAGCATGCGCTTCAGGCTGGCCTGGCGCAGTGCGGCCAAATTGCCAACGGTCATGGTGAGCACGGCCAGTGCGGCCAACACAGGCACCCACGTGACCTTTTCCACCCCGAGTGTACCAACGAACAGGCGCAAGAAGACAGCAAATCCAGCCGCCTTAGCCCCCACCGACATAAAAGCAGTAACGGGCGTGGGAGCGCCTTGATAGACGTCGGGGGTCCACATGTGGAAAGGCACAGCAGCGACCTTGAAACCGAGGCCGGCAATAAGCAACCCCGAGGCCACAAGGAACAGAGGGGAGAAACTGGCCCCGCGCGCGATGCCGGCAAAATCAAGAGCACCGGTGGCCGCGTACATGAGAGCCATACCGTAGAGGAAGATGGCGCTGGAAAAAGCCCCCAGGAGCAGGTACTTTAGCGACGCCTCGGCAGACGTCACACGCGCTCGTTCGAACCCGGCCAAAATGTAAAGGCTCAGGGAGAGAAGCTCCAAAGCCACGAAGACCATCAATAAGTGGGTGGCCGCGGCCATGAGCATCATGCCGATAGCCGCTAGAAGCAAAAGCCCGTTATACTCTCCTTGCTGCTCACCATGGGTATCCAGCCAATTCATGGCCACGAGTAGCCCTAAAGCCGTAACAGTGAGGAAAATCAGGCGGAAGAAAGCCGTATATTCATCCGAAACCGCCATCCCCTGGAATTCCTGAGGGGGTCGGGCCGCCAAGCGATAGGCAAACACACCGGCTGCCAATACCCCTAGCAAGCCGATCCAGGTCAACCAACGTTTGTCGCCTAGAAACGTGTCAACAAGAAGGATCACAACGGCTGTGAGCAGCAAGACCGTTTCCGGTAATAGTGGCGTGAGAACCACGTTGCTGAAAGTCATCGGCAGTTTGTCACTCCCGTGGCAAAATTCGGTCCATGCCGGGTACCACGGCTCCGACCAGAACAGCATGAAGAAGCTTTTCATAAATTATAGCCCACAGAGGCCTTTTGTCAAACCATTCCAAGGGGCCGGGAGCCCGGCTGCGCCGTCCATGTACGAGGGAAACGGACGAATGGCAGATGCCGGACCGCGGGCACGGCCAGCGGCGGGAACCCACAGGCAGGGCGAGAGGGGAGGCGAAGGCAGTGCTTTTGCCTCCCCCGTGAACGAGTCTTCAAACCAGACCCGCGGCCAACAGGCCCGCCCAGATGATCAGACCGCCCGCGAACACCCAAAGAATATCCAGCTTGAAAAAGCGTACCGCTATGAACGCCGCCGCGGCTATGGCCTGAGGAGCCGGGCCGGTAAGGCTTATGCTGCCCAACTGCAGGACGACTACGGCTAACATGCCCACGAATCCCGCCAGCACGCCCGTTAGTGCACCTTTCACGGCACCGATATGCCGAACATAGCCGAAAATTTCAGAAAACAACAACGTCCAGATGAAAGATGGAGCGAACATGGCAAAGCTGGCCAGCAACGCTCCCCGAATCCCGTCCACCCTGTAGCCGATGAAGCCAGCAATGTTCAGAAATGGCCCGGGCGTAATCTGGCTGAGGGCGATACCGTCCGCAAATTGGTGCATGCTGATCCAATGACTGGCGTCCACCGCTTCGGCCTGCACCAGAGGCAGAATTGTCATGCCGTTACCAAAAGCGATGGTTCCGATCTTAAAGAAGGCAAGCGTCATCCGGCCTGCTTCACCACCAATGATCGAGCTGAAAATGGCCACAGCAAGCACCACAGCCGTTGCCAGCCCGATGCCCACCCAGTCTCGCCATCCTATCTGCGCCGAGGCAGGAGCGCCCGGCCCGGACGTTCTCTTATGCCCATCTGGCTGCGTCTTTCCCTGCCGCCGCAAGAACAGGGCACCCGTGGCCAGAGCCGCCAGCACGATGAAGACAGCGTTGAGCTTGAAGATGAGAGCGATGAACGCGGCCAGTGCGATCAAGGCCTGGCCACGCCCTTTCAATGCCCGCTGGCCGAAATCCAGGGTCACGTTGAAAACTACGCCTACCACCAGAGCCTCAAGTCCCACGAACAGTGGCTTGACCCAAGGCAAACCACCTGCCGAGAAATAGATCGTGGCGAGGGCGATGATGAGCACAATAGAGGGGGTGACGAACCCCAACGTAGCCATCAGCGCGCCAGGCGTCCCTCGCAACCGGTAGCCCACATAGGTGGCAAAATTGACCATGATCGGACCGGGATAGAGTTGAACCATGGCCAGACCATCGTTCATTTCTTCCTCTGTCAGCCAATGATTGCTCAGCACCGCCTTCTTCAGTTTTTGCAGAATAGCCATGCTGAACGCGGTCAGACCGATGACGAAGTACGTCCACAGGATTGTGAGCAAACCAACCTGGGAACGCAATGTTGCCTTCACGACGGGTGCCGTCGCTCCTTTTTCCATAAAATAGTCTCTCCCAACCAGCACAATCTGTACTGTATCGTTTCTTGATGTCCACCATTTTCTCCTGACCTGCTCAATTCTACCCCCTTTTCTCACCGTAGCATATGATCCGGTTCCTGGTGTTCATTAGAAGCTGCAATTCGAGCAACCGGCCGCTCGGGTGTTGAAAAGCCATGAGCCCCGGCCGTAGGAGGAAAAGCGGATTTGACAAGGCACAGTGTCAGGCCCATAATGGAGCCGATATGAATCAAGCCGGGTGATGAGGCTCACCCTGAATTGCCATCCGGGCTAATAGCCTCTATGGAAGATGTCGGACGACTCCTCCATAGAGGCTATTTATTTGGTATGCACCGGAGCAATGCCTTTGCAGGAGAAAAACTCATGACGTTTCGCAGCATTCTTTTCCCAGATGGGGCCCGACATGATGGACATCCGGAGCCCCCGTCGTGCCTTTCGGACTTGAACCTGGACCAGATCATCGCCGCCATCACCGACCCCAAGCAAGAGTACGACCTCATGCCTTTCTTCCTCAGTCCCTTACGAGACGCGGACACTATTCGCTACCGCCAGGAAGTAATGCAAGATCTGGAAAATAAGGCCCTTCTGGCCGCAATCGAACGATTTGCCGAGGGGATGAGCCGGGTGCGTCGCTATCTGGCCCTGGCTCAGAAGCTGGATTTCGAGTACCACCGGAAAGGGTGGTTCCTCGAGGCGGCGCTGGTCTACACGGATGCAGTGACCGCGTTGCAGCAGGACATGGAAAACGCCGGGCTGACTTCCAGAGGACTACAAACCTTTCGTGACGAGATGAGCCATTATGTGCAATCGACCTCCTTCCAGGCACTTCAGGCCGACGCCCGAGAGGTCAAACAGGCCCTTTCACAGGTGCGCTATTGCATCATCCTGCAGGAAGGAAAGTTCAAGGTCAAGCCATACGAGGGAGAAATCGACTACAGCATCGAGGTGGAGAACATCTTTCGGAAATTCCAGCAAGGCGATGTGGAAGATTACCTGATCCGGTTTCCGGAGCGAAGTGGGACGAGCCACATTGACGCCCAGATTCTGGCCTTTGTGGCGCGATTGTACCCGGAGCCTTTCACTGCCCTGGACCGCTTTTGTGCCCGTCACGATCCTTTCCTGGACGCCCGCGTCCGGACGTTCGACCGCGAGATCCAGTTCTACATCGCCTATCTCGAGTTCATTGCCGAACTCGAGCGTCAGGGCCTGCCGTTTTGCTATCCCGAGGTCAGCGCCACCGACAAGGAAATCGCCCTTCGCGATGGCTTCGACCTGGCTCTGGCCCATCGCCTACGCTACGACACGAAGCCGGTTGTCCTCAACAGCTTCTCCTTGCGAGATCCAGAACGCATTCTCGTCATCACAGGCCCGAATCAGGGCGGGAAAACGACGTTCGCGCGCATGTTCGGTCAGGTACACTACTTGGCCAGCCTTGGTTGCCCCGTCCCCGGACGTGAGGCCCGTCTCTTCCTGTTCGACCAGATTTTCACCCATTTCGAAAAAGAGGAAGACATCCGTAACCTGCGCGGCAAGCTGGAGGACGATCTGGTCCGCATCCACGAGATCCTGGCCCAGGCCACCCCGAACAGCATCCTCATCTTGAACGAGATTTTTGCCTCGACAACGTTGCAGGATGCTCTGTTTCTGAGCAAGCATATCATGGCCCGGGTCATGGAGCTGGACGCACTCTGTGTGTGGGTCACTTTCCTCGACGAATTGGCCAGCCTGGGGGAAAAAAACGTCAGCATGGTGGCCACGGTAAGCCCAGAAGATCCCACAGTGCGTACGTTCAAAATCATGCGGAAGCCCGCAGACGGCCTGGCCTACGCCCTCTCCCTGGCCCACAAGCACCGATTGACGTATGAGCAGATCAAGGAGCGTCTCCCATGATGAAAGTGTTTCTGCTTTATTCCCACCAGGACTTCGACCCGGACCGGGAGCTCCCCTTCAATACGGCAGACCTCGTTCAGGACCTGGCCCTGACCACCCTGTTCGAAGCCATGGCGCAGAAGGACCGTTTTGTGCTCGAGGTGGTACGTCAGGTCCTGCTCTTGGGTGGGGACGACATTAACACCATTCGCTATCGCCAGGACATTCTGGCGGACGTCCTGAAGCATCCCGACGTCATCCGAGATATTTATGCCATTCCCCTGGAATTTGCCGAGAGGAAACGGCGCCAATGGCTGTGGATTTCTTCTCGTCACTCCAGTCCGAGCTCGATCCTGAGCAGCGCCCGGCAACTGCTGGCGGCCTCCCTCGACCTCCTCTGGAAACTACGTCGGATTGCGGACGCTCACGCCACGACCTTCCACTCCCGGGGCTTTCGCCGTTTCTTCAGCATGATTCAACAGGAACTAGACGATGAGTACATGACCACGGTGGAACGCCACCTCAAAGCGCTCCGGTTTCCCAGCGGCGTCCTCCTTCAAGCGCGTCTGGGCCGGGGAAATGAAGGAACCGGCTACATGCTCTGCCGCCCCAACGAGAGCGAAGGACCCTGGGTCAAACGGCTTTTAGGGCGGAAGGTGAAGAGCTATTCTTACTCCCTGCACCCCCGCGATGATCACGGCGCACGCGTGTTGGGCGAACTCCGGGACAGAGGATTGGCGCGGGTGGCCAACGCGGTTGCGCAGGCGGCCGAACACGTGGAAAGCTTCCTCCGGGTGTTGCAGCGGGAGCTGGCATTTTACATCGGCTGTTTGAACCTGTACGAACAACTCCGCGCCCTGGGGGAACCTGTTTCTTTTCCCGACCCGTTGCCCGCTGACACCCGTCATCTGTCGTGCACAGGGTTGTACGACATTTCCCTGGCGTTGACCCGACAGAGTGCAGTCGTCGACAACGATGTCCGGGCAGAAGGGATTTCCTTGGTCATCATTACCGGCCCTAATCAAGGGGGAAAAACGACGTTCCTGCGCAGCGTGGGTCTGGCCCAATTGATGATGCAGGCAGGCATGTTTGTTCCCGCGCGTTCCTTCAGCGCCAATGTGTGTACGGGCCTGTTCACACACTTCAAACGAGGTGAGGACAAACGCATGGAAAGCGGCAAATTCGAGGAAGAGTTGATACGTATCAGCGAGATCATCGACCATCTGACGCCGAACGCTTTAGTGCTGTTCAACGAATCGTTTGCAGCCACAAACGAGCGCGAGGGGTCCGAGGTGGCCAGGCAACTCGTCAAAGCTCTGTTGGAGAAACACATCAAGATATTCTTCGTCACGCACCTTTATGAATTCGCGCGCCACTTCTACGAACAGGATGGGGCCGGCGTCCTGTTCCTGCGCGCGGAGAGGCGCCCGGACGGGACGCGAACCTTCAAGCTCAAGGTGGGCGAACCCCTCAAGACCAGCTACGGAGTCGATGTGTACAAGAAGGTCTTTGCGACGAGTTGAGTTCTTCAGTCCTAAACTCGTGACCTCCCTCCTCGACGTTCCCTCGCATGGCGCCAGTCGTGTATAATGAGGCGTCATTAGCACGCCATCAACCACAGGGCGACGTTCATGAGAGATACTCGTGCATTGATCTGGCTTCTCCTAACGTGTCTATCGGCGCTTTCCTTCGGCGTCTGGCTCTCACGACAACCGGCAACCGCGGCGTTCCATGTCCAGTCATCACCGCTGCACCCCACACCTACCCGCTCTCTCCGGCCTTCCCCGCCCCCGACGCTCAGGCCTACGCCCACGCCGCCTCCGCCCGCGACATCTTCTCCCACGGCTACTCACCCCCGTCCCACGGTGAGCCCGCCTCATCCCGTTACACCGACTCCCCGCCGGATCGTTCGGCCCACCAATCCGCTCCCGCCGCCGCCTTCGACGGGACAAGGACAGATGGGCCCGACGCCCACGCCTCTCTTGCAGGCATACACGCCCATCCCCACATACGCGCCACCGCTTTACATCCCTCAACCGAATGAAGTGCGTCCAGGGCCGACAGAAGTGGTCACCCCCTGGCCCACACCTGCATCTCTGGACCGAAAAGATCAGCCCTGGCGTACGTATGTGCCGTATGTGCATTACGACTGGGCGTACACTTATCCTTTCCTGCGATCCCGCTTCCGACCAACGCCTGCTCCTCAGCCGCGACGGGACCCGCTTCGACGATTGACCTCCACCCTGTCCATTCTCCTGCGAATCTTACCCAGCTTCGTCTGCTTGGGATTCGCTTTCTTCCTGGCTGCCGTCGAGGCACTTGCCTTGATCCTGAATTCGAGGAGGCATGAGAGACGATGATGTCTTCCACACGACGGCAAGCGCACCTCTGGTGGGTAATCCTGCTTCTCCTGGGGATGGCTTTACGTGTCTGGGACCTGGACGCACAAAGCCTGTGGCGTGACGAGGTGGACACGGTGCGCTTCTCCACCCAGCCTTTGTCCCAGCTTCTCAGCATGTTCGTCGTGCCGGGAAACAACGGGCCTTTTTACTATCTCCTGTTGCGGCCGTGGATCCACTTCTTCGGACACGTGGACTACGCCCTGCGTTACAGTGCTTTGCTGCTGGGCCTGCTGGCCATTCCTCTGATGTATCAGGTGATGCGCAAGTGGTCAGGACGGGGACCTGGACAGTTGGCCGCGATGCTGCTCACTTTCTCCCCGTACGCCATTTGGTACAGCCAGGAACTGCGCATGTACACCATGGTGGTGGTACTGGCCCTGGCCGCCACCTGGTGCTGGCAGCGCGCTTTTTGGGGAGGACAACGACGCTACTGGATCCCTTACGTGGTGCTCCTTTCTGTTGGCATCTATACCCACTACTTGCTCGCTTTGCTCATCCCGACACACATGATCCTGACCCTGTTGTGGCCTCGCACGTTGCGCCGTCATTGGTGGGACCTGGGACTGGCCTACGGCTTCTTCGTGCTACCTTACATTCCCCTGGCCTGGTGGCAGGAAAAGCTGCTCTTCAGTCCCACTTTCCGCACCGGGCACCCTTTCGTCCCCTGGCCCGAGATGATCCAAAAGCTGCTTACCGTGTTCAGCGTCGGAGTTCATGCCATCCGCTTGCCCGCGCCTCTACCACCCGGAGCCCGGTTGATCCCCCTGCTCTTCCTGAGCCTGAGTGGTCTCTTTCTGAAGCCACCGCGACTTCAGCATGACGAGGTGGGGAGCCCAGCGCGTCGGGTGGGATTGCTTCTCTGGTTCTTATTGCCGGTACTGGGGTTGTATGCTATCTCCTTGGAGCTTCCCCTTTTCACCGAACGTTACTTGATCTGGACGATGCCGGCGGTATACGGCCTGGCAGGCCTGGGCACCTGGACGCTGCGTCGCTGGCGAGGGTTGAGCCTGGTCGCGTGGGGGATGATGCTCGTCCTCTTCCTCCTGGGTCTCGGCTATCAAGTTCGATATCCGCTCAAGCCGGATATGCGCGCGGCCGTGGCTTACGTGGAAGCTCATCGCCGCCCGGACAGCCTGGTATTGCTCCACCTGGGCTATTTGATTCACGCCTACACCTACTACGCGCCCGAAAGCCGTCCCGCATTGCGGGAAGCCCCGGCCCCCGGCCCCCAAGGATCCTTGGAGCAAACCGGGCATGACATTCTCCTACGGCTGCAAGGAAAGAAGGACATCTGGCTGGTGGAATCAGAAAGTGCCATGTGGGATCCCAAAGGGCTCGTACGACAATGGCTGAGCGGACACGCCGAGAAGTTGGGCGAGCGGGATTTCGTAGGCGTGCGGGTCACGCACTTCCGGCTGCGACCGTGAGGCCCCTCCACGTCGACCGGAGGACTTGTCCCTGCCGGGCTGGCTCCCCTTCCGAAACGCTCAAGGGGCTCGAAAACAAAAACAGCTCTTCTGCCCCCGTGGGGCAGTCCTGTTGAGCAAGGGGATAGAGCTGCCGGACAAGGTGGGGGCCTCAGGTAGCCCTCCAAAATAATGACGCGCGACATTGACGTGACACCCCTGCCGTGATAGACTGGCTGTGCTATCCTGAGTTGCTGGTGCGGAGATGCACACAAAATCGCGAGTTTCAGCCCTTCGTGACTTTTTGGCCCTGGAGCACAACATCATCGTGCTTCTGGGAGCGCTCCTCATCATCGGCATGGGGGAGGAATTGTGGACCCGCTTCATGCCCAAGTACCTGCAAGCCCTGGGGGCAAGCGCCGTGGCCATCGGCGCTTACGGGTCCTTCAAGCGCATCGTCGACACCTTATATCAGTATCCTGGGGGCTGGCTCGCGGACCGGTTGGGGCGCAAACGGGCGCTCACTCTTTTCAACCTCATTGCTGCAACGGGATATCTGGTTTATCTCCTCACCTCCCGCTGGGATGTAGTCATCGCGGGGACTTTGCTCGTGCTGGCGTGGAGCAGCATGTCCCAACCTGCTATTTTTGCGCTCATCGGCGATACCCTTAGCCGATCCAAGCGGGCCATGGGCTTCAGCGTCCAGTCCATCTGGAAACGAGTCCCCATTGTCATTGCCCCTGTGGTCGGTGGCTACCTGCTGGATCGGCTGGGCCTGGTCCCGGGAATGCGCCTGGGATTCGCCATCTCTCTCCTGCTGGCCCTGGTGGCCGTCTACATCCAATCCCGCTTCTATAAGGAGACCCCACCTCCACGAGAAGATCATCCCGTCGGCCTCGCTTCCGTTTGGGCACTCATGCCCTCTCCCCTTCGTCGTCTGCTCCTGGCCGATTGTCTGGTCCGTTTCGGCTCTAATGTGGCTGCCCTCTACGTTGTCCTCTGGATCATCAACGTCTACAAGAACACGCCCCTTCAGTTCGGTGCGTTTACCTCACTGCAAATGATCACCGCCATTGCGGGCTATCTCCCGGCCGCCTATCTGGCCGACCGTTTCGGCCGCCAGCCCTTCATCCTGATCACTTTCTCCTTTTTCTCGCTCTTCCCCATGGCCCTGGTTCTCCTTCCCGCCGGTTGGGTGTTTTTGGCGTTCGTCATCGCCGGTTTGCGAGAGCTGGGGGAACCGGCACGCAAAGCCCGCATCGTGGACCTGGCCGAAGAAGCACACCGGGGGCGGGTGATCGGCCTCTACTATTTGATTCGCGGGCTGGCCACCATTCCGGCCCCCTTGCTCGGGGGGCTCCTCTGGCAATGGCAGCCAAGCTGGCCCTTCCTCCTCGGGGGGCTGGCCTCCAGCCTGGGCTTGGTCCTATACGCGCTCAGCCCCAGGCTTTCCGAAGGGATGCGCTAAGCGCCGGATGCCCGGTGGCCGACCGTGTGGAAACATCCAGGCCAAAGATGATCCAAATGGATCATGGACGTGAGACCGAGGCCCTCGTACAATGAAGCGTGTTCCCTATCCCAATGCGTTCCGGAGGTTTAATAATGGCTCAGACACCTGCCGATGTCGTCCAGTTGGCTACCGATGCTGGCGTGAAAATGATCGACCTGAGGTTCACTGACCTGTTCGGCACCTGGCAACATTTCAGCCTGCCTGCTCGTGAACTGTCCGAAGAAATGT
This sequence comes from uncultured Anaerolineae bacterium, assembly GCA_964487375.1. Taxonomy (GTDB): domain Bacteria; phylum Chloroflexota; class Anaerolineae; order JAADDB01; family JAADDB01; genus JAADDB01. Next base: position 8,452 of record CAZAQA010000032.1, on the reverse strand, counting down.
TCGAAGAGGGCGTGGGGTTCGACGGTTCCTCCATTCGAGGCTTTCAGGCCATTCAGGAATCGGACATGATCCTCATCCCCGACGCGGACACGGCTATTGTGGACCCCTTCCTCGAAGTCCCGACTCTGACCCTCGTGTGCGACATTTTTGATCCCATCACTCGACAGCCGTACAGCCGTGATGCCCGCTACGTGGCCAAGAAGGCGGAAGCCTACCTGCGCCAGACCGGCCTCGCGGATACAAGCTACTGGGGTCCTGAGGCAGAGTTCTTCCTCTTCAACGACGTACGTTATGAGGTGCTCCCTTACCGCTCCTACTACGAAGTGGACAGCCGGGAGGGGTGGTGGAACTCCGGCAAAGAGCTGGGGCCCAACCCGGGTGGACAAATCCCCCCCAAGCGCGGCTATTTCCCCGTCCCTCCGGCGGACACGTTGCAGGATATTCGCAGCAAGATTGTCCTGGCCCTGGAAGCCGCGGGCGTCCACGTGGAGGTCCATCACCATGAGGTTGCCAGTGCAGGCCAGGCAGAAATCGACATCCGCTTCGACACGCTGGTGAGGACTGCGGACAAGATGATGATGTACAAGTACATTGTCAAGAACGTGGCTCGGCAACATGGACTCACTGCCACATTCATGCCCAAGCCCATGTTCGCGGACAACGGCAGTGGAATGCACACCCACCAGAGTCTGTGGAAAGGTGAAGTTAACGTATTTTTCGACGAGGCCGGCTACGCCCAGTTGTCCGAAACAGCGAAGTACTACATCGGGGGGCTACTCAAACATGCCCCGGCCATCCTGGCATTTGCAGCCCCGACCACCAACTCCTATCGACGGTTGGTTCCGGGGTTCGAGGCTCCTGTGAACCTGGCCTACTCGCAGCGGAACCGTTCTGCTGCGGTACGCATCCCGGTCTATTCCAGCAGTCCCAAGGCCAAGCGCATCGAGTTTCGGCCTCCGGACCCGAGCGGGAACCCCTATCTCACCTTTGCCGCTCTGCTCATGGCCGGGTTGGACGGCGTTCAGAATCAAATTGACCCGGGGGAGCCCATGGACAAAGACTTGTACGATCTCCCCCCTGAGGAAGCCGCGCTCATTAAGCAGGTACCCGGTTCCCTGGAAGACGCCCTCGCTGCGCTGGAGGCAGACCACGATTTCCTGCTCAAGGGCGACGTGTTCACCCCGGACGTGATCGAAACCTGGATCGAGTACAAGCGTAAGAATGAAGTAGATCAGGTCCGGTTGCGGCCGCATCCGGTGGAGTTTGCCCTCTACTACGACGTCTAAGTACGCCGGAAAGGAGCGGGCTGAGAAGCTGAGAAGTATACCGACATCGTCGAGCCATCGGGTCGTTTCCCCCCGATCCGATGGCTTCCCCGTCCTCCTTTCACCCCAGAGATCGAACCCCAGAGATCGAACCCCAAAATCGAAATGAAGAAGCCGTCAGTCCTTCATCAACCCTTCTCGCCAGGCGAAAACCGCGGCCTGGGTGCGATCGGCCAGATGGAGCTTGCTCAAGATGTTGCTCACGTGGCTCTTGACCGTCTTTTCGCTAATGACCAGCCGCTCCGCGATGGCCCCGTTGCTCAACCCCTCCGCAATGAGGCGTAGAACCTCCAGCTCCCGTTCACTGAGTTCGGCGAAGGGGGACAGGGTATTGGTGGAGAGACCGTGTAACTCCTGAATGACGCGCGCCGCCACCCGGGGATGCAGAATGGCCTCCCCTCGCGCGGCCTTCCGTACCGCGTCCACCAGTTCGTTGGGGTCCACGTCTTTCAGCAGGTAGGAGATGGCTCCGGCCTGAATGGCGGGGAAAATATGTTCGTCGTCATGGTAGGAAGTGAGAACGATGACTCGAGTACGTGGACTCACCCGCCCGACCTGACGCGTGGCCTCAACCCCATCCATCCCCGGCATGACCAAATCCATGAGAATCACGTCAGGGACCATCTCCGCGACCAGACGAATGGCATCTTCCCCGGATGCGGCCTCTCCTACCACCTGAATGTCCGACTGAGTCTCGAGAAATGCTCGTACGCCCTGGCGCACGACCGCGTGGTCATCCACGATGAGAACTGTAATCGGTTGCTCCACAGGCTTTTGCGCCATGGTCTGCCCCTCCGGTTCGTCAACCTTGCTTTAGTCTCACTTCTACCACCGTCCCTTTACCGGGGTCGCTGGTGACATAGAAAGTCCCCCCAAGCGCGCGTACCCGCTCCTCCATACTCTTCAACCCGACCCCTCTACCCCGCGCGGTGTCCGGGTTGAACCCGCGGCCATCGTCCGCGATACGCAGGAGAACAGTCCCATCTTTCCAGGCCAGACGCACCTCCACCTGGCGGGCGTTGCTGTGCCGAGCCACGTTGGCCATAGCCTCCTGGACCACCCGGAAAAGGGCCTGCTCTACATCCAACGGCAGAGGACGCGCTCCTTGCAGGCGCAAACGGGCATCGATGTCCGTTCGCCGAGACCACTCGGCCACGAAATCTTGAAGGGCCGCGACCAACCCTTTTCCCTGTAACGCTGCCGGACGCAATTCGCGAATAAGATCGGTCAGTTCGCGCTGCGCCTGGCGCGCCAGGCGCTCCGCGTCGATCAGGCGAGTCCGCGCAGCGTCCGGGTCTCGGTCCAGCAAATGACGGGCCGCGGCAATCTGCATCACCACGGCGAAGACTTGCTGCTTGACCGAATCGTGTAGGTCACGGGCCAGCCGATTGCGTTCCTCCAGCGCAGCCAACTCTTCTCTTGCCTGCAAGAGATTTTGCAACTGTTCGGCCATGCGGTTGAGGCGCCGAGCCAAATGTCCCAGTTCGTCCTGAGATCGCTCCTGAATGACCAGGGAGAAATCCCCCCGACTCCACGCGTCCGCGGCTCCGGCCAGTGCGTTCAACCGCCGGGTGAGCCCGCGCGCGGTCAAAAACCCAAACAGTGTCCCGATGATCGCGGCGAAGAGGGCAATGACCAGTGTGCTGGAGAACAACGAGCGCACCGCCACTGCCTGGTACTCTTGCAATCCCTGAGGTAGACTCATGCGGATGAACAAAGCCCCTACCGGCTCTCCGTGATCGAGGATAGGCACACTGATAAACATCACCTGGCCCCGGTGGGCCACGAGATGGTCTGGATCTTCGTCGCCCGCCAGGGCGGCGTGCAAGAGCGTCGCGACTTTCTCCCGGACACACCTCTGCAAGAGGGTTCCACGTGCACACCCGGTCGTAGGGTAGGCGGAGATCACATGTCCCTGCCGGTCGCTTATGGCCGCCAACGTGATCATGGCCGGGTCCAGGTTCAGACTCATAGTGGAATTTTGCTTCCCATTCGACGTGTCCAGACGTCCCGTACGCGCCAGGTCTTTCAGCCAGGCGTCCAGAGTCGCCTCATCAGGAGGATGCTGTTTTAATGCAGGGGCCAGGCCTCGCGTGGCATCGCTGAAAATGGGAACCAGGACCTTGGGAAACGTGGTCGACCGGAAGATAAGCACGCCTGCCGTCACCAACAGTACCAGTTCGACCACCAGAATGGCCCCGGTGGTGACCAGGGTATAAGTCAGCGTGAGTTTCCACTGCAGACGACGGAAGTTGGGCCACGACGGCACGCGCACGGGACACCCCCCAAGCCTCATGCGTCAGGCTGCTCACAGTTCTTTCCCTGACGCATCCAGAGCCACCATCAACTGGCCTTGAGATCATGCTCAACATGGGTTATCCGGCAACAAGACCAGACTCGAATCTCCGTACGAGAAGCATGCTGAAGACCAGCAAGAGCAAGGAGAACAGAAACAAAGCCACTTCTTCCACCACTTCGGAAACGATTGGATTGTGGTAGGTGAGACTCACAAACGCGTCCAACAAAGTGTGCAACGCTATGCTGATCGACAAAAAATACCCCACCTTCCCTCTCTCAACGCCGAAGGCAATCAGTCCTCCTGTGCTCATATGAAAAAGTGTTGCCCCTACTCTTTCAAAAGTACCCATGAGTATGTTGTAGAAAGCGAGAGATGGCTGCCAATGCGTCAAACCAATGAACATGATTTCACTGAGTGAAAAGCCCAATCCAATGTTCAGGCCCAGCTCAAAGTACGGAGGCGTGGGACTTTTGCCACCAGTCCGTCTGAGTTCAAGCGGGATGGGTAGAGCCTTAGCTAACTCTTGACCGATCCCGGCCGCCAGCGCGAAATAGAGCAACTCCCAGGATCTGAACTGGGGCTCCGTTCTGTCCAACATGCCAAGGTAAGCAGCCCTCACTCCATGCTCGACCAGGACAACGGGCAACGCTATCAGGCTATGCACAGTGATGCCGACAAAGAAGACGGCCATTCCAAAATAAACATATTGCCTGCTGATATGGCCGTTGGTGGCACGCAACGCGATGACACAGGCAAGAATGCTGATGCCCAGACTGGACACAAGGAAAAGCGAGATATACAGCAAACTCATGAGACGCTCCTTTGTGAGCGCATCGCCTTAGAGTGAGAGCAGCCTAACCAACACAAAGACAATCAACACCGTCAGAAACAGCACCAGGATGGAAAGCGGGTTGGCTAGGTTAATCGTCCAACCGTAACCATACCTTTTCGGGACGAAAATGCGTTTGTCCTCGGGATCCCAGTAGAAAAAGAAGAAGTAGCCTTTATGCTTCTTGCCATGATCCACCATCTCAGTACCTCCTCGCCCGCCTCCGTTTGAGCGAGCCACCACGACAACGTCGGCCCCACATCCTATTCTACACCGTTACATCCTGGCGTCGAAACCACCACACGGCCAGAACCAGGAAGACCACCGTGTAAACTGTCAGCATGAGCGCGGCCTCGTTTGGACCGAGCAAGGGCAGCCGTGAAGAAGTCTGTAAACCCACATCGACCTGGACTGTCGGCGATACCTGCTGCACGATGCTCTGGGCCAGCATTGCAGGTAAAAAGCGGACTGCTCGAGCAATCTGGGGGGATATCATGCTTAAGGTCTTGATGACCAGATTCTCCACCAGAAGGGAATACCCCAGTCCCACCCCAATGGCCACCATGGCCGAACGGCTGGCGACGGCCAGGAAGGACGTCAGGGCCGCGTAGGGAAGTAGGGTGAGACAGATCCGCAGCACATTGAACAGAAGCGTGCCCATGGCCGGCTTTCTCAGGGATCGTATGCCGAGATCCAGATAGGTGAACACAGCAGTCACGACTCCTCCAGCCAGCAGGGCCGTAAGCACAATGAGCCCCAATGCCATTGAGACTACTACAAACTTGGCCAGCAGGAAGTGAGAGCGGGACACTCCTTGGCTCAGTTGTTGGTGGATCGTGTGCCAGGTGTATTCCTGAGCCATGAACGCACCCACCAGAATCACTGCCAGCATGCCGCCCAGTTCCCCACCACCGGCGAGGACCATGGCGTCGTTCAGCGCCTGCGGCCAGTAAAGCATCTGGCGCAGGGATTCGACCGCCTGTGGTGGCAAGGTGCTTGCGCTTCCCTTTTGCAATGTGGCGATGAGAGCCACGTACATACTTCCCACCAGCAAGGCCAAGACGCTCAGTTCCACCCACAGCAAGGCTCGCGCCGACAGTTTGCGCAGTTCCACGATGACCAGATTCCGAAACATTGCAGCTCTCTTCATGTATCTTCCTCCTTTCTGCTACGCTGTCCAATGAGAAGAGAATGAGGGTTCCCTTTCTCCCACCACTTCCATGAACACCTCCTCCAGGTCTCCCTTCCCCTGGAGCAACTCGGCCACGCTTCCCACGGCCAGAATACGCCCGTGGTCCAAAATGGCCACGCGATCGCAAATCTGCTCCACCTCGTGCAACAGGTGGCTACTGAGGAAAACGGTTGTTCCTTCGCTGACCAGGGAGCGAAGGAGACCCCGCATTTCCTTCATGCCGATGGGGTCCAGGCCGTTGGTGGGCTCGTCCAACACTAACAGATCAGGCCGATGGAGCAGGGCGGCGGCCAGGCCCAACCGCTGTTTCATGCCCGTGGAATAGCCCTTCACCTTGCGCCTGGCCGCGTCGCTCAATCCTACCCGGTCCAACACATCATCCACCCGGCTGTTGTTCACATCCGGATAGAGGGAGGCCAGCAGGCGCAAGTTGTCCCGGCCAGAGAGGTAAGGAAAGAATCCGGGGGTTCCTACCAGCGCCCCCACGCGATGCAGGATTGCAGTTCGAGTCGGGCTCACCTCTTCCCCCAAAACCTCCACACGTCCCTCCGTGGGGTGAATCAGCCCCACAATCATGCTCAGGGTTGTGGTCTTACCCGCGCCGTTGGGACCGAGAAAGCCGAACAGCTCACCGGCTTCCACACACAGGTTCACGTGATCCACAGCCAGCACTTCTCCAAAACGCTTAGTCAGGTCGAATGTTTGCAACACCGCTGCCATCACTTACCTCCTGAGAATCGAGATCTTTTATCCAGGGAAGCCATCAAGGGTTTGTGACAGGAGAGGGCATGGCGCCATTCTTTTGCGGTCACATGGTCATCCCCTGCGAAGGGAAGGTGCGGCCAGGAGGCAACGCCCTCGCCTACCCGCATGCGACACAAAGCCATCATCTCTCGCCCTCTCAAAGCATCGTTCCTCGCGTAATACGCTCACCACACAGTCACTGTAACACGGAATCAGCCGCCTGTCATCGGCCCCTGGACGGATTCGGCATCCGTCTGGGGATGGATTCACAAACCGGTCTCCCTTCTATGTTGATCCATTTGGGTTATAGACAGTGCCCTCGATCTTGTGTATGGTGAACCCGGAACCCGAGTTCGCTCGGAAATAAGGGAACGCAAAGAGGAGGGATAAAGATGAGTAACCCGGGAGACACAGCCTGGATCCTGGTGGCCTCGGCGCTGGTACTGATGATGACCCCTGCCCTGGCCTTTTTCTATGGAGGTATGGTTCGCCGCAAGAACGTCCTTTCCACCCTCAGCCTCAGTTTCATCGTGATGGCGCTCGTCAGCGTACAGTGGGTCGTTTACGGGTACACCCTGGCATTCGGCCATGACATCGGCGGGCTCATCGGCGGCCTCTCGTTCCTGGGAATGCAGGGAGTGGGAACGACGCCCAATCCTGACTATGCGGCAACTATTCCCCACATGGCTTTCGCCCTCTTCCAGATGATGTTTGCCGTCATCACACCGGCGCTCATTACCGGTGCTTTTGTGGAGCGGGTCAATCTGCGTGGTTTCATCGCCTTCGTCCTCCTGTGGACAACCCTGGTGTACGATCCGGTGGCGCACTGGGTCTGGGGAACGGGCGGTGCCTTACGCGAGTTGGGTGCGCTGGATTTTGCCGGCGGAACGGTTGTCCACATACTGGCAGGATTTTCCGCCCTGGCCTTTGCCCTGGTCATCGGCAAGCGAAAGGGATTTCCAGCGGCCCCCTTCGAACCCCATAACATCCCCTACACGGTGCTGGGAGCCGGTCTTCTGTGGGTGGGTTGGTTTGGGTTTAATGGGGGGAGTGCATTGGCTGCCAACGGTCTGGCCGTCCAGGCAGTCGTGACGACGAATACCGCGGCGGCGGCCGCTGCGTTGGCATGGATGCTGCTAAGCTGGACATTCGACGAGCGACCGGGAGCGCTGGGACTGGTTACAGGGGCAGTGGTCGGGCTGGTGGCCATCACCCCGGCAGCCGGCTTTGTCACTCCGTTGGCCGCGCTGGTCATCGGGGCCCTGGCCGCGCCCATCAGCTATGCAGCCGTACACGTGCGCCAATGGTGGGGACTGGACGAATCGTTGGATGTGTGGGGGTGCCACGGCATGGCCGGAACGTGGGGAGCGTTGGCGACGGGACTTTTTGCCAGCACTGCTGTCAATCCGGCGGGAGCCAACGGCCTCTTTTACGGCAACCCGCATCTCCTGCTCGTGCAGGCCGTTGCGGTGATGGCCAGCATCGTCTACGCTTTTGGTCTGACGTTCCTTGTGGCCAAAGGCCTGGACAGCGTCATGCGCCTGCGCGTTTCCGAGGTCGAGGAAGAAGTTGGCCTGGACTTGAGCCTTCACGGTGAGCGTGCTTACGCCTGAAGAGGGAGGTAGATCGTGGTTAAGAAAATCGAGGCCTTCATCCGGGAAGAGAAATTGCCGGCGGTCAAGCAGGCCCTGTACGATATCGGCATCGTGGGCATGAACGTGGTGGAAGTACGAGGACATGGTCGAGGGGGGGGCATCACCCTCACAGGGCGCAGTGGAACTTATCGCGTCGATCTGCTCTCGCGAGTGCAGCTCAATATCGTGCTCAGTGACCACAACGTGGCCAAGGCGATCGAGACCATACGCCGGGCTGCACACACGGGAAGCACGGGAGACGGGATCATCTTTGTCTATCCGGTCGAGGATGTCATCCGCATCCGCACCAACGAACGGGGACACGAGGCGTTGATGTACCCGGGAGACATCGACTCGCTCCACGCACAGCAGGAAACACCCCAGGGGAGGAGAGTGGTCTCACCGTCCGACGGACAGGATGTCTAACCG
>CAZAQA010000031.1:605-35171 GCA_964487375.1 uncultured Anaerolineae bacterium | reverse complement strand
GTGTAGAATCTGTGGTGGGGAAAGGAAGTCGTTTTTGGATTGAGCTGAAATCTGTCCAAGAGGAACGGAGCCTTCCATGACCCCCGTGCGCGTGTTGCTCCTGGATGACAACCCATATGACCGCCGGCTGATCATTCGCGAACTAAAACGAGAACTCGGTACTATCGTGGCCCAGGAGGTGTTCGAAGAAGAGGGGTTTGTCAGAGCCTTGGCCGACCCTTGCTTCGATGTGGTCATTACCGACCATCAGCTTCGCTGGACGACTGGACTAGAGGTCCTGCGCCGGGTCAAGGCCCGCTGCCCCGACGTCCCGGTTATCATGTTCACCGGGACGGGCAACGAAGAGATCGCTGTCGAGGCCATGAAAGCAGGGCTAGACGACTATATCCTCAAGACCCCCCGGCACTTCCGCCGTCTTTCTGCGGCAGTCCGCCGGGCATTGGAGGTGACTGCCCAACGTCGGCAGGTCCAGGAATTGCAGCAGGAGTACCGGCACCTCTTTGAAGAGGTCCCTCTGGGTTTGTTTCGTATCCGCCTGGATGGGAGCGCCGTGAGGGCGAATCCTGCCATGCGCGAAATCCTTCGAATCCCCCCAGATCGCCCCTTGGAAACTGTTCGTCCTGAAGATATTTACCTCGAACGAGCCGAGTATGAGCGGTTCTTGCAACGAGTGCTGGAGCAGGGGGAAGCTCGAAATGTCGAAGGGCAGATACGGCGTCTGGATGGAGAGCGTTTTTGGGCGCGAGTGAGTGCTCGTCTGGTTCGAGACGAAGGGGGACGGCCCATAGCTATTGATGGGCTGGTGGAAGATGTTACCAAGGAGAGAGAGCGTCGGCAGCGTTTGCAATGGCTCTCCACGGCCATGGAAGCCGCGGCCAATGCTATCCTCCTCACCGATGTCAAAGGGACTATCCTCTGGGTCAATCCGGCATTTACGAAAATGACCGGTTACACGGCCGAAGAAATTATCGGCCGGGAGCCTCGGATACTGAAGTCCGGACAGCAAGACGAAACCTTCTACCGAACCCTGTGGAACACCATTCTTTCCGGGCGCGTCTGGCAAGGAGAACTGGTCAACAGGCGCAAGGATGGGACCTTCTACACCGAGGAAATGACCATTACCCCTGTTCGGGGCGAGGCGGGCACGATCACGCATTTTATTGCTTTCAAGCAGGATGTGACTGCCCGCAAGCGCATTGAAGAGGAACTCCAACATGTCAACCGCACGTTGCGCCTGTTGACCCGAGCAGTTGAGGCGGTCCTGCGGGCCGAGGACGAGCCTTCCTTACTGCAAGATGTTGTGGAGGCTGCCGTCGAGGTGGGAGGCTATGTGCTGGCCTGGATTGGCTATCCCTCTGACGACCGGGTCCGTCGCGTGGTTCCTATGGCCTGGGCGGGAAAAGAGAGCGGCTATCTTGCCTCTGTAGAAATCACCTGGGCAGATGTAGAGCACGGCCGCGGCCCCACAGGGCAGGCGATCCGGGGTCGACGGGCGGTGGTTTGTCAGGATATCTTGCACGATCCCGCGTTCGAGCCCTGGCGGCAGGAAGCCTTGCGCCGCGGGTATGCCTCTTCAGCATCTATCCCCATTGTGTGGAAAGAAAAGGTATTGGGGACCTTAAACGTGTATGCGACGGAACCCTTTCGCTTTGACGAAGAGGAAGTAGTTCTCCTCAGCATGATGGCCGATGACTTAGCTTATGGGCTGACAAGTTTACGGACTCGAACAGAACGCGATCGGGCCGTGTCTGATTTGACACGTTGGGCAGAACAGCTCGAAGCCTTGAATACGATTGTCGGCAAAGCCACACGGGCCGAGGACCTGGCCACACTTCTGAAGGATGTCATTCGATCGGTTGTGTCCGCACTTCACGTTCCCTTTGCCGCGATATGGGTGGGGGAGGAGCGCGAGTTATATGGCCTTCCACGCGAGGCGGGGGCAGAGATGCTGCGGTGGGCGCAGGAATATGCTTTGGATATTCCAGATGTGATTGCACACAGTGACTTTTCTCGTGTGAAAGGAAAGACACCTTTGGCCGCCTTTTTGCCCCGCGTGACCCGGCAACTGGGCATTCGTGCAGCCGCGACAGCTCCGATCACAACGCGCGGAAAGCGCATCGGAGGCCTAAGCGTGGCCGATCGTAAGCCTCGGGAGTGGACCAAGGAGGAAATCGAGCTCTTGCGCTCTGTGGGGCGCCAGATTGGAGCCGTCGCCTGGCGCCTTCATCTCCTTGGGGAACTGAAGGAGACAAACATCCGCCTGGAGGACGCTCTACGCCTGCGTGACGAGATGATTCAGAACGTTTCTCACGAGCTGCGCACGCCATTAACCATCATCATGGGCTACGTAGAATTGTTGCAGGGAGAAGAGTTTGGCCCTCTGAGCGAAGAGCAACAACACATCGCGAAGATTCTGCTGCGAAACGCTCAGCGCCTTCACTTCATGGTAGAACGGCTGCTCCTCTTGCGCACGCTGCCGGAGAAAAAAATCCAAAAGATTCCTCTCCGCCTTGCCTCCTGGCTTCCCGCTCTTGTGGACGATTGGCGGCTTCGTGCAGAGGAAGCCAATGTTATCTTGAAGGTGATCGTGGCACCGGGCCTGCCTCCTGTCCCGGCGGACCCAAGGCTTTTGGAAGAGGTCATCAACAACCTTATCCATAATGCTGTGAAGTTCAGCCCACAAGGTGGGATTATCACCCTCCGCGCTTATTCACAAGGTGATGAAGCCATCATCGCCATATCCGACCAAGGCATCGGCATCCCCAAGGATAAACTGGATAAGATTTGGGAACGATTCTATCAGGTCGACCAGGGAACCGCGCGCCGGTATGAGGGGATGGGGATTGGGCTGGCTTTGTGTCAAGAGATTGTGGCGAAGCATGGTGGCCGCATCTGGGCCGAAAGTGAGGGCAGGGGCAAAGGAAGCACTTTCTATGTGGCATTGCCTTACGGTCAAGATTCGACTTGAAAACACGTGGCAAAACAAAAGGAACCGACCTGAGATAGGACCAGGTCGAATTGTGTGAGATTTTGTAATCCAGCTTACAGCAGTCTGTCCGACGACTGTGTACATTGAACTCGAGTCCGTACATCCCAGGCCCAGGAGTCGACAATGTCCCCACTGCGTCGAGTCTCGCGTTTCTTCATCAGTCATTGGTCCTTACCGCTCATGGCTCTCATGACCTTGCTTGTGAGCATGGCGTGTGGGCGCTCTGCCTCCACTCCAACCCCTGGTCCCTCTTCACCCGTGCTCGTCTCTCCAAAAGGGAACTCGCACCTCACGCGGGCCCAGGGGCAGCCTTCACCTTCCCCTGGCCTCGCGACAGGGACGGCATCGCCTTCCGGTTTGGTTCGGCAGGGATACACGGCGGACGGTCACGCGTTTTGGGGAGCAGTGAATGCTCCTGTCACGTTGACAGATTTCTCCGACTTCTTGTGAGCAGCCTGTCGCGCCTACGTGTTAGGCACAGAGCCGATCGTTATTCAGCAATACGTGCACACAGGCAAGGTGAAACTGGTCTATCACCATATTCTGGACTTTGGCAACCGTTCCCTGGCCGCGTCCGAGGGAGCCGAGTGTGCGGGGGCGCAGGGTCTTTTCTGGCCCATGCACGATCTGCTTTACAAACAACAAGATAAGATGTGGCAGGGCGATCCTCGCCAGGAGGTTCTCTTGCTGGCTCGGGATGTGCCGGGTCTGGACATCGATGCCTTCCGCCAATGTATGGCACAAAGGCGCTACGCGGCCCGGGTCCAAGAAGACGATCGGCAACGCCGTTCGTTGCACATCCGTACCCGACCCACGCTGGACATCAACGGCCACCGTGTGGAAGGGGCGGTGCCTTTTCAAAGTTTGAAACCCATCCTTGACAAGGCTCTTCAAGCAAGCGGCAGTCCCTGAATGGGAGCTTTCGAACCCCAGTTGCTTGTCTAATGTTGTCCTGTTTCTTGCCGCGTGCTAAAATGCCCACGAATCACGTAACGCAAGGGGGCCGTGGCCGTGAATGCTGAGGTTATTGCCATTGGGACGGAACTTCTGTTGGGGGAAATTGTTGATACGAATTCAGTACATATTGCCCGCCAGTTGCGGACCATCGGCCTTGATCTCCATTACATGACCACCGTCGGAGACAATCTCGAACGCATCGCTCGTGTAGTGGCCACGGCTTTGGACCGGGTCGATGTGGTGATTACGACTGGCGGTCTGGGACCGACGGTCGATGATGTGACCCGTGAGGCAGTGGCCAAAGCCACCGGCCATCCTCTGGTCATTGATCCTGACTTGCTGGCTCAAATTGAAGCCTTTTTTGCCCGCCTGGGACGGCCTATGAAGGAAAATAATCGGCGTCAGGCCTATATCCCCAAAGGAGCAACGCCTATTCCTAATCCGGTGGGGAGTGCTCCCGCTTTTATTGTGGAAACTGGTCAGGGTGTGGTTGTCACATTGCCAGGTGTCCCCCGAGAGATGAAGTACTTACTGGAAACCGCAGTCCTCCCTTACTTGCGGGATCGGTTTCACCTGAATGCTGTTATCAAAAGCAAGATTCTGCGTACGGTTGCCGCAGGGGAGAGCAACATTGATGCCCAAATTGCGGATTTGATGGAGCTTGCGAATCCTACGGTGGGCTTGGCCGCACACCCGGGCCAGACGGATGTGCGTATCACCGCCAAAGCAGAGACAGAAGCCGCCGCGGATCGTCTCATCGCCCCTGTGGAGGCCGAGATTCGTCGTCGGTTGGGCGACATCGTCTACGGGGAAGGCAACGAAGCGATTGAGGCCGTGGTGGCTCAACTTTTGCGGCGTTGTCACTGGCGGGTGGCCTTCTTCTCATCTGGACCTGACTGCCGCTTACTCCCTCGCCTGGAGGCGGAAGGTATTCCCGTAGAACGGGTAGAAGGGCATGCGCCATCACCTGTGGAGGAGGAACAAGAAGCCCTCTCGTGGGCGCGAGCAGTGCGTGAGACGAGCGGTGCTGATGTCGGTGTCGTCGTTGCCGCGGCGTCGGATGACGACCGGGAATTCACCATAGTCGCGGTCAGTTCACCTGCAGGAGAACGGAGTGTCCGTTTGGCCTATTGGGCGATTCCCGAATACCGCAAACAGTGGGTGGCCAATGTGGCCCTCGATCTTTTACGCCGTCTGGCCATGCGGCATCTGGCCCAGACGGGTGTGCAGGCGTAGAGACCCGGCCAGAACTGGACGTGTGACTTGCCGGTATAAACCCTGTTTCCTGGGAGGAGCACCATGCGTGTTGCCGTTGTGGGACTTGGGCCCATAGGGGCTCTTATTGGGCGCCTGGTTGTGGAACGGTCAGACCTATCCCTTGCAGCCGGGATGGACATCGCTGTGGAGAAGATCGGAAAGGACGTGGGGAAGGTTGTTGGTTTGAAAGAACCTTTGGGCATAAACGTCATTGGTGACTTGCGGGAGCTCATCGACATTCATCCTGACGTAGCCGTTCTTTCTACGACCTCCCATTTCCCCTGGTTGGCTGATCAGGCATTGCCCCTATTAGACAACGGGATTCATGTCGTGACTACGTGCGAGGAAGCGGTGTACCCGTTTTTCAAGTACCCTGTTGTCGCCAGGGAGATAGATCAAGTGGCGACGACTACGCAGGTAGCTTTTTTGGGCATTGGCGTGAATCCTGGCTATATGATGGACTACCGTCCTGCGACGATAGCGGCAATGGTCCCCCGCGTCGATCGCGTTCACGTGATTCGCCGGGTGAATTTGAGCGAGCGACGGGCCCGCTTACAGCAAAAACTGGGCGCGGGGTTGACAAGAGGCGAGGCAGAGGCCCGGCTCAAGGAGAAGAAGTTGGGACATGTCGGTCTGGACGTTTCGGCCCATGTGTTGGCCCATGCCCTGGGGTGGACACTGGAAACAAGTGAGGAGCAAGTGGAAATTTTGTTGGCCAAACGTCCTCTGCCCTGGTATCAGGGGACGCTGGAACCTGGCAAGGTGAAGGGCCTTCGTCAGGTCTTGATTGCTTCGGCCGACGGTGAGGAACGAATTCGGCTCACACTCGAGATGTCCCTGGGGCTGGAAGATGCCGGAGATACGGTCGAGATTGAGGGGCCGATGTCGTTTTCGGTGCACACAGATCCTATCAGCGGGGACTGGGCCACAGCGTCTATCGTAGTCAATGCGATTTATCGGATGCCCGCAGCCCGTCCGGGCCTGCGCACCGTGCTGGATATGCCACCGGTCGTTGGACGCGGGGCATGAGGGGATCTCGTTCTCACGGGACCGGCATGGACTATATGCCGACCAACGCCGAACACCGGTTCCCGGAACGCAGGAAGGACGAAATCTTGCACTGAGTGCACACATCTGGACCTGTCCAACGGCGCAGGGCGCACCGAGTGAGGGCGTGGCGGGGCGCCCTGTACCCCAAAATTGAGGGTATCGGGGATTTTCGTTATCGGAATCAGCCAGACCTCCAAGGCGTTAGAGGGGTATCAATGCGGCTTCCTTCGAAAGGGCTTGTTCTCCTGGTGAGCGTGGTCCTCTTATCGGGGTGTTTGGGGCATCCTGCGCCTTCTCCCAAAAGGTCTCGTCCCACTCGGCGTCCAGCACCGACCCCAACACCGACGCTCCCCCTTCTGATTTTTGGCCCTACGCCCACGTCGGCACGCCGGCTGATTATATCCGCTCCCGTGGCAGTTCCTCCTCGACCCTCGACCCCCACCCTTTCGCCTGCTTCAGCTACCCGTCGTATCGACCAGACACTGAATATCCTCGTTTTGGGGGCCGATCGCCGCCGGAGTGTTGCCCGCATCTGGAGAACAGACACCATCATGTTGGTCATGGTGGATCGCCTCCGAGGAGAGGTGGCGGTGGTGAGCATACCACGCGACACCTATGTAAGCATTCCCAGATATGGACATCAACGCATCAACGTAGTCGACTTTTTTGGAGAAAGCGGCATCGTCAAGATCAAGGGCGGAGGTCCAGCTCTACTCAAGGCGGTGTTCAAGCGCAATTTTGGTGTGCGCGTGGACCATTATTTGCGGATCGACCTGGAAGGGTTCAGGAAAATCGTGGATACTCTTGGCGGGGTGGATGTGGAGGTCACGTGTCCGCACACTGTGACGTGGGGAGGAGAGACTTATCATTTTAGCAAAGGTCTGCAGCACATGAACGGTGCCGAATTGATGATTTACGTACGGGCTCGGCGAGGTTCAAGCGACATTGATCGGGCGCGACGCCAACAACGTGCGCTCCTGGCCATGCGCAATCGGGCTCGCGAGTTGAACCTTCTGCCCCGGCTCCCCTTGCTTTACAAGGCTCTCAGCGAAAGCGTGCAAACGGATTTGAGCTTGCTCGATCTCATCGATTTAGCCCGTTTGGGCCTGAATATCTCCCCCGATCGGGTGCATGGTCAGGTTATCCGCTATCCTCTCGTGCGCGGGACGGTCACGTCCCGTGGAGAGTCCGTGCTGGTGCCAGACTTGCCGGGAATTCGCTCTCTAATCGAACACGCGTTCGAATCTCCTCCTTTGTTGAAGGCCACGGAGAAGGGCATTGCCTGTGAGAAAAAGTGATCAATCGGTTTCGACGACACCTTCAGCGCGTCTGGACATCCAACGGGTTGCTGTGGGGACACGAAATCCGGTGAAGATCGCCGCGGCTGAACAGGTTGTCCGTCATTACTGGCCACGAGCCCAAGTGAAGGCCGTTGATGTCGCCTCCGGAGTCTCGGATCAACCCTGGGGCCTGCTAGAGACTGTCGCCGGGGCCCGGGAGCGTGCTCGAGCCGCGCGACGGCAACTGGATGCGGACCTGGGAATAGGCCTGGAAGGGGGCGTGGAGATGATCCCCGAGGCAGGGGGGCTCTTCCTCAGCGGATGGGCGGCTGTTGCAACCCGGTCAGGGTCGGTGTATGTAGGATCGGGCGGACGCGTCGTCCTTCCTCCTCCCCTGGTTGAGGCGTTACGCCGGGGCGAGGAGTTGGGTCCGGCTATGGACCGTCTCAGTGGAGAAGTGAACAGCAAGCATACCATAGGGAGCGTCGGGCTCTTGACTTTGGGGTTCGTCACTCGTGAGGCTCAGTTCGCCGTTGCCCTGGCCTATGCGCTGGTTCCTCTACTGCGTTCTGAATGGTGGTAGGAAGGGCTTGCTCTATTTTTCCTTGAGTTCGAGGGCGGCCAGGAGCAACAGGACGGTCGTTCCCAGGCCCAGAGCCCATATCCCAACTCCAAAAGGAAGCGGGTGGTGGTATGCCGCCGTGAACTCGGGCCATAGCATCTGTAACTCCCCACCCAAGAGAGTCGCCGTGCCCAGTCCGAGGAGAGCCAGGAATCCGTCCACAAGCTGGATGGGGAAGAGACGAGCTGCCGGGCTCAGCAGGGCCAGCCCGACGCCCAAACTAATGAAGAGTGTCTGTGTTCGCCATACAGGTGCCCGCAACAAAGACGGAGTCCAGGCGGGCGGCAGCATGCTCAGGGCGGTCATAAAAGCTACCAGTTGCATCGAGAAACGGATCCATTTGGGATAAGGCCATCGGGGCTGCCAGGCATGGAGCGCTAGAATCGCACTCAGAGTCAACTGGGGCAACAAAAAACTCTCACGCCAGATGTGGATGTGGCCGGCCCGGACGCCGGGAAGGAACTTGACGGCCTCGGCCATGTCCAGGCCCAACAAGGTGTTTGCCACAGCTTTGGAGGGTATCCAGGGGGCCCAGATGGCCACGGCCCAGAAAAAATAGCTCAGCCAGGCCAGGACCAGGCTACGCCACATAGCCCACTCCGGATGTCTGGCATATAATGTTCGTTTCATATGGCTCCCATCCCAAACGCTGATTGTCAAAGACTGCTCATGGGTAAGCGCTCACCTGCGCAAGCACAAAGGGGCATAGAAAGCCCCTACCTTGCCCATTGCCAGAGAATGACGGCGGCCAGTATAGCCATGAGGGCCCCAAAAAGAAAGGGGGCCGCGGGGCCAAAGCCCGGCCAGGGCCCAATCCCCTGCCATAGGACGCCGGCGATCACACTGGCCGGTAGAGCTGTAAGACCGATAGCTGTGTTGTAAAGGCCATAAGCCGTGCCGCGCTGCTCTGCAGCGACCACGTCGGCGACCAAAGCCTTGCCCACACCTTCAGCAATGCCGTAATAGAAGCCATAAACAGCGAACAGCCCCCAGGCCTGCCAGGGCCGATTGGCAAGGGCGAACCCCAGGTACACCAGGGCGTAGATGCTCCAGGCGACCAGAATGAGCCGTTGGCGGCCCCAGCGGTCGGAAAGCGCACCGGCAGGTGTGGCTACTACCGTATAAGTGATGTTTTGGGTGACAAGAAGAAGAATGACCAACGCGGCTGCGACCCCGAGAGTCTGTGCGCGTAGAACCAGAAAGGCGTCTGAGGAATTCCCCAGGGTGAAAAGTACTACGGCAGCCAGGAACCCGTAGAAGCGCCTGTCCCATCCCCGCAGGGTCAAACGCGGCGGCTCGCCGTCGTCCGACCGTTGAGGGACGACTTCCCGAACTCCCAGTACCAACGTAAGAACGGCCAGGAAGCCGGGGACTGCAGCGATGAGGACGAGATGTTGGAACACGGGGCGCCTTAGGGTCAATGCCCCCCGTTGTCCCAGATACACGATCAGGGCCGCCAATGAAAGGCCGATTACAGCGCCCCCCGTGTCCAGGGCGCGATGAAAGCCAAAACTAAGTCCTCGGTTTTCCTCGGCCGTAGAGTCGGCAATGAGCGCGTCGCGGGGCGCGGTGCGGACTCCTTTGCCGACCCGATCTGCGAAACGAATGAGGCCCACCGCAACCCAGGAATTGGCAACGTACAACAGAGGTTTGCTGAGAGCGGAAATCGTGTAGCCCGCAAGAGCCAGGGCTTTGCGCTTGCGCACCTTGTCCGACCACCACCCGGCATAAATTTTTGTCAGGCTGGCTGTTGTTTCGGCCACTCCTTCGATCAGTCCGATGATGGGAGTACGAACGCCCAGCACGTTGGCGAGGAAAAGCGGAAGAATGCTGATGGTCATTTCGCTGGAGATATCGTTGAGGAAGGAAACAATGCCAAGGACCACTACATTCCGAGAGAGTTTTTTGCCCATGTTCGCTCTTGCCTTTGGTCTCGGGTGGACGAATGTGCCTGTTGTTCGAGAGACTGTCCTATGGCGACAGTGCCCCATTTTATCCTCATCTGAGAGGAACGTCCAGTACAACATCTGTGGGCGAGATCGAAGCAAATCTCGGGGGCCGCAGGGCCTCAGGATTTACCAGAACCACTGTCGCCCTACATCACCCTAATGGGGACCGTGACGTGCTCCATGAACGCCGAAAAAGCTTTGGAGATGGCTTCAGGCTTTCGAGGCGATTGGATACCGTTGGGAGGAGCCAGGAAGGGATGGGGGTAGGCAGTCTGGCTAGTGATAGGCGCCCTCGCAAGGACGCCTATCACTGCGTGGATGGCCTCTCTTATGCTGCTATTGCAGTCTGCCTGTAGGATCTGGACGCCAGGCGTGCAGGACCTTCATGTAATTGGCTCGTTCGAGAGCGGCAGGATTGGGAATGTGTTTCATACTCAGACTGCCCTGCATTTGACGCACTGACTCATATTCGTGCTCTTCCATCCAGTGCGTCATGTCCTCCAGCACCGTGCGGATATGCCCAATGCCGTGGCGCAACAAGGCCGATGCCATCATTGTGACTTTCGCACCGGCCATTAGCCCCTTCAGCACATCTTCATGCGTGTGTACGCCGCTGCTAAGGGCCAAATCTACAGGAACCTGTCCGTAAAGAATGGCAATCCAACGGAGAGGAAGAAGGAGATCGGCGGACGTGCTGAGCGTCAGGCTCGGAACCGCTTCCAAGTTTTCAATGTCCAGGTCCGCGTCGTAGAAACGATTGAAAAGAACAAGGGCATCAACCCCTGTATCAGCCAATCGCTGGGCCATATTGGGAATGGAGCTGAAAAACGGACTGAGTTTGGCCGCGATGGGAATGTTCACATTCTCCTTCACGGCTTTTACAACGTCCAGGTAGTTCTGTTCCACCTCCGTCCCCGTCAGTTCCACATTCGTGGGCACGTAATAGATGTTGAGCTCCAACGCATCTGCTCCCGCTTCCTCGATGAGTCGGGCATACTCAATCCAACCGCCCACGGAAATCCCGTTCAGGCTGGCGATAATAGGAATGTCCACGCGTTTCTTGGCTTCCCGGATGTGTTCCAGGTACTCCTGCGGGCCGATGTATTCGCCGACGTCCGGAAAATAGGAAAACGCTTCGGCCGAAAGGGCCTCGCCGTAACTGAGGAAGTGATCCAATTGCCTGCTTTCACCGATGATTTGTTCTTCGAACAGGGAATGTAAAACCACTGCCGCGGCACCGGCTTCTGCCATCTGTTCGATGTTGTCCACCTTCTCCGAAAGGATGGAAGCTGATGGCACGATGGGATTGCGTAGCTCCATACCAAGATACGTTGTTTTCAAGTCCATGGTGGCCTCCAAGACATCCATCGTCATGAGGGAAGGGATCGGGGAATTCCCCCGAGCCCCCAGTGATGTGTATGGTTCAGACGCCGACTCGTTCTTCCGACGGTAAAGGTTCCCACACGTGGACCATGCGTTCCAGACGGCGCCAGCGGTCGATGACGTGCTTTTGGGCTTCTTTGGCAAGTCGTTCAAATGTTTCGGGATGGGTCCGTTTCAGCACCCGATAACGGGTTTCCCGTTCCATGTATTCGCTCAGCGGGATCTTGGGAGCCTTCGAATCCAGGCTTAAGGGGTTCTTGCCCTTGGCGATCAGGGCGGGATTGAATCGATACAGTGGCCAGTACCCGGATTCCACGGCCCGTTTCTGTTGCTCCATGCCTTTGGCCATGTCGATGCCGTGGGCAATACAGTGGCTGTAGGCGATGATCAGAGAAGGACCCTCATAAGCTTCCGCCTCAAGGAAGGCGCGCAACGTGTGCGTATCGTTGGCGCCCATGGCCACCTCGGCGACGTAGACGTTACCGTAAGCCATCGCCATCAGTCCCAGGTCCTTCTTGGGGCGAGGTTTACCTCCGGCAGCAAACTTGGCTACTGCTCCCAGCGGAGTGGCTTTAGAAGCCTGACCGCCGGTGTTAGAATACACTTCTGTGTCCAGAACGAGAATGTTCACGTTGCGCCCGCTGGCCAGCACGTGGTCCAGGCCGCCGTAACCAATGTCGTAGGCCCAGCCGTCGCCGCCCACAATCCATACGCTCCTCTTGACCAACACGTCAGCCAGACTGAGCAAATCGCGACAGGCCGGATCCTGGCAGCCCTTTAGCCGCTTCTTCAGCTCGGCCACGCGCTCTCTCTGCGCCGCGATTCCTGCCTCTTCCGACTGGTCCGCGGTCAAGAGCGCTTCTGCCAGGTCGTTACCGATGACACCTCGCAGCCTATCAACCAGTTCCCGAGCATATTCAACGTGCTTGTCCAGAGTTAAACGCATGCCCAGACCGAACTCCGCGTTATCTTCGAAGAGGGAATTGCTCCAGGCAGGGCCACGCCCTTCTTTGTTGTAGGACCACGGAGTCGTGGGCAGGTTGCCGCCGTAAATACTGGAACATCCTGTCGCGTTGGCGACGATAGCCCGATCGCCAAAGAGCTGGCTCATCAACCGTAGGTATGGAGTTTCTCCACAGCCGGCGCAAGCTCCTGAGAACTCGAAAAGCGGCTCAAGGAGTTGCACATTCTTCACCGTGTTGAATTTGAGTCCATTGTGTCGCGGCACTTCCGGAAGTGTCAGGAAGAACTCCCAGTTTTCGCGCGATTCTTCCAGAACAGGAAGTTTTGCCCCCATGTTGAGTGCCTTGCGGCTGGGATTGCTCTTGTCTTTAGCCGGACATATTTCCACACATAGCGTGCAACCGGTGCAGTCTTCCGCTGAGACCTGGATCGTATATTTCATGTCTTGCCCCTTGAACTCGCGGAATCGGGCATCCATGTACTTGAATGTTGGGGGGCTGTCTCGGAGAAGATCGGGCTCAACAACCTTGGCGCGGATCACCGCGTGCGGGCACACCATGACGCATTTACCGCATTGGATACACAAGTCTGGTTCCCAAATAGGGATGTCCAAAGAAATGTTCCGCTTCTCCCACTGGGTTGTCCCGCTCGGCCAGGTTCCATCTGCCGGCATGGCACTCACAGGCAATTCGTCCCCTCGCAGTGCAATCATAGGCGCTGTGATCTCCCGCACGAACTCAGGGGCTTTCGACGGTACCACAGGGGGACGCGTGCGCGTGCTTGTGACCTTGTTGGGATACTTGACCTCATGCAAGTGTTCCAAAGCAGCGTCCACGGCCGCGAAATTCATGCGAACTACGGCCTCTCCACGTTTACCGTACGTCTTGCGGATAGCATTTTTGATATGGGCGATAGCTTCTTCCAGAGGGAGGATACCGCTGATGGCAAAGAAACAGGTTTGCATGATGGTATTGATGCGCACGCCCAGGCCTAGTTTCTTAGCCAAATCGTAGGCGTCGATGACGTAAAACTTGAGCTGTTTCTCGATGATTTGTTTTTGTACTTCCCGAGGAAGTTGGTCCCACACTTCGTCTGGCCCGAAAGGAGCGTTGAGCAAAAAAGTGGCTCCAGGCTCTGCCATGTCCAAAATGACATCATAGCGGTCCAGGAAACCGAACTGATGGACGGCCACAAAGTTGGCTTTCTGGATCAGGTAAGTGCTCTTGATGGGACGCGGTCCGAAGCGGAGATGCGACGTTGTGCGTGCTCCGGCTTTCTTAGAATCGTAGACGAAGTATCCTTGAGCATAGTACGGCGTTTCCTCGCCGATGATCTTGATGGAATTCTTGTTAGCACTTACCGTTCCATCTGAGCCGAGCCCCCAAAATACTGCTCGCGTCACATCCTTCGGTTCGATGATGAAGTTGGGATCATAATCGATGCTGGTATACGTTACATCGTCGATGATGCCCACTGTGAAGTGATTCTTGGGCCGTTCCTTGGTCATCTCGTCAAAGATGCCCTTGATCATCGCGGGGTTGAACTCTTTGGAAGAGAGGCCATAACGGCCACCGATGACCGTCGGCATCTTCGCGAACGGGGCTATCCCCTGAGTGATCCCCTCGTTGAGCGCGGTGATGGCGTCCTGATACAGGGGTTCGCCGGCGGCTCCCGGCTCCTTGGTGCGGTCCAGGGTTGCAATCACCCGCACGGTTGGAGGCAGAGCCTGGACGAAGTGTTTGACCGAGAAGGGCCGGAAAAGGTGCACCTTGAGGACTCCCACTTTCTCTCCCTGGCTGACGAGGTAATCCACGGTCTCCTCCGCGGCCTCGGCACCAGATCCCATGAGGATGACAACGCGCTCCGCGTCCGGAGCGCCCACATAATCAAACAGGTGATACTGGCGGCCAACGATGTCGGCAAACTTGTCCATCGCTTCCTGAACAATATCGGGCGCGGCCAGGTAATAAGGATTGATACGCTCCCGACTCTGGAAGAAGGCATCTGGATTTTGGGCCGTGCCCCGAATGAACGGATGGTCAGGAGAAAGAGCCCGTTCTCGATGGGCCCGGACGAGATCTTGGTCGATCATAGCGGCCATGTCCTCGTCCGAGAGTAATTCAATTTTGTTGATCTCGTGAGAGGTGCGGAAACCGTCGAAGGCGTGGATGAAAGGCACACGGGCCTTCAAGGTAGCCGCCTGGGCAATCAACGCCATGTCGTGGGCTTCCTGTACAGAGTTGGACATAAGGATAGCCCATCCTGTTGGGCGTGTCGCCATGATGTCGCTATGATCGGAGAAGATAGAGAGAGCATGGCTGGCCACCGTTCGGGTCGCAATGTGAAACACCGTGCTGGTGAGTTCCCCGGCGATTTTGTACAGGTTAGGGATCATCAGCAGAAGTCCCTGGCTGGCCGTGAAGGTTGTGGTGAGGGAGCCTGCCTGTAGGGCTCCATGGGCTGCTCCGGACGCCCCTCCTTCGGATTGCATTTCTACAATCAAGGGGACAGTCCCCCACAGGTTGGGTTTGCCTTCTGCAGCCCATTGATCGGCCCATTCGCCCATGGGAGATGCGGGCGTAATGGGGTAGATAGCAACGACCTCGTTGATCTTGTAGGCAGTATACGCGACTGCCTCATTCGCATCGAGCGTGGCAATTCGTCGTGTCATCACGCGCTCTCCTCATTCAGAGTTGACATGCAGGGCGGCGGTTCAGTGTTTCGCACATTAGACACACGCCGACCCAATCATAATACCACCTTTTATGGTAAGGAAGTTAGACCCTATTTGCACTGATACAGGTCATAATGTGTCTCTCTTCACGACCGAATACCTTCCAGGCTTCCGGTCTTGTCCGGGACAGCAGCCAGCCCTTTCCGCTCTCGATGGTCAGAGGAAAAATCTCCCTTGTGGCCCTCTGCACCCCTCTGGTGTACAATCTGGGCGGAGAGACGGAAGAACGATCGGATGGCAACACAAATTTGCCCCGAAGATGGAGGGATCTTGCGAATGAGGTTACCCCGCACAGGTTGGTCCAGGGAAAACGTTTTGGCCCGGATGCGCCAGATGAAGCACGAGGATGTCCGTTGGCGTGACGGACGAGTGTTCAGCTTGGTTTATTACGCCGGAGATGATGTGCTGAACGTGCTGAAAGAAGCAGCCTTACTCTATTTCTCTGAGAACGCGCTTAATCCGACGGCTTTTCCCAGCTTACGACGCATGGAGACAGAGGTTGTCAGAATGACGGCGACGTTGTTGGGAGGTGACGAGCAAGTCGTGGGTAACATGACTTCAGGGGGGACCGAAAGTCTGTTGCTAGCGATGAAAACGGCTCGCGACTGGGGGCGAGTTCATCGGAGCCTGAGTGGGCCTCCCGAAGTCGTCCTTCCTGTCACGGCTCATCCCGCTTTTGAGAAGGCAGCCCACTATTTTGGTATCCGGTTGGTGCACATCCCGGTCAATGCTTCCTTTCGGGCCGATGTCCACGCTGCGGAGGCAGCTATCAACGAGAACACGGTGATGCTCGTGGCCTCTGCACCTTCATATCCCCAAGGTGTACTGGATCCTATTGTGGAGATGGCGGCTTTGGCACGAGATCATGGAGTGCTCATGCACGTCGATGCCTGCGTGGGAGGCTATTTGTTGCCCTTCGTCGAACGTTTAGGGTACACACTTCCCCCGTATGATTTTCGTGTCCCCGGGGTGACCTCTATGTCTGCAGACGTACACAAGTACGGCTATGCAGCCAAGGGGGCCTCTGTGATCTTATATCGTAACGCAGCTCTGCGCCGCCATCAATTCTTTGCCTCCACGGATTGGCCAGGTGGAATCTACGCCTCTCCTGCGCTTGGCGGCACGCGGCCCGCCGGTCCAATTGCTGCCGCCTGGGCGGTGATGCACTACCTCGGTGAGGATGGATATCTGCGGCTGGCACGCCAGGTCATGGAGACGACCGAGAAGATGAAGAGGGGAATTCACAATCTGCCCGGATTGACGGTGTTGGGAGATCCGGTCATGAGCATCTTGGCGGTGGCTTCCGAAGGCTATGACATTTACGAAGTTGCGGACGAACTGACCCTGCATGGATGGCACATAGATCGCCAACATCGTCCTCCCAGTATACACCTGACCATTTCACCCGTACATGCTCGCGTGGTAGATGATTTTCTACATGATCTTGGCGAGGCTGTCGAAAGGGCTCGACGGCCCAGTCTGCGACGTTGGCGCGATCGGGGGCTCATTTCCCTGGCAGATTGGCTGGTTCCCCACTTGCCTTCCAGTTGGCGGGAACACCTACGGGCCATGCTTCCGGCTCTCCTGGGGGAAGGGGAAGCAGACAAGGCCCGTACGGCCCCTATGTATGGCCTGATGGCCACCTTGTCTACGCGCGAGGATGTGCGCGAAGCGGTCCTGGATGTGCTTGACAAACTTTTCCGATAAAAAAGGGGCCGCTTCCGTGCCGGTATTTCCAAGAAGCGGCCCCGGGGTGGCGCTTCCGGTTACTGGTTGGCCTGAACCTTTTCGAAGCCGATAGTGACCGACTCTCCATCAAGCTTGAACGCGTCGTGTGTGATGTTGTCGGGTACGCCGTCGATGACTTCCAGGGCCAGTGTCTCTTGCTTCACATATTCTCCCCATCGTTTGAGGACCTGGTGTGTGTTCTTGCCACCCTGGACATAAAGGCGAATACGGTCGGTCACCTCCAGGCCCGCCTTCTTGCGCAAGTTCTGGACCCGACGTACAAATTCACGTGCCATGCCCTCAACCTTCAACTCCTCGTCCAGCTCAGTTGTTACCGCAACCATGTAGCCGCCACTCTCGGCTACAGAGTAGCCTGCGCGTGGCGTAATGCGAATTTCTACCTCATCCGGCTGTATTTCGATGGTTTGCCCCTCGACTTCCACTG
Organism: uncultured Anaerolineae bacterium; assembly: GCA_964487375.1. Lineage (GTDB taxonomy): Bacteria > Chloroflexota > Anaerolineae > JAADDB01 > JAADDB01 > JAADDB01. The sequence goes on along the minus strand of CAZAQA010000031.1, from coordinate 17,814 downwards.
GGACGTTTTCGCCGGCACGGAAATGTCGAGCCAGCTCTTCCTGGTCCATCTTTTCGAGGGCCTTGCGAATCTCCGGGAAAAGGCGCCCGTATTTTTGGCCCAGTTGTCGAGGCAAAGCATGGATTTTGATGTCGGCAAGCTCTTCCACCGCGTCGGCGATCGCCCAGGTTTTCACGTTCAATTCTTCCAGGATTTGGTCCGCGACGCGAGTCAGACGCTCGCGTTCTCCCGGCTCTTTTAGACGAATGACCAGGCGCCGAAGGGGTTGGCGGACTTTCAGCCCTGCGCTCTGTCGTGCCGCATGACCGGCGCGAACGACTCGTTGCGCCAGGGCCACATCTGCCCGCAGGTCCTCATCGATGAGTGCGGGATCATAAGAAGGCCAGTCGGCCAGATGCACACTCTCAGGGACGTCATTGGCGACCGAGCGCACCAAGTTCTGCCATAGCGCTTCGGAGATGAAGGGCATGTAAGGGGCAATCAGTCGTGTGAGGGTCACCAGTACTTTGTAAAGGGTCACGAAAGCAGCGCTCTCTCCGTCCCAGAAGCGGCGACGATTGCGGCGAAGGTACCAGTTGCTCAAGCTATCCACGAACGCTTCAATGGCCCGCCCACTGTTTGTTACATCATACGCATCCAGCCCTGCTGTGACATCGCGAGTAAGAGCGTGCAATTCGGCCAGAATCCAGCGGTCGAGAGGGTGGGTTGCCGGATCTGGGTCCCCCCTTTGCTCCTGTTTTTCTTCCAGTATTTGCCGGATTAGCCTTGCGGAAGGCTGCCAATGGGACGCGTTGGCATAGGTGACGAAAAAGGCATACGAGTTCCACAACGTATTGAGGAACTTGCGCACGACTTCGCCAACCAGGTCAATGGAGAAACGACGGGCGTTGCCGGGCGGGGTGGCCGTGTACATGTACCACCGTGTGGCGTCCGCCCCATGGGTGTTGAGCACGTCCCAAGGGTTGACGATGTTCCCCTTGGACTTGCTCATCTTCTCCCCTTTTTCATCCAGGATAAGCCCCAGACAAATAACGTTGAGAAAGCTGGGTTGATTGAAAAGAAGTGTGCTTTCTGCATGAAGGGAATAGAACCAGCCTCGAGTCTGGTCCACAGCTTCGCAAATGAAGTCGGCCGGGAATTGGTCTCGGAACATATCTTGGTTTTCAAAGGGATAGTGCCACTGGGCTACAGGCATCGCTCCGGAATCAAACCAAACGTCAATAAGGTCCCGAACGCGGTGCATGGTGCTGCCACATTGCGGGCAGGGATAAGTCACCTCGTCCACGAAAGGCCGGTGCAGGTCCAGGCTGCTCAAATCCCGCCCGGCTTTCTCGCTCAGTTCTTTGACGGAGCCGATGCACTCCCGGTGGCCACACTGAGGGTTCTCGCATTCCCAAATGGGGAGCGGGGTTCCCCAATACCGCTCGCGACTCAAGGCCCAGTCCTGGATGTTTTCCAGCCACTTGCCGAACCGGCCATGTTTGATATGGTCTGGCACCCAATTGATCTTCTCATTGTTGGCGATGAGATCGTCCTTGTGGGCGCTGACACGGACATACCAGGCCTCCCGCGCGTAGTAGAGAAGGGGCGTTCCACAGCGCCAGCAGTGTGGGTAGTTGTGGCGGTATGTTTCCGCCTTGTACAATAGCCCCCGCCGGCGAAGCTCATCCTCGATTAAGGGGTCCGCTTCTTTGACGAACAAGCCCTTCCAGGGCGTGATCGCCTCAATGAACGTGCCGTCAGGAGCAACAGTCTGGAGGATGGGCAGATCGTGGGCGCGACCAACCTCCAGGTCATCGGCACCGAAGGCGGGTGCCATGTGGACGATGCCTGTGCCGTCTTCCAGAGTGACGAAATCCGCCGTAACGACGTAGGCATAGTCTTTATCTACCGGCAAGAAGTGGTAAAGAGGTTCGTAGTGGATACCGGCGAGCTCGGTCCCCTTATGTTCGGCGACGATGGTGTAGGGACCGTCCAGTACATGTAAACGAGCCTTGGCCAGAATGAGTCGTTCTCCCCGGTGTTCAACGGTCACATACTCATATTGCGGATGGACGGCCAGGGCCACGTTGCCGGGGAGCGTCCAGGGCGTGGTGGTCCAAACGAGGAAGTAGGTGTTCTCTTCTCCCTTGACCTTGAACTTAACATAGACGGAAGGATCGTCTACCTCCTTGATGGCTCCCGGGTAATGTTGCTCATGGCTGGACAGAGGAGTGCCGCAGCGTGGGCAGTAAGGGACCACCTTGTGCCCCTTATAGAGAAGCCCTTTGTCCCAATACTGACGCAGGATCCACCAGACGGATTCGATGTACTCATTGCGGTAAGTGACGTAAGCGTCCTTCATGTCGATCCAGAAGCCGATACGATCCGTCATTTGGCGCCACTCTTGGATGTAGCGGAAGACCGATTCCTTGCAAAGTTGGTTGAACTTGGCTACGCCGAAGGCTTCAATCTGGCGTTTGTGGGTGATGCCGAGGGCTTTCTCTACTTCCAATTCGACAGGCAAGCCATGGGTATCCCATCCCCCTTTGCGCAGGGCGTAATAGCCGCGCATGGTTTTGTAGCGAGGGAAGAGGTCTTTGAACACGCGGGCCAGGACGTGGTGAATGCCAGGTCGTCCGTTGGCCGTGGGAGGGCCCTCGTAGAAAACGAACCGACGAGCATTCTTGCGCAGCTCCAGGCTCTTTTGGAATGTGTTGTTTTGATGCCAGAATTGTAAAATCTCTTCTTCCAGCTTGGGATACTGCACAAATGGTTGTACAGGGTTGAAAGCCATGATGAATACCTCCTGAAGTCGCTCCTGGTTTTATCTCTTGATGTCATCCTTGTTCTTGCTGCCGCAAATAAAAGCGCTCTCATCCCCCTGGGGACGAGAGCGCTTTCTCTCCCGCGGTACCACCCCGCTTGGCGACATTTGTCGCCCACTCCTGACGAGGGCCATCACCCCCGCGTGGTCGATAACGGACCACGACCCCGTCCGGGCCTATTGGGAAAGCATGGGTGCATCCTCTGTTGGCACCGATCTCTTCCGTTCAGCCGGCAGCTCCAGGAGGATTTTCCGCTGGTTTTCCTCATCCGGCTCCCACCGCCCCGGACTCGCTAAGAGGTCTCGCCAACGTACTCGTTCCCTTCGTCGCCTTTGCATTTTTGCAAATCTATGCTATAAGTATAGGGTCATCGGCAAGAAAGGTCAAAATTCCGCCAGCCATTTTCCCGTTTTCAGCCGTGGCTATTTGCCCCGTTATCCAAAATGTCAGGAGGAGAATCATGCCCCCAATTGCAACGATGGCCGATATCGAGGCTTTGGAAACCATTCCCCTCGAGGAACGAAATCTGCCTACGAGTACATACGAAGCTTTGCGGCGAGGTGCGTCGATCCATCCTCAGAAACCGGCACTTTCGTTCTTTCTGCAAGCAGCGGAATTCGAGAAGCCCGTTCAGTTCACGTTCCAACAACTAATAGAAGGCATTACCCAGACGGCGAACCTCTTCTACGATCTGGGCATTCGGCCGGGCCGAGTCGTTTCCATGCTTCTGCCCAACCTGCCAGAAGCACATTTCACCATTTGGGGGGGAGAGGCGGCCGGAATTGTCAATCCCATCAACCCTTTGCTTGAGCCGGATGTTGTTGCCGACATCATGCGCGCGGCGGAGAGCGAGTTGCTGGTCGCCATGGGACCGTTTCCCGGGACCGATATCTGGCCCAAAGCTCTTGAGGCGGCAGCCCGGGTTCCTTCGCTCAAACGCATCTTGAAAGTGGACCTCACAGATTACATCCAGGGGCCAAGAAAGGGGCCAGCCAAAGCTTTGGTACAGAAGGAAGAGCAGCGCCATGCGTCCCCAGTTCCTGTGTTGGATTTTGGTAAGATAGTGCATAAGTACCCGGCGACCCACCTGGTCAGCGGTCGTCAAATCGGACCAGACGAAATAGCCGCTTATTTCCACACAGGAGGCACGACTGGGACACCCAAGCTGGCTCGTCACACCCATTTCAATGAGATCACCGATGCCTGGTCTGGCTCGCAATTTCTCGATTTGGATCCGAGTAAGACGATGTTTTGTGGACTACCTCTCTTTCACGTTAATGCTGTCATTGTGACAGGCCTCATCCCTTGGATGTCCGGCGCCCATGTGGTGTTGAGTCCACCTCAAGGGTATCGGGCCCCTGATTTGTTCCCCAACTTTTGGAGGATAGTGGAACATTACCGGATCAATTTCTTCAGCGGAGTGCCCACAGTGTACAGTGCTCTTTTGAATGTGCCCATTGACGCGGACGTAAGCTCTCTGGAATACGCCATTTGTGGCGCGGCCCCGATGCCTGTTGAGGTGTTCAAAGAGTTTGAGAGACGTACGGGTATCAAGATTTTAGAAGGATACGGGCTGACCGAGGGCACCTGCATTAGCGCCGTGAATCCGCCGGCAGGCGAACGTCGCATTGGGTCCATTGGTTTCCGTATCCCTTACCAACCCATGAAAGTGGTCGAAGTGGACGCGGAGGGCCGCTATGTGCGCGATTGTGACACTGACGAGATAGGGGTTGTTGTGGTCCGGGGGCCCAACGTCTTCCCCGGCTACAAGGAAGATGTACACAACCAGCAGGCCTGGGTAATCGACGACCGGGGAGAAAAATGGCTTAACACGGGCGATCTGGGACGTCAAGACGCGGAGGGGTATTTCTGGCTGACAGGGCGACGTAAGGAACTGATCATTCGCGGCGGCCACAATATCGACCCGAAACTTATCGAAGGCCCGATGCATCAACATCCCGCCGTCGCGCTAGCAGCTGCTGTGGGGCGGCCAGATGCCCACGCAGGCGAAGTCCCGGTAGTCTACGTGCAGTTGGCCCCCGGCGCCCAGGCATCGGAAGAAGAACTTCTCACGTGGGCACGAGAGCACATTGGAGAACGAGCAGCTGTCCCCAAGCGAGTGTATGTTGTTGAGCAAGTGCCCACGACCGCAGTGGGGAAGATCTTCAAACCGGCACTGGTGTGGCGCGAAGTAGATAGCGTCTATCGCGAGGTCGTAGCCCAGATCCCGGGAGTAGCCGTCGTAGATGTGCATACAGGGCCGGACAAGTTCCATGGCATGAAAGCCACGATTACAGTCACGCCCACCTCGGAAGCTGAAGTGCCTGATCTGGAAGCGCACATCCGGCGTGTATTAGGACAGTATACGGTTGCGTACGAGTTACGGATAGTCTGACACCTGGTTTTTCGCCAGACGTTATGATGTTGATGTCCGGCGACGCCCGCTTTTCAGCTCTTTCTGGAGCGCTTTGAGCGCCTCGTGACGACCTTCCGCGGCCAGGCTTGCCTGTCGAGGCCAGGTGGAAGGATTTACAAAGTAGAGCTTTGCCTGACGAAAACGTGAATGCAAAAGCTCGGGGTCGGCGTTTGCCAGCTCTTCGAATGTGGAGATCCCCCATTCGTTCAGCATCCGGGCAATCTTGGGACCGATACCCTCGATAAGAGTCAAATCGTCTCTACGGGGTATCGGCTCCCGGCCTTGTTCTAGAGTGACAGATTCCTCCGTCTTTTCCTCTCTTCCTTGCTGGGACTCCGAGGTTGTCTCCGTTTGCGGTATTTTGTCCGGACCAGAAGGGGCGACATGGGAGGGGATGTCTGCCTTTTGAGGAACGCCGGGAACTCCGGACGTCGGGAAGCCCATCTCAACCGAAGGGGAACGCGTTGTGCTCGCCGCAGGCACAGTATAATATGCGTCCTGCTCTTGTTGGGCTTCCTTCACCCGCCACCGAAATATTCCCGCCAGCAGCGCTAGAAGTACTGGTGTCCACACCCGCCACCGGATATGACGACGTCTCCTCGGGATGGGGACCGGATTCCCCAGAATGACAAATAGCAGCCCGATCGCGATGACGCCTATAGCACGGGAGTACTGTTGTAGCCGGACCATGAAACACCTCCTTGCCACGGCATTGAGTCGACGGTTTCTCTGTTCAAAGGACGTTTCGCCACTCGAGACGCTGCTCGATGCGGAGGGCATGAGGCGGACGGCGGAATGCTATTGACGTTCACAGCCTGCGTTCTCGGTGCAAACTGTCCCGATTCTATCTTGAACCCTGTCTGCCGCTCAGGTCACTGACATTATAGCACAGAACTGAGGAGGGCCCAGGACTCTGTGATTTGGACTCGGTTCCATCTTTTGTTGGCGATTTAGGCGGGTGTGTTGGTGGGCAGGTAGAGGGTAAATGCCTCCTCTGGGAGCGCGGCCAGGCCAGCCGCAGGTGGCCGGGATTGGCGGCCGGGTAACGCGTGGCGAAGGTGTGCGGCCGCCTGTGCGGGCGACAAGAAAGATCTGGCAACACAACAGATATTCTGATGCTTTATTATGCGATATGTTGCACCAGTAAATGGGTTCCCGGAAGTATGAATTCAATTTGTGGCACATGGCCAACCGGTGTATACTCTACTTACTTTGTGTTATCTATTCGTTTGCATACTCCTATTCCCTCGTTGAAGCGGGCCGGAGAGACAATCCCATGCCATTATCCCCTTTTGATCTTCGGACGAAATGTCTTGAGGCGGAAAAGGCCTACCGACAGGGCATGTCCCCCGACCCTTCTCCCTGTTTGGAGTTATTTCGACGGGCCATTGTCCTGGAGGACAACGATGCGTGGGCGATTCTCATGGAGATCTATCACTCTCAAGTAGCCATCTGGGTGAATGGACACCCATTGCGCTATCAGGTACTAGAGACGACAGAGGCCTTGGTACATCATGCCTGGACACGCTTTTGGCACGCGCTTTCTCCGGAACGTTTTGCCCATAGGGAAGGGTGGACTCTTCCTCACCTCATGCTGTTCCTCAAGCGGTGTGTGGATAGCGAAGTACGGGATGCGGCGCGTAGGGAACGTAGGGACAGGCGTATTATTCCCCTTGAAGATGCGAATCCAAGCGTTTCCAGTCCGGCGGCAGATATCCTTCGGCGCATGAGCAGAGAGGAATTGTGGCGTGCCATTGCCCCTCTTCTGAAAAATGACCGAGAACGGTTGGTGATGGAACTCCGATACCGGCAAGGGATACCACCGCAAAAAATAATCGCTCTTTATCCGGATATGTTTACAGGAGCAGGGGAAGTCTCCCAAATATTGCGGAACATCATTCGCAGATTGAAAAGGCATTTTGGTAAAGAGGCCGACGAAGAGTGAGCTCGTAAGGGGAAGTTTTGTCTCCGAACACGAAACGTGCATGGTGTCATGGTCGAAAACGGATGGCACCGACGTGAGACAAAGTGAAGGAGGGTAACCGTCATCCTATGAATAAGAAGCACCTGAGCGAAGCGGACTTGTGGGCCCTTCTCATCGGTGAGGGGACAGAGGAGATGCAATCGCACATGGCTGTGTGTAAGGCGTGTCGAGAGGCATACGATGCGCTGGAGGCATTGGATGCCCTTCTAGAGGATCGCCTGTATCGTCTTCACTGTCCGGAGCCGGGGATGCTCGCCCAATATGTAGAGGACCGGCTGCCGCCGGAGCAGCGTCGGGAGGTGGCATCTCACGTCGCTCATTGTCTGCCCTGCCAGCGAGAGATAGAAGCGGTAACCCCATTTGTCATATCAAAAGGGACGCGCGTTCGCGAGTGGCTCGAAGTGCTGGCCGAGGGGGTACGCCGGGTGTTTCGGGCTTACCCGGTTCCCCAGGTGACCCCTTACCCTGTTCGGGGCGGTACTCCCCAAATGCGGCGATACAGAACCCGAGGACTAGAGCTCCTGCTCAGTCTGGTTGAAGAACCCGAGGGTCGGGACATCGTGTTGGTCGGCCAGGTTGTGCCTTCCGGGACAGGGAGTGACCGACAAATGCAAGGACGCGTGACGGTCAGGCCGAAAAGCCGTGAGGCGGATATCATTCACAGGGCCGCGTTGGATGAACGGGGCGGATTTGTGATTCCCTCCGTGCTCCCCGGGTCTTATGTGTTCCGAGTGCACCTGGAGCCTGACAAGGTGATCGAATTCGATCTACACGTGTAAGAAAATTTGTTCTCGCGGAGCCTAAAGCGTGAACATAGCGCATGAATTCCTGGAGCAACCCACCCCTAAAGCACGTGCCGACTGGCTCAACGCCCATGCCGAAGCGGCAGAATCCCTCCTGTGGGCCTTAAAAGAAGAAGCCGCCCGGCATCACCACAGCGATCCCCAGCGTGCCCTGGATATAGCTCATCTTGCTCAGGAGGCAGCGGCCTTTTTTGCTGCCCCCTACCTGGTTGCTCTGGCCCATTGGATCACGGCCAACGCCCTGGTCTTTCTGGAGCGCCACGCGGAAGCGGTGCAGCATTACACCCAGGCGGCTACCCTTTTGCGGCAGAACGGTCACACGCGCGAACTGGGACAGATGCTCGTAGGGCACGTGTTTTCCCTGGCCTACCTGGACCGGTACGATGAGGCCTTGGCCCTGGCCCGGATGGCTCGTGAAGTTCTAAGCACGGTGAAAGACTCATACCGCCTGGGATTATTGGCCATGAACCTGGGCGTTATTCACGAAATGCGAGAAGACTTCTCGTCTGCGCTGCGGGCCTACGAGGAGGCTGCAAACGTATTTCGGCAGATAAACGACGCGTTCAACCTGGCCCGGGCCAGGTTGAACATGGGCATCGCTTATGAGCGCCTGGACCGATATCAGGACGCGATGCAGGCCTATCGGGACGCGGAGCGGATATTTCATCAGCAAAATGCCCCCCTGGAGGTGGCACGAGCCTCACTCAACCTGGGGATTCTGCATGTGAGAATTGGTCATCTGGGAGAAGCCGTTGCCGCGTTTGACCGGGCACGCGACCTCTACCAGAGCCTGCGTGTTCCTCTCCAGGTCGCTGAAGTAGACCTATACGAGGCCCAAGCCCTGGTGGCACTCAACCTCTTTCCCGAAGCAGAACGGTTGGCCTCCCGGGCCCTGGCCGTGCTAGAGGCCCAGGAGCAGACCCGAGAAGTGGGGATAGCCGCTTACGTGCACGGTCAGGCCCTGATGGGCCAGGGGAAGTGGGAGCAAGCCCGCGAGAGCCTACTCCGCAGCCTCTCTGTGTTTCGTCGACTCAATCTGTGGGCAGGGCAGATTCGCGCTCGACTGAGTTTGGCCGAGGTGGATTTCCGCCAAGGGGACGTGGCCCGAGGCCTGGAGGACGTGTTGGTCCTGGAGCAGGAAGCCGCCACGCGAGGGTACACCGTCTTGCGCCTGCAGGCCTTATTGCAAGCCGGGGATATGATGCTGGCGCAAGAACAGTGGGGTATGGCCGAAAAACTTCTTGTTCTGGCCTTGAAGCAGGGGAAAGCGTTGGGGACTTCATGGGCCATTTGGCAGGCCCACTATGGACTAGCACGTGTTTGGCTGGGACACGGGAACGAGGAGACTGCCTGGAATCACTTGCAAGAGGCCATGGAGATTGTATTGCGTGTCCGCCGCTTGATTCCGGGCGCACCTTACCGGGCGGCCTTTCTGGCCGACAAGTTGCCCCTCTTTTACGATGCCGTTGACGTGGCCCTGCGTTTGGGCCGCGTGACGGACGCGTTGTCCCTTCTGGCCGAAGCCCAATCCGGTGCCCTTGTGGATGCCCTGACCGTTGCTCCCCAGGATCCGGCATTGGCCGAACGCTGGGCACGCCTGCGTGCCCAACTGGAGGAATTGAAACGAGCGTGGAACTGGCACGCCCATACCGACTTCCCTTGGGATGTAGACGATGAACCACCCACCCGAAAGGCGGACAGGGCGGACACAGTGTACGTCCTGGAAGCGCGTGTCAACCGCCTGTGGCACCGGTTGCACACCCTTACTCCCCTCCCCCCTGCCCCCGAGCCTTCCCAGACGTGGGGAAAACACCTGCCGGAGGATGTGTTCCTGCTAACGTTTGTCCCCTCCAGGGAGATCGTCTGGGGGATAGGCCTGGAGGCGTCAGGCGAGGTTGTTGTGCGGAGACTGGGGGCCGTACAGGATCTGCGTTTGCTCCTGGCCCGTTGGCGGGGACACATCTCTCAGATGCAAGGGCTCTCACCCCAGGAATTGCGCCAGAGAGAGCCCTTCTTTGTCAGTGTCGCGCAACATGTGCTGTCGGCGCTGTATCGTTTCCTCTTACGCCCCTTTGCCGACCCCTTGAGCGCGCACCCGCGCCTGTGGGTCATCCCAGACCGGATGCTGCAGACCGTGCCGTTTGCCGCCCTCCACACCGGTGACGCCTACCTGATACAACGTCATGCAGTAAGCCTGTTGCCCGGCCTCTCATTTCTCCATCGGCCATCGCGTCCACGGCCTGGCGGACAACTCTCCCTCATCTGCGCTTACAGCGCGGGTGGACGGTTGCCCCATGTGCCCTACGAGGCCGCCGCCGTGCGTTCTCTGGTCCCTCGACCCGTCCTCCTCCTGGAGGAAGAAGCCACCGTGGAGGCCGTGCGTTCCTTGCTGGAACAAGCCCACGTCATTCACCTGGCCACCCACGCCGCGTTCCGGTATGACAATCCCCTCTTTTCCTACCTGCAGCTAGCCGACGGGCGTTTCACCGCCTATGACCTGGAAGGCATCCGCTTACGCGCGTCGCTGGTCGTTCTCAGCGCCTGTGAGACCGGCCGTGCCGGTTCCCTGGGCGGGGACCTGCTGGGCCTGAGCCAGGCGTTTCTCGCCGCAGGCGCGCGAACCCTTGTCGTCTCCCAATGGCACCTGTACGACCCTACCGCCGCCGCGTTCATGGAAACCTTTTACCGGATACCTGACGCCATTTCCCACCCTGAAAGCGCGTTAACCACCACCATGCGCCACATGCTGACCATAGACCCGGGCCACCACCCGTACTTTTGGGCTCCATTCACTCTCGTGCGAGGAGGATAAGACGCCATGAAGCGGTTCTTCCCCCCACTTCTTTTGCTGGTCCTTTATGCTCTCGTGGAGTCCCTGGGCATCCCATCCGCCCAGGCGCACGTCACCACAGCCCCCTACGCCCCCACCCTGATCAGCCCCTACAACTGGCAGGTGTTTGTGGGGAAACTGCCACAACTGTGCGCTCGGGACAACGGTGACCCAGACGGGGACGCTATTGTGGCCTACCAGTTTGTGGTCACCAACGCCTGGGACAGTGGGTGGACAAGTCAATCCTGTGTGACCCCTGCAACCCTGCCTTATGGAGATCACACCTGGAAAGCCCGGGTGAAAGACGCGGCCGGGGAAGTGAGTCCCTGGAGCGACGTGTGGGTGTTCACCCTGGACACGCCCTACGTGGAGTTTACGGATATTCACTTTGACCCACCCTCTCCCTCGGCAGCACGGGACGTGCGCATCTTCGCCTGTACCAAGGGGCATGCGGGTGTGGGGGTCAGCCTGCAAGTAAGCGTCAACGACGCGGCCGACGGCAGCGCCAAGGGGGCCTGGCACATTATCAAGGAATTGGGTGTGCCCTGCTTCAATGAAGTCGACGTCCCTCACTGGGACACAACCGACTACGCGGACGGCCCGCACCTGGTGCGCATCCGCGCTCGCGTCCCTGAGGACGCCAGTTGGGAGGACGCGCTTACCGAGTACCGGACGTACACCCTGCTTCCTCGCGGTGTCCCCGAACCACCCCGTCTCCTCGCCCCGGCCGACGGGGCCACCCTGTCCTCCCCCACTGTGGCCTTCCGCTGGCAACAGGCCAATGACGCCACCGGATATCGCCTGCTGGTGGCTGAGGGGGATAATCCGGAAGACTCGCCCGTGGTGGATGTCACCTTGGATGGGGAGTCCACCGCGTACACGGCCACCCTGCCGTCTCAGACCGCGTCCTACGTCTGGCGGGTCATCGCGCGCAACGACGTGGGGCAGGCAGCCTCCCCGATTTGGCATTTCACGGTGCAGCCCGTGACTCCGGCTCAAGTGCATACGCTCATCCTCTTCCCGCGCGCTCGCATGGAGGTTCGTTATGGGCGTCATGCCGTGGCCTCCCTGGCGGAGGCGCTGGCGCGGCTGGCCGCGGACGCGCGTGTGCGCGGGGTCCTGGTCGACCCGACCGACACCGCGGCCGTCGCCGCTGCCTACGCGGCCTGGGACGCAGACCCCACCAACGTGGCCGCGGCCAATCACGTGGCCGGGACCATTAAGCAGGAGGTCATCCTGTCCGCCCTGTCCACCTATCCCAACCTGAACACGCTCATCCTGGTCGGAAACGACGACCTGATCCCCTTCCGGCGCTTGGTGGACCCCACCGGGTACAAGGACGCCCTCTACGGGCACGTGGCGCCAGATTCCCCCATCGGGGCGGCCTTTGCGGCCGGCTATTTTCTCAGCGACGACTATTATGGCGCTCTGCGCCCACGCCGCGCGTCCGGACGTCCCCTTTACCTGCCGGATCTGGTGGTGGCGCGCCTGGTGGAAACCCCGGCGGACATTCAGCAGACGGTGGACACCTTCCTGGCGGGAAGTGGCAAGAGTGGTACCGCGCTGATTACAGGCTATAGTTTCATGGCCGATGCCGCTCTTCTGCAGGAGGACCTGCTCATCCGGCGCGGTCTCACACCGCGGGCGTTTGTAGGCTCTACCTGGACGGCCGACGAGGTGGCACGCGCCGTGCGCGAGGGGCCGTGGGGTCTGCTCTCGTTGAACCAACACGCCACACATTGGAGCCTGGGCGCGCCTCGGGGGGACGCGCGCTTCGATGTCAGCATCCTGCAGGGCCTGACCACCGTTCAAGGCGCGCTGGCCCTGGGCCCGGGATGCCAGGCGGGACTGAACGTGCCCGACGGGGATGCGAGCCGGTCCACGGACTGGCCGCAGGCCTTCCTGGCCGCAGGTGCTTCCTTCGTGGGCAACACCGGCTTTGGCTGGGGCGTCAAGGGGACTGTGGGCTATTCGGAACGGCTGGTGACCTACGTCATCGACGAACTGACGGCCGACGGCAGCCGCACCGTGGGTGAGGCTGTGCGGCGGGCCAAGCGTCGCTATCGCGCCGTGGCCGGGGAGTTAGACACCCTGGACGAGAAGGTCCTCCAGGAACTCACCCTGTACGGCATCCCGCAAAGCCGTCTCGACATCGGAGGAAGGGCAAAAGCCGCCGACAGCAGAAGCCCATCGGAGCCCGCGGCGCGCCCCCAGGGGCTGACACGCGACGTGCACGTGTTCCAACCTGACCTGCACTGGGCCGATGTGAGAGGGGATGATGGTCGTCTACACCCTTACGCGTACAGCCGAGACGTGGAGGAGGGGCTGTGGGTGAAGTCCGGGTGGCCCGCCCAGCCGCTGGAGCGGATAGAGATGAGCGGCGGCTATGTGCACGGCGTGCTGTTTGCCGGCGGCATCTACTCGGATGTCGTGGGCGTGGAGCCTTTCGTCCCCCTAGCGGAGAACGAGGTGGTCGGGGAGGACCCAACCACGTACTATCCCCTCTACGGCTGGGCGCCGGCACGACTCCCGGCAATGATTTCCCTGGACGCGCACACCCAGTCGGTGCTGGCCGTTGCCGGTCAATACCGCCTGGGTGTCCTTCGCCTCTACCCGGAAATGACCGTGTACATTTACAAGTCCTACGCGGAGGACACCCAACCTCCAAGGGTGCTGGACGTGGAGCAGGTGTCGGCCCAGGACGTGGTGACGGTAACGGTTGCAGCGCAGGACGAGGGCAGCAGCATTCATGAGGTGTGGGTCACCTACACAGAGGACCGGGTGGGCGGACAAGGACGCTGGCAAAGTGTGGCTTTACGGCACAAGGAAGGGAAGGTGTGGCAAGGGACTGTACCCATCACCCGGCCGATTCGCTACATGGTGCAGGTGGTGGACGGCGCGGGCAACGTGGCCGTGGCGGACAACGACGGTGCGTACTTCCGCGCGCCCACATTGACCAGTTCCATCGGTCGCCATTGTGGCGGGGTCGGGCCTCTGGGCGAGAACTATTGCGCCTGCGTGTGGGGATATATTCACGTCGGCGGCGAGCGCATTGCCGGTGCGGAAGTGACGTTGACGTTCAACGGCCGCAGCGTGACCACCCACAGCGATTGGGGGGCTGTAGAGGACGTGCCCTACTACGACCTGAGCGCCCAGGACCTGGGCGTGCGCGTGGGGGACGTCTACACCTTGACCGTGCGCTACGGGGGACAGACCGTTGTGAAGCGCCTTATCGCCCGGCCCGACACCACCGGCGAACAGCAGGTAGATGTGTGGGTGGACGGCTGGCGGGTGTGGGTGCCGGTGGTGTGGAGGTGAGGGGACAACCCTTCAAACCGAGTAAGAAGCGTGGACGAAAAATGGGACGCAGGACGTAGGGCCCAACGGTGGTTCCGTGGGGCGTGGTTGGTGCCGGCAGAACGAGGGTATACAGAGAGGGCGCACGTGAGTGTGGTACAGCCCCAGCGGACATGGGAAGCGGCAGGGGCTTTTTTGCACTGGCTGTGCGAGGAGATGATGCGGCTAGGGCGTCCTTGGCAACGGATATTGATGGTGGCAGATGGGGGGTACGATACGCTGAAGTTGTGGGCCTCCTTGCCGGATCGGGTGATCCTCCTGGTACGGACGGCCAAGAATTGGGCGTTGTGGACCCTGCCTGGGCCTGGGGCCCGGAAGAATCGGCGTTACGGTGAACGGGCCCCCACGCCCCGTGCGGTGTGGCGAGAGCGGAAAGGATGGCAGTCCTATATTCTGGAGGTGCGAGAGCGGAAGCGCCATGTGCAGGTCAAGGTGCGTGGGCCATACCTGCGGCGAGGCGCCCCCCAACGCCCCCTGTTTCTCCTGGTGGTGCGTGGCAAACAGACGCGTCGGGGAAGACGGGAGCCGCTGGACTTTCTGGTGAATGAGGTTTGGCGGCAAGGGCGATGGGAGTTGCTCTTACCCGTGGGGACGTTGCTCTTTTGGGCCTAGCAACGATGGGAAATTGAAGTGGTACATCGGGAATTGAAAACCACTTTTGGCTTGGGGCACAAACAATGTTGGTCTCCTCGGGGGGGCGATTTTGAGTGTCCAGTGGAGCGCTTGGGTCTATGCCTTACCGGTATTGGCCGGGTATCGGACATGGGGCTTGACCCAAGAACCTAACCCCCCCACCCGCTGGTGGCGTGGGTCGGGGCGGTGGTCCCTGGTCACCTTGTGGCGCAGTTATCAGGCGCCCTCTGTGGGGAACCACATGTTCTCCCCGGGCTGATGTGGCTGGCGGGTCCTCAGCAGCCGCACCACCAGCCGTACCAGCTTGCGGGCGGTGAGCACGAGGGCCCGCTTGTGACGGTGCTTGCGCACTTCGTGAAATTCGCGCTCGTAATAGGCGGCGTACTCCGGGTCGCACATCCGCACCCGGTTGGCCGCTTGGCAGAAGTAGTAGTGCAGGTAGCGATTGCCGGTGCGGGTCAGTCGGGTCTCCTCGGCCTGGAAGTCCGCCGATTGGTGCTTACGCCACTTGAAGCCGGCATACTTGGCCACTCTGGCCTGGTTGTGATTGAAACGCTCGACGCTGGCGATCTCGGAGATGATACCAGCGGAGAAGATGGGGCCAAAGCCGGAGATGGTATCCAAAGGGCGAGGGATAAGCCCCATCCTCTCCGCAATGACGGTGTTGAGTCGCTTCACCTGCTGCTGCGGGGAAGAAATGCGCTTGAGGCTCAATCCCAGGATCAGGTTGACAGGTTGGTGGAGGGCTTCCGGCAGGTGATAGGAGTCACGGGCTACGCGCTGGAGCTGGCGGGCGTTTGGGGTAGGATCAGGGAAGCATCTCTTGCTCCGGCGATCGATGAACTCCGCATATAGTATACGAGGAGGTGTTTGATGAAAAGGAGAATACTTGTGATATCCATTCTTATCGCATCTATATGCTCATTGGCCCAACATACGGTGATATCTGTCGAGAAACCACAGTGGTCTGTTCGATTTTACCGTCCAGTCACCGATCCGGACACATGCAAAATAAGAATTGGCTCAATTCACCTATTCTGCGATACGGACTATGCATACTTACTCACGCGGCCATCCACTCTTACCGACAAGGATCTATGCAGGCCATTGAAAGTTGAAAGTAATACTTTAAGTAAGTCTGAGATAGAAGAGATAAATAGACGCGGCGTTTATGATAAAAATAGCTGGAGGCAAGCTTATGTGAATAACAAAGATAAATATCCCGGATACGAGGAGATAGGTGAGGACGAATATGTTGTGTTTCTTCGTACTCGGACATACTTCTGGTGGCGAATCACTTTCCACACTCCTACGGAGACAGACCTTCATCTTCGTCTTTGTTCTTCACCCGGCCAAAATCGTGCACGACTAGATGCATCGGCTGGTCGAGGCATTGTGCACCAACCCGACACGCCGCTTGGTCACTTCATAGAACAGATCGCACCGTTAGCACAAGCAGAGCAGCACGACTCGGGAGTTCCTGCCTCGTTTAGTATTGCTCAGGCGATTCACGAGTCTTGGGTATGGAAAGCACATGCTCCATCTTTTCTCGCCACTAAATATAATAACTATCATGGTATCAGGTGCTCTGAGCCCAAAGAGTTGCCTTGTGTGAAGTCGCGGAACGCGACAACCGGAAATATGGATTCATGGAATCACTATAGTAGTCCTCTTAATGGTTTCTTATATCACGGCCGTTGGCTAAGACAAAATCGTAACTATAGAAAGGCTTTTGATCATACTGATGATCCGTTATCTTTTGCGAGGGAGGTGCTCCGTTGCTACACCGGTTGCAATCGCCCCTTTCCACAGTCGTACTATAATTCGATTGTAAAGTTAATTGACGAATATGATTTGAGACGATATGATGTGGGCAGCTCTACTTTGGTACCAGAGCCACCGCCATCGACATCTCCGATTGTCGTCACTATTGTACCAGCAACTGTTGCGCCTAGAACGACACCACCGCCAGCCAGTCCTCCGCGACCTGGGCGGTTGGAATTGGTGGACAGTTTGCAGTTGCGGTCGGATGGGAGCGGGAAGTGGCCGCCACAGGTGGGGGACAAGCTGGTAGCACACATTAAGGTACGGAATGCGGGTGAGCAGGCGATTTCGGTGAAGATAGGCGTGCGGGGGCGACGCAATGGGAGTGAGAACTGGGACATTGGGTGGTGGGATGTGACGTTGCAGCCTGGGCAGGAGTGGGGGTTAGACCCGAACAATGAACGTCCATTGCAGAGTGGGAGTTATTCCTTCCGGGTCAGTTACCGGCAGGATGGGCGGTGGCATGAGATTGGGAATGAGGTGAACTTCACAACCCAGAATCCTCCGCGACCTGGGCGGTTGGAATTGGTGGACAGTTTGCAGTTGCGGTCGGAT
>CAZAQA010000031.1:0-505 GCA_964487375.1 uncultured Anaerolineae bacterium | reverse complement strand
CAGTTACCGGCAGGATGGGCGGTGGCATGAGATTGGGAATGAGGTGAACTTCACAGCGCAGAACCCCCCGCGACCCTTAGTTGGAACTCCTAGGCTTTCAAATCCTCCGAATGGTTCATCCTGGCCCCAAAATACTGATATAACTCTTACTTGGAATCCTTCATCTGGAGCTATTCAGTACAAGGTAGAGCTATGGGGTGGACCCTACAGTAAGATGACGCCTTGTGATTGGCAAAACAGTACATCATGTCATATTGGTCAGCTATGGCCAGGGACGATGTACTGGCATGTCAAAGCCCGCAATGCCAATGGCCAAGAAAGCAGTTGGAGTGATACGTGGTCGTTTACCATTCAGTAGGTAGTATTTCATCTGACCCGAAGGACTTTCAATTCGGAAAGGCAAGGAGGAAAAATGATTCACAAAACGAAGACTATGACGTATCTTTCGCTGGCTCGGTTCCAAAGTATGTTGGTGAAAAGGGGGAGGCAAATTTGACAAAAGAGG
>CAZAQA010000030.1:24050-38528 GCA_964487375.1 uncultured Anaerolineae bacterium | reverse complement strand
TCCTACCCCCACGTGGACCCCTATCCCTTCCTTTGCCACGCCCACCCCCATCCTGGCCATACGCTCTTTCCTGGCCCAGCCCGTAACCATTGACCTTGGTGGGTGTAGCATCCTGGTCTGGAACGTCGTTGGAGCATCGGAGGTTTTTTTGAACGGAGAGCGCGTCGGGGCGCAAGGCAGTAAGAGCGTCTGTCCGACGGAGAGCAACACCTATGCCCTGGAGGCTCACAGTCCGGGAGGGCGGGTCGAACGACGCGTGTTGACGATCGTGGTCCGAGCAACACCCACGCCTACGGCGACGGCCACCCCGACCAGGACCGAGACCCCTACCCCCACGTCTACGCCTACATCCTTTCCCACATTCACCCCCACACCGACGCCTACGGCGACCGAGACCCCTACTCCGACCCTCACTCCGACGCCAACTCCTTCGCCTTTTATCATCACGACGCCGCTACCCACCGCGACTCCAACACC
Source organism: uncultured Anaerolineae bacterium (assembly GCA_964487375.1). Taxonomy (GTDB): domain Bacteria; phylum Chloroflexota; class Anaerolineae; order JAADDB01; family JAADDB01; genus JAADDB01. The sequence continues at coordinate 38,051 of CAZAQA010000030.1, read as the reverse complement.
AACGCCCCCTCTGTTGGAGTACGGCTTCGTCCTTGCCCTGCAGCAAGAGGTCTTGACCGTACATCCGGGAGAACAGAAAGCCGTGCTGATCTACCTGGACAATGTGGGGGACAGACCCGATACGTACATCTTGCGAGTGGATGCCGCCCGGGGAGGCTGGGGAGTGGACCTGTGCGTGGACACGTGCTACGGATTTGGCCCGCTAACGACGACGACCGTTCCGGCGGGGCGCCAGTTTCGCGTGAGTCTGCGCCTTCTGGTCCCGGCCAATGCCCGCCCCGGGGACACAGCGAGATTTCATATCCAGGCGCAATCGCGAACTGTTCCTGGCCTGCGCACCACTCGCACACTGCAGGTAAACGTCATCGCCCAACCGTAGCTATCCCCGGACAAGCGAAATGTCTCTCCTCGCCCTCATTTGTTCCCTTCCCCCCGACCGACGTACAATATCGTCGTGCGTGCCCGACCGTGCGGAATTCCTTTGGTCCGCCAGGCGAAATGTCATGAGCGGACGAAATCATGCCTTGGCCCACCCGCTACCCGTCGAAACGAGCTCGACAAACCACCATGAAATTGCGACGCCTTGTTCCTCAGGTAATACTGGACAATTACGTTCAAAAACGATTGCGAGGGCGGTTGCAGGCCGCCACGATGTTCATCGATGTCTCCGGCTTCTCCGCGCTGAGCGACGCCCTGATGCCTCACGGCCGCCAGGGCATCGAAGTCCTCACCGACGTCATCAACCGCACCTTCGCCCCCATTGTTGGTCATGTCTACGAGCACGGGGGCTTCATCTCCACCTTTGCGGGGGACGCGTTCACCGCCCTTTTCCCCCTGAACCGGGAGGACGCGATTCCCCGTGCGGTCGTGGCCGCGTTCGGCATCCAGGATATCATGGCCGGCCAACGTCATCTCTACACACGTTTGGGCACCTTTTCCCTGGCCATTAAGGTGGGCCTGGACGTGGGCCCTGTGGACTGGGGCATCCTGGGTCAGGAGCAGGCCCACACCTTCTACTTTCGTGGCCCAGCCATCGACGGTTGTGCACAGGCAGAAGCCCACGCCAGAGCAGGTCAGATCATCGCCAGCCCTGCGCTGTGGGCACGCGTGTCGGACCACGTGCGTGTGGACTCCCTGGAGGGCGCGTATCGTTTGCGAGATCACGACTTCCATGTGCAACCTCACTCGCCATTGCTTCCTTCCCTAGACGAGGACCTTCTGGCCCTCTTCGTATCCCCAAGCATCCTCCACCTGCCGGTGTCCGCCGAATTCCGCGACGTGTGCAGCGTGTTCATTTCCTTCCAGGCGCCTCCAACGCCTGAAGAACTGGACGCCTTCGTTACCCGGGTCATGGCTCTGGTTCACATCTACGGGGGCTACTTCAACAAAATCGATTCCGGCGACAAGGGCAACGTCCTCCTGCTTCTTTTTGGCGCGCCCATCGCTTACGAAAACAACGTGGCCCGAGCCATCGAGTTCCTTCTCGCCCTGCGCCAGCATCCCACCTCCTTCGCCTGGCGAGCAGGCGTCACGTTCGGCACCGCGTACGCGGGCTTTGTCGGCGGCCAGGATCGCTGCGAGTACACGGCCATCGGCGACGTGGTCAATCTTTCCTCTCGCTTGATGACCCTCGCACGCTGGGACCGCATCCTCACCGACGAGCGAGTCCATGGCCAGCTTCAAAAGGGCTACCGTTTCCGCTCCCTGGGCCGCCACAAAGTCAAGGGCAAGCGGAAGCCCATCCCCGTGTACCGGCTGCTGGAGCGAGCTCCCCAGGTGGTGGCCGCGGGCGAACAGCGTCCCATTTTCGGGCGGGACAAAGAATTGGCTCAGTTACAAACGTGGCTTTCCTCCTTGTGGGAGGAGCCCCCGCGCGCGCGGCTTTCGTCCACGTGCGTGGCGACGCGGGAGAAGGCAAGACGCGACTTTTGCAGGCGCTGCGTTCCCGGCTGGAAGAGCAGCACGAGGTACAATGGCTTTACTGCCCCACAAGCGAACTCCTACGCCAGTCTTTGCATCCTTTCGTCTACGCACTGCGCCGGGTTTTCGACCAGTCCTCCGAACGCACTCCCGAGGAAAACCGGGCCGCGTTCGAGCGCGCACGGACACGTATCTTGCGGCACCTGCCGAAAGGGGGACTCGCGGACAGCGTCCGCAAGGAACTGGAGCGCACTGCTTCCATGTTGGCCGCGCTCCTGGACCTGCACTGGGAAAATTCTCTCTACGAACAACTGGAGCCCCAACTGCGTTTCGAAAATACGCTCCTGGCCCTCGTCAATCTGGTGAAAGCTCTCAGCTTCCGCTCCCCCGTGGTGCTGGAGGTGGACGGAGGTCACTTGCTGGACGGGGATTCCCGCACCCTCCTGGGACGCATGGTCATGGACCTTGCGTCCTGGCCCGTCGCCGTCCTGGTCGCAAGCCGTGAGACGGCGCGCGAGGGCGTGGCCTTGCCCGGGGCCGACGCGAATGTTTGGCAGGAGATGCGCCTGCAACCTCTGTCCCAGGAAGACACGCGAGCCGCAGCGACGGCACTCCTGGGTAGGGAATTGACGGACAAAGCCGCACACCTCCTCTACGAGAGGAGTGGGGGGAACCCTCTCTTCCTGGAACAGTTGATCCAGTACCTGCGGGAACTGGCCGCGTTTGTGCCCGCAGTGGACCCGCCGGGGGCTCTGGACCTGGCCAAGCCCGACCTGGCCGACGTTCCCGTCACCGTGGACGCGATGCTCATTGCCCGTCTGGACCGGCTGGCGTCCCCTGTGCGGGAGGTGGTCCAAACCGCCGCCATCCTGGGACGAGAGTTCGACATCCCCGTACTGGCGCACATGGTATCCGACCCCGAATCGCTGCCCGATCTGGTTCACGCCGCGGAGGCCGCGGGCATTTGGCGGACCGGAGATGAGACTCACTATGTGTTCTCCCAGGCTTTGCTGCGAGACGTGGCTTACCACATGCAGATGGGGGAGCGACGACGACGGTTGCATCGTCTGGCCGGTGAGGCGTACGAGCAGGTCCACGAGGGCGATCGGGCGCCTTACTACGCGGACATGGCCTACCATTTCGAGCAGGGAGAGGATGCCTCCAAAGCCGCTGTGTACCTGCGCAAGGCAGGGGATCAGGCCCGACTCAACTACCAAAACGAGATGGCCCTTTCTTTCTACGAACGCCTTCTCACGTACGCGGACGAAGAGACGCGTGTCCAGGTCCATGAGTATCGGGGAGACATCAACCATCGTCTGGGGGCTTATGGTCAGGCGCTGGAAGCTTACTCCAGTGCGTTAGAAATCTGGTTGCGACGGGAAGGAAGCGAACGCCATGTCGCCAATGTCGACCGCAAGATCGCCGGCATCCACGTGGACAAGGGAGAGTACAATGTGGCCCTGGACTGGCTGGACCGAGCTCAGCAACGCCTGCGCCAGCAGGATTGCCCGGAACGGGCGCAGGTGCTCCTTCTGGCCGCAGGCATCGCGTATCGCCAGGGGCGCATCGAACGGGCTTTGGACCAGTGTCAGACGGCGTTGGAGGTGGCCAGCCGTGTGGACGCGGCCCCGGAACAAGCACACGCCTATCGGCTTCTGGGCACCATCCACACCGGTGCAGGGGACTTGCAGGCCGCGGTCGAGGACTATCAGACCAGCCTGGAACTCTGCCATCATCTGAACGACCTGCGCCAGGAGTCCATGACCAGCAATAGCCTGGCCGCGGTGTATTATTATCTGGGAGACCTGAACAAGGCTGAGGAGATGTACCTGCAAAGCCTGGAGGTCGCGACGCGCATTGGGTTCGTGGACCAGCAGGCCACGGTGGCGAACAACCTGGGAGAATTGTATCTGCTGCAGGGCCGTTTCGAAGAGGCAGAAGTCCAGTTTCAACGTTGTTTGCGCACCTGGCAGCACACGGGATTTCTCCTCGGCGTGGCCCTCTCCTGGCGCAACCTGGCCCAGATTGCGGCCAACCGCGAGCAGTGGCAAATGGCCCTGACGGACCTGCAGGAAAGTCTGCGTGTGCTGGACCGGCTGGACAGCCGGGGGTGGGTGCGGGCCGAGGCATACCGTCTCCTGGCCGAGGTCGAGGAGGCGCAAGGGCACCGCGAGGCCGCGTGGGAGCACATCCACCGGGCCCTGGCCATCGTCAATGAACAGAACATCCGACTGGTCGAAAGCAACGTATATCGCACCCTGGGGATTTTGCACCGCGGTGAGGGGCAGGATGAAAAGGCGGAGGCCGCGTTGAAGCAAAGCATCGAGCTGGCGCAGAGGCTGGGGCTACGCTACGAGGAGGGCAAGGCATGGGCAGAGCTGGCCGCCCTCTACCGCCGTTGGGGGACGACCGGAATGAAAAAGGCTGCCGAAGCCCGGGAAAAGGCCCGTACTATCCTGGCGGATTTGGGCGCACGCTGGGACCTGGCGCGGGTGGAATAGAAGGTCCCTATTATCGAGATCATTCGTCGACCTGCAGAATCCCTGTGCTTGACTTTGTACGTCGTCTGTCTCGTTTTATACTCCTTCCTGCCAGCGCATGATGCGGACACATCAGGAGCAAGACCATGAGCAACCCACGCCTTCCGGTTTTGATCGTCGGCGGCACCGCGGCTTATCACCTGGATGTCGCGACCTACGCGCCTGTGGACGGGCGGCTGGAGCCGGAGACCCCTTATGGTCGGGCCGCGGCAGTGGATATTCTACGCCTGCCCGCGGGGCCAATTGGATTCACCTCCCGCCACGGGGACACGGCTTTGCGGCGCTCCGCCCGCTTTGTCAACCATCGCGCCCTTATCTGGGCCGCGAGTGAATTGGGCGTGCGCTGGCTCCTCTCCTGGAATGGCGTAGGAACCTTGCACGCCGACTGGCACGTGGGTGACCTGGTGGTGATGCACGATGTGCTCGACTTTACCCGAGGCCGCATTAACTCTTTCGATCAGGAGTACATTGCCGACCGTCTCTGGTCCATGGCCCGACGCCCTTTCCACAGCAGTGCCCAGCAGGCCATCCGACAGACCGCGCTTCGCGCTTCGCGACCGCTGCACGAACGGGTAGTATATGCCTGCAGCGAGGGACCCCGGCTGGAAACGGCCGCGGAAATCCGCCTCTTTCGCGACGCAGGCGCGGACGTGGTGGGCATGACCCTGTGCCCGGAAATCTGGCTGGCCCAGGAGCTGAACATCGGCTATGCCTCCCTGGGATACATCACCAACCACGCTACCGGCGTCGTGCCCACCGTGCCCGGCGGCCGGCAATTCGGCCCCATTGTGGCCGAGACCTGTTTTCCCATCCTCCTACAAGCCGCACAGACGCTGCTCCGGGCAGCCGAGTAGAACGCCGGCGTCGACCCTCGCCTCCGGGCGTGCCCTTGCCGCCAGTTGGATTCCCGTCAATGGCACTGGAGCGCAATTTGACGGCAATTGCGCGGACGTGGTTCAACCTTGCGGGTAGCCTGGTTGAGACCTTGGGAAAGATGAGAAATTTCCGCAAAGCGTCGACCAAATTCTGAATTATTCCGCCACGCCAAATGCCCTTTCGACGCGACCGTCGCTCGTCAACTCTCACTTCCTCAGCATCGGCACCTGGGCAAAATCGTCCGGCGAGAGTTTGTCCATGTCTTTTTCCTGCGACGGTCTATATTTGCTCAGGATCTCCTCCTGGGTCGGCGATTTGCCCTTGGGCCACGCCAGATCGATGATACGGGTGTGGTTCGTATCCTTCGGACCACCACCGAACCGCCACTGCTTCGCTGTCGGTTCCACGTCCCGGACACGCCAGACACCGGGGGCCGGGAACCCTTCCTGGCCCAGGACCATCGCCGCGTAACCCCACGCAGCCGGGTCACCCTTGCCAAACGCGGATTTCGGCACCCGCAGCGTCACCTTGTGGGCCGCGGCGTTCACCAGAATCTTCAGCGGCACGTCCATCTTCTGCGGATTGCCCTTGGCGTCCACCTTGAACACGCCCGGCGTCCAACCTTCTGCCCAGATGGCGTAATCCCACGCGTCTTTGGGGGAGACCGCAGCGTTCCGTCCCGGCAGGAGCATCCGTCGGCCGCTGCCCGACTTGTGATCCACATCGATGTACACGTCCAGCGCCTGCACCGACAGCCCGTTGGGGGAGTTCCACACGTTCTCGATGGGGCCCCGGATGAAGAACGTGAAGACCAGGTTGCCGCGTGCGTCCTCGCCCACGCTGAACTTCGTCAGATCGAAGACGCTCTTCTTGAAAACCCCGTCGGTGGGGTACGTGTAGGAGCCGGGGCCGTGGTCATCACCCACCGGGTCTTCCACGGTGATGATGGGCGTCACGGTGCTCACCTCCGGCATCATCAGCGTGGCGGGACCCTCGTCCGGCATCATGTCCACCACACGCTGCCCGGACATGGAGAGCGCCGCTGCTCGCAGCTTCAGCTTGTCCCCGGCTTCCAGGTCGCCCAGGGCCGTGAACGGTACTGCCATCTCGATGGTGCTCCCGTCGAGACCGGCCTTGACCGGCGTCTCCTTGCCCCATTTGGCTCCGCCCAGCGCCGGCTGAATCACCGCTTTCGGCCGGCCGTTTGGCCATGTGACCAGCACCTGATACGCAGCGCCGAACCCGAGCGTCACTTTCGGAGACATCTCGTCGCCGAAGGACGGGAACGGATCGCTCTTCTCCGCCGACGGCACGCCGATGTACACGGCAGCGCCGCCGCCGGCGATTTCCTTCCACGGTCGGGCGGCATCCAGGCGCAGGTACAGGTTCTTCTTGTCATAACCGACGAAGAAAGCCGTCAGTACCTGGCCTTTCGCCATGGCGCCACCCTGCCGTCGATAGGCTTCGGCCTTCGACCACTCGGGCCCCTGACCCCGGCCGTCAATGGTCGGCGTGATGCTGCCGGTGAGCGGCTGCTGGGGGGGCGGGCTCTTGGCCGCTACGATGGGCACGTAGAGATTCTCCGGTACCGGCTCGCCCAGGGTCTTGTACATCTCCATAAGAGTCTGGCGGAACATACGATCGAAGGCCGCGTCATCGCCGGAATCCTGGTCGGCGCCGTACCACCAAAACCAGTCCGAGCCCTCGGCCGCGTAGATCAGGTCCTCTGCCTTGGCAATTACATCCTTGGGCGCCTGCTTGCGATGGAGCATGTCGTAGTAAGAAAGCACCTTGCGGGCGTCGCCCAGGCGATTCCAGGCCTCGTTCTCCTCCGGCTCGCCGATCCAGGTGCTGAAATCGTGGTTGATCCAGGAGCCGGCCCACAGGGTTTTCAGCTCCGGCTGCTTAGGGAACATCTTCAGATATTCCGACGGCGTCACGGTCTTGATTTCGGGGTCGTCGGAGAGGTACCGATACAGGTCGTTCAGGAAGGCCTTACCGTCGTTCGGGTAGTATTCCCAGGCGTTCTCGCCGTCCAGGATCACCGTCACCAGGTGCGGACCGGTGGCGCCCTCCCGCTCAAGCTCCGCCTTGATGTTATGGATCCTGCGGATGAAGTCCTTGGCTGCGGCGTCGCCGGGCATGCCGGAGTACGTGAATCCGACCTTGTCGGAAATCAGGTGGTCTCGAAACACCACGGCGACTTTCTGTCCTGTGCGCCTGTCCACGGCGTAGTACGGCCGGTAGAGCTTGTCGGCCTCTTTCACCGTGTCCTTGCTATTCCGGGTGAAGCCGTCCATGCCCAGGGATTTCGCCAGCACTTCCTCGTCCGACGCCATCCACTGGATTTTGGCGTCGGCGACCATCTTCACGATCTGCTGGGCCACGGCGCCCTCGGCGGGCCACATTCCCCGGGGCGCTCGCCCGAAGTGCGCTTCGTAGAGTTGCACGCCCTTCCGAATCTGAGCGATGGCATCGTTGGGATAAGAGAAGCGGTGCGGCAGTTTCACGTCCGGCATGGCGATCTTCGCCAGGTTCGTGTCGTACAGGAGCGGCAGAATTGGGTGGGCGTAGGGCGTCATGGTCACTTCAATCTGGCCCGCGTCCTGGAGCTTCTTGTGCTCCGGAATCACCGCTTTGATGAGCTTCAGGTGTTCGGCGAAGATCGGCGCTTTGTCCGCCTCGGTGAAGTGCTCTTTCTGCGTCAGGGATTTGAACGGTTCCTGCGCCAGAATGTCGGGATCCATCCAGGCCAGGTTGAACCAGACCTGCAGGTCCCGGTAGTCCTGGGTGGTGAACGTCTTCAGCGCCTTGTTGATGGTGGCCTCCGAGGCGTCGTGTCCGCGCTTGTCCAGGAGCGCCTTGTACTGCGGGAACCGTCCGATGACGTGGTCCCAGTTGGCGTCGAAGAAATGCCGCAGAATGAACCGTTTGTCTTCTTCGGTGAGCTTGTCGGCAGGCTTCTCTGCCAGCACCCAGTACTTGTCCTTGGCGCCGTTGGCCAGATCGTCCAACTGGCGGATGAGGGTCGGCGTCAGGTTGAACGTCACGTGGACTTTCGGGTACTTCGCCACCGTCGCGGCCATGTCGTAATAGTCCTTGACCGCGTGCATTCGCACCCACGGCCGGCTGTAGATGCCGGTCTTCGGGTCTTTGTAATAGAGCGGCTGATGCTGATGCCAGATGATGGAAAGGTAGAGCGGTCTTTCCGCCTGTTTGGTGGGCGTGGGGGCGGCCCGAGTGGGTGTTGGCGGCACGACCGTTGGTGTCGGGGGGAGGGCCGTCGCTGTCGGCGGGAAGGGGGTCGGCGTGGGAGCCGCCGGTGTGCAGGTTGCGAGGAGAGTGCTCAATATCAGCAATACGGGTAGGCATCTGAAGCGTTTCCTCTGGGTCATCTTTTGCTCCTTTTGCCCGGACTTCATCCGGTGGTCGGCAGGAGGACATCCCGGACCGATGAGGGATATCGATGTGCTGTCCGACCGGAGATGAGCGAGGGTGGGCAGTGCGTTATTTGTTCATTGCTAAACAAACTCAGGCTGTTCTCCCCCGTTTTGCGGGCTGTTGAGGATTTTGTCCAGGTCTTTCTGTCATCAATTTGACAAAAGGTTTGGACTATGTTATACCTCCAGACGAAGTAAAATGCAAAATTTAATTGCTGGCCCCAGACCGGCTCCCGATAGGTGCGGATGAGAACCGAAGGGCCGGCCGTTGATACGAATTCTTCCCCACAGGTGGCCGGGATGTCTGAAAGCAGCCACAAGAGGATTTTCGACATCATCTGGCGGCGTGGTGTCACGACCCGAAGCAAAATCGCGGAACTTTCGGGCATGAGCCGGGCCACCATTACCCTTTTGCTCAAAGAAATGTTCGCCCTGGAGGCTGTTATTGAAGAGGGGCGTGGAGCCTCGAGGGGAGGACGCCGACCCGGGCTTCTCCGACCCAACCCGGGGTTTGGCTTTGCTTTCGGCTTCGAACTGGACGTGAACCAGATTTTCGGCCTGCTCTCCAACCTGACGGGAAACGTGATTGCCCGCCGCTTGGTGGCGTTCGATGTCCGGTCCGGACCGGAAAAGGCACTGGCCCTCATCCGGAAGCTGGTGGAGGAAATGCTCGCCGAAAGCGCTGTGCCCCGAGAGAAACTCTTGGGCGTCGGGGTAGGGGTGGCCGGTCCCGTTTCCTACAAAGAGGGGACTCTCCTTTCGCCTCCCATCATGCCGGGATGGGGCGGCTATCCCATGAGAGAACGTCTGGCAGAGGTTCTTTCCTTGCCCGTGTGTCTGGACAACGACGCTAACCTGGGCGCCCTGGGGGAGTACATTTACGGGGACTTTCGCGAGATCCCGGACTTGGTCTACCTGAAAGTGAGCAACGGCATTGGTGCTGGGCTGATCCTGGGCGGTCGGCTCTACCGTGGGGCCTGGGGCGTGGCGGGGGAGATCGGCCACGTCAACATCGATGAGAACGGCCCCCCCTGTTCCTGCGGGAGCAATGGATGTCTGGAATCGATGGCCGGAGGATTGGCTATGGTGGAGCGGGCACGTCAGGCCGTACGCGTCGGCCACCCGTCCTTGCTTTCCGATGTCTCCGACAGCATCACCGTGGAGAAGATCGTGGAATATGCCCGGCGTGGAGACGAGACCAGCCGGGCGATCCTGGCCCGGGCCGGCTCACAGATCGGCGTCGCGGTCGGGGATCTGGTCAACCTTTTGAACCCTAGAGCCGTCATTTTGGGAGGATACGCGGCTCTGGCTGCCGGTGACCTGTTGCGTGATCCCATGGTCACCACACTCCAGAGGAGAGCGTTGAGGGCTCCCTTGCAGGAGTTGCAGGTACGTTCTCCCAGCCTGGGGGAACGATCTGTTTGCCTGGGGGGAGCCGCGCTGGTCGTAGAAGAACAGATGGCGTCGTATTTCGACGGACAGATGCGAGCAGCGGCGGTGTCCGGAAAGGAACGGGTAAGATGATCACACTCACCGGGAAAAAGATTGTCACCTCCATCGCCCTTATTTCCAGGTTTCTCCTCCTCATCATCGCCGGCATCGCCCTATTGGAGGTCTACCTCTGGCTTCTCTTCTACCGAAAGCCCCGCAACAAACTGCTGGGCGTGCTCGTCTACGGGCTGGAGGCCTTGGACGCCGGCATGATCCTGGCGGCCCTGTACGTGATTTTGATTCGGGCCCAAACGCCTCCCCCAGACGCGTTGCGATTCGGCATCATCGCCTTCGTCCTCAGCCTGGGTGTGATCTATCTCCTCAGCATGCCGCGGGTGAGCAAGTTAGGTCTGGCGTACTTGCTCATCGCGCCGGCTTTTGTGGGAGTCCTCTTTCTGATCCTCTACCCCTTCGGCTACGAGATCTACCTGGCATTCACCAACGCGGCGCTGCGGACCATGCGACACCCCAGCTTCGGCCTTCAGTACGGCTTGAAGAACTTCCGGGACGTGTTCACCGGTGTGGTCGCACACAAAGCGACATTTTGGGAGGTGCTGCTGCGGACCGTTCTTTGGACGGTCATCAATGTCTTTTTCCACGTCACCGGCGGGATGGCTCTGGCCCTGCTCTTGAATCGCCCTCTCCGATTCCGGGCCATTTACCGGACCTTGCTCATCTTTCCCTGGGCCATCCCCCAGACCATTGCGGCCATGGCCCTGCGGAACGAGTTCAATTACATGTACGGCTTCTTCAACGTGATGCTTAGACGGGTGGGGTTGCAACCGATCCCCTGGCTCCAGAACCCCCATTGGGCCTTCGTGGCCGTCGTTATCTCCAACATCTGGCTGGGGATACCGTTCATGATGGTCATCATCCTGGGCGGCCTGCAAAGTATCTCCCGGGAGTACTATGAGGCCGCGGAGATCGATGGGGCCAACGCCTGGCACCAGTTTTGGAACGTTACGATGCCCCTCCTGCGACCTGTTCTGACCCCGGCTGTCATCCTCGGTACCGTGTGGACGTTCAACAACATCAACGTCATTTACCTGATCACCCAAGGCGGCCCTCAGGAGCGAACGGACATCCTGGTGACGTCTCTCTATAAGGCGGCTTTTTCCTTCTATCGCTATGGATTCTCCGCAGCTTTTGCGCTCGTCATTTTCGTTTTCTTACTTGCATTCGCACTTGTGTATCTCAAACTGACCGGCGGTCTGAAAGCCGTTTACGAATAGGAGGCGGTCGATGGCAGAATTCAAGGCCCTTGTACATCGGTTTTTCCGGGGGCGCAGGCGCGAGGACAGCCCCTTCAAGCGCTTATTGATTCACCTGGCCCTGATCGGCGCCTCTCTGATCGCGGTTTATCCGGTGCTGCGCATTTTCAGCATCTCACTACGGCCCGGCAACCGGGCCCTTTCCACTAGCCTTGCCATCATCCCCCCCGACGCGACGCTGGAGAACTACAAGCTCGTGCTCTTTGGCGACCCATCCCGGCACTTGAAATCCGATTTCTTCCTTTGGATATGGAACAGCCTGAGCATCACCATGACGACCGCGCTCATCGGCGTGATTCTGTCGGCGACCGCGGCGTACGCGTTCTCCCGCTTCCGCTTTCCCGGCCGCGGGCCCTCTATGGTCTTCTTGCTGACGACTCAGATGATCCCGGCGGCCATGCTCTTACTTCCCATCTACATGATGCTTGCGCACTTTCATCTCATCAACTCCTACCTGGGCCTGATCATCGCTTATTCTGTCACCTCCGTTCCCTTTAGCATCTGGATCTTGAAGGGGTACTACGATACCATCCCGCCGGATCTGGAAGAGGCCGCTCGCATCGACGGTGCCTCCTACATCGGCGCATTCTATCGCATTGTCCTGCCTCTCTCCACGCCCGCCCTGGCCATCGTCTTCCTGTTCAATTTCATGGGATCCTGGAGCGAGTACATCGTCGCCCGGGTGGTCCTCCAGAGGCAGGAAATGTACACATGGCCCTTGGGGTTGTGGACGTATGCCGGGCAATACACGCTGGCGGCAGGCCGCTTCGCCGCCGGCTCTATCCTTGTGGCCGTCCCGGTCATGCTTCTATTCTTGTACTCGTCGAAATGGCTTATCTCGGGCCTGACGTTGGGCAGCGTGAAGGGATAGTCGCCCAACGAGAGCCAATAGCCGGCAGCCGCCTGCGGTTTTCCCTTCGGGAACGCCAGGCTCGGCCTCCGGCCTTAGCACTGTGGGGAAGACCACGATTTCGTGGCAAGAAGACCCCGGTCATTCAACAAGAAGGAGGAGGAAAATGCGCAAGAACAGGCTTTACATGTTGCTGGCCCTTCTGCTCGCGTTCACGTTCGCACTTTCAGCCTGCGGTCAGAAGGCCACTCCAACGCCGACTCCGGTGCCGGCACCCACCAAAGCGCCGGCGGCCACTCAGGCCCCGGCACCGACTCAGGCCCCGGCGGCCACCCAGGCTCCGGCAGCTCAACCGTCTAAGCCGGTGAAACTGACCGTGTGGGATCAAGAGGCGGACGATGTGGAGGCCTTCATGGACCAGCTCATCGCCGACTTCCAGAAGACTCATCCCAAGATCACCATCGAACGAACCCACTACGGCAACGAGGAACTGCGGGATCAGTTCCAGACTGCGGCTCTGGCCGGGGAAGCTCCCGACCTGGTACGCGTCCCCAACGACTTCGCAGGCCCTTTCAGCGAGCTCAAAATCGTCTTGCCGGTCTCCAAAGTCTACGACAAGAGCTTTTTGGACCAGTTTTTCCCCGGGGCACTTAGCCCTGCGAAAGTAAAGGGAACCCTTTGGGGGGTGCCGGACAACTACGGCAATCACCTGATGCTGCTCTACAACAAGGACATGGTGAAGACTCCGCCCAAGAACACCGACGAGCTGATCAAGATGGCGAAGGAGCTCAAGCATGGTGACACCTGGGGCTTCGTCTACAACGAGAATGAACCCTTCTGGCTCGCGCCCTGGCTGGGCGGCTTCGGCGGTTGGCCCCTCGATGACGCCACCGACATGCCGACCTTGAACAGTGATGCCATGGTGAAGGCCTTGCAATTCGTTCATGACCTGAAGTTCAAATACCAGGTTATTCCGCCTGAGGCCGACTACAACACCGCCGATACCATGTTCAAGGAAGGGAAGGCGGCCATGATCATCAACGGGGACTGGTCGCTGGGCGGCTACGCCAAAGCCCTGGGCGACAAGTTGGGCGTTGCCCCCATCCCCAAGGTCAGTGCCACCGGCCTCTGGCCCACGCCCATGACGTCCGGCAAATACTGGATGTTCTCCAGCGACCTGGGGAAGGACGCGGATAAACTGACGGCTGCCCGGGAGTTCGTCAAGTACATGACCTCCAAGGAGGTCCAGCTCAAGTGGCTGAAAGAGTTCAAGCGACTGCCTTCCAACAAGGAGGCGGCGCAGAGCGACTTGATCAAGAGTGACCCCATTCTCAAGGGGTCGATGGAGGCGTTGAGCCATGGTCGGGGCATGCCCGCTGCGCCGCAAATGCGCTGCGCCTGGGATGCCATGCGCCCGAACCTGGAGGCGGTGATGTCCGACTCCGAGAGTCCGGCCGACGCGGCCAAGGCCATGCAGGACGACGCCATGAAGTGCGTTGAGGAAGCAGGGCTCGGGGTATCCCTCACGAAGCCGGTGAAACTGACCGTGTGGGATCAGGAGGCGGACGATGTGGAGGCCTTCATGGACCAGCTCATCGCCGACTTCCAGAAGA
>CAZAQA010000030.1:0-23950 GCA_964487375.1 uncultured Anaerolineae bacterium | reverse complement strand
ATGCCATGGTGAAGGCCTTGCAATTCGTTCATGACCTGAAGTTCAAATACCAGGTCATTCCGCCTGAGGCCGACTACAACACCGCCGACACTATGTTCAAGGAAGGGAAAGCGGCTATGATCATCAACGGGGACTGGTCGCTGGGCGGCTACGTCAAAGCCCTGGGCGACAAGTTGGGCGTCGCTCCCATCCCCAAGGTCAGCGCCACCGGCCGCTGGCCCACGCCCATGACGTCCGGCAAGTATTGGATGTTCTCCAAAGATTTGGCCAAGGATCACGACAGAATGCTGGCTGCCAAGGAGTTCGTGGCTTATATGACCTCCAAGGAGGTCCAGCTCAAGTGGCTGAAAGAGTTCAAGCGGCTGCCCTCCAACAAGGAGGCGGCGCAGAGCGACTTGATCAAGAGTGACCCCATTCTCAAGGGGTCGATGGAGGCGTTGAGCCATGGTCGGGGCATGCCCGCTGCGCCGCAAATGCGCTGCGCCTGGGATGCCATGCGCCCGAACCTGGAGGCGGTGATGTCCGACTCCGAGAGTCCGGCCGACGCGGCCAAGGCCATGCAGGACGACGCCATGAAGTGCGTCCAGGAAGCAGGATTGAGCAAGAAGAAGTAACCGAGATCTGAACAACCAGGTGGATTTTCCCCATGCGCCGGGTCGGAGGGTGCTCCTTCCGACCCGGCCTTGTGTGCAAGCAGATCCGCGGCGGTTTTCCGGACGTAGCCCGTTCCCAACAAGAACTCTGAAAAGTTGTATGGTGGAGCAGAGGGAAGTTTTTCCCCCAACCGCAGGTCTGCTATACTGTCTTCCCAGGAGGATACCCCCGTTGATATCCAGACACTCCTCCCAGCAAGTCAACCTATTGTGGTACGGGCAGTTGGCGCGCTTCCGGCCGTCTTCCCCTCAGAGGGGGCCGTCCTATCCGGCCATCGCTTTTCACAGAGGTGTCTGTTTGAGCAGTTAAGGGAGAAGGAGTGGCGTGAACCAGGCGCGGATCTTCGTTTTGGGGACCTTTCGTGTTCAATCGCCGTCCGGGGCATTCCTCGAAGGTGCATCACCGACGGTCCAATCTCTGGGCGCGTATCTGGCCCTGCACCAGGGGGAGCCGCTGGACAGGCGCCGTCTGGCTTTTCTCCTTTGGGCTCACGTCCCGGAACGCGTCGCCCGGCGTAACTTGCGTCAGTACCTGCACCGCTTGCGCCAATTCCTGCAGCCGGTCGAGACGGAGGACCCGCTCATCCTCACCGAAAGTCTGACCATCACCTTCGACCCTCGACACGTCCTCTGGGTCGACGCGCTGGCCTTTATGCGCGCCTTGCAAGAGGCCGAGGCCCAGGAAGGTCCTTCCAGACTCGTGGCCTTGCGCTCGGCTGTTGAACTCTACCGGGGGGATTTGCTGGAGAACATCTATGACCACTGGTGTGAATCGGAACGTGAACACTACCGACAATTGTACGAACACGCTTTGGATGAGCTTATCGAAACCCACCGCAGGATGGGCCATCTGGAAGACGCGGTTTTCCGGGCCGAACAGGCCCTTCGGGTCAATCCCTTGCGCGAGCGAACGTACCGCACCCTGATGGAGCTGTATCATCAACTGGGCGATCGGGCCCGGGCTCTAGAAGCTTACGAGCGTTGTCGTGAGATGTTGCAAGCGGAGCTGGGGGTCACGCCCATGCCTGAGACCGAGGCCCTCTACCGTGAGATCGCCTATCTGGGTATTCCATCCTCCTCCCCCGAAATGACCACCACCCCTCGGACGCGTTCTTCTCCCGCGGGGGCTCCACTCTCCCCGGTACGTCCATCGGTGCCCCCGCTGATCGGGCGGGAGCAGGACATGGCCTGGCTGCAAGCCCACGCTATCGGTCAAGAAGGGCGGGGAGCACTCCTTCTTCTGGAGGGGGAAGCCGGCGTCGGGACAACGCGTCTGGTGACAGAATGGCTGGCGCAGGTTCCGGATTCGGTCCGGGTGCTGGCAGGGGAAGGGGGGGAATTCGAACACATCATCCCCTATCATCCCCTTAAGCAGGCTCTGCAGGAACACGTTGAGACATTGCCCTGGACGGAACTGGCTTATCGGGAGCGCTGGCAAGATGCTTTGACGTACTTGATTCCCTCGCTCCATCGGCGGTGGCCTCCTTCCGCCGCGCACCGGGCTCCTGTCCATATCGATTCCTGGATGATGCTGGAAGGCGTGGGTTGGTTCCTGCGCGCCCTGGCCGAGCGCGGCCCGACGGTCCTTTGGATCGACGAGGCCCATTGGGCCGATCATCCAACCTGGCAAACCGCGGCCTACCTGGGACAACGCATTGCTCCGGACGTGCCCTTGACGGTCATCCTGACCTACCGTCCGGGAGAAATCGCCGATCCCAGCCAACGGGTCTGGCGGCGGTTGATTCGGGCGCCCTTCGTACAACGGCGAGAATTGCAGCGTCTTTCCAAAAAGCAGACCTACGAGCTGGCCCGCACGATTCTGGGGCCGAACGTGGATCCCAGACTGCTCACTCGCCTCTACGACATGACCGAAGGCAATCCCCTCTTTGTTATCGAAACCGCGCGCGCCTTACTGGACGTCCCGGAGCGCCGCGTATTTCTCCAAACGGAACCAGGAAGTCGAGGCTTCTCCACGCCGCAACGGGTACGCCAGGTAATCGAATCCCGGCTGGACTTGCTTTCCGAGCAAGAGCATTCTTTGCTTCAGGTCGCTTCCGTGCTGGGCACTTCGTTTACACCGACGACCCTGACAGCTCTGGCCGACGTGGAGGAGGCCGACGTCCTCGCTGCCCTCGACACCTGGCTACGGCGGGGTCTGGTTCAGGAGATGGAGCAGGGGTATAGTTTCGCCCACACATTGGTGCAGCATGTGGTTTACGAGGAGCTCTCCCTGGCCCGACGGCGATGGCTTCACCGCCGCGTTGCTCATCATTTGATGCAGCAATCCGGTATAGCCGCGGCGACGATCGCTTACCATCTGGCCCGCAGTGACCGTCCAGCCCTCGCCATTCCATACTACACCCAAGCCGCGGAGAAAGCTCTCCAGGTGCGTTCTTACCACGAAGCCCAGGCCTGCGCCTTGGAGATCTTGCGCCTCTGGAGGCAACAACCGACCGGGCAAGAACTGGACGTTCCCACGCGCATCGACATCAACCAACAACTGGCACGAGCTTACAGCTTGAGCAACATGCGGGATCAGGCACTTCCCTTGCTTGCGGAGACGCGGCGCCTGGCCGAAGGACTCGGCGATCCCAGGAAGCTGGCCAGTGTGATTATCGACATGGCCCGGCTGCTCTGGCACCAGGGCGACGTGGCCGCGGCCCAGGATCACGCCCGAGAGGCCCTTCAGTGGGCCCAGGCGGCCGGGGATGAGGCGACCTTTGCCGCGGCCCTGCGCATGTTGGGTCGGACCGCCATTGTCCTCTCCGCATTCGACAACGCCATCGCTGTGCTCAAGCAACATATTCAATCCGTTCCTGAACACGATCCCCGCCAGGCCATCGTGTGGAGTTACCTGGCCGTTGCCTGGTCCCGTGTAGGACACTGGCAACAAGCCTTTCAGGCCGCGAACCAGGCCATCGCTGTGGCCCAGGCCCTGCATAATACGTCTAGTCTGGCCGTCGCCTGCATGCATCAAGCCCTGGTCCAGGCCGAGCGAGGGCGTTGGGCCGATGCTGCAGCAAGTGCGCGCGAGGGCCTGGAGCAGACGGCCGGGTTGGGATTCTCCCCCGTCCACTTCATGCTTCAGGCTGTTTCCTGCTACGCTCAAGGACACCTGGACGACGAGGCCGCGGCCGTAGCCGGCCTGAAGCGCATCCTGCAGGAGGCCGAACGGGAACATTATCGCGTCCTCCTCTACCTTCCCCATTACTTCCTGGGACGCGTCTACTATCACCACGGCCGTTATCGTCTGGCTTATGAAGAAGCGCAACGAACGCGCAAGCTGGCCGAAGAACGAGGCGCGCGTTGGGCCATCGCCGTTGCCCTCCGTCTGGAGGCGGACGCACTTAGCGCGTTGCCCTCCCCCGACTGGCCCCGCATCGAGGAGCGCCTGGTACGCAGTGTACGCATCCTGCAGCAGGTTCGGGCTCGACCGGACCTGGCCCGCTCCTATGTCAGCCTGCGCCGGCTGTACGATCGGGCGGCGCGCATGGCCTGGGCAGTGGATTGTCACTTCCGCGCCACGAGCATTTTCGAGGAGCTGGGCATGCTGGAAGAATTACGTCAGGCGCAAGGGGGCCGCGGCCAGACCTTGCCGACGAGTCGCACAGCCCTCGCTGCCCCGCTCACCGGCCCGGCCTGGCTCCAGACCCGGGCTGATGAGGATACAGGCCGTTAACGCCTCTGGAGACACTCCGTTAACGCTTCCTCCGTATAGTGGGAATGTCCATCCCCACATTGGGATGAGGAGAGGAAGCCACCCCGTCTGGTAAACAACGCTTCCTGTTTAGTTGAACCGGGAGGTCATCCTTGCGAGAACCGGTCAGTCGTCTGCAAGTCGATCATATCACCTTGAACTTTGGTGGCGTTACCGCGCTTAGCGGCGTCAGCCTGGATGTGCGAGAAGGGGAGATCCTGGCCGTGATCGGGCCCAACGGAGCCGGCAAGACCAGTCTGCTCAACTGCATCAGCGGCTTATATCACCCCCAGGAAGGGGCCATCCGTTTCGTGGACCGCCGGGGTCACACCCACGATTTGACACGGCTGCGCCCACACCGCATTGCCGCCCTGGGCATTGCTCGTTCCTTCCAAAATATCGAACTTTTCCGCCACATGACCGTTCTGGACAACATCACGCTGGGACGTCATGTACACATGCGAGGCAATGTGCTCACAGCCATGTTCTATTGGGGCAAGCAACAGCAGGAGGAGATCGAACACAGAAAACGGGTCGAGGACATCATTGACTTCCTGGAGATCGAGCACATCCGCCGCAGTGTTGTGGGGGGGCTGGCTTATGGCCTGCAAAAACGGGTGGAATTGGGGCGCGCCCTGGCCCTCGATCCCGAGATCCTGCTCCTGGATGAGCCTATGGCCGGCATGAACGTGGAAGAAAAAGAGGACATGGCTCGTTTCATTCTGGATATCAATGAGGAATGGGGCATTACGGTTGTGCTCATTGAGCATGATATGGGCGTCGTGATGGACATCTCCGACCGAGTTGTCGCTTTGGACTTCGGTCGGGTTATCGCTGAAGGACCGCCGGACGCGATCCGCAGCAACCCGCTGGTCATCCAGGCTTACCTGGGCGAAGAAGCGCTCAGCGCCCTCCTCTGACCCTCGTACGGGGGCGTCTGGCGTAGCTATGAACCGCGTTGGGAAGACGGTGGACCCAGCACGTGGAGGTTCATTCTATGGATGATACGTTGCCGAAGTTGCTGGTCGTCAATGCTCGCAAATTCGGAGACAAGGTAGCCCTGAGAGAGAAGGAATTCGGCATCTGGCAGACCATCACCTGGGGGGAGTACCTGCAACGGGTGCGCGATTTTTCCCTGGGCCTGATCAGTCTGGGCCTGCAACCGGGGGACAAGGTCGTCATTATCGGTGACAATCGGCCAGAGTGGGTGATTGCTGAGCTGGCCACCCAGGCAGCCGGCGGCATTTCTATGGGCATTTACCAGGATTCCATCGCCGACGAAGTCCGTTATCTGGTGGATTTCAGCGACGCCCGCTTTGTTGTGGCTGAAGACCAGGAACAAGTGGACAAAATCCTGGAAGTGTGGGAACGTCTGTCCAAAGTAGAAAAAGTCATCTACTACGACCCGCGCGGTCTACGCAACTACCCGGAACCCTTTCTCCTCCACTTTCCCGAAGTTGAAGCCCTGGGGCAGAGCTACGGCCGTGGTCATCCCGGGCTTTTCATGCGCAATGTAGAGAAGACCGAACCCGAACATGTCGCCATTTTTTCCACCACGTCGGGCACCACAGGGGTTCCCAAACTGGCCATGCTGACCCACAACAACCTGATCAGTATGGGACGAAATCTGATGAAAGTGGATCCCATGACGGAGGGGGACGAATACCTCTCCTTCTTGCCGCTGGCTTGGATTGGCGAGCAGATGATGAGCATTTCCAGTGGCCTCACAGTCGGTTTTACGGTTAACTTTCCCGAAGAGCCGGAAACGGTGCGCGAGAATTTGCGAGAGATCGGCCCACAAGTCATGTTCTCGCCCCCACGTATCTGGGAAAACCTGGTTTCGGAAGTTCAAGTCAAAATCGAGGACACCTCATGGTTCAAGCGCAAGGTGTACGACTGGGCCATGCCCATTGGTTACGCCATGGCCGACACCCGTTTCGAAAAACGCGCTCCTTCCTCCAGCTTGCGCTGGAGATATCGCCTGGCCGAGTGGCTGGTTTTTGCTCCCATCAAGGATCAACTCGGGTTGCGCCGTATCCGCCGCGCCTACACGGGGGGCGCGGCCTTGGGGCCGGACGTGTTTCGTTTCTTCCACGCCTTGGGTGTTAACCTGAAGCAGATCTACGGTCAGACGGAAATCTCCGGCATTTCCGTCGTCCATCGGGACGGGGACATCAAGTTCCAGACCGTAGGGCTGCCCCTGCCTGAGACAGAAATTCGCATTGCGGACAACGGCGAAATTCTCTCTCGTAGCCCGGCTGTTTTCGTGGGTTATTACAAAAATCCGGAAGCAACGGCCGGGACGCTTAAAGATGGCTGGCTTCATTCTGGGGATGCGGGCTATTTCGACGAGGATGGACATCTCATCGTCATCGACCGGGCCAAGGATGTAATGACTTTGCAAGACGGCACGAAGTTCAGCCCGCAATTCATCGAGAACAAGCTCAAGTTCAGCCACTACATTCGCGAGGCCGTGGTCTTCGGCGGGGATTGGCCCTTCGTCACGGCTATCATCAACATCAATTACGAAAATGTGGGCAAGTGGGCGGAGAAGCACCAAATTCCTTATACCACCTACACTGACTTGGCCCAGAAGCCGGAAGTGTACGACCTCATCCGCGAGCAGGTGGAGAGGACCAACGCCGACCTGCCGCCGGCTGCCCGCATCCGCCGCTTCTTGTTGCTGCACAAGGAACTCCACGCCGACGACGCGGAGTTAACCCGGACGCGTAAGGTCCGCCGGCGCTTCATTGCCGAACGCTACGCCGATCTCATCTCCGCGCTGTACAGCGACGAGGATTCGGTCCAGGTGGAGACGGTCATCACCTACCAGGATGGCCGCACCGCGACCATTAAGACGACCTTGCACATCGAGAACATGGAGGGGATGGAGAAGGAACCCGCGGTTCAGGGAGGGTAATGGTGGAAAAGTTCATTCAATTGACCATCTCGGGGTTCAGTAATGGCATGGTGTACGCTTTGGTGGCGTTGGGTTTTGTGGTTATCTACAAGGCCAGCGATGTCATCAATTTCGCTCAAGGCGAGTTGCTGCTCTTTGGGGCCTATCTGACATTTGCCTTCATCGCCCAGTTCGGTCTGGCCTGGCCCCTCGGGATTCTACTCACTCTGCTGGTAGCCATCGTCATCGGAGTCCTCATCGAGCGTCTGGTCCTGCGCCCTCTCATCGGTGAGCCCATCATTTCCATGATCATGGTGACCATCGGACTCTCCAGTGTGCTCAAGGGCATTGTAAACGCTATTTGGTCCCCGGTTCCGCGGGAGTTCCCGGAGTTCATCCCCAACGCCGATGTCCATATCGGCACCGCGGTCATCGGCGCCGACCGCCTGATGGCCATCGGGATTGCAGCGACCATGCTCGTGCTCTTCACCTTCTTCTTCCGTTACAACAAAGAGGGGATTGCCATGCGGGCCATTGCCGATGATCAGCAGGCAGCGCTGAGCATGGGCATTAGTGTCAAGCGCGTTTTTGCCATTGCCTGGGCCATTGCGGCCGTGACCGCGGCTGTGGGCGGCATCATCATTGCCAATATCGTCGGGGTCAGTGGCGATATCAGCCTGTTGGGCCTGCGAGTATTTCCTGTGGTCATCCTGGGCGGGCTGGACTCCATCCCCGGAGCCATCATCGGAGGTGCGTTTATCGGCCTGCTCGAGGCGTATACAGGAGGGTACATCGGCCACGGTCTGGACCTGGTCATTCCTTTTATCGTGCTCATGCTGGTGTTGATGGTGCGCCCGTATGGACTCT
This sequence comes from uncultured Anaerolineae bacterium, assembly GCA_964487375.1. Taxonomy (GTDB): domain Bacteria; phylum Chloroflexota; class Anaerolineae; order JAADDB01; family JAADDB01; genus JAADDB01. Next base: position 15,834 of record CAZAQA010000030.1, on the reverse strand, counting down.
TCGGGCGGGAGATCATCGAACGGGTGTAGTCCGGCAGTCAAGGCGACAAGGAGAGGGATCCTCATGGAATGTGGTGTCTTTTTTACCGATTACAAGACCGATATGGCGCTACGGCGCAAACCCATCCAGAAGATACGCCTGGGCCTGTTCATCGCTTTCGTGCTGGTTTTTCCCTTCGTCGCATCGCCCTACTGGCTGAACCTGGCGAATCAGATTGCTATTGCCACCATCGGGGCCATCGGCCTCAACATCCTGACCGGATACACGGGACAGATTTCCTTGGGGCAGGGTGCGTTCATGGCCGTGGGCGCGTACGGGTCGGGGCTGTTGGCCGCCCGCCTGGGCCTGCCGTTCTGGATAACTATCCCCGTCGCGTCTTTGCTGACCGCGGTCGTGGGAGTGGCGTTCGGATTGCCCTCCCTGCGTTTGAGGGGGCTGTACCTGGCCATTGCCACGCTGGCCGCGCAGGAGATCGTGGAATGGGTGGTGGTTCATTGGAATTCGGTCACGGGGGGCGTGGAGGCCCTGGTCATTCCGGCGCCGCAGCTCTTCGGTGTCCGCCTGAACACGGATTTTCGCTTCTACTGGATTGCGCTGGGCCTTGCCGGGCTGACCGCCCTCTTCACCGCCAATCTGTTCCGCTCTCGGGTGGGCCGAGCATTTGTCGCCATCCGCGATCAGGACATTGCGGCTGAGGTCTTGGGCGTGGACGTGTACAAGTACAAGTTGCTGGCTTTTGCCACTTCATCCTTTTTTGTGGGGCTTTCCGGCGCGCTCACGGCGCACTATCGTACCATCATCTCCTGGGAACGTTTTACGCTGGACACCAGCATTCTCTTTCTGGCCATGATCATCATCGGTGGCCTGGGGACGATCAACGGATCTTTCTTCGGGGCCGCCTTCATGACCTTGCTCCCGGCGATCATCAACAATATTGGACGTGCTGTCCAGAGCACGCTCCCGTCGGTGGCCATGATGCTCCCCGCGTTCCAGCAAGGCATCTTTGGCATCATCATCATCCTATTCCTGGTGTTGGAGCCGGAAGGGCTGGCCAAGCTGTGGCGGGATTTGAAGGACTACTGTTACGTCTGGCCTTTCTCGTACTAGAGGAGGCTCGCGTTGGCGTTATTGCGCCTTGCTCCAGGGAAAGGGCAAGAGGAGAGGCGCAAGGGCGTATAACTCATGTCATCCATCATTTTGCAGAGCACCAAGGGAGGAGGTGTAGAGATGAAGCGACGATGGTTCTTTCTTCTCACGCTGTTGGCGGCCACAGCGATCGTCCTGACGGCCTGCCCAGGGGGTGGGGGTGCTGCCAAGGGGCCCATCAAAGTGGGGGCCGTCTTCGACTTTACGGGTCCTACTTCGGATGTGGGAACCCCCTACGGTCAAGGTGTGATCGGCTATGTGGAATGGCTGAACGGAAAAGGCGGAATTAACGGGCGCAAGATCGATTTGCATTACCAGGACTACGCTTATAAGGTGCCCCAGGCCGAGCAGTTGTACAGTCAATTCGTCCAGGAAGGCGTGGTTGCCTTCATGGGCTGGGGAACAGGAGACACCGAGGCGCTGCGCAAGCGGATCGCCGATGACAAAATCCCCTTCATGTCCGCCTCCTACTCCCATATCCTGGGGAATCCCAAGGAAGCTCCCTACAACTTCCTGGTCGGGACCAGCTACAGCGACCAGTTCTTCATCGTCATGGATTGGATCAAAGAAGACTGGCAGGCAAAGGGCAACAGCGGAGCGCCCAAGGTAGCCTTCATGCATCACCCCAGTCCGTTTGGTCTCTCCCCGTGGGAGCAGGGAGGGAAGGATTATGCCAAGAAACTGGGAATCGAAGCGAAAGCCTTCGAGATGCCCAAGGGCGTGACCGACTTCGTCCCCCAGCTCAGCCAGATTCGGGATTTTGGCGCCAAATACATCGTCTTCCAGACGGTTTCCAGCCCGGCAGCGCTGGCGCTGAAGAACGCTCAGAGCCTGGGGATGAACGGGGTGACGTTCATCTGCTTAAACTGGTGTGCCGATGAAAATTTGATCCATCTGGCCGGGCCGGCTGCAGAGGGGACGATTGGCGCCTTCCCCTTCACACCACCGTCGATGAACGTGCCCGGCATGAAAGACGCACGCGATTACCTGGCGAAGAAGGGAAGCAGCCTGGACAAGCAAGGCATTCACTACATCCAGGGGTGGTGGACAATGGCCACCATGGCCGAAGGGATCCGCAAAACCATTGCAGCCGGCAAAGCAGTGAAGGGCATCAATATCAAGGCTTCCCTGGAAGGCTTGAAGAACTTTGACACCGGCGGTGTGACTGTACCCATCACCTTCACTGCCACCGATCATCACGGATCGAAAGGGTTGCGGCTGTTCAAGGTGAAGAATGGCAAGTGGGTGCAGATGAGCGATTATCGGTACGTGAAACAGTAATGAACGTCCGGAGAGGGAGTGGACGGTGGTCTTCCGTCCGCCCCTCTCCCCCACACGGCCCGCGGCGGCCTCACTCGCATCCGAGTGTGCCCTTGCCGCAGGCTACCGCCTCCTCGGATGTAGGATCCCGTGTCGCGGCCTCTGGGCCCGCTTACAGGAGTGGATCGCCATGCTTGAACTGAACAATGTGGAAGTCATCTACAATAAAGTCATCCTGGTGCTCAAAGGGCTCTCCTTGAAGGTGGGCGAGGGCCAAATCGTGGCCCTCCTCGGGGCCAACGGGGCCGGCAAGACGACGACGTTGAAGGCGATCTGCGGCTTGCTCAAACCGGATGACGGCGAAGTAACGGACGGGACTATCCTCTTCCGAGGAGAGCCCATCCACGCCATGGACGCGGAGCAGATCGTACGACGAGGCGTTTTCCAGGTCATGGAAGGACGCCGAGTGTTCGAACACCTCACCGTGGAAGAGAACCTTCTGGCAGGGGCCTATACCCGCAAGGATCGAGCCAACCTTCGCCGAGACATCGACCACATCTACGAATATTTTCCTCGCCTGGCCGAGCGTCGCCATCATGCCGCGGGTTACCTTTCCGGCGGAGAACAACAGATGTTGGCCATCGGGCGTGCGCTGATGGCGCGTCCTTCGCTGATGTTGCTGGACGAGCCCTCTCTCGGCCTGGCTCCCCTCCTGGTACGGGAAATTTTTGACATCATCAAGCGCATCAACGAGGAAGACGGAACCACCATTCTCCTGGTCGAACAGAACGCGGTCCTGGCCCTGAGCATCGCCGATTACGGGTACATCATGGAAGGCGGACGTGTCGTGCTCGACGGCCCCCCTGAGGTCCTCAAAGACAACGAGGATGTGAAGGAATTCTACCTGGGCCTGACCGAGGTGGGCAAACGCAAGTCGTACCGGGATGTCAAACACTACAAGCGCCGCAAGCGCTGGCTATCTTGAGACGGCAGGACGCGACAAGAGAGGAGAACAGGCGATGAGCGTGACACGTCCGTTTTGGGAACCCGACCTGGAGGCCATGCCTGGGGAACAATTCCCTGCCTACCAGGATCGGCTGGTTCGGGAGGCGGTCGCCTATGCGTACGAACACACGCGCGAGGGCTATCGTCGCTTGAACGAGAGCCACATCGATCCGAAGACCATTCGTGGTGTGGACGACTTGCCTCGGATTCCCCTGTTGCCGAAAGCGCAACTACCCGATCTGCAAGCTGAGGATCCCCCGTTCGGGGGAATGCTTGCCGTGCCCATCACGAAATTGCGGCGCGTGTACCTCTCTCCGGGGCCTATTCTCGACCCCGAAGGGGACGAATCAGACTACTGGCACTGGGCGCCTGCCCTGTGGGCCGCCGGCTTCCGCCCCGGCGACATTGTCCACAATACGTTCGCCTACCACCTGACGCCGGCGGGGGCCATGATGGAGGAGGGACTGCGCCTCATCGGGGCCGTTGTCCTCCCCGGAGGGGTGGGGAACAGTGAATGGCAACTCGATCTCATGGAGCGGGCCAGGGCAACCGGCTACGTGGGCACTCCCAGCTTTCTTCTCACCCTGATGGAAAAAGCGCGCGCCCGGGGGACCTCCCTGTCCTTGAAGCGGGCCTTTGTGAGTAGTGCCCCATTGCCCCCCTCACTGCGCCAAACCCTGCAGGAAGATTACGGTCTCGATGTGTACCAGGGCTATGGCACGGCCGACGCGGGATGTATCGGCTACGAGTGCAATCGCAAGGAAGGCTGGCACATTGTCCCCAACATGGTGGTCGAGGTCGTCGATCCGGCCACGGGACAACCTGTCCCGCCCGGTGAAACAGGGGAAGTGGTCATCACGCGCCCCGATTCTGTCTATCCGTTGGTGCGCCTGGCGACCGGCGATCTCTCCGCCTGGCATACCGAACCGTGCACGTGCGGACGCACATCCCCCCGGCTGGTGGGCTTCCTGGGACGTGTGGGAGAAGGGGTCAAGGTGAGGGGGATGTTCGTACACCCCCGCCAGTTGCGTCAGGCGTTGGGCCGTCAGCCGGGGGTGAACCGTTATCAGGGCGTCGTGACGCGAGAGCATCATCGTGATGAGCTCACCATCCGGGTGGAGCCGGAACCGGGGGCTTCTCTGGATGCCCAGGCTTTGGCCCAAATGGTGCGTGACATCATCAAGCTGCGGGTCAATGTGGTCGTCGTCCCGCCGGGGACCCTCAAAGAAGACGAGCGCGTGTTGGTGGACGAACGGGTGTGGGAGTAACCCGTCTGGACACTGTAAAGGCGAGCTGCGAGTAACCCCTCAGAAGAGACGGTCCCTGCAGGAGACACCGTTCGGTTGCTTAACCGGATAGCGACCCCACTTGTCCTTCTCCGCAGCTCCACACCTGGTACATCGTCCTCTTGTAGACCCTATACCCCAACGCGGCAAGCACCCGGTTCAGTGGACTGCTTACCCGCTCCAGATCCAGCACCACGTGGGCCTGCGGGGAACGCATGTACAGCTCTTGCAACAGGTAGCGGCCCACGGAACGAACACCATGGTCGGGGTGCCAGATGAGATCCAGCACATGGACGAAAGTCGGCTCTGGCTGCCAGAGAAGCATCGCCCCCGCGAGCCGTTCCGGTCCCTGGCCGATCCGGTAGGCCGTGAGCGGCAGGACGGACGCCAACGATTGCAGGTAGAGTTCCTGGCGCGGCCAAACCGCCCCTTGGCTCCCCCACTGCCGACGCACTTCCCAATAATCAGCCACAGCCATGCGCTGCCAGCGTTCGGGCGGGTCGTGCAAGGGGCCGCGGTTGGGACGTCGTTCCCAGTGCAACGTTTCCTCTCTCGTGGTGGTCGTTCCCTCGCACGGAGGGAATGTGAGGGGCTCGAGTGTCGCAGGTCTCAGAATCGTCAGCCTTTGTACGCGGGGGATACGATCGCGTAAGTGGGCCATCACGGTCTCCCACACGTCGCGAGAACCTGCCCCGCCCATGCTCACGTGGGCCGTATGGCCCTCCACCGCGACCAGAGCGGCCCCCTCCGACGACCCCAGGCAGAGCCCCGGGGAAAGGCGCAACGCTTCAGCCCAATTCCCCTTTAGCACCTTCAACATGCGCGGGTGGTAGGGCCAGGTGAGCCGCAGGGCCCGACCGAGCTCTGTGGCAGAAGCCCCTCTCAGCGTCCGAACCGTTTCTGTCATCAAGGCCATTCCTCCTCGAGAGCGTCCAATTCGCGTCGGACCCTGGCCACGAGCGATCGCTTTTCCTCTTCCGGCAGGAACACGGCCGCCGCCGCGTTGGACACCAGGGCTCGTACCTCCTCCCATCCCAGGCCAAAGGTCTCCACCAGGTGCAAGTATTCTTCGATCAGAGTCGTGTTGAACAGGGGGGGATCGTCCGAGTTGACCGTCAGGCAAAGCCCCATGCGCAGCAGGTGAGGAAAGGGATGATGTGCCAGTGTGGGATAGAGTCGCAGGCGGATGTTGCTGGTCGGGTTGACCTCCAGGGGAATCCGATGTTGGCGCAGATAGGCCAGGAGCAGAGGGTCCTCAATCGATCGTACTCCATGGCCGATGCGTTCGGCTCCCAGGGCCTGGAGGGCTGCCCAGACACTTTCGGGGCCGGACGTCTCCCCCGCGTGGGGAGCGCTGTGCAACCCCGCCGCGCGTGCTCGTGCGAAGTGGGCAGCAAAGGGGGCGGCCGGGCCCCGGGCCTCATCGCCTCCCAGGCCTAAGGCCACCACGCCCCGGTCCTGCCAGGCAATGGCCCAATCGGTCGTCCACGTGGCCGCGGGTTCGGGCAGGGTGCGGGGAATATCCATCACCCAGCGCAGTTCGACGCCGAACTGCTCTCGGACCTGGCGTCGTCCCTCTTCCAGGCCTTCGATGATCATTTCTGGCCGCATCCCCTTGTCTTGCCAGATGTGAGTGTACGGCGTGACGGTCACTTCGGAGTAGAGGATGTGTTGCCGAGCCCGATCCGCACCCAACTCGCGCACGAGGAGGGCCAGGTCTTCTGCCGAGCGGATGCTGTTCTGGACGGCCAGATATAGCGTCACAAAATGGCGGAAGTCGCTGTATTCGAACTGCTCTGCCAGAGCCTCTTCGCTGGGCGCGGGGGGCTCCAAACCGTGTTGCTCACACAAGCGCAGGAAGGTCTTCGGGCTGACCGACCCTTCCAGGTGGACGTGCAGTTCCACTTTGGGCATGCGCCGGATCCGTTCCTGCAACTTGCGTGCTTCCTCGAGCCCGGACAAGGAGGCTTCATGTGTCGATCTCATGCCTTCCCTTTCATTCCGGCTTCCACTTTGGCCCAATCATCCAGGAAGCGCTTGAGTCCCGCGTCGGTAAAGGGATGTTTGATCAGAGTCGTCACCACTTTGTAAGGCGCGGTGACGATATGAGCTCCGATCTTGGCCGCTTCAGTCACGTGGCGCGAGTGCCGCACCGAGGAGGTCACGATTTGGGCTTTGATATCGTAATTGCGGAAAATGGTCATCGTCTCGCGGATGACCTCCATTCCCGGCAGACCGGCGTCGTCCAGCCGGCCGATGAAGGGCGAAACATAGGTCGCTCCGGCCTTGGCCGCAAGCAGCGCCTGATTGGCAGAGAAAATGAGCGTGGCGTTGATACGACCGTTGGGCCAGGAGGAGATGACTTTCATCGCTTTCAATCCCTCGGCAATGGTCGGGATTTTGACTACCACATTAGGGGCCCAGGAGAGAATCTCGCGGGCTTCGCGGATCATGCCCTCGGCATCCGTGCTAATGACTTCTGCGCTCACGGGGCCTGGCGCGACCAGGTCACAAATGGTGAGAATATGTTGTTTGAAATCGCGTACGCCGGCTCGGTACATCAGGGTGGGGTTCGTCGTGACCCCATCCACGATGCCCCAGGAAACAAGCTCTTTGATCTCGTCGATGACCGCTGTATCCAACCAGATCTTCATTGTCCACCTCCGCATGACTGACATGTAAACATGAGAGAGCCTGGCTCATTGCCCATCGCATCGAGCCTCGGGCCAGACTCCATACCACCGGATTAAGAAGAGATTTCAGCCTCCATCTGTCCCCCCTTCAGTGTAACCATCAAGACCACGAGCAGCGCTGTCAACATGACCGCGTAACTCAAGTACATGGCTGAGGGTCCAACAGCATCGTACAGGAAACCTCCCAGTGGGGCTCCCACGATGGCGGCCAAGCCGAAGAGGACGCCATTGACCACTCCTTGGCCCGTCGCGCGCATGCCCGGCGGCGCGTTCGTGTCCCCGAAAGTCACACTGGACACCCAGAGCAAGGTGAAAGAGACGCCATGGAGCAGATTGACCGGGACCACCCACCACGCGGACGGGAGCAAGCCGTAGAGGAGCATGCGCAGCGCGTACAGGCCCACCACGACCAGGAATGTTCCCCGCACCCCCAGGCGGGCCAGGATATGCCGCGAGGCCCACATCGTGGGCACTTCCGTCGTTGCTCCCACTCCCCAGGCAAAGCCGATCAAGCGCTCATCGCCGCCAAGTCGGTGAATGTAAAGGGGCAGGAAGTTGTAAATGCTGGTGTTGGCAATGCCCACGACAACAAGGGTAGCCAGGAAGACGAGCCACCTCTTGCTGCCGAGCACATGACGCACGCCTTGCCACAAGGGCGGCTGAGGACGCGGCAGTACTCGCGGTAATCGTACCGACATGACGGCCGCACTTAGGGCAAAGAGGGCATAGGCATAAAAGAAGAGTCTGGGCAATCCCAGGGCGCGAATGAGCGCCCCCAGGAGCCAGGTTCCGATGATAAACCCCAGGGAGCCCCATAAGCGCAACTCTCCGTAGCGCTCCGGGTGTTCTCCCAGCGCTTCCAAGGTGGCTGTGTCCAGCAAGGGGGGGACGGGACTCTGGAAGAGGGCGTAGAGAAGGAATAGCAGGGCGATGAGAAAGAAGCTCGTGGCCAGGGAAAGGGTCAGCACACTGAGAGCCGCCCCGGCCAACATGACCCGCAACAAGTAGTTGTGCAAGTGCAGACGATCGGCAATAATTGCCCACAAGGTCGCACTAAACAACGTTACGGCAGGGGGCAACGCGTTCAGTAAGCCGATTTCGTGGCCACTGAACCCCAAACGTTGGAAGTGAAGGTTCAAAAAAGGGACGACTGTGCCGATGGCTGCAAAAAAAAGCACATAGGTCATCCGGAGGAACTTCAGTCCTCCTTGTGTCGTTTCGATGCTGGCTTCCCTCTGCACGCCTCGAACACCTCCCAGGATGAAGGCTATCCCCCACCGTCTGACGTTCTGCGCTTACTATACAGGACAACTCGAATTCCCACAAAGCGCCTTTCTTCAACTCGCCTCATTTCGCTGTCCAGCACGGCAGGGATGATGGCTTCGGGATCGGTATACCAGGCATGACTGTACACCAGCCATACCCGCGTTCGTTGCCGAAGCAGCGCTCGTAGGCGGGGCACGTCGGCTTCGGTCATCGCCGGTTCTAATTCTCCACGATCGAAAAGGTTCACGGGCACACCATGCTCCTCTAAGTGAAGTCCGTCTTCGGCAGCGTAGTAATCAAAGGGAATTTGGGTCCAAGTGGCGTTGAAGAGGACCAGGTCGCCGGGCTGCGCCCGCGCCCTCATGTAAGAGACAGCCCCTCGCCAGTTTTCCTTTTCATAGTCCCCATCGTAATGATGCCAGGCGACTGCCATCAGCAAGAGCAATACCGCCGGAAGGCACAATGCCCACACGCCATAGCGCCGCCGCAGGGAGGACACGCCAACTCCACCCAGCAGGATGTAGGGAATGGTGGTCCAGAGCAACGTGCGGGGCAGGAAGATCGGTCGTACCAGACTGACGGCCAGTTCCCCCAGCAGAGGAACCAGGAAAAGGGAGAGAAGGATCCCAGCCCATGCTCTGCGCCGGGCCCATAGGGCCACAGTTCCCCACAACACCAGCCCTAGCCAGAGGAGATCTCCCAGGTGGAAAAGAAACCCATCGGGGACTACCGGCCCCCAGTGGAAAAGGTGGAGGGTGTCGGGAAGGGTCCGCCAGGTGGGATAGGGGATCCAGAATCGTCGCCATACCCCTCGGGCCTGGTGCCAGAGGAAAGGCCACCAGGGAGCCCACATCGCCAAGGCCACGAGCAACAGCCAGCGCGCCGTTCCTCCTTTTCGGACGGAGGAGAAGCGGCCAGTCAGTCCCATGCCCACCGCAAGGGAGAGGAGTAAAAATCCGCCCGTATTGTGTAACCACAGGCTGGCCGTCATTCCCCCAAGCATTCCCAGAATTCCCATCACATCCCAATCCCGGTCCAGCAAACGTAAAGTTCCCCACAAGGTCCACGTGGTCGTTAGAACCATCCAACTGTACATGCGCGCTTCCTGGGCGTAGAGGATGTGAAAAGGAGAAAGGGCAAAGACTGTCCCACTCCACAGGGCTCCCCAGTGTCCTCCCAGGCGATGTCCCAGGGCCATGACCAGCGGCAGGGTGAGCATGGCGGCCAGCAAGGAGAACCCTCGCACGCTCCCCTCGCTCCACCCCCACATTGTCCCCCACAGGTGCAGGCCTGCGTAGTACAGCGGGGGATGTTGGTCGATCCTCACGGTCCAGGCCCAGAGGGCCGGCCAGTTGTGGCGTGCCATCCACACACTGAAAGCTTCATCGATCCAAAGGGAACGCGTCCCCAGATGATGGAGACGCAGCATCAGGGCAAGGAGGAAAGGGGTTGTATAGAAGAAAACGAGTGTTCCGCGCCCGCTCTGGGTCAACTCGTTCACTCCTGGTTTTCCAAATGTTCCCAGAGTCGGCGCGTGCCCGGGCTCGAAATGTGTATCCAGTGCCGCAGCAGTCGGGCCTGTTCTACCTCGTTCAGGAAGTAGGCAGGACCGAGTTCTTGCCGCGCCCGTCGCGTGGCGTGAAACAAAGTGATGGCCGCGGCCACAGAGACGTTCAGACTCTGGACGAAGCCCACCATCGGGATCGTGAATGTTTCGTCGGCCAAGGCGAGGGCCGTTTCAGAGAGCCCTTGGTGTTCGTTCCCGAAGAAGAAAGCTGCGGGTTGAGAGAGGTTCACCTGGGGTAGCGGAACGGCCCGCTCGTCCAGGCGACTGGCCCAGATACGATACCCGCGTGCCCGCAACTCATCCATGGCCGCCCGGATATCGGCGTAATGTCGGATGGTGAGCCACTTATGAGCGCCTTGCGTGACCCGTTCGCTGGGTTGGAAGTCACCTTTTCCGACTACCACGGCCACCTGTTGTACCCCGAACGCGTCCGCGGAGCGAAGAATGGCGGCCTGGTTGTGGCCGTCGTCTACGGCTTCCATGCCCACGACGACGTGAGCGGTGCGCTGGTGGAGCACCGTCAGCAGGCGTTCTTTGCGGCGCGAGGAGAGAAGCTGCCAGTAAAAAAGGTCGTCGTCTGTGAGCAAGCCTTTTTGATGCAGAAGCAAGATCGTGTTTTCCACTCGGACCTTCCCGGGAGGGAAACGAGCATGGGGAACCAGGGCTTCACGGCCTTACTCCCACAAGACGGGTGTTGGCAACTCCGTCTTGCCCGGCCGATAGGAAACCCCTCGTTCCCGAATGTCCCCGATAAAGGAATGAGTTTCGGCCTGACCGAGCTCGTCGGGCGTGTAGCCGACGGCTTCCACCCACGGGGTCCCGGCCTCCCAGGCCCAGCGCCCCAACATGACCATCCGTTCCTGGCGAGAGAGTCCTTCCCATTCGGGGGAGATCACGGCCACATCGACATCGCTCCACACTCGAGGTGTCCCCCGCGCGTAGGAACCGAAAAGGATGTAGTCGGTGACCCGAATGCGCTCACAGATCAACTGGTAGAAGCGGTCGAGCTGGTTCTCGAGTTCACGTTTTGTAAGCACCACGTCCATGTCTCTTCTGTCCCCCGCAGTAAAGCCAGGGTGTAATCTCGTGTGTACATCTTCGGGTCGTCGGGGGGCCAGCCGGGCATCCGTGCGGTCACGTAATGCGGTGTGGCTTCCAGGGATGTCTCGATCACCACGGGAGGTGGGTCAAGCGATGTCAATCCCAAGAGCAATAGGCGCAAATTGTGGATGCGTGGCGGCTCTTCTTGATGCACGGCGGCCCACACGGCTTTTAGCCCCTTCTCCATGGCCTGATGGCAATGGAAGGCTGCGGCCATGTAGTGCCCGGCTCGGTAAAGGGTCTGAGCAGCTTTCAAATCATGCTGTCCGTACACCAACCACGCCTGTGCATCGGTTCTCATACTTCACTCCAGAGAAGGACGTCGCTCTCCCCAGCGGGTCGCCTGTTCGTACGCATAGGCCAGGCGGAAAAGGGTCGCTTCGTCGAATGGGCGTCCGACCAGTTGTATCCCCACGGGAAGTCCCCTGGTGAAACCCGCGGGCACTGCCATCGCCGGAATGCCGGCAATGGGTTGGGAGATGGTCAACAGGTCGGTCAGGTACACCTGGACCGGCCTCTCCATGCCCCAGCCGATAGGCCAGGCGACCACGGGCGTGACCGGGCCGGCAATGACGTCTACCTGCCGGAATACGTGTTCAAACTCACGGCGAATCAACGTGCGTACCTTTTGAGCGCGCAGATAATAAGCATCGTAATAGCCTGCCGAGAGGGCGTATGTGCCCAGGATGATGCGTCGTTTGACTTCGGGGCCGAACCCCTCCCCGCGTGTGCGCAGGTATTGCTTCCAGAGGTTCTCGGCCCGGACAGGCGCACCGTAACGAATGCCGTCGTAACGGGCCAGATTGGCTGAGGCTTCGGCAGGGGCGATAATATAGTATACAGGGATGCTGTGCCGAGTGAGGGGCAGGGACACATTCTGAATAATCGCTCCCAACTGCTCCAGCACGTCGATGGCCTGTCGCACCACCGCGGCGACATCGGGGTCGATGCCTTCGCCGAAGTACTCTTCTGGGACGCCAACGCGCAGCCCCTTCACGTCTCGGCCGAGCTCTGTCACCACGTTTTCCGGCGGTTGGTTGACCGATGTGCTGTCGTTGGGATCATATCCGGCTATGGCCTGATACACCAGGGCGGCGTCGGTCACGTCTTTGGTCATTGGCCCGATTTGGTCGAGGGAAGAGGCAAATGCCACCAGCCCATAGCGGGAAACTCGTCCATATGTGGGACGTAAGGCCACCTGGTTGCAAAAGGCCGCGGGCTGACGGACACTCCCCCCTGTGTCCGAGCCAATCGCCACCAGAGTCTCATCCGCGGCCAGGGCCGCCGCGTTCCCTCCGCTGGAGCCTCCCGGCACCCGGCTCAAATCCCAGGGATTGTGGGTTGGGCCGAAGGCGGAATTCTCCGTGCTCCACCCCATGGCGAATTCATCCGTGTTCGTCTTGCCAATGATAACCGCTCCCTGGGCTCGCAAGCGTCGGACCGCAGTAGCATCATACGGCGGAATATAGTTCTCCAAGATGCGGGACGCACAGGTCGTGCGAATACCCGCCGTGCTGATGACATCCTTGACGGCCAGGGGAATGCCCAACAGGTCGGGCAACGTCGCTTCTTCCCCGCTCTGACGGGCCTTCTGCAGGCGTTTGTCCGCTTCTGCGGCCTGGGCCAAGGCCACCTCCGGCGTCAGCGTGAGGAACGCCTTCACCCGCCCTTCGACCTGTGAGATGCGGTCCAGTACAGCCTGAGTTAACTCGGTTGAGGAGATCTCCCCACGGCGCAAGAGGTCACGTGCTTGATGGGCGCTTAGTCGATACAGTTCCATGGCTGCTCTCCCTTGTATTTCCCGGCCCTTCAATGATTGTCCTCGCTCAGAATGGCCTGCACGCGAAAATAGCCTTCATGCGTGTCGGGAGCATTGGCCAGCACCATGTCGCGCTGCAGCGAAGGGCGGACCTCGTCCTCGCGCATCACATTTCGCATCGACAACACTGTGGCCGTCGGCGGAATGTCCGAAAGGTCGATTTGTTCCAGCACATGGGCATATTCGAGGATAGCCGAAAGTTGTTCTTGAAAGAGTGTTATCTCTTCTTCTGTCAGGGCCAGGCGGGCCAGCCAGGCCACATGTTCCACATCCTCACGTGTGAGGCTCATACGTCACTCCTTGCTGGGGATGAGGAGATCGCGAACACACGTCCCTGTTCCTTGGAACCGGGACGGCGTGCGACAATCCCTGAAGGAGGATTATACCCGGTTTCGGGCCAGGAAGGAAGTTTGCAGGTAGGGGCTGGGCTGCCGGTTTCGTCGAGCAGGAGTGTCCCAGGTTCGTTGCACGCTTCGAGACGTTCATCCTCCTCTTCCTTCAAGTGATTTCCGGCCCGGAGAGCCCGCCCACCTCCTCCGCGTCCCAGGAGGCCAGGTCTTCTACCGGTTCCACGTGGATGGTGACTACACTGCCCGGCCATTGGGTCTCCAGCCGGTGCTCAATACGCTCGGCCAGATCGTGGGCTTCTTTCACCGTCAGGGTTCCGGCGACCAGGAGGTGTAAGTCGATGAACCGCCGCGGCCCGGATTTTCGCGTGCGGAGGCCGTGATAAGGGGTGGCCTCGCCAGCCTCATCCGCCAGGATCTGGCGAATGATCGCGATCTCTTCGTCCGGCAGCGCCCGGTCCATCAGGCCCCCAATGGACCGCCGCACCAGTTCGATGCCGACCAGAACGATGTGCACCGCGACCCCTATGGCTATCAGCGGATCCAGAACATACCAGCCTGTAAGGCCGGCCAGCCCTACGCCGACCACCACCCCGACCGATGTCCACACGTCGGTCATCAGGTGCTGGGAATCAGCCACCAGGGCAATGCTATCCACCTGCCGGCCAATGCGTAAGAGCACGCGGGCCACGCCCAGGTTGACCAGGGAAGCGGCCAGAGCGATGGCCAGACCCACGTCTACGTGGTGCAGAGGCGCCGGGTGAAGCAGGCGGAGTCCGGCCGCGTACACGATTCCCGCCGCCGCTGCCAGGATAAGTCCCCCTTCCAGGCCACTGGAGAAATATTCCGCCTTCTCGTGGCCATAAGGATGGGAGACGTCCGGAGGACGGGCGGCAATGGAGATGGCTGCAAAGGCCACGACAGCCGCGGTCAGGTTGACCAGGGATTCGGTGGCATCGGAGAGAAGGCCAACAGATCCGGTCAGAAAATAGGCTCCAAATTTGAGAAACAGGGTCAGTAACCCTGCTCCTACGGAAAGCAACGCGGCTTTGCGCTGAGGAGACACCGACCTCCTCCTTGGGTGGACCCTGCGGAAGCTTCTTCAGCGTCTCCGCACGGCCCTTACAACACACGAGGGAGGGAAGACCCTCCCTCGTCGTTACTTGCACTTGGCGTCGACGACCCCGCGAGTCAAGTAATTCTTCACCATCACATAGGGGGCGCGCAGGCGCAGTTGACCCAATGGACTGGGATCCATGATGGACCACCACCATTGCTCGTCGTTTTGGGTCCATTCCAGCTTCGGCATGTAGATGAGCGTCATCAGGCCGATCCAGGGCCGCCAATGTTCTCGGGCCCATTGGTAGGCGCGCACGATGTAACATCCCTGCTTGATGTCATCGATGCCTGCTCCCGCACCGTGCCAGTAATAGGGAGAATTGGGCCGAGCATCACGGGTCCAACCAAATTCAAGGATGACGATGCGTTTCCCGGCATCGCCATTCTCAACCATGATACGCCGGATGTCCTCCACGTGGCGAAAGGTGAAAAATCGTTCCCCCCCGTACCGGGCTTTGTTGGCCGCGGCCTCGGCAGGACTGACTTCCGGCGCAGCTGCAAACCCCGCCGCGTGGACCCCCAACATGTCGAAGTAGCCCGTGCTGTTGCCGCCCATGGCGCGGTAGAGTTGCCGGTAGAATTTCTCGTCGGGCATGGCAATGGCGTTGTCCGTTCCTGTAGGGGCCATGCCGGCGCTGATGACAATCGCGTTCGGATCGGCCCGCTTGATGGCTGCATACGCTGCTTTGAGCATCTGGGCGTATTCGGCCGGATTGGGACGCTTCCCGCCCCATTCCCGCGCCAGGTTAGGCTCGTTCCATATTTGATACGCGTGAATGCGCCCCTTGTAGCGAGAAGCCAGGTGATACAAAAAGTCGGCAAAATCCCGAATATTCTGCGGCGGGGGGCCGGCCCACTTGACGCCACCGTTCGGATCGGTGCTCACCCGGGCAATGAGCTTGAGTCCCTTGGCATTGACCTGTTGCACCACCCGGTCGGCATGGCTCCAGTCATAATGACCCCGCTGTGCGCCCTCGATGTCCTCCCAGGCGAATGTCTGCTTCACCCAACGAAAGCCGGCGTCACGAATCAGGCCCAGGTCCCGGTCAGCCACGCCGGGACGCCACCAGAGAAAGGCCTGGATGCCGTAATCCGGAGAGGACATGATGTTCGCGTCGCCGGCCGTGTTTCGGGTTGGCCGCGGTGTAGGTGCTGTCTCTTATACACATACCCGAGCCCACGAGACTCCTGAGCATCTCGTATGCCGTCTTCTGCTTGAAAAAAA
>CAZAQA010000029.1:0-44390 GCA_964487375.1 uncultured Anaerolineae bacterium | reverse complement strand
CTCTTTATGCATGTTTTCTCAAGTTTCTTCCTACAGAAAATTAGGTACAATTCAAAAGAACCTATCCTGAAAAATAGGACCAGAGTACTATTTCAGCCACCCCTCCTTTCGGCTACAATATGATTGAGGCCTCTTGTCGGGGGGCGGAGGGGGATAGGCTCATCGTGCCCGCCATCGCAGCCCAACCTATCCCCTTTCCTTTTCGAATCTTATGACCCTTCCCTACAGGGAAGGGTTTTTTAGTGGTAACGGGTGTTCGCCAGGCAAGCCGCGAAAGATGTTGGTCTCTGGTTGCAGGACGCTCAGGCGCCGAGGCGCCAACCACACGGGCTCTCGGCTATCTGAACTCGTGGCCGCAAGAACGCTTGGTCGTCGGTTCTGACGGGGGGCTGTTTGTTCGAAGCGCCGTTCATCCGGGTTCCCCTTTTTGGACAATCAGGCGTTCAGCATGACCAGTACGCCAAAGCGACCCGTCTTCCCCTGTTCAGCCCGGTGAGAGTAAAACAGATCTGTATGACAGGCCGTGCAATAACCTGAGGTCAGCACGTGCCGCACGTGCATCATCCGCGCCTGCGCCTCGTTGGTGGCAATCAGGTCCAGGTGATAGCGTTCCGACGTTCGCTCGAAGACCACCGGGCCCCGATTGAACACATCGAACGCCTCGATGACTTCGGGGCCGACCTCGTAATGGCAAGCCCCAATCGCCGGGCCAAGCGCGACCACCAGGGCTTGGGGACGCGTGCCGTATGCCTGTTCCATGGCCACAATCGTGCGCATGGTCACTCCCGCGGCCGTGCCCCGCCAGCCCGCATGGGCCAACCCCAACGCCCGATGCTCCGGATCGTACAAAATAACGGGGACACAGTCCGCAAATGCCATGAACAGGGGCACTTCCGGCACATTGGTGATCAGCGCATCCCGCCGGCGCATCCGTTTTCCTTTGTCCTCCGACCCAACCCGGGCCACGTCGTGGCCATGAACCAGCCAGGCGGTGACGAATTCCTGCGGCCTGATGCCCACCTGTTGGGCGATGCGAGCCCGGTTTCGGAGAACATTCTCGGGACGGTCGCCTACAGCAATGCTGACATTCAACGTGTCGAAGGGTGCCGGACTGACGCCCCCACGCCGCGAGGCAATGACGTGCCTCAGACCCAGGGTGTCGAGTTCGGAAAAGGTGAAATAGAGCAGGCCTTCATGGTCGTGGGAGAGGAACATACGCGTTTATGCCTCCGAGCCGATGGGCGCTTCTGTCGGCCGAGATAGGATTTTCTTACGAGGGGGGATACCACTCCGGTCGCGAAAGGCCCAGTCCGGGTCACACGAGCCGCAGCTCAAGCAGCCCAGAGCCCGGGGCGGACAATGGTGTCCGGTGCGAGAGGCCTGAGCCAGCCGCCGTTCCCGCAGGAAATACTTGGGACGCACGCCGGATGCCACGATCTCCCAGGGCAGTGGATCGCCGATGTGTCGCTCCCCCAGGTACGCCGTCTTGTCCAAGCCGGCAGCCTCTAAGGCGGCGAAGAATGTCCGCGGCGAGACGGGGCTCAAATGGGCGAGGATGGGCGCCAAACGTCTGTCCCCCCGGGCCAACACGCCCTGGACTTCGGCCCAGCGGGGATTGTCCGCGCGCACCGTCACCCGGTGCCGGGCCAGAGCGCGAGCAATGCGCTTCTGCCGCGCCTTGATCACGGCCGCCGGCGTCATGGCCATCCACTGGAAAGGTGTGTGGGGTTTGGGCACAAAAGGCGTGGCGTTGATGATCAGAGTACGGCTGAATTTTTTGCGTACCTCCGTCACGAAAGCGATGAGCTCGTCGATATCCTCTTCCCTCTCCGTTGGGTGACCAAGCATGAAATAGAGTTTGAGCTGGGGAAATCGCAAGCGCTCGGCCAGGTCCACCGCGGCCATCAGATCGTCTACCCGCTGGGTCTTGTTGATGACATCGCGCAATCGCTGGCTGCCTGCTTCCGGCGCAATGGTCAGAGTGCGGGTGCCACTGGCGTGTAAGGCTTCTACCAGGGGCACACTGATGGGGTCCGTCCGCATGGAAGAAACGCTGATACGCGCGCCCAGCGCCCGCAAGCGAACGGCCAGCTCGTCGATCTGAGAGTGGTCGGAGACGGCTGCAGAGACCAGTCCGATGCGGTCGGTGTGCGTCAAGCCTTCCCGCGCCCACGCCAGCACCTGTTCCAGAGGATACTCCCGAGGTGGACGGTAGATGTAGCCGGCCAGACAAAAACGACACCCACGACCACACCCGCGCGCGATCTCGATCAGGTGCATGTTGCTGAATTCAGTGCCGGGCGTGTGGATCAGGGTTGTGGGAGGAACCGGGGGAACTCCACGCAGCCACAATCTCTCCACAGGGTGAAAATCCGGGTGGGTCGGGTCGCTGGGGTGGAGTGCCGGAACGTAGAGACCCGGCACCTGCGCCAGGGCCTCGAGGGCCGCCGAGCGGTCGGGGCCGTGCTCACGCACAGCTTCGATGATTTGACCGATGACGGTTTCCCCTTCTCCAATGACCATCACGTCGAAGAAGGGGGCGACGGGCTCCGGATTCATGGTGATGGCCGGACCGCCGGCAATGAGGAGCGGCCAGGGGCGGCCGTCGGGTCGGCGCTGGTGCTGTCGCTCGGCAGCCAAGGGAGGAATTCGAGCCTGCCGCAGCATGTCGGCCACGTTGAAATAGTCCATCTCATAGGAGATGGTAAAGGCGAAGATGTCCACATCGGCCACCGGACGCTGGGATTCATACGTGAGTAAAGGAACGCCGGCCTCGTACTCCTCCTTGTGCCAGAATGTGCGTTCGCACACCACGCCTGGATAGCGGTTGAAGGCTCGATACATGACCTGCAAGGCCAGGCTGGACATGCCGACGTAGTAGGTGTTAGGAAATGTGAGAGCGATCCGCAGTCGTCCGCCCCAGTCTTTATAAAGAGTGCCCTGCTCTTTGTTCAGTTGTCGTCGAATACGTTCTATCTGTTTCCAGCTCACGCCATGCCTCTCTTATGTGCTATCGGTCTCGTTGGCCTCCGCTCTTCTTGCTCCTGAAAGTGATCCGGGGCCCCTGGCCCTTCACGTCGGTCCTTTGCTGACCGCCTCATTATAGCACCGGACGGATGGTTCCGGAATCGGTTGACTTGCGCAGCAAGGCCGCGTCATCCTAAAGGATGCATCCCCTGGCCCCAGGCGCGTAGAGTGAAAAGCAACCTAACCCCTCGTCGGTATCCCGATCCTCTGCCTCCCTCCCCATTCTCTCCTTATCTCCTTGCTCTCCTCGGGCACCTCCAGTGGAAACCGCCTGCGCTGACAGGGGGCGCGTCAGCCACTACGTATATTCAAAACCGAGGGGGCACGGTGGTTGGAGCTGCTCTGGTCGAAGGGGGGAACGGCTGTTCGTCTGGCTCGGTTCCGGACGTGATTTTTCACGTAGAACGCAGGTGAAATCTTCAGGTTTCTGCCCAGGACTTTTTTCCTACTTTACAAGGGGAGAATTTGTGATATAATGTGGGCACAGGTGGGATATTTTGGGATAAAGTGGGAGAAAGGGCGCCCTTCATGTTCCTGGGGACATACATTCATCGCCTGGACGGGAAAGGACGGTTGACCTTGCCCAGTAAATTCCGGTCCTTTTTGGGCACAGATTTGGTGGTGACGAAGGGCATGGACACGTGCCTTTTCCTCTTCCCCATGGAGCGCTGGCGGCCGCTGGCGCAGCAACTGGACGGCCTTCCTTTGGGGAAGCGAGAGGCGCGTATGGCCCGGCGCTGGTTGTTGGGCAATGCCCATCTGGTCACACCCGACCGATTGGGGCGCATCCTCCTCCCGGCTCCCTTGCGGGAATACGCGGGGATCGAGCAGGAAGTCATGGTTGTCGGACTGGAGACGTACATTGAGCTGTGGGCGCCGGAAATGTGGCAGCAGGAGATTCAAGGAGCGGAAGAGCGTGGTTTGGCCGAGGAGCAATGGGATCTTCTGGGGATCTAGAGCGGTCTCGGCACGTTCCTGTGCTTCTGCAGGAGGTGCTGGATTACCTGCAGCCACGACCCGGTGGGCGGTACATCGACGCAACCGTAGGAGGTGGCGGGCACGCTGAAGCGATTTTAGAAGCCAGTGCGCCAGACGGCCGATTACTCGGTCTGGACGCCGACCCTGAGGCTATCGAACGCACACAACGACGCTTACATCGACTCGAGCACAGGGTGATTCTCGTGCACGCACATTTCGATCATTTGGAAAAAGTGGCCACCCGCACCGGGTTCGTCCCTGCGGATGGCGTGTTGATGGATCTGGGGGTCTCGTCGGACCAGTTGGAGGCTGCCCGACGTGGGTTTTCCTTCCTGCAGTCGGGGCCTCTGGATATGCGCATGGATCCATCGTTGCCTCGCACTGCAGCCGATCTGGTGAACAGCTTGTCCGAAGAGGAGCTGGTCCGGATCATCCGCACGTACGGCGAGGAGCCGCGAGCTCGCCGTATTGCCCAAGCCATCGTACGGCATCGTCCCGTGACAACGACATCCGAACTGGCAGCGCTGATCGAGCACGTCGTGCCCCGGCGTCCCGGTCAGCGTTTACATCCTGCCACCCGGTCGTTTCAGGCGCTGCGCATTGCTGTGAACGATGAACTCGGCGCCTTGGAACGTGCCCTGCCCCAGGCCCTGAACGTCCTGCGGCCGGGCGGCCGGGTGGTTGTCATCACCTTTCACTCTTTGGAAGACCGCATTGTCAAGCGATTCTTCCGTCGAGAATCGAAAGATTGCATTTGCCCACCTCGGCAGCCCGTTTGTACGTGTGGGCATAAGGCACAGGTGCGCCTTTTGACGTCTAAGCCGGTCGTGCCTTCTGCAGCAGAAATCACTCGCAATGTGCGCAGTCGCAGTGCCAAACTGCGGGCTGTGGAGAAACGATAGATGGCGGGCCAACAGCCCTGCGAAACACGATGGTATATCGATTTGGGAGGAGATACCCATGACCGTCCGTTCCCCCTCAATCCGACGCTGGCAGGATGGCTGGACGTTGGCGATCCCTCGTTCACGCCTCAGCGTTGGGCTGACGCGCCGCCACATTCTCCTGGTTGTCGCCGCCTTCTACCTGGGCTTGCTGGTGTTCGTTTACTTACACCTGTTGGGTCAAGTCGCTCTGTTACAGTATCAGACGACCCGGGTTCAGGCTCGGTGGGCCGCGATGGTGGAGGAAAACACTCGCCTGGAGGCCCAGTTGGCCCCGTATCTCTCTGTCGACCGGATGGCCCGCCTGAGCGAGGGGTTGAAACCCATTCCGGTTCAGTACTGGCAGGTCAACCCCCCCATGGTCCGGGGTTCGAATCGTACCCAGGCGGCTCCCGCCGTGCGGCCTCAGGGCCCGTATGTGGTCTCCTGGGCTCGGATCTTCCACCTGCAGCATGTGCTCCAAGGCGCGAATAGGGCTCTGACTCGGAAGTAACCCAGGGGGCAAGGATGAACCGACAAACCTATCCCGCGCGACGCATGTTTGTTATCCTCGTCGGCGTGATGGCCTTGCTCGTCGCTATCTGGCTCCAAGTGGTGCGCTGGCAAGTCCTCTACGCGGAGGGCCGCCGACCGTCCTCGCGATCGAAAGAATTCCACATGGGTACCATTGTGGATGCCCAGGGGAATGTGCTGGCCTTCGATTCACCACTATACACCCTCACTGTGGATCGGCGGCTCCTGCACGCAGCCCAAAAAGAGGAAGCTCGCGCCTGGATGCTCTCTCAGGGCTTGCCGGCCCAGAAGGTGGCAAAGGCCCTGGATGGGAACGCTCCTTTCACCGAATTCCGCCATCTGCCCGCCCGAACAGCCGATGCGGCCAGGCAGGAAATCCGACGCCTGGCCAGGGCCGGCATCGAGCCGTGGTTGCGAGTGGACATAGAATGGGTGCGGACCTTTCCCCAGGGGCCGGTCTGTGCCCATGTTCTTGGGTTCCGTAACTGGGCTCATCCGCCCCGGGCCGTGGGGGGGGTCCATGAATTCTATGAACGCTTTCTTCTTTCCGGCAAGGAGCTCCAACCTGAACATACCTATGAGGCCACGCCGCCTGGGGGTATTTCTCCCTTCTTCCCCTCCCCTTACGAGCACGACCTGGTCCTGACATTGCGCCTGGGAGTCCAGTATTGGGCAGAACGGGAACTGGCGGACGCCGTCGAGCGCTATCAAGCCAAGTCGGGCAGCGTCATCATCATGGATCCCCGAGACGGGAGCATTCTGGCCCTGGCGAACTGGCCGACGTTTGATCCCAACCATTTCTATGAGTATCCGAGCACGGCCAATGTCTGGTCCAATCGAGCCGTGTCTCTGAGCTATGAACCGGGGTCGGTCATTAAAGCGGTGACGTTTGCAGCGGCCCTGGACGCCCGGGTCGTGACCACGGATACGGTCATTTACGATCCCGGCGTGTGGACGTACGGGGGCGTGACTATTCGTAACTCACAACGGCGTGGGTTTGGCAACGTCACGCCGCCCCAGATCCTGGCCAAGTCGTTGAATGTGCCGACGGCCAAAGTGGCCACCATGTTGGGGCCGACCCGTTTTTATCGTTATATGGACTTGTTTGGGTTCGGTCGACTGACGGAGATCGACCAATCGAACGAGAATGAGGGGACACTCCGGCATCCGCGAGAGCGCACCTGGAGCCTCTCCGACCTAGTGACGAACAGTTTTGGCCAGGCCATGGCCGCCACGCCCATCCAGATCATTCGGGCAATGGCCGCGTTAGCCAACGGCGGTTACATGGTTACTCCACACGTCCTCAAAGGATATCTGAAGGACGGAGTCTATCGTGAGGTGGTATGGCCGCGCAGGGAGCGGGTCATTCGGGAGGAGACGGCACGCGTGATCACTTCCTGGCTGACTGGGGTCGTCGACGCCATCTCCATTCCTGACCGGGTGCGAGGCTACCAGGTGGCCGGAAAGACGGGAACCGCCCAGGTCGCACTGCCGGGGGCAAAGAAGTATGCCCGGGATGAGCAAAACGTGACCTTTGTGGGCTATTTGCCGGCCCAGAATCCACAGGTCATCATTTTGGTATTCCTGGAGCGTCCGGAGCGAGGCCCCTTACCCTTTAGCCCCAAGTACATTTGGGGATTCAACACCGCTTATCCCACATTTGTTCGCATTGCGGACCGCGTGATCCCCTTGTTGGACATTGTACCGCCTGGCCCGGCGAGCGAAACGGCCAGGCCGCCGGCCACAGGAGGTTGACCATGGGGAGGGGATGTCGGGATGCGGCGGGGCCCCTGGAATGGCCTCCTTTCAGCGCCAGGATTGAGGAAGAGGCTGGGGAAGGAACGCGAGGTTCTTGGAAGTCGTCTTCAGGGCGTCGTATAATGGCGGGGTGGCATTCATATTGCGTGAAGTCCGAAAGGAGGACACCCGGTGGCCATCACATTGCGTCACATGTGGTTGGGCATTGGGGGCGACCCGCGCGGCGCTCTGTACCTGCCCGACGTTCCTTTGCGTGAAGTCGTTATTGATTCTCGGCAGGCTGGAGAAGGATCTTTCTTCATCGCGCTGCCCGGAGAGAATCGGGATGGTCATGAGTTCGTAGGAGACGCACTGGCCCGAGGGGCCGTGGGAGCTCTGGTGGCACGCGTTCCTGAAGGGGGGAAGGCGACGGTCGTGGACGTGGCTTCCTGGCCGACAGCTCCTGTGGGGTTGCCGGTGCTCCTGCGGGTGCCGGAGACCCTGGCGGCCCTGCAACGGGCAGGCGCTTACTGGCGCTCGCTGCACGGCCCGCGGGTTGTGGCCGTGACGGGCAGTGTGGGCAAGACGAGCACCAAGGAGATGATCGCGGCCGTTTTACGGCAGCGATATGTCACCTTGTGGAGCCGGGCCAGCTTTAACAATGAAATCGGCCTGCCGCTCACGCTCTTGCACCTTAACAACTCACATCAGGCCCTGGTCCTGGAAATGGGAGCTTACGTTCCCGGGGATATTCGTGCCCTCTGTCATATTGCTCATCCCCAGGTGGGCGTGGTCACCAATGTGGGAGTAAGCCACCTGGAGCGGATGGGCACCGTCGAGCGTATTTGGGAGGCGAAGTCGGAGCTGGTACGGGCACTGCCGGAGGAGGGCACGGCTATTCTCAACTGGGATGATGAGCGAGTACGGCGTATGGCCGAGGCCACGCGGGCGCGCGTTTTTACCTACGGCCTGACACCGGATGCGGACCTGTGGGCGGATAATGTGGAGACATTGGGCCTGGAGGGCCTTCGCTTCACTCTCCACAGTCAGGGGCAGTGCATCCCTGTGCGTCTGCCTTGGTTGGGACAACACAGCGTCCATACCGCGCTGCGCGCGGCCGCGGTTGGGTTGGTCTTCGGGATGGAGTGGGAGGACATTCTGGCCGGTCTGCAGGATACCGACGCTCAGTTGCGCATCCTGGTGGTGCCGGGTCTTCGCGGCACGAAGATTATCGACGACACATACAATGCCAGCCCTTCCAGCGTGCTGGCTGCTCTCAATTTGTTGGCCGATCTGGACGGGCGTCGGGTGGCCATTCTGGGGGATATGCTGGAATTGGGGAGCTACGAGGAGGTAGGCCACCGCAAGGTAGGGGCGCGGGCAGCGGAGGTCGTGGACCGTCTTATTACCGTGGGCAAACGGGCGCGCTGGATCGCCGAGGAGGCAATGGCTGTAGGCCTGGCCCCGGAACACGTCATCCAGGTGGATACTCCTGAGGAGGCGGCAGAGCAAGCGCGGGCGTGGCTACAACCGGGCGATATCCTGCTGGTGAAGGCTTCTCGCGCGATGGCCCTGGAACGGGTGGTCGATGCCTTGCGGGCGTTAGTGGAGGATTGAGACTTTATGCACCCTGGGCGGGGACGATAGCAACTATGGCCTATTCGTTGACGTTGGGCACCATCGCCTTTTTTCTGGCCGTGATCTGGGGACGTCCTTTGATCCTGCTGTTGAAGCGGTATGGGCTGGGCAAAAAAATTCGGATTGAAGGGCCATCATCTCACATGGTGAAGATGGGTACGCCAACCATGGGAGGATTGATGATCTTGATACCGGTCATCCTTATCACACTGGCCTTGAACATCGCCAATCTGATGGGACGAACCTATATCGGCCGCTCCATTTTGGTGCCGGTGGGCGTCATGTTGGGATTCGGCGTCCTGGGGCTGATCGACGACCTGGAGGGCATTCGGGGCACGCGGGCTCAGGGGGAAGGGCTGACGCCGCGACAGAAGTTCGGCCTGCAGGTGGTGCTGGCCTTTGTCACCGCTATAGCTCTCTATGCCGGCCTGGGCCTCCAGAGCATTGCCATCCCGACGATACCTCAGAAGATACCGCTGGGGGTGGGGTACATTCCCATTGCTATGTTCATCATCGTTGGCACTTCCAACGCGGTCAACCTGACGGATGGCCTGGACGGTCTGGCGGGCAGTATCGGGGCGATTTCCTTTGCCGCCTATGGCGTCATTGCCTACCTCCAGGGGCAAATCTGGCTGACGGCCTTCTGTTTCACCGTGGTTGGGGCGGTGCTGGCCTTTCTCTGGTTCAACGCCCATCCGGCGGAGCTGTTCATGGGAGATACGGGCTCCCTGGCCCTGGGGGCCACCCTGGGCGTGGTGGCCCTGATGACCGGACAGTGGCTCCTTTTGCCCGTCGTGGGTGCTGTGTTCGTGGTCGAGGCCGTCTCGGTCATGATCCAGGTCGGCTATTTCAAATTGACGCGGCGTGTGTGGGGGCAGGGGCGGCGGGTGTTTAAGATGGCTCCCTTACACCATCACTTCGAGGCGCTGGGGTGGTCGGAGACTCAGGTGACCTGGCGTTTCTGGCTGATCGGCATTCTCAGTGCCATGCTGGGGGTAGCGCTGGCGTTGATATAAAACGCGGGGAGTGGAGAAGTAGGGAGTAGGAGAGAGTGGGGAGTGGGGGAGGGTAGGGAGTAGGAGAGAGTAGGGAGTAGGGAGTGGGGGAGAGTAGGGAGTGGGAAGATGGGTAGGGAGTTGAGTGTGGAGGAATACAGGGACAAGAAGGTGGTTGTTTTAGGATTGGGGCGGCAGGGCATGGCCATGGCGCGCTTCTTCGCCCGCACCGGGGCGCGCGTGGTGGTCTCCGACCGACGCTCGAAGGAGGCCCTGCGCGAGCGGGTGGACGCGCTGGCACGCCTGGGTGTGGAGTTCGCCCTGGGAGGGCATCCCCTCTCCTTGCTGGACGACGCGAACATGCTGGCGGTCAGCGGCGGCATCCCCCTGACCCTTGCGGTTGTCCGGGAAGCTGTCCGCCGGGGCATTCCCCTGGTAAGCGACGCGGAGCTGACGCTGCGACATTCGCCTGTGCCGGTCATCGGCATCACGGGGTCGGCCGGGAAGACGACTACGACCACGTTGGTGGGAGAGATTCTGCGTCTGGGAGGCAAGCGGGTGCAGGTGGGGGGAAACATCGGCATGCCGGTGCTGGACCGCCTGGAGGAACTGGCGGGCGATGACTGGTTGGTGCTGGAGCTCTCCAGCTTCCAGTTGGAGTTGTGCACGCGCAGTCCCCGGGTGGCGACGGTGTTGAACCTGACGCCCAATCACCTGGACCGGCATCCCAGCATGGAGGCTTACGCGGAGGCCAAGCGCAACATCTTGCGTTATCAGGGGCCGGGAGATACGGTGGTGTGGAACCTGGACGACCCCTGGACGTCCCGCTGGCGGAAGGAGGCGCGGGCTGCCGGATTCAGCGGGGTGCGCCATATGGCGTTTAGCTTGAAAAAGCACACATCTTCCGGAGCATATTTGGACGGGGATCGGCTGATGGCCTACCTGCCCGAAGCAGAGCCGTCGCTCATCTGTCGGGCGGGCGAAGTCAAACTGCGAGGACGACACAATGTGGCCAATATCCTCGCCGCGACGGTCATCGGTATGGCTGTGGGTGTTTCCCACGAGGTGGCGGGGGAGGTGGCTCGCACGTTCCAGGGGGTGCCCCACCGCCTGGAGGTGGTGCGACGCTGGCAGGGGATCTTGTGGGTGAACGACTCCATTGCCACGGCGCCGGAACGGGTGGTGGCAGCACTGCGTTCCTTCGAGGCACCGATTGTGCTCTTGGCAGGAGGCCGGGACAAGAAGTTGCCCTGGGATGAATTTGCTCGCGAGGCCGAACGGCGGGTCCGGTGGGTGATTGCCTTCGGCGAAGCTGCCCCTCTCATCGAAGGGGTTTTGCGCCCCCATGTGGGCGTGTCAAAAGGGCCATTGGCGGGCGTGGAGCGCGTTCTCGACCTGGAGGAGGCCGTTCGCCGGGCGGCCGAGGTTGCACGTCCGGGGGAAGTGGTCCTGCTGTCTCCCGGAGGAACGAGCTTCGATGCGTACGAGAATTTCGAGCGAAGGGGAGAGCACTTCCGCAGGTTGGTGCAGGCGTTGCCGTAAGTCAAAAGCAGCGGAGGCCCTTCGTGGGGTGATGAGATGGAAAGTCAACGGTCAACGGAACGCCGCTTCTTCGTCGGGTATGATGCCGGTCTGCTCGTGGTGGTGATGGTGCTGGTGATACTCGGGCTGATGTCTGTGTACAGCGCCACGGTCCACCTGGCTCTGCCGAGCGGGGATCCGGCCATCTGGTTCAAGCGCCAGCTCATTTGGACTCTAATTGGACTGGCAGGAATGGGAGGGATCAGTCGGATTCCTTACGTGTTGTGGCGGCGTTTCGCCTTACTTATCCTGGGCGGTACATTGCTCTTGTTGGTGGGCGTACTCTTCGCGCCGGCACGTTTCGGGTCGGCGCGGTTTTTGACGGGGAAGAGCGTGCAACCTTCAGAACTGGCAAAATTCGCGCTGGTCGTGTACGCGGCCACCTGGCTGGCCTCGCGGCGGGACAAGTTGCAGGATATCAGCTATGGCCTGGTCCCTTTCAGTGTCATTGTGGGGTTGGTTGCAGGTATCGTGGCGTTGCAACCGGACCTGGGCACGGCTGTGCTCCTGGCTGGCGTGGGCATGGTCATGTTCTTCATCGCTGGCGCTGACCCGAAGCAGTTCCTGGCGGCAACAGGGGTGGGGGGCATCACATTCACGGGGCTGGTGTACTTCTTCCCTCATGCCCGGCAGCGTGTCCAGGATTTGATCGCGCTCTGGCAGAATCCAAATGCAGAGCGGTGGTCTCAGTTGTCCCTGGCACTCCGGGTGATGCGGGAGGGCGGGATCCTGGGACGAGGTCCCGGGGAGTTGAACACGTATGTGCCGGCCATTCATCATGATTTCATTCTGGCCGCGGTGGGGAACGCGTTTGGCCTGGTAGGGCTGACCCTGGTTCTGGTTTTGTTTGGCCTGCTGGCTTACCGGGGCTATGTCATCGCCGCACGGGCCCCCGACGCGTTTGCCAGCTTGATGGCGGCAGGGATGACAAGCTGGCTGGTGTTCCAGGCCCTCATCAATATGGGCGTGGCCGTGGCCCTCCTGCCGCCTACCGGGATTCCGCTGCCGTTCGTGAGTTATGGGGGCTCGTCGATGGTCATGTCGATGGCCGCAGTGGGAGTCCTGCTGAATATATCGCGTTACATGCCGACGAGGTCACAGTATGAGAGTTCTCATGTCGGGAGGGGGTACGGGGGGACACGTGTATCCCGCTCTGAGCGTATATAACGCCTTGAGGGTACAGGCCGGAGAACGGCAGGCTCGACTGACTCTCCTTTATGTCGGCCTGGCCGACGGCGTGGAAGCCGAGCTGGTCTTGCGGGCCGGGGTGACTTTCCGCCCCATTGTCAGCGGACAGATTCGGGGACAGGCCCCCTGGAAGGTGGTCATCAACGGCATGCGTGTGGTACGAGGGGTCTTACAGGCACACCGCATCATGCGGACGTTTCAACCGGACGTGGTGTTTCTCACCGGCGGTTGGGTCACCGGCCCGGTGGCTCTGGCCGCGCGAGCCATGGGCGTGCCCGTGGTCCTCTACCTGCCCGACGTGACGCCCGGCATGGCCATCCATCGCTTGCAACGCCTGGCCGCTCGGGTCGCGGTCACCGTGCCCGAAGCGCTCGCCTATTTTCCGGGCAAAGGGGTTCTGACGGGCTATCCGGTGCGGGAGGAGATCATGGCTGCCCGCCGAGAGCAGGCCCGCCGACGCTGGAGCATTCCGGCAAAGGAGCGGATGTTGTTGGTCTTTGGGGGCAGTCGCGGGGCGCGCAGCATCAACCGAGCGCTCACAGCGAACGTGAAGACGTTGCTGCAGGAGGCATGGGTGGTGCACATCACCGGACGGTTGGACATCGATTGGGTGCGAGAAGTCCGGGCTTCCCTGCCCGAGGGGATGCAGGCCCGTTACCGCGTGTATCCCTACCTGCACGAAGAAATGCCCGATGCTCTTGCGGCGGCCGATCTGGTGGTGAGCCGGGCCGGGGCCTCGGTTTTGGGCGAATTTCCGGCGCGTGGGTTGCCCGCGGTGCTGGTGCCTTATCCTCACGCGGGGCGGCACCAGGAGCACAACGCGCGCTATCTGTCCGACCGGGGTGCGGCTGTCCTGGTGGACGACGATCGGCTGGGAGAGGATTTGGTTTCCACACTGAGATCGCTGTTGGACGATGAGAGTCGACGGCAAGCCATGGCCGCAGCCGCACGACGGCTCTTCCGTCCCGACGGGGCTCGGCGCATTGGGGATCTTCTCTGGCAACTGGCGGGATGAGGTGGGATTGAGATGCGGATGGAACTGGCACAGGCACAAGCGACCGGAGATACGTGGCAGGGCGTGGTCACGCTCTTTGTCCTCCTGCTTGTTTTCGGCTACGTCGGCTGGAAGCGGGGATTTGGGCGCGAGCTGGTCGTCTTCTTTGCCATCATGTTTGGACAACTCTTGCGAGCGACCGATGTGGGAACGAAACTGGTGGAACGCCTCAACCAGTTCTGGGCCTTGTTCAAGCTGGCGGCGAGTGCCGGTTTCTCGCCCCCGAAAATGATGGAGAAGGCCGGAGAGTTGAGCAAGATGAAGCCCTTGATCCCGTCCGATCGCCAGCAGGCGTTCCTGTTCCTGCTGTTCATCGGCGTCATCTTTCTCGGCTATTTTGTCGGCCGTTTCATCTCCTCTCGGCCCTCGCCGGTCGCCATGGTGATGGGAATGATCAACGGTTACTTGATCGGGTCGCTGATTTTGCCGCTACTCCCGCGGCAGTTGCCTGCTCGCGTGCCCGGTCAGCGGGTCAGCGCGGCTCAACAACGGCAGGCGGGAGAGTTTATGCATCAGGGAATCGAGCAGCTCAGCCAGATCCTGGGAATTCAGCCGGCTTATGTGGTGTTGATGCTGGTGGGCGGACTTATTCTCTGGGCAGCCTGGAAATTACGATAACTCGGGGGTGGACGGGTGGGACCAATTGAAACCTTGTGGGGCGCGCTTGTCCTGGTGTTCATCGTCATTGCTCTGGTGCGCGGGTACCACCGAGAGCTGGGCGTGACCGTGCTCATGCTCATCGTCCTTTTCCTGGAGCTGCAGTTTGGCGGAAAACTGGAAACCTTTTTGCTCAAGCAGGTGTTTCCCAAAATTCAAACACTGCTGGCAATTCATTTTTCTGAGGAGACGCGAAACTTCTTGCTGGTACTCATCTACCAGGGCGTGCTGATTGCGGTAGTGTTTGCCACCTACGCGGGGCGGACGTTTTCCTTTCCGGGAACTCCCCCCGGCGGTCTGGAAGGATTTTTCTTCAACGTGATCGTGGGGATGGTCAATGGTTACCTTTTCACCGGCACGCTCTGGTATTACCTGGACAAGTATCACTATCCTTACATTGCCAAGTATGGACTTTTCAAGCCGGATCTGTTGACAGACCGGGCACGGAGCATGCTGCACCTGTTGCCACCCGTGCTCTTCGGCGATCACCCGGAGTTCCTGGCAGCGTTCGCCGGCATTCTGGTTATCCTGAGTGTTCGCAAATGAGATGTGAGAAAGGTCGATCACTGTGTACTCGAAGCCGAAGTCACAAAGGACGAGGGGTGAGGAAAAGAAACATGCGGGAGGAGAGATGAGGGACGGGTTGCCCTGGTCGCACCTGCATATCATGGGCATAGGAGGCACGGGCCTCTCGGCAATAGCGCGCGTACTTCTGGGATTGGGGATCGATGTCAGCGGTTGCGATCGCCGCGCGAATCCTCGCCTGGATGCCCTGGCTCGGTTGGGCGTCCACGTCTCGGTGGGCCACAATCCGGCCCATCTGGAGCGGGCAGATGCCCTCCTTATTTCTTCTGCGGTTCCTGTGGCCCATCCTGAGGTGGTGGCTGCCGGCCGTCTTGGCATCCCCGTGCTGAAGCGACGAGATCTCCTGCCCTATTTGTTGGCCGGGCGCGAAGTGATCGGTATCGCGGGCACTCACGGGAAAACGACGACAACGGGGATGGTGGTTCACGCGTTGCGCCGTGGCGGCCAGCCGGTGGGCTATATCGTCGGCTCGGAGTTGCCCACCTGGGGGAATGCCGATGCCGGGGAACTGCCCACGTTCGTCATCGAGGCGGATGAGTACGATCACATGTTCTGGGGCCTGACGCCGAGGGTGGCGGTCCTCACCAACGTGGAGTGGGATCATGTGGATTGCTTCCCAACGCGAGGCGCGTACCTGGAAGCGTTCACCACCTATGCCCACTCAGCCGGGACGGTGGTGGCGTGCGCCGACGACGCGGGGGCCATGGCCGCGGCCACGCGCAGCGGTCGTCCTGTGGTCACGTACGGGCTTCAGAGCGAGGCAATATGGCGGGCTGTGGTGGTGGGCACAGCTCATACGGGGGGAATTCGGTTTCAACCTGTTCGGGCGGGCACGCAGGTTGGACCGGTCCTGACCTTGCGGGTACCGGGGTATCACAATGTGCTCAATGCGTTGGCAGCGCTGGCAGCTCTGGATGCCGCCGGATTCCCCTCCGAGAGCCTGGCTTATCACCTGATGTCATATGAAGGCGCACGGCGCCGTTTTCAACACCTGGGGGAGGTGGGCGGAGTGACGGTTATCGACGACTACGCCCACCATCCCACGGAGGTGCGGGCGACCCTGGCCGCGGCGCGATTGGCGTATCCTGGCCGGAGGGTGTGGGCGGTATTCCAGCCCCACACGTACAGCCGCACCCGAGCCCTGCTATCTCAGTGGCGTCGGGCTTTCTCAGATGCTGATCGTGTCCTGGTAATGGAAATCTACGCGGCCCGGGAGTGGGATACCCTGGACTTGACCGGTCCGATCGTGGCGGAAGCCATCGAGCACCCCGCGGTGAGCTTTACCGGGGATGTGGAGGA
Organism: uncultured Anaerolineae bacterium; assembly: GCA_964487375.1. Taxonomy (GTDB): domain Bacteria; phylum Chloroflexota; class Anaerolineae; order JAADDB01; family JAADDB01; genus JAADDB01. The sequence goes on along the minus strand of CAZAQA010000029.1, from coordinate 28,197 downwards.
GACGGTGGCTCATCTGCAGAGCCGGATTCGTCCCGGGGATGTGGTTATCACATTGGGCGCGGGCACGAGTGTCCAGGTGGCACGACGGCTGCTCGAGGTGATTCCAATGAAAGCGTCACGTCCGGTTTGAGGGACTAACTTGAGGAAATAGATGGCGGAAGCGACGTTGATCACTTATTGGCGTGAGGTGCTGGCAGGAGATTTGTTGGCAGAACAGGCTCCCCTGGCCCGGTACACGTCCATGCGAGTGGGCGGACCGGCAGAGGTGCTGGCTGTGCCCACGCGCCTGAGTCGTCTCCTGCTGCTGCTACGCTCGGCTGTGCAAGCGGGTGTCCCTGTGACTATTTTGGGAGGAGGCAGCAATGTTCTGATCCCGGATGAGGGGATCCAAGGCCTGGTTGTCGTCAACCATTGTCGAGGAATGACGATCTTGGAAGGAGATCCGCCGCGAGTGTGGGCGGAAGGGGGAATGCCTCTGGCCGGGCTGGCCCGCGCGTTGGTTCAACGGGGGATCGACGGGATGACGTGGGCCGTGAGTATCCCTGGCACGCTGGGGGGGGCTGTGGTGGGCAACGCAGGCGCACATGGGGGAAGCATGGCCGAGGTCGTCGAGCGTGTTGCCCTCTTGTACGAGGACGGGGGCATCGAGAACGTCCCGGTCGAGGCACTGTGTTACGGCTATCGCACCTCCGTCCTGAAGCAGAAGCGGGCAGCAGGCGATCCATTTCCGGTGGTGGTAGGGGCCATGTTGGCCCTGACACGGGGGGATATGGCCGAGTTGCGTCGGCAGGCGCAAGCCTATCTTCGCTATCGCCGCCGGACCCAACCCGGTGAGCCCAGCGTGGGCTCAATTTTCCGCAATCCGCCGGGGGATTACGCGGGACGTCTCATCGAGGCCGCCGGTTTGAAAGGAACACACGTGGGCGGCGCCATGATATCACCCATCCACGCGAACTTCATTGTCAACACGGGAAATGCCCGGACAGCCGATGTGCTGACTTTGATCTCCCGAGTGCAGGAGCGTGTGCGAAAGATGTTCGGTGTGCAGTTGCAGCCAGAAATTTTGGTGTTGGGTGAAGAGCGAGTAGGGACGCGAGCACGGAGGAGGGGAGAGGGGAGTTGGGGAGTGGGGAGTGGGGAGTAGGGAGTAGGGAGTAGGATGCTGGAGGAGGCAATATGGACGTTGGTGTAATTTTTGGCGGCCGCTCGGCGGAGCACGAGATCAGCATCCTCTCGGCTCGTTATATTGTGCGCATGTTGAGGAAACGGGACCATGAGGTTGTCCTGATGGCCGTGGATCGGTGGGGGCGCTGGTGGTTTGACGAGGTGGCCGAACGCATGCTGGCGGACGGGGCCGACATAGTCTCCCGACCCCGGGGTCCGATCGCGCCGGCCGACCTTCTCCCCCCTGTGGAGCGCTTGACCAGCGTCGACATTTTGTTCCCGGCGCTGCACGGCCCTTACGGCGAAGACGGCACGTTACAAGGAGTCTTTGAGGTAGCCGATGTGCCTTATGTGGGCAGTGGTGTGGCAGCGAGTGCGCTGGCCATGGACAAGGGGCTGGCCAAGTCCTTGTTTCACAACAGCGGACTGCCCGTGCTCCCCTGGCTCGTGCTCGGCCGGCAAGAAGTGACTCGTCGACCGCACGCGGTGGTGGCCCGCGTGGAGGCCACATTCTCTTACCCCATGTTCGTCAAACCGGCCAATCTCGGATCCAGCATTGGTATCAGCAAGGTGGAAAATTCCGACGCTCTGCTGCGCGGCCTGGAGCTGGCCGGACATTATGATCGCCGCATTGTGGTTGAGCCGGCCATTCCCGCGCGGGAGATCGAGATTGGGGTGCTGGGGAATGACTATCCGCGTGCGTCGGTGTCCGGTGAGGTCATTCCGGCCAAAGAATGGTATGATTACGAAGCAAAGTACGAAGATGAACGGTCTCGCCTGTCGATTCCGGCCCCTCTGCCCCCCGACGCCCTGGCCGCGATTCAGGAGATGGCGGTTGCTGCCTTCAAAGCTCTGGACGCGGCCGGGTTGGCCCGCGTGGATTTCCTGCTGCACCGGGAGACGGGCGAGATCTATCTCAATGAAGTGAACACGATGCCTGGTTTCACGCAGATCAGCATGTATCCGAAGCTGTGGGAAGCCAGCGGGGTGGCGGGCGAGGATTTAGTCGAAAAACTGGTTTTACTGGGGCTGGAACGCTATGCGGAACGTCATCATCGCCACATCGAAGCCCATGCGTAAGCAAGCGGGAAAGCGGGAACGGACACGATCGCGAGAAACACGTCGGCGCCCACGACGACGCACGACCCGGCGACGTTTCCGGAGTGAGCAACGAGGGGGATTCTCCTTGCGCTGGCAACAGCGCCGGCGGCGATTGGCCTTGCCACCGCTGGGTAAACCCCAGGCGGTGTCGTTGGTGGTCATCGTCGCGATCGTGGTTGTCCTGTTGGCCATTGGCGCGAGCAACGGTTTTTATGTGTACCGGGAGCGTGTGACCATTGTCGGGAATCACTTGTTGTCGTCTGAGGAAATCTACCGGACTGCCGGTGTGGAAGGCGTTCACCTCTTCTTCGTGAAGCCTTCTGCGGTGGCAGCCCGGGTGGCCAGACTGCCTTATGTGCGGCATGCCCACGTGCAAGTGAAGTTTCCCTCGGGCCTGCAGATCTCAGTGCAGGAACGTGTCCCTTTCCTGCGCTGGGAGCGGGCCGGCAAGGTCTTTTGGGTGGATGAAGAGGGGGTTGTGATGCCGGCACGGGCTACGTCTCGTGCCTTGATGGTGGTGGCCGACCCCAGGGGGACTGCACCGGCGATTACGAAGGAAGGCGTTCCTACTCGTCTGGCTCCCCGGGTATTGGTTGCGTTGCGTGAAGTGAGTCGCATAATGCCGCAGGTGAAGACGGTATACTACGACCCGGCCGGTGGACTTTGGTTGATCTTGCATGACCCGGGAGGGGATATTCAGGTTCATTTGGGCACGGCGCGGGGGGTGGGTCGGCGCATTGTGCGGTTGCCTGCACTGTTGCAGAAAATGCGGGCTCAGGGTAAGCATTTTCGTCTGATCGATCTTCGCAATCCGGAAGAAGTTGTGGCCTTGCCCTGAGATAAGGAGGATGTTGAGCGTGAGCGACATGATTGCCGCCTTAGATGTGGGGACGACGAAAATCTGTGCGATGATCGCCGAAGTCGTGGACGACAGTGCTTTGGTGATCCTCGGAATCGGCGAAACCCCCTCGCGCGGGGTCCGCCGAGGAGCGGTGGTCAATGTGCAGGAGGTGACCACTGCTATCGGCGAAGCGGTGGCGCAGGCCGAACGGACGGCAAATGTACGTATTGCCAACGCCTTCGTCGGCCTTTCTGGGTATCACGTGGAGTCGGTCGTCTCCCACGGCGTGGTGACGATTTCCCCGCGGGGCACGCGTAGTGTCACCTCTGAGGATGTGGAACGAGCTTTGGAGAACGCCAGTGCCGTACCGTTGCCCCATAACCGGATGGTCGTCCAGACGTTGACCCGCATGTTCAAAGTGGATGATCAGGCCGGGGTCCGTGAACCCGTGGGCATGGAGGGGTTTCGTCTGGAGGTGGATGCGCTGGTGGTGACGGCGTCGTCGGTGGCCGTGCAAAATCTGGTCAAGTGTGTGCAGGCCAACGGGATCGAGATCGATCAGCTGGTGTTGCAATCGGTGGCATCTGGCCTGGCGGTGTTGACTCCTGAGGAGCAGGAGTTGGGCGTCGCCGTGATGGATGTGGGGGGCGGAACGACGGACGTGGCTATTTTCCTGGAAGGCAGTCCCTGGCATCTGTTCTCCACGCCGGTGGCTGGCCATCACCTGACGCAGGATGTGGCTATTGGCTTGCGGATGCCCCTGGCCGCGGCGGAAACCCTCAAGATCCGCTACGGTCATGCTCAGCCTAAATGGGTCTCCACGGATGAGACCGTATCGGTCGGCGGGTTTGGCGATGACGGGCGACGCACGGTGAGCCGCTATTTTCTCTCACAGATCCTGGAAGCCCGGGCGGAGGAAATCCTGGAAATGGCCTGGAAGGAGGTGAAGGCCTCGGGGTATGACGGCTTGCTCCCGGCCGGAGTGGTACTCGCCGGGGGGAGCGCCCAATTGGCGGGGTTACGCGATTTGGCCCGCGAACGCTTGCAAGTGCCTGTGCGCCAGGGAATTCTGCCGGAAATCCGGGGACTGCCGGAGGAGTACCGGTCCCCCGCGTATGCGACAGTGGTGGGGCTTCTGCGGTGGGGAAGCTCACATCCGGATAGCCTTTCTTACGCCCAGGCCACCTTGTCGCGGCGAGAGGGGCCCGGATTGATGAGCCGGCTAGCGGATTGGCTCCGACGGCTGCTGCCGGAAGGCTAAGAGAGGCTAAGCATGGACACAGGGTGGGATGTCCAATTGGAGGTGGGCTGAAGGAGGGAATGATGAGTTGGCAGCCACGGGTAAGTTTCACCTACGAGGGTGAGAACGCCAAAAACGTCCGGCGCTTGTTTGCACGGCCTCGCTCTCTCCTCCCTCGTCAGGTGAGCCGGACAGAGCTGGATAATGTCGACCCGGTGGTGGACGTGAGTGAGGAAGAGGACCCTCCTCTCCCGGCACCGATGGCGACGTCTGCTCCCCCCGCTGAGAGGGGTCAGAAGGAAGACAGGGTTGGTGGGGACGAGGAAAAAGTGGCGGGCCACGGCCAGAAAGATGATTTCCCGGAGAGAGGTACAGAGGACGAGGGAGCGGCCATCGACGTTCCCGCGGTGGCCGCGGAACAGGAGAATTCGTCGGAAAAGGAGGACGCGAGCATCATGACGGCAAAAAAGACGACCCAGGGGTTTGTAGACAACATGGCAAAGATTAAGGTGATCGGCCTGGGCGGAGGCGGATCCAATGCGGTCAATCGCATGATCGAGATGGGGATTCAGGGCGTGGAGTTCGTGGCTGTGAACACGGATAGTCAGGCACTGATGCAGTCGCGCGCGCCCGTCCGACTGCGCATTGGAGAGCGCATCACGCGCGGCCTGGGCTCCGGGGGCGATCCCGAGGTCGGTCGCAAGGCCGCGGAAGAGTCGATGGAAGAATTGCGAGAGGTGATCCGGGCTTCGGACATGGTGTTCATTACCGCCGGCATGGGGGGCGGTACGGGAACGGGAGCGGCTCCCATCGTGGCATCCCTGGCCAAGGAGGAAGGGGCGCTGACCATTGGCGTGGTGACGAAGCCTTTCTCTTTCGAGGGCAGCCGGCGTCGGCGCGTGGCCGAGGAAGGTCTGGAAAATCTCTCCCAGGCCGTGGACACGCTCATTGTTGTGCCTAATGATCGTTTGCTCCAGCTTTCGGATAAGAAGATGAGCATGCTGGAAGCCTTCCGGCTGGCTGATGATGTGTTGCGCCAAGGCATCCAAGGGATCTCGGAAGTGATTACCGTTCCGGGGTTGATTAACGTGGATTTCGCCGACGTGCGCACAATTATGAATGAAGGGGGGGCCGCGTTGATGTCCATCGGCCGCGGGGCCGGGGACAATCGAGCCCTCGACGCCGCGGAGCAGGCCATCCACAGCAATTTATTGGATGTGAGCATTGATGGCGCACGCGGTATCCTGTTTAATGTCACCGGCGGCCCGGACCTGACCCTGCACGAGGTGAACCAGGCCGCGGAAATGATCCAACGGGCAGCGCATCCCGACGCGAACATTATTTTCGGCGCCGTGATCGACGACAACCTGAAAGAAGAGTTGCGCATTACGGTCATTGCGACCGGTTTCGACCGGGAAGAGCATGCCGAGTCCATGTCGACGTCGTCCACCATCCCCTTCCCCTCCGAACGGGTGATCGGCGGAGATGAGTTGGACATGCCCGCGTTCCTCCGTCGCAAGCGTTCGGATTCCTGAGGGGGGCAAACTCCTCCCGGATGGAATTCTCCTGTTCCCCCTCCGACCCCGCCCGGTCGGAGGGACCCTCCCGCGCCGGAGGCCGCTATCGAGAAATGGGAATGCTTTGATTGGCAAAATTGAGGAGGTTAAAGGTGAAGGGCGCAGAAGTTCACGATTCTCGTCAGGTCTTTCTCCTCAGGGACAAGGAAACCGAGGGGACAACGGCCTCGACCCGGCCGGAAGCGTCGGAAACTACGCCGTCGCAGGAAAAGGGAGAGGAACAGAACCCTCTCGATGAAGCCTCGGATCCCGGAGCATCCTCATAAATGTCTCCTCTCTCCTGAGGTCGTCACCCGGCAGTAGTCGAGCTGCCGGCTCTATCCTGGATGTCTTCTCTTCCGCTACCGTCAAAAAGCGGATGGAATCAGGTCTCCCCTTGAATGTGTTCTCCCGGAGCCTTTCTGCCCTCTTTTCCAAATTTGCTCCCCCTCCGAGCCTGTGCTATACTGATGCCCGCGATGCCACTACATTTAGTGTCACCGTGGTCATATTGTACCAGATATAGTGGCACACAACTCCTGACATGAAATCCTCGCCATTCGTGGATGAGGGCGAATGTTGGTATCGATCCGGAGGGGGCGGTGATCTGTCCATACTGCGGTCACGACAATTCACGGGTGATCGACACGCGCGATTTGGGACGCATGATTCGCCGTCGCCGGGAATGTCGTCAGTGCGGCAAGCGTTTTACCACGTATGAGCAAATTGCTCATGTGGTGTCGGTCGTTAAGAGCGACGGGCGACGAGAGCCCTTTGACCGGGAAAAAATCTTGCGCGGGTTGCGTATTGCCTGTGCCAAGCGCCCTATTTCCTCAGAGGCCATTGAAGGCATTGTGGAGCAAGTGGAAGAGTACGTTTTTAGCCGGGGAAAGGCCGAAATCCCCAGCAAATTGATAGGGAACCTGGTCCTGGAACGGCTGCGGGAGGTGGATCCCGTCGCGTACATCCGCTTTGCTACCGTCTATCTCCAGCTCCCCGACCTGGATTCTGTGCGCAAAGAGATTAACCGGCTGTTGGGTTCCTCGGACACTGAATCACCCACGTAATTCCACAGCAGGTGATTTTCCGACGAATGTCAGACCATCGTTGCTCACTTCATTTCATCAGCTCAGATTAATTTTTGATTCTGGCGACGAAGGGCAGCGTCGTTCCATTCTCGTCACCGACTTGTACAAAGTGGGGGCATTGTTTCTCCCCCAAATTTCTTGAAGACCCTTGGCTGCCGTCTACACACCGGAGGGACCTTTGTCCCCTGCGTCTTGCGGAGGAGGAAACGCTATGGATTGGAAAAAGTACATTATCGAACAAGAAGGTATTCCCTGGGACGAAGAATCGGAGAAGATAGAGCTAAGCGCCAACAGTCTGCGGGTGTTGACGAGGCGATATTTGCGCAAGAATCTGGACGGGAAGGTTATCGAATCCCCGGCCCAAATGTTCCGTCGGGTGGCGTACCACGTGGCCAAGGCCGATGAAGAGCTGGGGGGAGACGTGGAGGTGACGACGGAGAAGTTCTACGATCTCCTTTCTCACTTCCGCTTTGTCCCTAATTCCCCCACCTTCACCGGCGCAGGCACTCCCCTGGGCCAGCTCGCTGCTTGTTTTACAGAGGATATGCGGGTGGTGACCGATCGGGGGCTGAAGCGCATCGCCGATCTCCAGGTGGGCGACCGCGTCCTCACCCATAAAGGACGGTACCGACCGGTCACGGAAACGATGCAGCGCCATTACACAGGTGACCTCTATCGCATCAAGGTCAAGCTCATTGGAGTTACTTTGAAAGTGACCCCCGAGCACCCTATCTTGACCCCCCACGGCTGGGTGGAAGCTCAGGACTTGAAGGTGGGTGATAAAGTTGCTGTGGGTGTTCCCAACGGGCGTGTTCCCGCTCCTATGTTCGATCTGGCCCAACTTGCTTATGCGGATGAGCTGGAGGTCCAGGCAGAAGCAGAACAGGTTCGGGTGCGTCGCCCCAACATGCCTCCGCTCCAGTCACGTGCGTTGATTAAGCGCGTTTTTGATGTAGACCTTCCAGAACCGGATGAACGCTACATTCGCCCGCATATCCACCGGGAAGATGAAAATGTCTTCTTCGAGATCGAGCGCATTGAAACGGTGCCGTTCAGTGGAACCGTGTACAACTGTGAGGTGGACGAGGATCACACATATGTCACTGAAGGGGTCGTCGTACACAACTGTTTCGTCCTACCTATCAGCGACGACATGGGCAAGGAGCCGGACGGCATTTTCATGACCCTGCGCAACGCCGCCCTTATCCAGCAGACAGGAGGCGGCAACGGGTTCTCCTTCTCCCGTCTGCGCCCGAAAGGGGATAAGGTGAGCACCAGCGCGGGCGTGGCCAGCGGCCCCATTGGTTTTCTGAAAGTGTACGACAAGGCCTTTGGCGAGATCGCCCAGGGCGGATGTTTGGTTCCGGAGACGCTCGTCTTCACCGATCGGGGCCTCCTGCGCCTGGACGAGATTGTCAATTCAGAGCAGCCGGGGTGGCAGCCCCATCGCTTGAACATTGCCACCGATGAGGGCTGGCGCGCTTCCCCCCACGGCTATAACAACGGCGTGAAACCTGTTCTACGCGTGCGGACGTCCGAGGGCCTGGAGATCGTCGGTACCCCGAACCACAAAGTCAAAGTGATGACGTCCGTCGGACCGGTGTGGCGTTCGCTCGAGGCCCTGCAACCGGGGGATGCCATCCTCGTTAAGCTGGGCCAACACACGGGAGAGCTACAACCCCTGAGGCATCCACAGCGCGATCACGGCAACCAGGTCATGCCCGAATTCCCCGATGTGCTCACGGAGGAGCTGGCCTTCTTCATTGGCTACCTGGTGGGCGACGGCTTTATTGCTCGCGGGGAAAAGGACTACCGTGTAGGGGTGAGTGTGGCCCATTCCAGTTACCTGCTGGATGAGATGGAGCTTCTTGTCGCCTCCTTATTCGGCGACCAGGTGCGCGTGCACCGTCAGCAAAAGGAAGGCGACGCGTCGGTCACGTTCATCATCGACAATCGGGCGCTCAAGGAGTTCTTCCTCCTCAACGGCGTGGAAAAAGCGTCCAGCACCGAAGCGTTTGTGCCCCGTATCATCCGTCAGAGCCCACTGGAGGTGGTGGCCGCTTTCCTGCGCGGCCTCTTCGAGGCCGACGGCACCCTGGTCCACGGGTACCCACAGTTGGTGACCACGTCAGAGCGCCTGGCGCGCGAGGTGGCGACATTGCTTATCGGCCTGGGCGCGCCGGTATCCATCTCCCAACAGACTCAGGCGGAAGGTCGGTTTGGCGCCGCCCCTCGTTGGCGAGTACAGGTGGTATCCCACCGCGGGCTGAAGGTATGGCGTTCTCGTGTGGGGTACGACCCTCGTTCCCGCTTTGCGGCGCTGGGCACATTCGAGCCGGATGTGCAACGCGAGTCCAGCTATCCCCTACCGGTCCCCGAGTACTGGTTGAATCCCGTGCTGGACGCGATTACCCTGCCCCAGGTGAACTCCCGAGGCCGGGGCGCGGGGGTGAAATTCCGTTCTACCGAACCGGGGTTGCGGCGACAACTCTTGCGTTACCTGCGTGGAGACCGCCAACTGACACTTTCTGCCTATGAACGCCTTATGGACGCCTACCAGGTATTCCGCAACCAGGCTCCAGACCTGGATGCCCTCTGGTTCGTGCATGTGACCGGGGTCGAGGAGGCTGGGGAGCGGCTGACCCTGGACCTGGAGGTTGAGGACAATCATACGTATCTGGCCTGGGGGTTGGTGACTCACAATACGCGCCGGGGCGCCAACATGGCCGTGCTGCGCGTCGACCATCCCGACATCGAGGAGTTCATTCGCTCCAAGGAGAAGGAGGGGGAGCTGACCAACTTCAACATCTCCGTGGGCATCACCGACGCTTTTATGAAGGCGGTTGAGGAGGACGGGGAGTTCGAGCTGGTCAACCCGCGGGACGGCAAGGTCTGGCGTAAAGTGCGGGCCCGCGACCTGTTCGAGGAGATTGTGCGCCACGCCCACCACAACGGGGAACCGGGCGCGCTCTTCCTGGACACGGCTAACCGCACCAATCCCTTGCCCCACCTCTACGAGCTGGAAGCGACGAATCCGTGCGGTGAGCAATTTTTAGGTCCATATGAGAATTGTTGTCTTGGGTCAATAAATCTTGCAAAACACATGAAGGTTGAAGATGGCCGACGGGTGGTGGACTGGGAGAAGTTGCGGGAAACCACGGAGCTGGCCGTTCACTTCCTGGACAATGTGGTGACCGCAAACGCGTATGTGCCCGCGGTGCCTCAGTTGCGGGAGGCCGCGCTCAAGGCCCGACGTATTGGTTTGGGCATCATGGGCCTGGCCGACCTGATGTACGACTTGGGCATCCGCTACGGCTCGGAGGAAGGTCAGGAGTTCGCGGCCCAGGTGATGGGGTTCGTCCGTTATCACGCCATGCGCAAGAGCATCGAGCTGGCCAGGGAACGCGGGCCTTTCCCTGCCATTAAGGGCAGCATTTACGATCCCGAGGACCTGAAGTGGCAGCCGCCCAAACCCCTCAAGCCGTACACGCGGGATTGGGGGAGGCCGCAGTTGGAGTGGGGCGAGATCGTGGAAGGCATTAAGCGCCACGGCATTCGCAACGCGGCCCAAACCACCATCGCGCCCACCGGCACCATCGCCACCGTGTCCGGCTGCGAGGGCTATGGCTGCGAGCCCGTCTTCGCGCTGGCTTACATCCGCCACTTCAAGGATGGGGATCGAGACGTGGAGCTGGAATACGTCAGTCCTCGGTTCATGCGTGCGCTGGAGGAAGCGGAGCTGGACGAGGAGAGCAAGCGTCGCATTATCGACGAAGTGCTGCTGAAGGGTTCGTGCCAGCACATTGACGAGCTGCCCGAACACATCCGCCACACCTTCGTCGTGGCCCAGGACATCAGCGCAGAGGAGCATGTCTACATGCAGGCGGCGCTGCAGGCGTTTGTGGACAACAGCATCTCCAAGTGTGTGGTTGGGGATACGCTGGTGTTAACGGAGAGGGGGTTGGTGCCCATCCAGATGATGGGCAAGCTGCGCCTGCCCGACCAATTCGCTCCCTTGAACGAACGTATCATTAGCCCAGAGGGAGAGGAACTTGCGGATAGCTTCTACTATGGTGGCTATCGCGAGACCCGAAAAGTCACGTTGGAGTACGGTTTTGAAATAGAGGGAACACCCAACCACCGGGTGCATGTTTTGACTGACCAGGGTATGGTGGAATTCCGGCGTCTGGACGAGCTGCAGGTGGGGGATACGGTGGTCCTGTACGCTGGCCAGAGGCGCTTTGGCCGGCCGGGAGGGGAGTTGCCTTCGTTCAGTGGTGCTTTCCGCACGAACAGTCATCACATCACCTTCCCCACACGCATGTCCAAGGAGTTGGCCTTTTTCCTTGGCGCGCTCTCCGCTGAGGGGGCCATCACGATCAACGGGATTAACATCTCGAACACCGACCGTGAGCTCCTGGAAGAATTACGCCAGATCGCTCAAACGCTGTGGGGATTACCCGGCTACATTGCCAGGGACAATCGCAACAACGTGCATTACCTGCAACTTAACTCCCGCGCATTGCGGCATAGGCTTTTGACCGATTTGGGACTTGAAGCAGGCGCCGAAAACAAGGTGATTCCTCCTTCCATTTTGCAGGCGTCAGAAGAGGAGATTCGCTTCTTCCTGCGTGGACTGTTCCTGGATGGGTTCATGACCCAGAACGGGAAACTCTTCGGCATTACCCTGGCCAGTAAGCGCCTCATTCATCAGTTGCAGATTCTCTTGCTGAACTTCGGGGTCTTGGGCACCGTCCGTAAGACCGGAGAGCGCGCTTGGTCGTTGACCGTCCAAGGGGGGGAACTGGAGCGGCTGGCCGAGGTCATCGGCTTCGTCGAAATCTGGAAGAACGAACGTCTGGCACGGCGTAATGTCGGTCGTTTACAGCGGTATCGGAATTACAGTCGGTTGCTGCCCCGGCAGATTACCGAAGCTCTGCGTGAAATGGTTGCTGAGGCTACCTCCAGTCTGCGTAGTCATTACGACATGACTATCCCAGAAGAGACAAGAGTCTACCAGCGTATTCGAGTGAATCTGTTACAGTCCCATCGCCTGGAACGAAGCGATGCTCGCCGATTGTACGAGAGCTTGCGAGCGGAAGGAGTACGGCATCCTCTCGCGGGGAACTTCTTTGAACAGGATTCGGAACGCAAGGTATACATCCGGGTGGAGAGCATAGAAGCCGGATTTTCCGAGGTGTTCGATATCAGTGTGCCCGGTTCACATAGTTTTATTGCCAACGGCCTGGGGAATCACAACACTATCAACTTCCCCGAAGGAGCCACTGTCGAGGATGTGCGGAACGCGTACGTGCTCGCGTGGAAGCTGGGCTGTAAGGGCATTACGGTGTATGTGACCGGATCTCGTGAGGAAGTCGTGCTGGAGACACGTGAGACCAAAGTGAAGAAGGAAGGAGGGCTGCCCGTGACGTCACACGAGGTCAACAGCAACGGCCAGGAAGCGGAATTGCAGAATATTCCAGGCAATGGATACGGCTGGACGGGAGGCGTCGGCGACGTGCGGCCCCGTCCGACCATCCTGACCGGCAAGACGTATCGACGGCCCACACCGGTGGGCACGGCTTGGATTACGGTGAACAGTGACGAGTACGGCGAGCCCTTCGAGGTGTTCCTCAACGTGGGCAAGGCCGGCTCCGACGTGGCGGCCGACTCAGAGGCCCTGGGCCGGCTTATCAGCCTGATCCTAAGGCTGCCGTCGCCCCTCTCGCCCAAGGAACGGATGCGTCAGATCATCCACCAACTGAGCGGCATCGGCGGCGGGCGCACCATGGGCTTCGGTCCCAAGCGGGTACGATCCCTGCCCGACGCCATCGCTCAAGTCCTGCAACAGTACCTGGAGGGGGAAGAGACGGTCGTGGCATCGCCCCAACAGTTGGCCTTTACCCTGAAAATGGAGAAAGAGAGAGCTGAAGCCAAGGAAAAGGCTGAATCGGTATCCTTGGACGAGGCAGAATTCGGCGACATCTGTCCCGAGTGCGGTCTGGCGACGCTCATCCCGTATGAGGGGTGCAAGCGGTGCACGAATTGCGGCTATAGCGAGTGCTGAATCCAGGAGACAGTGCCGTCGATAGGGGCACTTCTGTCAGGCGGAACACCTGTGCTCTCCCGATGTTTTCTAAGAAGGGTCCGGTGTTGGGCGTTTGCCAGGCACCGGACCCTTCTCGCGGAGGGGATACCCCGCCGGCCGAGGTGGTCGACGAAAGCTCCCTTCTGGGACGAGAAGTGGACTTTATGGATTTTGGTTTTACGATGTGATATCCCCTGGTTTCCTTGCCGGGCCGATTTTTGACAATCCGAGCCATCGGTATATAATGGCGAATAGCTACAGTGAGAATATGCCCCCGTGGCGGAATAGGTATACGCAGCAGGTTGAGGGCCTGTGCCCATTAGGGCGTGCCCGTTCGAGTCGGGCCGGGGGCACCTTTTTGCGCCTCTTTCACTTTAATGATATCGCAATATTTGCTACGGGAGGCAACGATGCCTCTGCTCCTCCAGCATGACAAGTCATAAACGGTCATCAGTGTACATCAAAATCCCAACAACGTATTAATTGAACAGGCGGAAGCGTTCATATGACGCACTATCTGATCACGGGGGGCATGGGGTTTATCGGCAGTCACCTGGCAGAGGCCCTGGTCCAGAGAGGGGGCACGGTGACTGTAGTGGATAACCTCTCCACCGGACGCTTTGATAACATCGCCCACCTGGTGGGACATCCCCTGTTTCGATTCGCCATTGAAGATATTCGTAATGAGACGGTCATGGACCGTCTCACCTCCGAGTGCGACATCGTTATCCATCTGGCTGCAGCCGTTGGCGTACAATTGATTGTGGATCATCCTACGTTGACCGTTGAGACGAACGTTCTGGGCACGCATGCGGTGCTTCGTATGGCGAACCGCTATCGTAAGCGGACGTTAATTGCTTCCACGTCCGAGGTATACGGAAAAGGGACCCGCGTGCCCTTCCGTGAAGAAGATGATGTCCTCCTGGGGCCTACGGTGCGCTCCCGTTGGGCCTATGCCGCGTCCAAAATGATCGACGAGTTTTGGGCCCTGGCGTACTGGCGAGAATATCGGTTACCCATCACGATTTTCAGACTGTTCAACACCGTTGGGCCGCGACAAACAGGACGCTATGGGATGGTCATTCCCCGGTTTGTGGGGCAGGCCCTGAAGGGGGAGCCCATTACCGTGTACGGGGATGGCACCCAAAGCCGGACGTTCTGCGATGTGGCCGATGTCGTGCGGGCCATCATAGGGCTCTCGGAGCACGACGCCGCCGTCGGGGAGGTGTTCAACGTCGGGACCACCCGCGAGATCACCATCACCGAGCTGGCCCACTTGGTCAAGAACGTCCTCCACAGTCCATCAGATGTTGTATTTGTTCCTTATGAGGAGGTGTACGGACCCGGATTTGAAGACATGCAACGACGTGTTCCAGACATCTCGAAGGTCGCAGAACTCCTTAACTGGTCCCCCCAGATCACACTAGAGGAGACCATTCTGCGAGTCGCCCGTTCTGTGCAGACGGTTGACACGACCCTGTTCGAAGCTCTTCCCTAACCTGACATTTCCAACCTCACCCGCAAGAGGATTGCGCGGGTCAGATTTAGACAGAGGTTCGCAACAGGTGATGTCTTCTGCACAGATCTAGCTCAAATGACAGACGGAGGAGATCCCCCATGGCGTTGGCATGGTATGTGCTGTACACAAAGCCTAATGCTGAATATCAGGTTGCTCATCATCTGGAAAGGAGAGGTCTGACCATCTTTTTCCCCACCGTCCGGGCCATACGACCCCGACCCGGCTATTCGTCTGTACCTTTGTTTCCTTCTTATGTGTTCATGCAGGCGGACATGGGAACGCTGAATATGTCCCTTCTGCGCTGGACGCCCGGGTTGCGCTATATCGTAACCTTTGGCGACAAACCGGCGACTGTCCCAGACGCAGTGATCCATTTTTTTCAGAAGAAAGTCGATGAGATTAACAGCATCGGCGGTCTTCCCTCACACCACTTCAAGCCTGGAGACAAGCTCATCATCCGCTCCGGCCCCATGGCCGGGTTGGAGGCCATTTTTGAGGGGCCGATGGGGCCGGCCGAACGCGTTCGTGTTCTCGTTGAGTTCCTGGGGCGCATCACCCGGGCTCAGGTCCCCGTAGAACTGCTTGAGTTGGCCAACGGCAATGAATTGGCCCGGGTTTTGGAAGGGCCGTCGCGCAAGAAACGGCGACGTCGCACTCGGGGCCGGCGTCGGGCCATTCGCTACAAAGATGGAGATTAGTTTGCCTTAAGACAGAAAGGTCACTCCCTCCGGGGGAGACATTCTCCCCCGTCTCCTCTTTTCTCGTGAGTCGGTAGGTCCGATATCGACAAAGCACATCAATCGGGGCTTCATTCCGTTCGTGTGCACGGGGAAGCTCGCCACCGAATCGGCCCCCGATTTTCAGGAGTACATCCTATGCCTGAGAATTTACTGTTAACCGGGCCTCCCGGCATTGGCAAGACGACCATCATTCGCACGGTGGCCCGTGCCTTGGGGGCTCGCGCCGGGGGGTTCTACACGGAGGAAGTGCGTGAGGAGGATCGGCGTGTGGGATTCCGCATCGTGACTCTGGACGGGCAAACGGCCTGGCTGGCTCGGATTGGACTTGGAAGCCGATATCGTGTGGGGCGTTATGGCGTTGATATTCGTGCCCTGGAGAATGTGGGCGTCGGGGCTATCCATCGGGCCTTGGCCTTCCGTCGGGTTCTCATTATCGATGAAATTGGACGCATGGAACTCTACTCTCCGGCCTTTGTCCAAGCTCTCACCGCGGCCTTCGACAGCCCCAAGCCTTTGGTGGCCACGATCATGGACAGACCTCATCCCTCGGCCCTGTTGTTCAAGACCCGGGGCGACGTGATAATGTGGGCCGTTACGCACCAAAATCGAAGTCAGTTGCCGGCTCGAGTTTTGGAGTGGGTTCAGAATCGGCTGTCCGCGTCCACCGCGGAGAACTAAACCCATCAAACGTCGAACACCACAGTCGCCTCGAGCCCGTTCTCTCCCTCTCGAATTTCAAGATCGTGGTAGGTCACGGCCTTGATTTTATTTGCCTCTGCCGTGCCGACGAAACCCCGTACGCTGGCCTCCAGGCGGTGAGGAGAGAGCGTGTGGACGGTCACATCGGTGAATATCTCCCCGTTCACTTCGGAATAGAAAAGGAGTTCACTCAGCCAGGCGACCAACAAGGAAGGATAATCCATGCCTTCCACCGCCAGGCGGCGTTCCACCTCGGGACCGGTTTTTCGAATCCGCCCCATCAACGCATACATGGCCAGCGCCGCGTTGCGGAAGAGATCCGCGTAATCTGTGCCCCAAACTCGGATCTTCCAGTCTGAGGGGTGTTCCAATTCCTCAAAGGGAATTTTTCGACGACGGGGCGGTCGGTTCATGACACGCCTCCAAGGCCAGGAGGCTGGCTGCACGGGCCACGTCCTGGCGAATCTGTGTCACCAGAGCCTCAATGCTGTCGAACTTTTTCTCCGGACGCAAGCGTTCCACAAACTCCAGGCGAATGGCTCGATAATAAAGGTTGCGCTGCAAGCCGATGATGTGCGTTTCCACCGTGCGCACCGGATTAGCGCCGGCTACGGTAGGCCGGACGCCCACATTGGTGGCGCTGGGCCATCGCTCTCCGTTCAGGTAGGCCCAGGTGGCGTAGACGCCGTTGGCTGGGATGAGACGGTTGGGGGCAAAGGCGATGTTGGCCGTTGGAACACCAATGCGGCGTCCACGACCATCCCCGTGGATAACTATGCCGTTGAGGCTGAAACAGCGTCCCAGGAGCACTGCAGCCCTCCGCATGTCCCCTTGCTCCCCCACCAGCGTCCGAATCCGGCTACTTCGCACGGGCTCTCCGTTGAGGGCGAAGGGCGGTACGACCTGCACCCGAAAGCCCAGGTGATTTCCCAGGGCTTTTAGGTATTCCACCGTCCCCTCTCGGTTGTGTCCCAGGGCGAAATCCGGACCGACCCAGAGGGACTTCATGCTCAGGCGGTCGATGAGTTCATGGACAAAGTCTTCCGCGGGCATTCGAGCCACCTCCAGGTTGAAGCGGACGACCGCCACCAGTTCTACCCCCGTCTCTTCCAGCAGAGCCAGACGCTCCTCCCAGGAAGAGATGTAGGACATGCGCGCACCGGGGTGGAGCACCTGGCGCGGGTGAGGCTGGAACGTGACCACCGTTGGTGTCCAGCCATGCCCGTGGGCATCCTCCACCATGTGACGGATGAGGTGGCGGTGCCCCAGGTGCACGCCATCGAAATTGCCGATGGTCACAGCCGTGTTTCCTCGATACCTCTGTGCGATCAAGTTCTGGATGACTCGCATATCAGATGAACACCTTCCGGGGACGCCAGCATTGCTGCCCGGCATCCCACCGCAGCATGGCCACCAGCCGACCGTCCGCATAAGCCCGGCGCCACATTCCTCCGGCAGCCGCGTCGGCTCCAGATACAGCCCGGCCGTGGCGTACTTCCTCGACCTGTGCCGGCGTTAATTCTACTACAGGAATGTCCACAAGGCCCGCATCCATAGGCTGCAAGTAGCGACGCCAGTCAGGCGCGTCCAATAGCTTTGTCAGGGGTACGGCCTCCTCCGCACGAAAAGGACCACTGGCCAGACGTCGCAACGCCACCACGTGGCCAACGGTGCCCAGGGCATGGGCGATGTCATGGGCCAAAGAGCGGACGTACGTGCCCGCGCTGCAAGACACCTGTAAGGTCATCTCCGGGGGAGACCACGATTCCAGGACAAGGGTCTTGATGGTGATCGGCCGAGGCGCCGGCTTGACCTCGACGCCCTCGCGAGCCCACTCATACAGGCGCCGGCCTCGATAGCGAATGGCCGCGTAGCGCGGGGGCACCTGGTCAAACGTGCCCACAAATCGGGAGAGTACCCGGCGGATGACCTCTTCGTCCAAAGGGGGAACGGCTGCATGGGCTACTACCGTCCCTTCGGCGTCGTACGTGTCTGTTTCCTCCCCCAGGCGCACGGTGAATCGATAGACTTTGGGGTGGCCAACCATGAACTCGATGAGGCGCGTGGCTTGTCCGACGCAGACCACCAACACTCCGGTTGCCAGCGGGTCCAGAGTTCCCGCGTGTCCGACCCGACGTTCGTGTGTCCGGCGTCGTACGGCGTTCACCACATCGTGGGAAGTCATCCCGGCGGGCTTATCGATGTTCAACAGACCATGGGGTCCGGATGCTCGTCGCCTGGCGATCATGTTTTTGGCTCTCCAGCATCTTCTTCAGCATTGTGATAACCCGATCCTCTGCGACGGGCAGCGGTCCGTCGATGGTGGCGCCGGCGGCTTGAGGGTGCCCTCCGCCGCCCAACGCAAAGGCCACCTGAGAGATGTCCACGCCCGGGCGCGAACGCATGCTGACGTTCACCTGGCCGTGCGGCTTCTCCGTGAAAACCACGCCTACATCCATACCGTCGGCCGAGGTGATGAAGGAGACCAGTCCGCCGTCATTTTCTTCCCTATGGCCGGCCTCTCGGCGGATGGCTTCGGTGATGGTCGCCCAGATGACTCCTTCAGGCTCGATGTGCAGATGCTGCAGGGCCAGCGACCAGAGCTTGATCACGGAAAGGGGCTTGCGGTTGAAAGCCATCTCCGTAATTTGGGCCATGGGCGCACCCTGTTCGACCAGGTGAGTGACCACCCGCAACACGCGGGCGTTTACATTGGCCGTCCGCAAGCCTCGGGTGTCGGTCAGCAGTCCGGTCAGAATACAGGTCGCCGCTCGTGAGGTGATGGCATAGCCAAACGCTTGGGCTAAATGGTAGACCATCTCGCAGGCGGCCACGGCCTTGGGTTCCACCCAGCTCGTCGCCGTGAAGTGGGTGTTGGTTACATGGTGGTCGATGTTCACCAGAGGAACATGGCCCAGCGTTTCTGGATCGTACGCTTTGCCCATCCGATCCTGCGAACTCAAGTCGATACTCACAACCAGGTCTACGTCGGGCGGGGGGAGGGGGCGGATCTCGTCCGCGCCGGGGAGCCAGTCGACCTGGTAGGGAACCGGATCCTGGCAGACCGGGAACACGACTTTGCCCTGTCCTCGCAACACATACGTCAAGCCCAAGCAGGAGCCGATTGCATCGCCATCAGGAGCAACGTGGGTGATAATGGCGATGCGATTGGCCCGGTCGAATGTGTCCTTCAACGATATAGGAACCGGTAGGGTATTTTCCATCACGATATGTCCTCGTTTTCAGCAGAGTGTTCAGCCTCGGGCCCGGCGGGCTCCTGAGAGGTTTCCTGGGTTGCTCGTTCCCCGGCAATTTGTTCCAGCAGTGCCTCGATGCGCTGCCCGTAGAGGAGAGAATCGTCGAACCTAAAGTGCAACTCTGGAACCCGACGGAGCCGTGTACGTCGGGCCAGCTCCGAGCGTAGGAAGCCAGCGGCTCGTTCCAGGGCGTGTTGCACCTCTTCTGTCTCCGACAAATCGCCCAGGTGGGTGAAATAGATGTTGGCGTTGCGCAAGTCCTGAGCGATCTCCACGTCCGTGATGGTCACGCCTGACAGCCGCGGATCTCTGGACTCACGCTGTAACACGGTACTCAGGACCCGCTGAATCAGATCGGCTACTTTGTACTGGTAAGGGGTTGTCATCTTCATGGCTTACACGTCCTCCACGCGATAGGCTTCGATGATGTCCCCCTCACGAACGTCGTCGAAGCCGTCCAGGCGGATGCCGCACTCGAAGCCTTCCCGCACTTCGTTGACGTCCTCCTGATAGCGACGCAAGGAGGCGATGCGACCATCATACACGATTTTATCGTCGCGCCAGACTCGCACGCGGGCGTTGCGGGGGAGTCGTCCTTCTGAGACGTAGGATCCGGCCACCCGGCCCTGGCGTGTCTTGAAGATGGCGCGTACCTCCGCTCGACCGACAACGACTTCCTTCTTCTCAGGGGTCAACATGCCCTTCAGCGCCTTCTCTACATCTTCCAGCAGGTGGTAGATCACGTTGTAGAGGCGAATGTCCACCCCTTCCTGTTCGGCCAGCCGACGGGCCGCGGGATCGACTCGAACGTTGAAGCCCAAAATGACGGCATGTGAGGCGGTGGCCAACATCACGTCGGATTCGGTGATGTTGCCTACGCCCTGGTGCAGTATTTCCAGTTGAACTTCTTCTTCTGTCGTCTCGTTCAGTTGCTGCAAGGAGGACGCCAGGGCTTCCAGCGATCCCTGGACATCGGCTTTGAGAATCAGATTCAATGTTTTGACCTCACCCTCCTGAATCTTGGCGAACATCTGGTCCAGAGTGAGTCGTTTTTGGCGAGATTCCCTGGCGTGGCGCTTGGCCTCCGCACGCTCCTCGGCCATCGTGCGGGCGATCTGTTCGTTTTCCACGACCTGGAAGATCGCGCCTGCGGGCGGCACATCAGGCAACCCCAGAACCTGCACCGGGGTGGCGGGAGGAGCCTCCTCGATGGATCGTCCTTTGTCATCAAACATGGCGCGCACGCGTCCCCAAAGGTCATCGATGAGTAGAACGTCGCCAAGGTGCAAGGTGCCGTTTTGGACCAGGAGCGTTGCCGTCGGGCCTCGGAAGCGGTCCAGTTTGCTCTCGATGACCGTGCCCACGCATTGTCCTTCGGGGTTGGCCTTAACGCCCATTTCTTCCGCGACCAGTAGAACGGCTTCCAGCAAGTCCTCAACGCCGATGCGCTGTTTGGCCGAGATGGGAACGGCAATGACGTCACCGCCGTAATCCTCCACCAGAACATGGTAGTCGGCCAACTGGCTTTTCACCATGTCCGGGTTGGCCCCTGGCTTGTCGATTTTATTGATGGCGACGACGATGGGGACGCCGGCAGCTTTGATATGGTTGATGGCTTCCACGGTTTGGGGCATGACCCCGTCGTCGGCCGCAACCACGAGGATGGCCACATCCGTGGCCTGGGCCCCGCGGGCTCGCAGCGCGGTAAAGGCTTCATGGCCGGGCGTGTCGAGGAAGGTGAGTTTCCGACCATCTGGCAGGGTAACCTGATAGGCGCCAATGTGCTGGGTGATGCCGCCGGCCTCCCGGGAAGCCACGTTTGTCTCTCGGATGGCATCCAACAAGGTGGTTTTGCCGTGATCGACGTGGCCCAGGATGGTAACCACCGGCGGGCGCAGCTTCAGTTTGTGCTCGTCCTCGACCTCGAGGATACGCTGGCGCAAGGTCTTGATCCGTTCTTCCCCTTCCCCTTCCTCCTCGATAATCTCCGGTTGCGCCTCGCGCACTTTGATGCCTAGTTCCTCTAGCACAATCGCCGCGGTCTCGTAGTCCAGCGTCTGGTTGATGTGTGCCATCACGCCCAGGTTCATGAGTGCTTTGATGATGTCGATGGGGCTACGCCCTATCAGCGTCCCCAGCTCTCGTACGGTGATGTGAGGGGGCAATTCCACCTCATTTTCCCCCAGTGCCGGCGCCGACGCTTCCACTTCCCGGACGGCGGCTGTGGCGGACTCCTCTGGCCGGGTGTAGTCGTGGAATGGACGATTTCCCTTTCGAGATCCTCTACCGTTCTTCCGTCCCTTTCGTCGTCTTCTTGCCAGATCCTGAAAACGCCTCTCCTCTGGATCTTTGTATACTTTGCCAATGAGTCCTTTCTTCATACCGCCAACCTCCCTTCTTTTCTGTCGGGCCCAATCGAGCGGGCCGCGACGCGCATAATATTCACCGCCTGCCGGACAGGCACAAAAATACCGCCATCCGGGCATGGCATCCGGCGGCGGCCAGGAAACAGGGGCACGATGAAGTTGCGATCAAGAACCGCGACGATCTCACAGGGTCATCGTCGCTGCCCTCCTCGGTTGTCGTGCTCCAAGGCCTTCGGACACCCGGTCCCAGGCATCATGGTGTTTCCCCCGCCGTCGTTGGTCGTTGCTGGCGACGCGTCTCCGCCTCTGCTTTCAACGCCTCGCGGGTCTCTGCAGGCAGTTGCGTGCGCAGAGCTCGCTGCAGCCTGGGCACTGCCACCTGCACGTCCCAACACGCGGGATCGGTACAAAGATACGCCCCTCGGCCCGGCTTCTTTCCTTGTCGGTCGATCTCGACCCGGCCGTCCGGCGTCCTCACGATGCGTACCATCTCGCGCTTGGGAAAAGACCGTCCGCAGACCACGCAGGTCCGCATCGGCACATGTCTCTTGCTCATGAGTTCTGAACTCTCCACATCAAGTCTACTCCCGGTCTCGCTTTCGTCGTTCGCGACGGTGGTGCGATGAGGATTTCCCTTCCGGTGTTTCGTCCTCTTCCCGGCGCAACTGCTGGAGGGCCAGGCGGTCCAGCAGGTCGACGTCCATGTATTCCTCTTCCTCGGGTTCCTCGGGAGCGCGTTCCGATTCAGATCCGGCTTCCGGGGAGCCCTCCTCTTCCTCCGATGGTTTCTGAGGTTCGGTCGCGTCCTGGCTGGCCGTTCCTGCCGTGGGCGGAAGGGAGGTCTCCTGGGGAGGGGTTGCTTCTCCCTGAGAGGCTGCTTCGGTTGTTGACTCCGGCGTTCCCTCGCGCAGGAGAGCTTCGGCACGGGCCAACAGATCAGCCTTACGTTGTGCGTATTTCAGGCGCAGGCGTTTGCGTTCCTCCGGCCCCAACCCCTCTAACTCTGCCTCTTTTGCACTTTTGATGTCCACCCGCCAGCCGGTCAGTTTGGCCGCCAGACGGGCATTTTGGCCCTCCTTGCCGATGGCCAGGGAGAGTTGCTCGTCTGGCACGATGACCAGGGCGTGTCTCCCCTCTTCCTCTGAGAGGACCACATCGACGACTTTTGCCGGGCTCAGCGCGTTGGCGATGAACTTGTAAGGGTCAGCGCTCCAGCCGATCACGTCGATCTTCTCGCCGCCAAGGGCGTTGACCACCGCCTGGATGCGCGTCCCTCGAACCCCGACGCAGGAGCCCACCGGGTCAACGCCGGACTGGGTGGCCATCACAGCCACTTTAGAACGGGCGCCGGGCTCGCGAGCAATGCCTTTGATCTCCACAATCCCGGAGCGGATTTCCGGCACCTCTTGCTCTAGGAGTCGCCGCACGAAGTTGGGATGACTGCGAGAGAGGATGGCCTGGGGCCCTCGACCTCCCTCTTCTACCGAGAGAACGTAAAAATACATGCGGTCGTTCTGACGGTATCGCTCATGGGGCACCTGCTCACTGCGCGGGAGGATCCCCTCTCCCCGGCCCAGGTTCACGACCACCTGGCCATGGCCGCGGTCGAGACGTTGGATGGTGCCCTGAATGACCTCCCCTTCCAGACGCTTGAGTTCCTGGCGGGTGCGCTCCCGTTCAGCCTCCCGGATGCGCTGCATGATGACCTGTTTGGCCGTCTGGGCAGCGATACGGCCGAAGTCGCGCGGGGTTGCCTCAATGACGACGGTGTCGCCGAGTTGAGCATCAGGCTTGTGGCGGCGCGCGTCCTTCAAGCCGATTTGGGTTTTGGGATCTGTGACGTGGTCGACGACTTCTAACTCGGCGAAGACGCGTATTCGCCCTGTTCGAGTATCGATTTTAGCGAGCACATTCTGCCCACCCCCGAACTTTTTGCGATATGCGGACACCAGGGCCTGCTCAATGGCCTGGATCACCGTGTTGGGGTCCAGTCCGCGCTCGGCACACACCTGGTTGATTGCAATGATCAAATCGTTACGCGCCATAGTGTCCTACACCTGCTTTCTGTCTTGCCCGATTCGGTGGGCTCGAAGCCGTTTCCTTGGCTCACTCGATGGAGATAGCCGAAGCCAAACCGGGCGCCATGTCCCTATCGTTATACCTGAACCTCACCCTGTTGTTGCCCCGGATGAACCCTCCTACCGTCGCTCTTCTCTCTTCTTGCCTACAATAAGAAAAGTGGGGAATCCCCACTTTTTTCACCCATCCTCCCTTGTCCTGCGCAACCACGGTTGCGCCTACTCACCGTGTCGCTATTATACCACGCCCATAAGGGGGATGCAAATTCCTCTTTTTGGAGATCTCTTCTCCTTCCTTTTATAATGGGCATTCCAATGGAGACGTTCATGACGGCCTTGCAGGGTCCCCTTTGGCCTTGAAGGGGCCCCGATAGGTGAGTCGCGCCGGTAAGGAGGAGGCCTTGGATCGACACTTTTCCCCTCAGACTCGCGTCACGCTGGTCAACATCTTCTCTCGGCCATATGATAACGCCGTGGCCACCGCACGCACGTGCACCTCCTCCCGAGGCATTGTCACTCCGGAGGAGGTGGGGAAGAAACCCGGTCTGCGCGATCGTATCGCCCAGACCATCTACAAGGCAGGGCACCACACGACTCTCCAACATGCTCACATTCAATTCGCCCTCGAAAATGTGAGTCGTCATTTTATTTGGAATTTCCTGCACTCGCATCCCTTTTACAACAGTGAGCAGGTCAGCCAGCGCTATGTGCGTGTCTCCCCGGACGCGATCCTGCACCCTCCCCTCCAAGGGGAAGCGGCTGAAGTCTACGAGGCAGCCGTGCAGACCCAGGTAGCAGCTTACGAGCGTCTTATCGATATGCTTATGCCTGCAGTCGAGGACCATTATTTCCGTCGTTTCCCCCACCATCGCCCTCGGGAAAAAGGAGGGCGCCCTCAGACGTTGGCCCGCCGTTGGATCCCGCGTAAAGCCCAAGAGGTGGCCCGCTATGTCCTCCCCGTGGCCACAACGGCTTACTTGTATCATACGGTGAGCCTGCTCACCTTGTTCCGGTACCATCGTCTGTCGCGACAACTCGACCTGCCAACGGAGACACACGCCGTGGTCTCGGCCATGGTCCGGGCCGTCCTGGTCCACGATCCGGACCTGGAGCGTCTGTTTGAGGAACCGATTCCCCTGGAAGAGACCATCGAGTACCGGTTCTGGGAGCATGCCCGCGCCTCGAATCGGTGGCAGCGGGCCTTCCGAGAGGAGTTCGACGCGGACTTGGGGCCATATACCAGCCGTCTGGTTGCTTACAAGGCCGACAACGAACGCATCCTGGCCCAGGCCGTACGGGATGTCCTTGGGCTGCCGCGAGCTCAACTCGAGGATGAGGAGGCCATTGCCTTGGTGTTGGACCCGGCGCGTAACCCCTACCTCGGGGAATCTCTGAATCTAACCGCTCACGCCAAGCTGACACGCACCTTGCACCACCCTTCTTACACGTTCCGCAAACGGCTCTCCCACAGCGCGGACAGCCAGGATCAGCGGCACCGACTCACACCGGGCAGCCGGCCGATGATGACGGCCTACCTAAGCGAGGATCCCGACTACGTTACGCCTCGGCTCATCCTGGCTTACCCACAGGCACGACAGTATTTCGAAACGACCATGGACCGCACCTGGGAGGCCATCCAGCGTCTGCGCAGGCTGGGCGTCCCCGATGAGTACGTTTCCTACCTTTTGCCCAATGCCCTTGCTGTCCGCTTTACAGAAAGCGGTGATCTTTTGGCCTTGCACCATAAGTTGCGCATGCGCCTCTGCTACAACGCCCAGGAGGAAATTTTCACCGCCAGTCGGGAGGAAGCATTGCAAATCGCGGCCGTCAACCCGACGATCGGGCGCTACCTGGCTGCCCCTTGTCGCTTGCGCTACCTGGCAGGGCGTACCCCTTTCTGCCCGGAAGGGGATCGTTTCTGTGGTGTGCCGGTGTGGCAACTGGATGTGAGGGCCTATGAGCGAATGCTCTAAGAGGGCCGCGCGTAGCGTTGCAGACGAAGGTTTCGCTGACTGTTGGAGTACGCTTCAATTTGGCGGGGAGTTTGATAGTCACGTTCAGCAATGCAACGGATCGGCGGTCGGAGCGACGCTTTCGTCTTCTTGGGAGGGGTTAGGCGAAGGGTTGGGGCGTTGAAGAGTCCTGCTCCGGCGGCAAATAATGAGGAGCAAAGTTCTGTGTGTGGGGAGAGCGTCGAAGGCTCCGTCCTTCACTGCCCGCTGGGACTTGCGCGGTGCGGGTCGGAGGGGCTGCCCTCCTGCCGTCGGACCTTCATCGTAGACCCCGGTCTCGCATGACCTGGAGGAGGATGTCGGGACGGTCGCTCATGATACCGTCGACCCCTATATCCAGCAGCCGGGCCATTTCCGCCGGGTCATCCACCGTCCACACGTCCACACGCATGCCCATGCTATGCGCTGCTTGCACAAAATGAGGACTGACGACCGTGACTGGTCGCCCCATTAGGGTGTACGAAGTCGGGACTTGTAGGGTGTCGGGCACCGCGCGCCAGGCTCGGGAGAGTCGCAGTGTTTGCCAGATCCAGAAAGAACGAACTTCCCCTTCTGTGGCGAATGTGGCTACATGGGGAAGGGCCGCGCGCACCCTGTCGGCAATGTCCTGCCGGAATGAGCCGATGATGACTCGGTCCTGCAGACCTTTTCGCCGGATCAGTTCGGCCACTGTGTCGATGATGGGCGGGTCGTTGGACTTGATTTCGATGTTGAAGCGGGCCTCGGGAAAAGCGTCGAAGACCTGCTCCAGCGTGGGAATGTGAATGCCCTTGCCCCGGTAAGGATACGTCTTTCCTCCATCAGGAGTGAAACGGTAACCGGCGTCCAAATTCTGAATCTGGGTAAGGGGCATCTCCCGCACAGCCCCGTGCCCGTTGGTCGTCCGATCGACGGTATCGTCGTGAATGACGACCACGGCCCCGTCTTGGGTGCCGTGGACATCCATCTCCAGCACGTCCACCCCCAGGTCCCAGGCGTGACGAAAGGCGAACAAGGTGTTCTCAGGCCATAGCTTGGCTCCTCCACGATGAGCAAACACCGCGGGTTGCGGGAATCCGACATAGAACGGTTTGGCCCTCTTGGGGGCTTCCACCGTCAACATACGGTAGAGGATCCAAATGGCAACGACGACGATCAGGGCCAGGAGTGTGCGCTTTACAAGCCAGCCGATCATGAGATACGCTCCCAGATAGCTCATTGACCTTGTCCTAAACGGGCACGACCGGTGTTGGACTTCCCTTGCCATATGAGAGAACGGGCCCGCCATGCCACTGGTTCCCTCAGATCGATGATTTGAGATTCTAATTCTAGCCGGCCAGGGCCCCAAAACCCAAAAGGCCAAGGCCCAGGATACCTGCGAGGATAGCATAGAGCACAAAAATGATCACAATAGCGATGATAGCCGTCAGGACAGCCCGGGTGGTGTCCACATCCAATGCCTGGCGGATCGCCACGACGCCGGTTGCAATCATCCATAGACCTGCGACAACGGGGCCCAGGCAGGGAATCCAGGAGAAAATCATAGGGGCATACGCGTACCCCAGCACACGCCGCAATTCGCCGGCGTCGGCCGTTCCCTGGAACACATTGGTGCCCACCAGATAAGCCAGGTAGGCGTAGATGTAGTACCCGATCACCGTCCAGACCAGGCTAAATATCAGAATCGCGACGCTACGCACGAACCCGTGGCCCCGCATCAGACTCATAGGGAAGCTCAAAATAGCGTTGATGAGAGCCACGGCGATAACGGCGACTAAGGCCTCCTGATCTTTGGATGGGTCATGCTCCACCTCTTCGAAGAGCTGAACGTCGAGCATGGCGGCTCGGATCATGCGGTTGACCATACCTGCAAAATCAACATCCATGGGTGTTCTCCTTTTCTGTCTGCCCATCCCGAACGAGAAGGAAGTCGGCACGAGACGAGGAGTGTCTCGGTGTGGGGAGGCGCCTTCTTATTCCCAAATGAGCGATTCCGCTTTTGTGTTTTTTCCAATCATGTGACCCCGGATTTCACGGTTTTGCGGCGGCAAGGGAAGTCCGAGTCGATGCAACAGCCACTAATAGTCAGGACGAATGGCGGTGATAAACGTTACTCCGCGGTGGGCAGGACACCAGACCTCGTTCGGCGACGTCGACTTTACCTCCATAACACCTCCAATCATACAACAAAATCCTGGTTCCGGCGAAGGACCATCGCCCTTCGGTAACATTATCATTTGAGTTGACACGGGACCTCCTCGGTCACATGGGACTGCCCTTGGGCGGCGAGAGAGAGCGGCGCCTTCTCCAGCGCTAATAAGCCCCATCCCCGCGAATGACCGCGGGGATGGTCTTGAGCAAGATAGTGATGTCCTCCCGCAAGGAGTAGTGGTTGATGTAGGCCAGTTCGATCTCAAGACGTCGGTTGAAGCTGAGATCGCCGCGGCCGTTGACCTGGACGGGCCCGGT
>CAZAQA010000028.1:0-49084 GCA_964487375.1 uncultured Anaerolineae bacterium | reverse complement strand
GTCGGCAACGGGGAGGGAAGATGAGCTGTGGTAGACGTCGGCGTTGGGGTTGCGGCATGCCGTGTCGGCATCACAGCGGTTGGACGTTGGGGAGAGAATGTGGGCGTGGGAGTAGAAGGGGATCGGTTGGGCCGGTGGACCCGGGGAGAGGAGAGGGGGGAGATCAAGACGACTTGAGTGGGAGAGGGCACGACCCTCCGCGCCTGTTCCCCTTTGGAAAGCAAGGAGAACAGGGCAAAGAGGCCCATCAGGCCCACCAGGGCGATGATCAACGCCAGAGCACATCCTGCAGCCAGGTAGGGAAGCAGAGGGCTTCCTCCGGGAGGGCGGGGGCTTCCGGCGCCGGGCGAGGAGATAAGCATGGGAGGACCCACGAGCACCTCCGCTTCTACTTCAGGGGGAAGGGATTCCCCGCCACCCGAGGAGGTCTGAGCGGCCAGATATCGAGGACAGCGGGCGTAATGCCCGCTCAGACAGTAACGTTCCTGCTCCTCACGAGAGGCCGGCTCACTGCGCCCGGACGCGTAGCAACGATTCTGGAACGTCGGATATGTCGAATAGAGGTCAGGCCCCGTCAACGTCCCCAGGTAGGGGCACACAAGGGCGGTTTCATCCACGGGCGCCTCGCTCAGATGTGTCTAGGACGAGAGTGATCTGCAGCTTGGATTGTAACACGTCCTGTCCCTTTGGTCTAACCGAGGTCCTTTCGGCTTCTCTTCGTCGAGAAGGGGCAAAACCGTCCCGCCCATGGACCACACGATGCAACGACCCAAGGCACACGACCGGATTTGTCGCCCCCGGTGGGGCCGATGGTATGATAGGCACGGAGAGACCGTGTTCAGGTGCTGAGGAAGGGACCATGAGCCACACATCCTTGCTGGACGAAGTCGAGGTACGGTCGCTGCAGGCCCGCCGAGATCGTCGTGGTGGATTGCTGAAAATTCTCATGCGACAGCACCTCCCCAAGGAAAAACAGCACTTCGGCGAGATCTACATCTCCTGGGCTGAGCCCGGCGAGATCAAGGCCAACCATTACCACGAACAGACCACCGAGTGGTTCTGCCTCCTCGCCGGACGTGCACGGCTGGCCCTGGTGGACCCAGCCAGTGAGCGACGGCGGGAGCTGCTCCTCAACGCGGAAGAGCCTGTCGTCGTCACGGTGCCGCCGGGCATCGCCCATGCCTTCCAGAACGTCGGCAGCGTGACGGCCCATCTGTTGGCCTACGCCGATCGTCCCTATGACCCCAAAGATCCCGACACTGTCCCCTATCCGGTGTTGCATCATGAGTGAGACCAGGCCGCTGCCTCTGGCCTCGAGGCTACGCATCCGTGGCCGGGGGCTTTACCTGAAGAGTCTGCTTGCCCTGGGAGATGTTCCCCTGGTGGGCCGGTTGGCGTTGGAGCTGGCCCGGGCCTCCGTCGGAGCATACAAGGACCGGAAAATCCTCGCCACCCTCACGGCCCGGCCCTGGATTTCCCCCCGGGCGGAGGTGAAATGCTCCCATTTGGTGGTCGGTCCCCAGGCGTTTATCGACGATCGGGTGACTATCTACGCCCATGACGACGGCGGGCGAATTGAAATCGGCCCTCGTGCGCACATCTATCGGGACACGGTGATTGAGATCGGACACGGAGGGAGTGTCATCATCGGGGAATCCACGCACATCCAGGGACGATGCAACTTGAAGGGATTTGTGGAAGATCTCGTCATCGGTCGT
This sequence comes from uncultured Anaerolineae bacterium, assembly GCA_964487375.1. Lineage (GTDB taxonomy): Bacteria > Chloroflexota > Anaerolineae > JAADDB01 > JAADDB01 > JAADDB01. The sequence goes on along the minus strand of CAZAQA010000028.1, from coordinate 47,366 downwards.
AACGTCCAGGTGGCCCCCGGATGTGCGTTCAGCCCCTACGAGCACAACTATGACGACCTGACTCGACCCATCCGCGCCCAAGGGCTGCACAGCAAAGGTCCTATCATCGTCGAAGATGATGTCTGGCTGGGACTGGGCGTCTACGTCCTGGATGGCGTCACCATTGGCCGAGGAGCCATCGTAGGCGCGGGTGCCGTCGTAACCAAAGACGTTCCCCCTTACGCCATCGCCGTGGGAGTGCCCGCGCGCGTGGTGGCTTATCGAGATCCCTCTCTGGCGCCATGAGAATTGTGGAACGTTCACCGATCCAAGGCATCCTCATTACCGAGAGTGAGGAGGAAACCCGAGAGGTGGGAGCCGCCCTGGGCTCCATCCTGCAGCCGGGCGATGTGGTTGCCCTTCATGGGGATTTGGGTGCGGGGAAGACCCGATTCGTGCAGGGGATTGCCCGCGGCATGGGCATCGACCGCCAGGTGACCAGCCCAACGTTCATCCTCATGAACGTGTACCGGGCACGCAATGGCCGCGTGCTCTGCCACGTGGACTGCTATCGTCTCCACGACCCGGTAGAGGCGGGCTATGAGCTGGGGTTGGACCAGCAACTGCGTGGGGACGACATTTGTGTGGTGGAGTGGGCAGAGCGGATACGATCCCTGTTGCCCCCCGATCATCTATGGGTCGACCTCGCCATCCTGGATGACGACCGGCGTCGACTGGTCTTTTCGCCCCACGGTCCTCATAGTCGGGAACGGTGGCAGGCGTTCCTCCGCCGGCTGGAGTGGATGAGCCACGGTCCGGGGGCGGGCCGGGGCGTCTGACATAAGGGGCCCGGCCTCGGAAAAGAAAGTCTTCGGGATATTTCCTCATCCTTTTTTTCGACGTCGGAAGTCGACGAATCGGTAGCCCACGCCGCGTTCGGTGAGGATGTACCGGGGATGAGCGGGGTCGGGTTCGATTTTCTTGCGCAAGTAGGTAATGTAAAGGCGGAGCAGGTGGCTGGCATCCCTGTACTCCGGCCCCCAAACCTTGCTAAGCAATTGCTCGTGAGTCAGCAGCCAGCCGGCATTTTTCACCAGGTGGTAGAGAAGTTTGTATTCGGTCGGGCGCAGTCGGACGAGTTTTCCCCGCACCCACACTTCCCGTTTGCCAAAGTCGATCTTGAGGTTATCGTCCACTTCCACCACGTCGGACATGGCCTCTTCGGCCGAGGACACACGACGCAACACAGCCCGAATGCGGCTGGCCAACTCACGGGGACTAAAAGGTTTGGTGACATAATCATCTGCGCCCAGGTCCAGACCCCGGATTCGATCTTCCTCGTCGTCCTTGACCGTCAACATGATAACGGGAACATCGGAAAATTCACGAATATGTTCCAGGGCCTCGAATCCGTCCATACCCGGCATGGCTACATCCAGGAGGACCAGGTTCGGCAGGTCGTTCCGGACTTTCTCGATGGCCTCGAGAGCATTGTCGGCCTCGATGACCTCGAATCCTTCAGCTTCCAGATTCATGCGCACGAATCGACGCATACGGGCTTCGTCGTCCACGATCAAGATCAAAGGTCGTCTCATTCGTTTGGCTCCTTTCTCTCCTGTCCCGCCTCTGGGCGGGCAATGGGTAACGTGAAGAAGAACGTCGACCCCTCGCCGGGCTGGCTGTGAACCCAGATACGACCACCATGGGCTTCTACCAGGGCTCGAGCCAGGTAAAGCCCCAGACCGGCCCCTTTGGTGCGCCGGCGCAGGCTCGAATCAACCCGGTAGAAGCGGTCGAAAAGGTGCTCCTGTTCCTCTTCGGGGATACCGATGCCTTGATCGGCCACGTAGACCGTCACATAATCACCCTTCGCCCAGGCTCCCACGCGAATGGTCCCCCCTTTGGGAGAATACTTGATCGCGTTGCTGAGCAGATTCGAGAGGACTTGTCGGATGCGTTCCTCGTCTCCCCAAACCATGGGCAGATCATCGGACATATCGATGACGATTTGATGCGCGGCCGTCTGAACCCGGAACCTCTTGACGACATGCTCGGCCAATGCTTTCAGGTCTACTTCTCCCATCTCCAGCTTCAGTCCGCCCGCCTGAATGCGCGAGGCGTCCAGCAAATTGTCGATCAGATGAGTGAGCCGGTCCGCCTCCTCCTCGATGATCTGTAATCCCTCACGGATGGTCTCCTCGTCCCAGTGGACGTCGTCCCGGCGCAAGGTGGCCGCATAGCCCTTTATCAGCGCCACAGGGGTCTTGAGTTCGTGGGAGATGACGGAAATGAACGTCGATTTCATCTCCTCTGCCTCACGAAAACGGGTGATGTCGTTCACGTTGACAATAATGTACTGGAGATGATGGTCCTCGTCCCTGACCGGTGTGTAGGTCACACCCACCGTAATGCGAGATGCTCCCGGTCGGATAATGTCCCCTTCCCGGTACACCTGTTCCTTGAGAAATTCTTCTCTTTCCTTGGCCTCACAAGGGTCAGGGCCGGTAGCGTTTTCCAGGTGCAGCACCGTCGTTCCTGACTTGCCCTGGGCCATATCGGGAGGCCACCCGGTCATCTTACTCAACGTATGGTTGATGACCTCCACCCGACAGGCTGCGTTCAGGATCATGATGCCATCGGCGCTGTTCTCAATGATGGCAAAAAGGCGATTGCGCTCCAACTGGAGCGCTGTATAAAGGCGCGCGTTGCGCACGGCAATGGCCGCGTGGTCCGCGAAGGTGTGCAGAAGATATTCCTCTTCAATGGTGAAGGGCTGGTCGAAGGTGCGAAAGATGTAAAGGACGCCCAGGAATTCCTTCTCGATGACCAGAGGAAGGGCAACAACTTGACGCAGATTCAAGCCGGTGGCCTCAGAGACCAGGTGCAAGCGGCTAAGAATGTCCTGGCGGGAGAGGTGCAGCCCTTGTTTTGTATCCTCATAGGGAATATTTTCCAGGAGTGGGGCAAAACGGGGCAGCAAGTCGGCGGGGAAACCGTAAGCGGCCACGACCTGAAGTTGCCCCTGCCGGTTGCGCAAGGCGAGGATACCCACTTGCCCGTGCAACATTTCAACCGCACTTTCCAGAATGAGCTGCAGAACCTCGCGCAGGTTCAGACTCGAGGCCAGAGCACGAGTGATCTCCAGCAGGTAATGCAGTTGACGAACCGGGTAGCTCAGCATTTGCGTTGGACACCTTCACCGTGACCGGTGACGTACGCGCTCATTCTACCTTCTTTGTCTATCTTCTCTGTCCACCTTCTCTGTCTCCTCTCTCCTGAATTGTATCCCAAATGCGAAGGAGAGGGAATTGAACGGCGGCCGGGGCATCTCAGCAGGTGGCGTCGCCCCGGCCAGCCCGAACTCCCCGGCTCAACGGGTCGGCCGTTGCCTCAAGGTTGGGGTCGCCCGTCGGCGCGGGGAGAACCAAAGAGCAACGAAGAAAATGCCTGTGGAAAGGAGGACAATGGTGGCCCCGGACGCGGTGTTCAACCCATAGGAGAGCAAGAGGCCTCCTAGGGTGGAAACCACCCCGAAGAGGATGGACAGGGCCATCATGCGGCCGAAGCGATCCGTGAGCTGCCAGGCAGCCGCGGCGGGGGTGACGATCAGGGCAGACACCAGAATGATGCCCACCACTTTGAGGGAGAGGACCACGGTCAACGCGATCAGGGTGATAAGCAGGAAATAGAGGGCCGTTACCGGCAATCCCACCACGCGGGCCATCTCAGGGTCGAAGGTGATGAACAGAAGCTCCTTGAAGAAGAGAGCAATTAAGGTGAGGACCAGCACACTGAGTCCCACCGTCAGCCACACATCCTCTTGGGTGATCGAGAGGATGCTGCCGAAGAGATAACTGAACAGGTCCATGTTGTATCCCCGCATCAGGCCGATAATCAGGATACCAAAGGCCATGGTAGAAGCGAAGAAAACCCCCACAGCGGTATCCTCCTTCATCCTCCCCGTGTGCGAGACCCAGGCAATGCCCCAGGCAACGGCCAGGCAGAAAAGGATGGCGCTGATGGCCGGATTGATGCCCAGGAAGAAGCCAAGGGCCACCCCGCCGAACGAGGCGTGGGCGATCCCCGCGCCGATGAAAGACATCCCCCGGAGGACCACATACACCCCTATCACCGCGCAGACAATGCCGATGAGCACACCGGCTATCAGAGCTCGTTGCATGAACGTGTACGTGAGCAGTTCGATCACGATGACACTTCCTCCTCTCGAGCCGGCTGGACGGGTTCGACCACAATGTGAGGGGCATGGCCGTGGTGGAAATAAGCCACGTCACAGCCGTACATGTGGGTCAATTCCTCGGAGCCCAGCACTTCATCCGGCCGGCCGTGTGCAATCAGGCGTCGATTCACGCAGGCAATGGTGTCCACAAAATCGGCAACCACACCCACATCGTGGGAAACCACCAGAATGGTCATGCCCTCCTGATGGAACCGGCGCAACAGCATGTACACCGTTTGAGTCGAACTCACATCCACGCCCGTGGTGGGCTCGTCCAGGACGAGCAGGTCCGGCTGATTGGCCAGGGCACGGGCGATGAGCACCCGTTGACGTTGTCCTCCCGAGAGCTTGCCAAACGGGCGTTCCCACAAGTCGGCCACACCCACGCGGGCCATCGCCTCCCGGGCAATACGGGTGTCCTCCTGGCGAGGACGCCGCGCCAGGCCGATGCGCCCGAAACGGCCCATCAACACCACCTGGCCGGCGGTTATGGGAAAATGCATATCCACGGTGAGGATTTGGGGCACATAACCCAACCGGCTGCGCTCTTTCCTCAAGGCCTGGGCCGGCCTCCCAAACACACGTACTTCTCCTCGGGCCGGCGTGATCAATCCCAGGATGGTCCGAACGAGGGTCGTTTTCCCCGCACCGTTGGGCCCGATGATAGCCACGAACATGCCCGGATAAACCGTGAAGTTGACGTCTTCTAAGACGACCTGATCCTCGTAGGCGACGACCAGATCGCGCACTTCCACGATGGGCCTTTCACCGGCATGGTCTTGGTCCACCGTCGAGGCCAAAGGATGCATGGTTGCCATTGTTCTCACTCCCTTTTGCTTTCAGTCGGAGTCATGGTGCCATCCCCTCCTGAAGCTGCTTCAGATTATGGCGCATCGTGCGGATGTAGCTGAAGTCGGGGGGATCCCCCAGGGGGTTGAGGAAGAGCACGCGAGCACCGCTTTCCTCGGCAATGGCTTTCGCGGCCCGAGAAGAAAACTGGGGTTCAGCGAAGATGGCCTTCGCCCCGATGCTGCGGGCGACGGCAACGATGTGGGCAATGTCGGCCGGGGAAGGTTCCCTGCCCGGGCTTTGTTCCACCACCGCAGCCTCCTCCAGGCCGTAGCGACGGGCAAAGTAAATCCATGCCGGGTGGAAGGCGATGAACTTACGGTTTGGAAACGACGCTACAGTAAGCATGATGTCCCGGTCGAGGGCCTTCAACGCCTCGATGTAGCGAGCGCTGTTGGCCGCGTAGATGGCTCCACCCGCCGGGTCCGCCTCCACAAAGGTGGCTCGGATCTCGGTAACGTAGACAATGGCGTTGACCACGTCCAGCCAAAGGTGGGGATTTCCCCCCACCTTGCCCGCCTCGACAGATTGCTCGATATGCAACCCGCGGGAGAGAGTCACCACCCGTAGGTGAGGGTTCTCCACCGAGCCGAGCACTTTGTCCTTCCAGAACTCCAGGCCGACCCCGTTGAGGAGCAACACGTCGGCCCGGCTTAGAGTTTTGAGTTGGGCCGGGGTCGGCTCATACGTGTGAGGACTTGTTCCGGGCGGAATGAGCACCTCGACCCGAACCCGATCCCCGCCGACCTGACGGGCAAAGTCCCCCACAGGGGCAATACTGGCGACGACCAATAGCTGCCTCTCACCCGTCGCGGCCGGTGCAGAGGCGGTTTCTCGATTGCAAGCACTCAAGAGGCCCAGTAGCACCAGCGGCAGCAACATCAGGCCCCGGTAGCCGCGCGTTTTCATCCCTTATGATCCTCCTCTGTCCGTTCATCAGATTGGGGAGATCGGCATCGCTCACAAAGGCCCACAAATTGAAGCATGTGCCCCTCGACGTGGAAATGCAGCTCCTGCTCCAGCTTGCGTTCCAGCATCGCCAGATCGTCGGTCCCCTCGAATATGAACGTATGACCGCACTGCCGGCAGAGGGCGATATGCCGATGACCGTAGCCGGTGAAGGCATAACCCTGACACCCATTCTGCCCGTGGACTTTCTGCACGACGCCCAAGGCGATCAAAGCCTCTAAGGTGCGATACACCGTCACCAATCCCACCCCAGGGTGCCGGGCCTGGGCAGCCCTCTGAACCTCCTGGGGAGAGAGAGGGTGTTGGGCTGCGACCAGGACATGGACGATGGCGCGTCGCGTGCCGGTGATGCGATGTCCCTGGGCTTTCAACTGTCGAAAGATGCGTTGTTCGTATTGAGAAGCGGTCATACTCGCTCGTCTCACAGATTGACATGCGCGCGCCTGCATCCGGGCACGAGCCGCAGGAAGATGTCAGGCGCGCCGGACGGGTCATGACGTCGACCGGACGCTTCAACCTGTCGTGTACCCCCGGCAGTATATTATTGAAAAAGTTTTTCAGCAAGCGCCTCGGGTCTTAGATGCGCGTGCCATCGAGAACGTTACAGGCGAGGGAGTGAGTGGGCGAAGACGTCGTCCACCTGCATCGTCGGAGGTCGGCCGGCCCCGGCATCATCTGCCCCTGGAGATGCCTGATGTCCCCAAACTCGTGACGCTCTTGCCGGGGAGGACTTGGGGAGCATCCCCCCACTGCGCTATAATTTCTCACGGTCACTTCATCACCGACAGGTGTCCCGAACCGGCGGGGAGGCCTCATCTGCCGGAGCTTTAGCATAACTGCACAAAGGAGTACATCCGATGACGATCCAGACTGATGCTGCCAAAACGTATCGGCCCGGGAAGTGGAGCCTTTCTGATCTCTTACCGGCTCCCACCGAGGACGAGATCACCCGACGCGTGCAGGCGCTGGAGGACCAGGTTGCCTCGTTCGAAGCCCGTCGCCAGCACCTCTCGCCGACAATGTCCCCCGCGGAGTTCTTGCAAATAGTCAAGGACTACGAGGCCATTGTAGAGGCCACCCAGGTGCTGGGGGATTTCGGCTCCCTTTGGTTCGCGGAGAATACCCAGTCTCCCGAGGCTCTTGCCTATTACAACCGAATGGAACAGATCCTCACGGAGATTCAGAATCGGCTCCTTTTCTTCGACATCTGGTGGAAGAGCCTGGACGATAAAGAGGCCGAACGGTTGCTTCCACAAGGGCCGGAGTACGCGGATTACCGCCATTATCTGACCTCCATGCGACGTTTCAAGCCTTACACGTTGACGGAAACTTCCGAGCAGATTATCAACCTCAAGGACGCTAACGGTATTGATGCCGTGATGACCCTCTATGCCATGCTCACCAACCGTTTGGAATTCGAGCTCAAGGTGGACGGGCAGGAAGAGCGGTTGACCCGGGATCAACTCATGGCCTATGTGTATTCCCCTCAGGCTGAACTGCGAGAGGCCGCGTACAAAGAACTTTATCGCGTCTATGGCCGGGAAGCCCAGGTTCTATCCCAGATGTATGTCAACCGCGTACGGGACTGGTACGACGAGAATGTGCGCTTGCGAGGCTTTGCATCCCCCATTGCCGTCCGCAATGTGATGAACGATGTGCCCGATCAGGCGGTGGACGTTTTGCTGGATGTGGCCCGCCGGAACGCCCCCTTGTTTCAGCGTTACTTCCGGCTCAAGGCGGGATGGCTGGGTGTGGATAAGCTGCGTCGCTACGACATCTACGCTCCACTGACGGCGTCGGAGAAGCGCGTCCCTTATGATGAGGCGGTGCGTCTGGTGCTGGACACATTGGCCCGCTTCGAGCCGGGAATGGCTGCCCGGGCCCAGCGAGTCTTCGACGAGCAGCATATTGACAGCGAGGTCCGTAAGGGCAAGCGTGGAGGGGCGTTCTGCATGACCGTTTCCCCACGGTATACCCCCTGGGTGCTCGTCAATTTCACCGGGCGTCTCCGGGATGTGGCCACGCTGGCCCATGAGTTGGGCCACGCCATCCACAGCATGTTGGCCGAACATCATTCCATCTTGACCCAGCATCCACCGCTTCCTCTGGCCGAAACCGCGTCTGTCTTCTCAGAGATGCTCCTCACCGACCGCCTCCTGGCGGAAGAGTCGGACCCGCTGGCCCGACGGGAACTCCTGGCCAGTGCCGTGGATGATATTTATGCCACGGTCATGCGCCAGGCCTATTTCGTGCTCTTCGAAAGAGTTGCACACGAGAAGATTAACCAGGGAGTGGCCGTACAGGAGTTGTACGATGATTACATGGCCAACCTGCAGGAGCAATTTGGGGATAGTGTGAAAATCACGGAGGAGTTCAAATACGAGTGGGTCAGCATCCCTCACATCTACTACACCCCCTTCTACTGTTATGCTTATAGTTTTGGTCAGCTCCTGGTGTTGGCGCTTTACCGCCGCTACCAGGAGGAGGGCGAGGCGTTCAAGCCGAAATACCTCAAACTCCTGGCCTACGGGGGGTCGGCCCGTCCCCAGGCTATTCTGGAAGAGGTGGGGGTGGATATTACAGATCCTGCCTTCTGGCAGAAGGGCTTCGACGTGGTCAAGGACATGATCGACGAGTTGGAACGTGTGGCCGGCCGCTGAATTCCCCGGACGGAGATGCACAACAAAAGGCCCTCCGCGTGTGGAGGGCCTTAAACTGGAGCGGGTGACGGGATTCGAACCCGCGACACGAGGCTTGGGAAGCCCCTGCGCTACCACTGCGCTACACCCGCTCACATCTTTCATTATATGCTCACGACCTCTCTTGTCAAATCCGCGCGCCCCATCTTCACCACCCCACGTTCAAAGCAAATCATAAGGCCCAAGCAGTTTGACGTCGCTTCCACGCTGCCTTACCATACGGGGGAAGAGACGCGACGGCCAGTTGACCGTTCCGAACAGGGGTTCGGACCAGGGGGAAAAATTGAGGGGCTCACGGACAATGTCGGAAACAACCCCAACGGACATGGCCCTCTTAGGCGATATCGCCCGTGGAGATCGGGAGGCGTTCATGATGCTCTACCGCCGATACGCCAACCTGGTCTACAGTATGGCCTTGCGGGTTCTGCGCGATCCCCGACTGGCCGAGGAGGTCGCCCAGGATGTCTTTCTGAAACTGTGGCAGAAGAGCGCCTTGTACGACCCCGGTCGGGGAAAGTTCAGCACCTGGCTCCTGAGCGTTACCCGGTTCGCTGCCATTGATCGCCTTCGTTACGAACGACGCCGGGCTACCGTCGCCTCGGATGAAGAAGAGGGGCCCTATGAGGAAGAAGCGCGAGCGGCCCTGGCCGATCATGCTCTCTGGGAGCAGGGGCAACAGTTACGCCTGTTGCTGGAGCAACTGCCGGCCGAACAACGTCAAGTGGTGGAGCTGGCCTATTTTGGGGGGTTGACTCATCGAGAGCTGGCCGAACAATTGGGCCTTCCCCTGGGCACAGTGAAAAGTCGGTTACGGCTCGGGCTGGAAAAGCTGCGGGCCATGTGGCTGGGAGGAACAGGATGAGCGGGGAGACTGCTTTGCGATCTGAACACGAGGAGATCCGGATTCTCGTGCCCGCCTATGCCATAGGGGCCACGGATCCTGAGGACACGCATCGCGTCGAGGCTCATCTGGCGCGTTGCGCCCAGTGCCGCGCCCTGCTGGCCGAATACACCCTCCTCGCAGACGATCTCCTCTACACCATCCCACCGGCGACGGCGCCGGATACCCTGGAAGACCGCCTACGGGCTCATCTGGACCAGGGGGGAACACCCGCTTCCGCCCGGATTCCCCCCTCGCGTTCCTTGTTCCTCTTCCCGTCCTGGGGACGATGGGCGACGGCCGCTGCTCTCCTCCTGCTCCTGATCGCCAACTTCTACTGGCTTGCTCGCCTGCAGCATGTGGACCGGCAACTGAGCGCGCAGGCAACCGCGCTGGCCGTGCTCGCCCAGGCTCCCACGGTGTCCCTCCGGGGAGATGCGCCGGCTCCCCAGGCCCGGGGAACCCTACACTTGAGCCCGGATAGCCGAGTGGCCCTCCTGACCGTGACCCACTTGCCCCCGTTGCCTCAAGGGAAGGCCTATCAAGTGTGGCTCATCCACAACGGAAAACGAGACAGTGGTGGCCTGTTCCGCGTCCGACAAGGAGGCGAAACCGTGGTCCTGATTACAGCTCCCCGACCCCTGCGAGAATATCGGGCTATCGGCATCACCGTTGAGCCTGCGGGTGGCAGTCCCGGTCCCACCGGGCCCCGGGTGATCGGCGGCCGTTTCTAAGGACCCGCCGGCCAAACGGTGATGGACACAATCTTGGAGACGGTTCAATTTCACAGGTCATTTCGTCGCCCCCTTCAGGAAGATGGGAAATTTCGGCCCCCCGGCTCTCATCCTTGCCTCTCCGCAGATAGATTTTGAGGCAACCTGGGCCGTTCGTCCCTCCGGATGGGGTAGGGGCGGACCGTCTCCAATTTTCAATGGATCGCCGTCGGAGAGGCCGGGCGTCGGGCATGTGTTCATCGGGGAGCCAACCCCCCTCCTTGCCCATCCCCCTCGTTTGCTCCCCGGCGGACTGCAAGAGCTCGTTTATACGCGGCCACGGTCAGAGCAGCGGTCCGTTCCCACGTGAACTTCTGCGCCTGGGCCATCGCCTCCGCGGCCAGGGCCTCTCGGACCCTTGTCGCCTTCCAGAGGCTCATCACCGCCTCAGCCCAGGTGTAAGCATCCAGCGGGGGCAGGTGCCATGCGCCTTGAGGGGCCGTCTCCACCAGCGCGGGGATGCGACTACATATTACGGGCGTGCCACAGGCCATGGCTTCCAGCACGGGCAGGCCGAAGCCCTCGTATAAAGAGGGGAAGAGAAGCGCCCATGCACCTGTGTAAAGAAGGGGCAAATCTGCTTCGGGGACGAGCCCCAAGTATCGCATGTGTTCTTCTCCCCTCTGTGGAGGCCGAATAGGTCCTACCAGCACCAAGAGCGGCGGCTCCCCTCCCCCGGTCTGGCCCACAGCCTGCCAGGCCCGTCGCAATGTGCGCAGGTTCTTGTGCGGCTTATTGCTGCCCACGTAGAGGAAATAGCGTTCCGGCAGGCGATAACGGCGTCGCACCTTCTCGATGTCCCCAGGAGAATAAGGGTGAAACTGAGGGGCCGGCGCCAACGGCACCACATCCGAACGGTTGGGGGAAAGATGATAATACCGCTGCACATCCACGGCCGTAGTCGAGGAATCCAGAAGCACCCAGGCGGCGCGCCGGATGGCCAGAGACTTGAATGTGCGGATGGTCCACCGTTTGGCGGGTGAGAAATAATGGGGAAAGCGCATAGGAATGACATCGTGGAGGGTGACCACTTTGGGCAAAGAGAGGAGATATGGGTACAGATAGTACGGACTGTGGTAGAGGTCGAAGTGATCACATCGCCGCCCCAGGAGGAAAGGAAAGGCCTGGCTCCAAGGGGAAAAAGGGGAATGGGGGAAGGAGAAAATTCGATCAGGAGGAAAATTCTCCACCCATGGGAGAAAACGGCTGTCTTGAGCGTATGGGTGAATGATGAGGGTAAGTTCGATGTCCGGGTGCTTCCACAAAGCCTGGGCCAGATGATAAGTGTACCGACCAATGCCGGGAAAGTGATCGGTGATGGTGCGTGCGTCGAACAGGACTCGAATCATGACGTTTTCCTGACGATCTCTCTGTACAATGAGAAAAGGGCGACTTTCACTCCTCACCTGGCGTGAGGCGGGTGCGGGATTGAGCACTCCGTGGAGAGTACAGGATTGTGTTGAACGAGCGCCCACGGGGCTTGCCGACTCGTCATCCCCCACACCTGAACAGTCACAAATAGTCATGGACGGACGTGGAACGAGAGCAAGACGCTCAACACATCTTACACCCGTCCGACATCTGGGGCGAAATTGGCCTTGTGAGGTGCAACTTTCAGGTCGTCAGGGACGTCTTTGAGGGTGAGGCTGGGCCGAAATGGGCAGCGTTAACGGACTGTCATCTTCAGTCCCCGACTCTTTCATGACAGGTTCATCTTGAAATGATTGAATGGGGCTAGATCAGGAAACAGCTCGGCCAAACACCGTCATGCGGAGGCGATCGATGGAAGCATTAATTCTCATTAGCCTGTTGTTGCTCCTGATGTGGACCTGGGTGGCAGATGTGCGAACATAGCCAACCTCTCCCCGGTCGCCCGCCGCGGCCGGGGAGCGACCCCCTTCTCATCCCCCAGGGAGATGGCGCTCACCACGGTGTGGGCGCCATTTTCTCTTGATCGGACCCGGAATGCGCGGGGGCGCGCCTGGTTTTCCCGCGGGCCCACGAGCGGTTATAATGGAAACGTCGATATTCGGGGAAAGAGAGGGGCAATGGCTGTCTCGTTTCCGCAGGAACGTATACGCAATTTCTCCATTATTGCCCACGTGGATCACGGCAAATCCACCCTGGCCGACCGCTTGCTGGAGCTTACGCACACCATCAGCGAACGCCGGATGCAGGACCAGGTGTTGGATAGCATGGAACTGGAGCGCGAGCGAGGAGTGACCATCAAAGCCTCCCCCGTGCGCATGATTTACACCGCCCACAACAAGGACACTTACGAGCTCAACCTCATTGACACCCCGGGACACGTGGACTTCACCTATGAAGTCAGCCGAGCCCTTGCCGCCTGCGAGGGTGCCATTTTGGTGGTGGATGCCAGCCAGGGTATCGAGGCCCAGACGTTGGCTCACCTTTTCATGGCCCTGGAGCATGATCTGGAAATCATCCCTGTGGTGAACAAGATTGACTTGCCCGCGGCTCGGCCCAACGAAGTAGCAACTGAAGTGGCCTCCCTCCTGGGCGTGCATCCGGACGAGGTGCTGCGTGTCTCAGCCAAGGAGGGAATCCACGTGGAGGACGTGCTGGAGGCGGTTGTCGAGCGCATTCCTCCCCCCTCCGGTGCTCCCGAAGCCCCCCTGCGTGCCCTTATCTTCGACTCTCAGTACGATGCTTACAAAGGGGTGGTCGCCTCCGTGCGGGTGGTCGACGGAATCTTACGCAAGGGGGAAGACCTGCGCATGATGAGCACCGGCGCGGACTTCGAACCCCTGGAGGTGGGCCTTTTCGCGCCGGATATGCAGCCTACCGGTGAGTTGGCCGCGGGCGAAGTGGGCTATGTGGCTACTGGCCTCAAATCCGTGCGAGACGCGCGAGTGGGCGACACCATTACTCTGGCGGAGAATCCCGCCGCAGAGCCTCTGCCCGGCTACAAGCCCCTCAAACCAATGGTCTTTGCGGGCATTTATCCGGTGGAAGCTGACGATTACAATGCCCTGCGGGATGCTTTGGAGAAACTCCAACTCAATGACGCCGCACTCGTGTTCGACCCCGAAGCCTCACAAGCGTTGGGATTTGGCTTCCGGGCCGGATTTCTGGGGATGTTCCACATGGAGATCATCCAGGAACGCCTGGAACGAGAATACGGGCTGGATGTCCTCTTCACCGCGCCCTCGGTGGAGTACCAGGTGGTGACGACCGACGGGCAGATCTTTACCATTCACAGCCCGGCAGATCTGCCCGAGCCGACCAAAATCGCCGAAATCCGCGAACCCTGGGTACGCCTGGAGATCTTCACGCCGGCCGACCACATCGGCTCGATCATGGACCTGGTCATGAAACGACGCGGGATTTTCAAGCGCCAGGATTACGTAGACCCGCGTCGAGTCATCCTCGTGTATGAGATTCCTCTGAACGAAATCCTGGTTGATTTCTACAATGAACTCAAAGCCCGCTCCCACGGCTACGCGTCTATGGATTACGATGTGGCGGATTATCGTCCGGCCGATCTGGTGAAACTGGACGTGCTCGTGGGCGGGCAGCCTGTGGACGCCCTCTCGGTCATCGTGCACAAGGACGAGGCCTACCGCAAGGGCCAGAAGCTGGTATCCAGGATGAAAAAGGTTATTCCTCGCCAGTTGTTCGATGTGCCCATCCAGGCGGCCGTGGGCAAGAAGATCATCTCTCGGGCCACGGTCAAGGCGTTGCGGAAGGACGTGCTTGCCAAGTGCTATGGAGGCGACGTCACCCGAAAACGCAAACTACTGGAGAAGCAGAAAAGGGGCAAGAAACGCATGAAAATGGTGGGGCATGTGGAAATCCCCCAGGAAGCGTTTATGAGCGTGTTGAAGTTGGAGGAAGAATAACGGAATCCCTGTTCAACCCGGAGGTATCTTATGGTAGACTATCGTGCTCTTTTCGACCTTGACGGACGCACTGCGTTGGTGGTTGGCGCGGGCAGCGGCATTGGTCGGGCGGCGGCAGAAGGCCTGGCCGCGTTTGGCGCTCAGGTCTTTTGCGCGGACATCAACCTTGATGGCGCGAAGCAGACTGTTCAGAACATTCGTCAGGCAGGCCAGAACGCGGATGCCTATGACGTGGACATTCGCAGCAGCGACAGCATCCGCAAATTGCTGGCCCAGACCGGCCCCGTGGACATCCTTGTCTCCACGCCGGGCATCAACGTGCGCAAACCCATGTTGAACATTTCCGACGAGGAGTTCGACCGAGTCATCGATGTCAACCTGAAGGGCACGTTCCTGCTGTTGCGTGAGGCGGCCAAAGGCATGGCAGAGCGAGGTCGAGGAAGCATTATTGTCTTTTCCAGCATTCGCTCGCTGGTCGTAGAACCGGGACAAGGGGTCTACGCGGCCACGAAGGCAGGCGTGGTCCAGTTCATTCGCACCCTGGCCGCAGAACTGGGCCCGAAAGGGGTCCGCGCCAACGCGATCGCCCCCGGTGTCGTCGAGACCCCTCTTACCTTGCCGATCAAATCTCACCCGGACTGGTACCGGGCCTACGCGGAAAAGAACGCCCTCAAACGCTGGGCCCAGCCCCATGAGATCGCCACCGCCGTTATCTATCTGGCTTCTGACGCCAGCTCCTACGTGACGGGTTCGGTTCTATTCGTGGACGCGGGCTGGACCGCCATCGACGGACGTTTCCAGCCGCCGTTGTGAGCAGGACGTGCCAGGAACCCGCGAAGAGTGCACAATCAACCTGACCTCGAACCTAAGAGCCCGGCCACAACGGTCGGGCTCTTGGGATCGGTTCCTCCGTGACGCTCACACGGTGTGGAACCAGGGCGTTTGTCCCCCAGAAACAGGCCTTGGTGAGCGAGTGGACGTATCCCCTCACGTTTGGGAATGAAGCATTGCTTCGCCCCACCCGAACTATCGGAGCCTGCCGTTTCAGCGGAAAAGCCCCTCAGAGGCAGAACCCGGCATCGTTCTCGGCACCAATTGACAATGTTCACTCCTCCTGCTATGATAGCCCCTGAATCGATTGAACAGTCAATCAAGTCGAGCGTTGGAAAACAGCCCTTCCTTGCTGTCCGAACAAACACGGGAAATCTCGAGGACGTGGGATATGGCACCTTCAGAACGTCGTACCCAGATCATCGATGCCGCCCTTCGAGTTTTCAGCCGACACGGCTACCACAAAGCCACCATTAAAGCCATTGCTCAGGAAGCCCAACTTCGCTCCCCGGCCCTCATCTACTGGTACTTTCCCAGCAAAAGCGCACTCTTCCGCGACGTATTGCGCAGTCTCTCCCCCCAGTTGCTTCAACTGGTCGAATCAGACGAGCTCCTGGACGCCCCTCCGGAGGAGGCTTTAGCCCGTTTCGCCCGAGGCTACCTGGCAGCGTTCGAACGCCCCGACATGCTGCGCCTTTTCCGCCTCGTCGTCGCCGACGCCTTGCGCCAGCCGGAAGAAAATACGGCACTCATCGACAGCGGCCTGATGAGCGTCATCCTCTTTCTGGTCCGCTTCTTCCGACACCAGATCGAGCGTGGTCGCTTGCGACCCCACGATCCACAGGTCAGTGGTCGGGCGTTCTACGCGGCCATCAACGGCTACGTCATGGCCCACGCACTCTTCCCGGCCTCAGGCGTAGGGCTCCCGCCGGCCGAAGCCTATGTGGACGACGTTATCCGGGCCTTCCTCGACGGTCTGCGGGGGGAGAGCAACCCGCCAGGGGAGGAATGACCCCATGGTCCGACGCATCCTGGCCGTGACCCTGAAAGAGTTTCGCCACATCCAGCGCGACCCGCGCTCCCTGGCCGTCATGTTCCTCATCCCCGTCGTCCAACTTATCCTGCTGGGCTATGCCGCGACCACCGACGTCAAGTACCTGGCCATCGGCGTCGTGGACCACGACCGTACCCCTCAGTCTCGAGCACTGCTCAACGCTTATCAGGCATCTAACTATTTTACCATCCGGGCCTACCTGCCCAACGAACGGGCTCTCCGCTTCGAAGTGGACCGAGGCGCCCTGCGCGGGGGCATCATCATCCCGGCCGGCTACGGACACGACCTGGAAAAAACGGGGCGGGCCCAGGTCGCGTTCGTCGTGGACGGCTCCGACCCCACCATTGCCCAGACGGCCTTTTCCGCTGCTCAGGCCGTGGGCCAGGCTCAGTCGGTCAAACTCGTCCAGGAGCGACTCCACGTGGATCCCAAACGGCAACCCAACATCGATGTGCGCGTTCGCGTTTGGTACAACCCCGAGATGCGCTCTCAGGATTTCATGATCCCGGGGCTCATCGGTACCGTCCTCACCCTGATGACCATGATGATGACGGCTCTCGCCATCGTGCGGGAGCGGGAGTGGGGCACCATTGAACAACTGGTTGTGACCCCCATCCAGCCCCTGGAGCTGATCATTGGCAAAGTGATTCCCTATGTGGCCGTGGCCTTCTGGGACCTGCTGGAAATTCTGGTCATCGGGGTGTTCTGGTTCGATGTACCTGTACGTGGCAGCGTCCCTCTTCTGCTGGAACTATCGGCCATCTACGTGCTTGCTTCTCTGGCCCTGGGACTCCTCATCAGCACCATTGCCCAGACCCAACAGGAGGCCATGTTCTTATCCTATTTTCTCTTCTTGCCCTTCATTTTCCTGTCTGGCTTCTTCTTCCCCATCGACGCCATGCCCAAAGCATTGCAGATCGTGAGCATTTTCGTGCCCTTGAAGTACGTACTCATCATCGTACGCGGCATCATCCTCAAAGGAGTAGGGCTGCCTGAGCTCCATGAAGCCGCCATCGCCATTACGATCTTTGCCCTGGCCCTGATCGTCATTGCCGCTTCCCGTTTCCGCAAACGCGGTCTCTGAAGGAGGACCGCCCATGGAGGACGTTGCCATTCGAACCCAGGGACTGTACAAGCGCTTCGATCACATCACGGCCGTCCAAGACGTCTCCCTGGACGTCCCTCAGGGAGAAATTTTCGGGCTGATCGGCCCGGACGGCGCCGGCAAGACCACGCTCATCCGCCTGTTGGCGACCGTCATTCCTCCCACCGCGGGAGAGGCTCACGTCCTGGGCCTGGACGTTTACCGGAATGTAGAAGCCATCCGGGCTCGAATTGGCTACATGCCCCAGCGTTTCAGCCTCTACGGCGACCTGAGTGTGTGGGAGAATCTGAATTTTTTCGCCGATGTCCACGGCGTTCAGGGACCAGAACGCCGGCGGCGCCTCACCTGGTTGCTCGACTTCACCCGGCTGGAGGAATTCCGTGACCGGCGGGCACGCCACCTTTCTGGGGGAATGCAGAAAAAACTGGCCCTGGCCTGCGCCCTCATTCACCGTCCCGCGCTCCTCTTCCTGGACGAACCAAGCACCGGAGTGGATCCCGTCTCTCGCCGTGAGTTCTGGAGCATCCTCGCGGACTTACTGGCCGAGGAGGTGACCATCGTCGTCAGCACACCTTATATGGACGAAGCCGAGCGCTGTTCCCGGGTGGGATTCATGTATGAAGGACGCCTCCTGGCGACAGAAACGCCGGAGGCGCTGGTGGCACAAGTACCGGGCACCCCCATCGATATCTATTTGCTTCCCGACGACCGGGGACGGCTGCCCGTCCGACCGGCAAGAGATCTCCTTTTGCAGCTTCCAGGGCTACTGGAAGTACAAACGTCTGGGGATCAATTGAGGGCGTTCGTTGCCGATGTAGAGCTCATGCTCCCCCGCCTGGCCAAGACCCTGAAACGGGCCCATATCCCCCACGGCGAGATACGTCCTGGCCGACCCCGCCTGGAAGACGCGTTTATTCACGTCCTCCGACAGGTACGGACCGCGCGCGCCCCCGCCTCTTCGTCCACAGCAGAGGCGCCGACGGAGGTCGAATCGTGAACGACGCCTACACCATCGTGGCCGAGAACCTGAGTAAGCGCTTCGACCATTTCCTGGCCGTGGATCGCGTCTCTTTCCGGGTTTTGCGGGGGGAGATCTTCGGCTTCCTGGGCCCCAACGGCTCCGGGAAGACCACAACCATCCGCATGCTCTTGGGCCTCTTGCAGCCCAGCGCAGGACGGGCCGTCGTGCTGGGACACGACGCCTGGCAGGAAACCGATCGCATCCGGACCCGAGTGGGCTACATGAGCCAAAAGTTCAGTCTCTACGAAGATCTCACCGTTCACGAAAACCTGAACTTCTTCGGCCGGGCGTACAACGTCCCCCCGGCGCTCCTGCGAAAACGCCAACAGGACGTCCTGCGCATGGCCGGGCTGGTGGGCCGTGAGAAGGAGCTTACCCGAAACCTGTCCGGAGGATGGCGACAGCGGCTGGCCCTGGGAGCTGCCGTCCTGCACGACCCCGACCTTCTCTTCCTGGATGAACCCACCGCCGGCGTTGATCCCATTTCCCGCCGCGAGTTCTGGGATTTGTTGTACACGTTCGTGGACATGGGGAAGACCATCTTCGTCACCACTCACTACATGGACGAAGCCGAGAACTGCCACCGTCTCGCGTTCATCCATCGGGGACGCATCATAAGCCCGGGGTACCCCTCAACAAATCAAACAGGACCAAATGAGAGGGCAGGTGATGGAAGTCGATGTGGACAGACCGGAGCAGGCCGTCCGAGTGTTGAAGTCGTCCCCGGAATTCGACGAAGTCGCCCTGTACGGCAAACGGCTCCACGTGGTTGCGGAGGAAGTCAACCGTTATCGCTCCCTGGTACGCCAACGTTTGACCGCGACCGGCATCACCGTCCGGGGCATGCTCATCATCCCCCCTTCCCTGGAAGACGTCTTCATTGCCAGAATTCGGGAAGAAGAGGCGAAGAAACGCCAGGACACCGGGCGAACGCGAGATGAGTGAGCATGAGTGAGACCAGTTTCGCCCCCGGGACGACAAATTTCCCTGGCGTTCCAAGGGGCGTGCTTGCATTGTACTTTTCAGCGGACAGTGGAGGAGGCTTTCATGGCGCGTCGAGGACATCAAATCATCCGACTTGTCATCGTTCTGCTCGTCCTTGCGGCACTGTATGGAGGATATGAGTACACACAAACGCATCCTCACACCGTCTCCAACGCCGTCGACAACGGATTGGCCTGGTTGGGACAAAGAGGTCGGCCTCAGCAAAAGCCGGGCATTGCCGCCTCGGGGACCATCGAAGCCGACACGGTACGGGTGATGAGCCTGATCCCGGGACGCGTGCTTACAGTCACTGTGGCAGAAGGAGATGACGTGACCTCGGGACAACTCCTCCTGCGCCTTGACGACAGCTTGCTACAAAAGCAGTTGACCTCGGCCCGGGCTCAAATCGACCTCGCCCGGGCCCGGCTGGCACTCCTGCAGGCAGGGCCGAGACCGGAAGAAGTAGCCCGGGCTCAAGCCCAGGTCAACGCGGCTCAGACGGCCGTGGACGTCGCCACTCAGGTGCTTGAGGACGCGCGGCGTGTACGAGAAGCAGCCCAAGACCTGCAGCCCGACCTCGTTCGCGCCGAGACGGGCGTGGAGCAGGCTCGCTACGAACGTGATGCGGCCCTGGCCCTGGCTCAAGCAGCAGACCTGACCACCCGGCTCTGGCAGAAGATCAACGACCAGGTCAAAGCCGGGGTAGACGTTCCCCTCCCCAACGGCCAGGTTCGGCACATGCCGCCCCCGCAGGACAAGCTCAATGAGGTCAGTTACCGCTGGAATCTGGCCTCACAGCAGGCCTGGGAAACCTGGGCCCACTATCGTCAGGCCGAAGCTGCCCTGTCTGCAGCCCGGGCCCGGCTGCAGACCACGCGAGCCCAACTTACCGATCCGGCCCGAGAAGCGCCGGTGGCCCGGGCAGAGGGGCAGCTCGAGCAAGCGCGTGGGAATCTGGCGGCAGCGCAGGCCAGCCTGCAGGCGTTGCAAGAGGGCGTCAACAAGGAAAAAATTGAAGCAGCACGCGCGGCCGTGGAGCAAGCCCAGGCCGCGTATGCTCGATTGCTGGTGCAACGTCGCTTCTATCGCCTCCAGGCCCCACGAGGAGGACGTGTGCTGGAACGCGCCATCGAACCGGGGGAGGTGGCGACTCCCGGTGTGCCCTTATTGACCCTCGCGGATTTGAGCACGTTACACCTGACCCTGTACATCCCCGAAGACCAGTTGGGGCGCGTGCGCCTGGGCCAGACGGTGTCCATCACCGTTGATGCCTACCCGAGCCGAACCTTTCACGGGTCGGTCGTCCACATCTCGGACAAGGCCGAATTCACCCCCAAGAACGTGCAGACCCGGGAAGACCGCCAAATCCTGGTATACGCGGTCCGGGTGGACATCCCCAACCCGGACCGCGCCTTGAAACCCGGCATGCCCGCGGACGCCATCATTCAAAGCGATGAGAAGTAGGAGGGAGCGATGAGCGGAAATCGAACAAGCATCCTGACGCTGGTGTTCCTCCTGGCGCTGGGCAGCCTCCAACCCGCACAGGGCGCGCCCGCAACTTTCACCGTCTCTGGTACATTTGAGGCCCGCACCTGGCGCGTGATGAGCGAAGTGTCCGCCCGCGTGCGGGAAGTCCAAGCCCACGAGGGGGACAACGTGGCGGCCGGCACGGTGGTCATCCGGCTGGACCCGGGCCCCTTGCAGCAGGAGGTGAACGAAGCTAGGGCGGCACTCAAGGCGGCGCGAGCCCATTTAGCCGATTTGGAGGCCCAGCCCTTGCCCGGACCAATCCAGGTGGCCAAGGGACAGGTCGAATCTGCCCAGGCCGCGGTGAGCGCGGCCGAGAAGCAGGCGGCCGTAGCCCGGGCTGCATTGAAACAGCCCGTCTCCCTGGACAATCAAATCACGCTGCTCCAGGCCCAGCGGGATATCCTGAACGAGGAGCTCGACGCAGCCCGCGCCCAGCGAAAACAGGCCCTGGTGACTCGCGATTACTATCGCACCCTCTTGACGGAGGAAGGACGCACGCGTGCCGCCATCGCCCAAAAACAATTGGATGCAGCCGAGGCTCATCTGAAAGCAGTGCAGGCCGAGATTGCCGGAAACCGCCGCCTGTTGAGCGCGTTGCAGGACATTCGGGAGCATCCTCTGGCGCTGGAAGCCCAACTCCACCAGGCGGAAGGCCAAGTGCGCGTCGCCCGTGCTCAAGAGGCTGTCGCACATGCGGGATTGGCCCTGGCCCAGGCGCCTGCTCGGGCCGAGGACCTGGCCCAGGCCCGAGCCCAGGTGGCGCAGGCCCGGGCTGAGCTGGACCTGCTGCAAGCACAGATGGCTCGCTACACGTTGACGGCGCCGGTCAGCGGAACTGTGAGCGCTCGTCAGGTGGAACCAGGCGAGATCGCTCAAGCCGGCCAGTCTCTGCTGGAGATCAGCGATTTGCGCGTCCTCGATCTCATCGTGTATATTCCCGAGCGGAAACTGGGGAACGTCTTCCTGGGGCAGCCGGTGACTCTGCACGTGGACGCATTTCCCCATCGGGAGTTTCGGGGCAGGGTCGTCTGGATCGCGGATGAGGCCGAATTTACGCCCAAAAACGTCCAGACGAAGGCCGACCGGGTGGAAACCATGTTCCGTGTCAAGGTTCGCGTGTCCAACCCGGAGGGACTGTTGAAGGCCGGCATGCCGGCAGACGCAACATTTCAGGAGAGATAGA
This sequence comes from uncultured Anaerolineae bacterium, assembly GCA_964487375.1. Lineage (GTDB taxonomy): Bacteria > Chloroflexota > Anaerolineae > JAADDB01 > JAADDB01 > JAADDB01. The sequence goes on along the minus strand of CAZAQA010000028.1, from coordinate 25,409 downwards.
AGAGGATATCCTCTCCTCATCCGCGCGGAGGTCGAGCCTCGTGGTGTCCATGCATCAACATGCCGATGTCATTGTCGTGGGCGCGGGCCCGGGAGGGAGCGTCACGGCTGCACGACTGGCTCGTCGCGGTTGGAACGTCCTTCTCCTGGACCGGACTGAATTTCCGCGGGAGAAAGTGTGCGGCGACGGACTGACCCCACGGGCCGTGAACACGTTGCGCTTTCTCGGTCTGGAATCTCTCGTGACCGAACATGCGTATCCCATTCACCAAGCCCGGTTGTACGCGTCTCCGGCCGCGGATTTCACCCTTCCTTTCGACCCCCACGTCGCTCCTTTGCCTCCCCGAGGATACGTGCTGCCCCGCTACCATCTGGACGATTTACTCCGCAAAGAGGCCATTCGCCAGGGGGCGACGTTTCTCCCGCATGTCCGTGTAAACGGCTTCCTGCGTGAAGGCGGCCGGATCGTCGGAATCCAGGGCGCACAGGGAGGTCGTGCCAGAGCCTGGCGTAGCTCCCTCGTCGTCTTAGCAACAGGGGCCTCCATCGCCCTTCTGAAGGCCCTGGGGATCGTGAGGGTGCCACCGCATGACGTGCTGGCCGTGCGCGGGTATTGGCGAGGGGTGAAAGGCTTGGAACCCCGTTTTGAGTTCTTCTTCACTCCCGAAGTCGAACCCGGTTACGCCTGGTTATTCCCTGTAGCGGAGGATACGGCCAACATCGGTGTGGGCTTGTTCGTCCCGGCCTCAGGCACCCATCGCCGTCCCGCCCAGATGTTTCGTGAGTTTCTGCGCCAGAATGAGGAGTTGCAGCAGCGGCTCTCTCACGCGGAACGCCTGGGAGAATTTAAGGGCTATCCTATCCGCACGGATTTTCCCTCCCACCGGGTGCACGGTCCCGGTTACCTTATCGTCGGAGAAGCCGCCGGGCTGGTCAATCCAATCACCGGGGAGGGCATCGATCTGGCCATGGAGAGTGGCATCCTGGCTGCCGACGTGGCCGACGTGGCCCTGCGGCAGGGGAATGTGAGCGCGGCCATGCTGAGACGTTATGAACGTACGTTGCGTCGACGTTTCGGGCGCATGTTCCGTGGCTTGCGCTTCCTGCGGGGCCGCGTGATGCGCTCCCATACCCTGGACATGCTCATTCGCCGGGCGCGTCGACACCCGGGCCTTGCCAGGCGCATCATGGCCATTACACTGGGGACGACATCCCCCTACACAGCCTTCTTGCCCAGCAGTTGGTGGTGGATCATGCGGGGGTGAGCTCGCTCGGGCGATCCCGTTCAACAAAAATGGCGTCTGGGGGACATCGCTCCGTCCTGAAAGGACGGTTCCTGTTGAACCGGGGGCTTGAGCGTTTGGCAATCCCTCGGGTCTCGTTTTTTCGTCACATTGACATGCCATGTTATAATGTAATTGGGTATTCATCTGCCAGCGCTGCCACGGAATCACTTGAGGAGGAACTTCCATGCATGTGCCAACGCGCGCGCGCTTCCTCATGCTAGTCATTCTTGTGACGGCCTTGCTATCCGTCCTGTTCATTTCCTCCAGTACGCTGGCAGTGAACACCGGGAACGTGGTCCACAACGGCGACTTCGAGAATGGGTTCACCTACAGGCCGGATTGCGGCATGGTCGCCAACGGTTGGGAATGCTTCACCAACGGTGGAGCCGCGAATTACAGCTTCTATGACGACCGCTGGCAACCGGTCGTCCAGAGTGGCGAACACAGCCAGCTTCTCGAGATCAGCACTCAGGCAAAAGGAGGCCAACCCAACCGGGTCGCGGGGATTTACCAGGTGGTGGACGTGGTGCCCGGACAGACATACACGTTGGAGGTGTATGGCCTCATTCGGGCGAATGATAGCGACCCCGACCCCTGGCGTTACCGGGTCGAGTGGGCGGTAGATCCCACCGGCGGCACCGATTGGACTCAGGTCTCCTGGCATGAGTTCTCCTGGGATCGATACGATTCCCGTACGAACCCGGGGCCGTTCCAGAAGGCCCGTGTACAGGTCCGGGCCATTGGTTCCAAGCTGACTCTCTTCCTGAGACTTCGCATGAAGTGGGGGGTCTGGTTCCGCCAGGTGGACGTCAACCTGGACCACATCTCCCTCGTTGGTCCATTGCCTGACGGGCCCCAGCTCCACATAGCCGGCATCACTCCCACACCGACGTCCGCGCCCACAGCAACGCCGGCCCCGGGAGCAACGCCGGTGCCATCGCCCACGCCAGGGGGTGTTTCTCCAGCGCCGACCGTGGTGGCCACGGTACCGACTACCACCCTCTGCAAGGGAACGAACCTTCTGGTCAACGGCGATTTCGAGGCAGGCTTTGTGGACAAAGCCGTCGCCAAGGGATGGGGATGGTTCACCAATGGTGGGCACAGCAGTTACGGTTTCTATGACGATGCCTGGCCGCCCGTGGTTGGCGACGGCCAACACAGCCAGCTCATCGAAATCAATAGCTGGGGGCATTTCCCCGCAGACCGGGATCGCTACGCGGGCATCTACCAGGTCGTCCACGGTCTGATCCCCGGTGCGACTTACGAGCTCTGCTTTTCCGGCATGATGCGCGAGGCGGCCTCGCACTCCTGGGAAGATCCCTACCGCTACCAAGTTCAGTGGGGATTGGCAGAAGGGAACACCCCTGACTGGACAAAGGTCGGAGCGTGGGTGACTGTCCCCTGGAACACCATCTACCTGCGCACGTCACCCGGCCCCATGCTCCACTACGGGGTGCGCTTCGTGGCCCCCTCGAGTACGGTGACACTGTTCATCCGGGCCTGGAAGAAGTGGCCAACCTCCAACCGGGAGCTGGACACCAATATCGATTCGGTGAAGCTGGCCCTGGCCCCCCCCAAGGCTCAAGAGAAGGGCGGGGTATGCACCTACACGGTGCGGGCAGGTGACACTTTGGGGCTTATTGCTCAGCGCTACGGGACAACCCTCTCCTGGCTGGCACAGACCAATAACCTCGCCAACGTGAACTTCATCTATGTGGGGGAGAAACTCAAGGTCCCCTGCACTCCCACGCATTCCGCGACCGTGCGCATCCACGTGGTACGCGCGGGGGAGACGTTGGGTGAAATCGCCCTCAAGTATGGGACCAGCGTCGCGGCTATTGTCCAGATCAACCACCTGGCCAACCCAAACTTCATCTATGTGGGCCAGAAATTGCGGATACCCTAGAACGATTCGGGGGATGGGGGAGAGTGACGAGCACACCGTCCTCCCCCCTTTTCTCTCCCGCCCCAGACGGTCGCGAAACGCCGGACAGCATTGAACACCATCGAACAATAAAGGACGTTTAGACCCCCAGAGAAAGGGGGCCGGAGCGCCGCACATCTACCGATTGAAGGAACTACCCGGCAGCCAGATGAGCACTGATTTCCGGGCTGACATCCTGCACAAATCGCCCCTGCAAGCTGTACGGTCCGGCCCAGACGATCTCCACCTCCACCAGACGACCGCGCAAGTCCTCCGGGTGTTCCACGAAGACAATCTTATTCTGAGGAGTGCGACCTTCCCACTTGCCCTTGCGCTGTCCCTCAACGAGAATCTGCACCCGCCTGCCCAACAGGGCCTGATTCTTCTCCCGCTGGATCTGCTCTTGGAGTTCTTCCAACAACCGATGCCGGCGGCGTTTCTCCTCGTCAGGCACATCATCTTCCATGAAGCGAGCACTCACCGTATTGGGTCGCGGGGAGTACCGAGCCAGATGGGCCTTGTCCAGTCTCAAGTCAGCGAGGACGTTGTACGTCCCCATGAACTGCTCCTCGGTCTCGCCGGGGAAACCCACAATGATATCCGTGTGGATGGCGGCATCGGGCACCAGATCTCGAACATGTTCCACCAGCCGGTAATAGTCGGCAACGGTATACCCACGACGCATGCGTGCCAGCACCTCATCATCCCCGGCCTGAATAGGAACCTCGATGTGAGGCATGACTTTGGGCAACCCGGCCACCGCGTCCAGGATACGGTCATCCAGGAAGTTGGGATGGCTGGTCAAGAAACGGATACGCCACAGGCCCTCAATGTCATGCAGGGCGCGCAGCAAATCGGCCAGGTCCGGATGCCCCCCCCAATCGGTCCCGTAGCGATCCACGATTTGTCCCAGCAAGGTGACCTCACGCACTCCCTGGGTCACCAGAGCGCGCACCTCGGCCACGATGTCCTCCAGCAGCCGACTGCGTTCTTTGCCTCGTCGGAAGGGGATGATGCAGAACGCGCAGGCAAAGGAACAGCCGTACACGACCGGTACATAGGCGGCTACGGGCGGGGGTCCTTGGAAAGAGAGATGACGGGTGGACTGGGTGGTCACTCCATCCTGGAGCACCCACCGCTCGGCGACGGACTGCACCTCCCGGACCTTGTCGCGATCGTTGATCTCGCCCGCCGTCAGGTAATTGATCAACGGCGCCGGTTCCGAAGGAGGCATGAACACATCCACCCAGGGGAAGTGTTCTTGCAGCTTGGGGCCGGGCTTGACTCCCACGAAACACCCCATGAGCGCGATCACTTTGTCGGGATGGCGCTGCTTCAGGGGTTTGAGGGCCCCCAGTTTCCCCACCACCTTATTCTCGGCACTTTGACGGACGACACAGGTGTTGAGGACGATGACGTCTGCCTGTTCGGGGCTCTCCACCGGCTCGTAGCCCAGGCTATCCAGGCGCGCGGCCACGTGATTTGAGTCAGCCACATTCATCTGGCAGCCGATAGTCCAGATGTGATAGGTTTTGCTCATCATACCCTCCGTTGTGCTCCCGTGTACGCGGGGCAACGGGACTTGGATGTCTTGTTTCTACCACAAGTACACGCGGCCGTCAATTGGAGGGCAAGTGCCGATCTGGCGCTTGGCGGGGGCCCTCTTGGATCATCTCGATTCCAGGAGGGAGGGACGACTTTTGCAGGGGATAGAGCCCGTGCTATACTTGCTCATCGATCCGGAATTCGAGGAGAGAAGTCATGGTGTCCAGAGTGGAACCGATTATGTCGCTTTTACCAGAACGATTCCGCACCCAGGAGCTGGTGCGTTTCATCAAGTTCGCCATGGTCGGCGCCCTGGGCATGATCGTGGACCTCTCTATCCTTAACATCCTTCACGGGCTGGTAGGTATTCATTTGCTTGTTGCCAATACATTCTCCTTCTCCGCCGCGGTGGTGAGCAATTTCACCTGGAATCGTCTGTGGACGTTTCCCGAGACGCGCGATCGGCCCGTGCGCACGCAGCTCGCCCAGTTCGCCACGGTCAGCATCATCGGACTGGCGATCAACAATGCTGTGTTGTGGCAGTTTTACCAGATCCTGGCCCCCCACCTCGGGTCGCCCTGGAACTATAACGCGGCCAAGATCCTGGCCATCGGCGTGGTGCTCTTCTGGAACTTCGGGGCCAACCGGATCTGGACGTTTCGCGGCGTTTAGCCTTCGGCCAGTCGTCTCAGCCCCTCGACATCGAGAATTCGGATGGATTTGCGTCCGGTTTCGATGAGCCCCTTGGCCTTCATCTCGTTGAGGACCTGCGTCACCGTCTCCCGATACGTGCCGACGATTTCAGCCAAGTCCTGGTGAGTGTAGCCTTTGATCGTGTCCCCCTGCTGTTCCTGCATGTGCAGAAGCAGAGTGGCCAGCCGCGACGGGATGGTCTTGAAAGCCAGCTCCTCCAGGCGCCTTTCTGCCTCGTACAAACGTCGTCCCATGATGTCCAGAAGCCGCAAGCCCACCAGCGGCTTGTTCATGATGATGCGTTCCATGTCCGCCCGGCTGATCACGCAGATCAGGCAGTCGTCTATCGTCTCCGCGAACGCATCAAGCATGCGTTGCCCGGTCAGAATCATTTCGCCAAAAATGCTCCCAGGGCCCAGGGTCGTGATGACCAGTTTCTTCCCCTGGGGCGTCAATCGATAAATTTGCACGTGCCCCTTCTTGAGAATAAAAAGGACTTCGTTCAACTCTGTAGGCCAGAAGGTGCGCCCCTTGGACACGTTCGTCATCGTGGTCACCCGGTTGATCTCCTCAATGTCACTCTGAGGTAAGCCCTGGAAGAGGTCGAACTCTGACAAATAGAGCAGTTTCTTTTCCAGGGACTCCTGAGAGAGCACCTGCCAGGTGTTTCTTGACGTCATGATGATCCCATTCCTCCTGAGCGTGTCTGGATGGCTCCTGATCTCTGAAAGATACACTTTGCCGTGTGCTGAGGACTTCACCCTCACCGAACGTAATGAGCAAAAGAGCCCTCAATACCGGGCAAGGATTCGGCTGCCGGGGGGAGGTGCGAAAGCATCACCACCGGAGATCATCCTCTCAGGGCGTCGACTCAGAAGACGTCGGGATGCTTACCATGCGCAGGTTACGGTCCGCCTCGATCAGGTCGGCAAAACTCACCTGCTTCAAGTGCTTGACCATGGCGTCCCGGGCTTCCTTGAGCACCGTTTCGATGACACATTGCCCGGCCCAACAACAAAGATGAGGACTGTCGTGGCAGGGCGTAAACGTCAGCGGTCCGTCCAGGGTTTCGATAACCTCGAGGATGCTGATCTCTTCCGGCGGTCGGGCCAGGATCAAGCCGCCTCCACTGCCCCGCTGGCTGATGACAATGCCCAGACGCGATAGTTCAGCTGCAATTTTGGCCAGGAAGGGCTCAGGCACGGCCTGCCGGCGGGCAATCTCATGAGTCGCCAACTTCTTGTTCGGATATTCTCGTGCCAGTTCCAATACCAGCCTCAGCCCATAATCTGCCTTCTTACTGAGTTGCATCATTCCACTCCTTCTGTTCCTTCCACCCCGGTCCGATGAGGGAGCTGAAGACTCCCCATCGTCAACCGGAACGACCCATTGACCTATCGGCCGGGCACGATTTCAGATTGGAAACGCCTTTCCTTATCGCCTTGTCTGTCCTCTTGTCTATCCCCCTGCCTGCCGGGATGATGGCTCCACGTCAGGGTCCATGTGCCGTCGGCTCCGTAATGAGAGTGAGCGAAGAAAACGGTATGTTCCCGGTCGGCCGCGAGGGCCGCAGGCAAGATCTCCGCGATATCCTCCACAATGTCATATTGCGACAAGTCGGCCAGGGGAATCCATTCCGGCCATCCTTCTTTCGATGCCCGCACGGTTGTGCTCGTGGCATCGGCCAGGAATACAAAGAGCATGATGCCGACGACCTCATCCGCATCGACATTGATGACCCCGCGCAGCCGCACATTCATGACGTCGAGACCACTTTCCTCCTTGATTTCGCGCCTCGCGGCGGCCAGGACGTCCTCACCTCGTTCCACGTGTCCCCCCAGACCGTTGTATTTGTTCGGCCATATGGGCTTGGTGGGCGCCCCGTGCAGCAGCAATACGTGCTCCCCATCCAGGACGAAGCAGAGCACACGCGGGATGGTCTGATAGCGATGCAAGTTCTTGCGGATCCCCTGCTCATCCGTCGGCATGTCCGCCCTTACCTCCTACCCCACCACGTCCGGGATAAACTGTTTGTGCGGCCTTTCCCCCTGCCGGTGCCGGTAGTAAAGAGTCCACCTCTCTTTGGTTCGGCGCGACCAGAGAACATGAACCCCTCCTTGCGAATCACAGGTCAGGGCAAAATCTTCTAAGGAGGACGACTGGCGGTCTAGCACCTGGGGAGTTTGCCAGATCGCATCCGCGCCGGGATTCCGATGGCGATAGGCCAGCACATCCCCATCCTGCCAGATCACGTGCAGGTCGCCCTCAGCAGCAATGGCCAGGTCCGGCAACTGTTGACGGCCGCCCTTCGTGAGGGCCAGCGGTTTCAACCAGGAAGCGTAACGGCCGCTGCTATAGCCAATAGCGGAGCGGTCCTGTCGTCGCTCTTGCCAGACCACATGAACCGTATCGTTGGGGCTGCCGACCACGCGCGGCAGAGCAGAATCGGTCAGGGGAGAATCGGAGATGTTCTCCGGCAAGCTCCAGCCGCCGGGACCAAGCTGAGTGTGGAAGATGTCATCCCCTTCACCGTTAGGAATGGCGCTCTCCCACACCAGGTGCAGGGTGCCCGTTCCATCGAATGCCAGACTCGGACGCCAGCCTCGGACACCGGGCACGGGAGCATTAATCCAGTACCCTTCCGGGTTGTACGCATGATAAATGCTGGCAAATCCGGGCGTATCGTCCTCCCACACCGCGTAGACCAGCCCATCCGGGGCGACCGCCACCCGTGGCTGCTGGGAAAGGCCCCGTGTCCGTGAGATTTCGTAGGGCAACGTCCAGACAGGATCGGAATGTCGCGTGTAGTAAATCTGCACACGGCCGCCATAATCGTGTACGAATACGACGTGGGCGTCGCCCTGGGCGTCGATCACCATCTGAGGCTGTATGCCCCTGAACAGAGGGCGAGGCTCCATCCATCCGTCCGCAACGCGAGTGCTAAAATGCATCAAGCCTTCTTCGACCCAGAGAACCTGGACTCCCCCGTCAGGAGTTGTTCCAACGTTCAAAAAACGGAGCGCGGCCGGGGCATGATGGACCTCTTCCACTTTGGACCAGCCATCGGCTTCCGTGTACATGGCCGCATCCTCCGCGGATGCGGAACCGTGAAGCACTTCGTGCAAAGGAGAGGGAGATGGATTTTTTTTCGCAACGGCGTGGTTGAGTTCCATGGGCCAGCTCCTCAGGCTGCAACGATTGAGACTTTTCCAGTACTATTTCACATTTTACACGAAGAACGAACCTTGTGCAAGCAGTCTCGTCCTGCGCCGTTTTGGGGTTTTTCGGCCGGGTGGGCGAGGGCAGTGCCCTCGCCTACCCGTCTTACCAATTGAGGCCAAGTGTCAGGAAGCATTGATAAGCCCTGTAGGCCCCCCTACCCAGGCTTGTCGATTCACGAGAGGTTGAGTATACTGGAAAAATCTGGTGACTCTCCCTTTTGAGGAAGAATCGTACCGGATGCCAAACCTCGTGAGGATAGTTGAGGATAGTAAGGATAGGCCATCGAGAAAGGAGGTGGTATCCAGAACCCATCCGGTCATTAGTTCCTTTGTCGTTCGTCGTTCTTTGCCTGACTTGTTGGACAGTTGCGAGGAGCGGTTTTGGCGCTAATGCCCGTTGGCCGGACTGTTCCCCGGGTTCTCGTCGTGGATGCTCCAACACGGCGGCCCCAGGCGATCCCGGTCAGCGACCGAAGAGTTCTGTCCTCGCGCTCGTCCCCACCTCAAATCATCGGGAGCGGAAGGATAATCATGGCCAACGTCACTTTTGAACACGTCTACAAACGATTTGGCGACGTCGTCGCCGTGAACGATTTGAGCCTACACATCGAAGACAAGGAATTCCTCGTCTTCGTCGGCCCCTCTGGCTGCGGGAAAACCACCACCCTGCGCCTCCTGGCCGGGTTGGAAGAACTCACTGACGGACACATCTACGTCGGCGATAAACTGGTGGACGACGTGCCCCCCAAAGACCGGGACATCGCCATGGTGTTCCAGTCCTATGCGCTCTACCCGCACATGAGCGTGTACGACAACATGGCCTTTGGTCTGAAGCTGCGCAAGGTCCCCAAGGACGAAATCGACAAGCGCGTCCATGAAGCCGCTCACATTCTGGGCATCGAACAGCTCTTGGACCGCAAACCCAAGCAGCTCTCCGGTGGCCAGCGTCAGCGTGTGGCCGTCGGACGGGCCATCGTTCGCGACCCTAAGGTGTTCCTCTTCGATGAGCCCCTCTCCAACCTGGACGCCAAACTACGCGTTCAGACCCGCGCCGAGCTGACCAAGCTCCACCAGCGTCTGGGGACAACCTTCGTCTACGTCACCCACGACCAGGTGGAGGCCATGACCATGGCGACCCGCATCGCGGTCATGCGGGACGGCATTCTGCAGCAAGTGGACGAACCGCAAGTCCTGTACGAGCGGCCCGGCAACGTCTTCGTTGCCGGCTTTATCGGCAGCCCCAGCATGAATTTCTTCGATGCCACCCTGGTGGAAGCCGACGGCAAGCTCTTCATCGACAGCGGCTCCTTCCGGCTGGAAGTGCCGCCGCACCTGGCCGAAGGCTACCGCAAGTACAAGGGCCAGGAGGTCATCTTCGGCATCCGCCCGGAGGACATCCACGCCAAGCCCTATGTGCCGCCCGAGATCTTCCCCGCGGAAATGCGGGCTGAAGTGGACGTGGTGGAGCTCATGGGGAGCGAGATCTTCCTCTACTGCATGACCCCGGACAACCGATCCTTCGTGGCACGCGTGGACCCGCGCACCAAAGCCCGCCGCGGCGACACGGTGGACCTGGTCGTCAACATGGATCATATGCATTTGTTCGACCCCAAGACAGAAAAACGCCTGGAGTAAGCATGCGCTTCCAGGCTCAAACCACTGCCCCGGGAGATGGACCCATCGACCTCGCCCGGGGCCTTCGTTATCGTCTATCCCAACCTTCCAGACGATACCCTCACCTGGTCACGGGTACCTTGCTTGCCCTTCTCTCCTTTCTCCTCTACTGGCGCACCCTGGCGCCCAACGTCTTTGTCTCCGACTTTGCCGAATTCCAGACCTTGCCCGCGGTCCTGGGCCTGCCTCACCCTAACGGCTTTCCCCTTTACATGCTCTTGGGCTGGGCCTGGGCGCATCTGCCCTGGGGGAACCTGGCCTGGCGCATGAACCTCCTTTCCGCGGTGACGGGCGCGCTGGCCGTAGGCGTGACCGCGGCCTTTGCCCACCGACTGAGCGGCCGGCGGAGCGTGGCCTGGCTCGCCGGGGGACTGCTCGCGCTCACCCCTACCTTCTGGGGCTACAGTCTCCTGGCTGAACGGTACAGTCTAAACACGGCCCTGGTGGCCGGCGTCCTCTGGCTGGCCTGGGAGGCCACGTGTGTGCCCTCATCCCCCCGAACGTTGCGCCTGATGATTGCCTCCTCCGCACTCCTGGGCCTGGGCCTGGACGTGCACCCCAGCGACGCACTCCTCATCCCCTTCTGGCTGGCCTACCTGACGGTGCAAGTCCCGCGGATGCGGCACGATTTGCGTCCGTGGCTGCTCATGGCCTTGGCCGGAGCCGCACCCCTGGCGCTCTACCTTTACGTGCCCTGGCGCTGGGCCGCATACGCGTCCTGGCCCCTGCTGCCCGGCATCGGACGTTCGGCTGCCGTGTACAGAGGGCTCGTCCACGTCTGGTATGAGCCCCCCCTGCGCTGGGATCTGGTGTGGTATTACATCACTGGTCTGGGCGGGTACGCGACCGGGCTCTTGGGCGGAGGCTGGCGGGACGCGTTTACACTGCTGGGCGCGGTGTGGCCCTATTGGCGGGCAGAAATCGCATGGCCTTTGGCGCTCCTGGCCCTGGTCGGGGCCATGCGCCTGTGGCGCCGCGAACGGGTGTTGATGACCATCCTGGCCGCGTTCATTGTCTTCCTCACCTTGATGGTCGCTTACATCCAACAGGGCAAAAACGACGCCTACCTCCTGCCCGCGTTCTGGATCGTGCTGTTTGCGGCCGGCTTCGCCGCCGATTGGATCCCGGCCCGGCCGGCCTCGCGGTGGGAACGAGGAGCCCGATTGCTGGGCCAGGGCCTGATCCTGCTGCTCCTCCTGATTTTGTTGCTCGTGCGCTACCCCCGCCGGGACCTGAGCCGCCACCTGGACATTCATGACTGGTGGACGTTGACGCTCGCCGAACCGATCGAGAAGGGAGCGGCGCTACTGGGCCACTGGAGCGACCTGACCCCCCTCTGGTATATGCAACAGGCCGAAGGAGTTCGCCCCGACCTGTGGGGCCTGTTCCCACCGGACATCGACAAGATTATCCAACCCTGGCTGGACACGGGCACGCCGCTCTACATGGCCGCGCCCACCCACGGCTGGGCACCCGAGCTGCCGCGGCGATATCACTTGATTCCCTGGGGCCACCTGGTGCGCGTCTTGCCCAGAGGGGCACACGTTTCCTGCTTCAATACCCTGGGACAAACGCCCAATATGAGGACATCGTGGTTCAGGCTGGGAAGCCCTATCTGGCCCCACACTCTAAACCCGCTACTCCCAGGCGCCATGCTCTTCTGCTGGCGGGCCGAACGGCCCTTGCCCAGGGACACGTTCGTGGCCTTGAAACTGCAGCCTGTTTGGGGTGGCCCTCCAGTGGATGTGACCGGCGCCATGGTCAGCCCCTGGTATCCTCTTCCGCGTGTGCCCGCGGGCGAAGAGGGATTGACGTTACTCTCTCTGTCCCTGCCCGAGGGTACGCCACCCGGCACCTACCGTGCCTCCCTGCGCTTCTTCCGCATCCTGGCCGATGGTCGGACTCAACCCCTGCCCCGACCCAATACCCTTTCCCTGGGCGAGGTGACCGTCGCACCCACGCGCACATTTGTGCGCGCCCGTTTGCGGGATGAAGTGGCACCGCCGATTGTCCCGCAAGCCGGACCATTGCTGCTTCGGGCCTGGCGCCTTTCACACCTTCCCGTCCGCCCCGGGGACCCTGTTCGTCTGGACCTGATATGGGAGGTACGGGAACAGCCGACCGCGCCACTGCGCTTGCAGGTGCGCTTCTGGGGACGAGGGGGCCGCGGGCTGGTCACCTCACCGCAGCCATTACTGCCCGGCGCGCCGGCATCGGTGTGGAAACCGGGCACCATCGTGCGCACAGTTCACTCCCTGCGCGCGCCGCGCGGCCTGGGCGATCACGTCTATCTGGTGGAAGTGCGCCTGATGGTAGGAAACCGGCGCGCTCGCTGGTTTCCCACGGACCGTTGGTGGGTGGGCATCACCCGGGTGCATGACCGCCCTCATCTGTGGTCTCCGCCCCAGGGAGTTATTCCGGTGTCGGCCCGCTTCGGCGACGTGGCCGAACTGGTGGGTTATCGGGTGGAGCGGAATCAAGGCCTGAAGGTCACGCTGGTGTGGAGGGCCCTGGGCGAGGTGGGGACCTCCTACAAGGTGTTCCTGCACCTGGTGGGGCCGAAAGGGACGATCGTCGGCCAGCACGACAGCGTGCCCGCGCTGGGCACATTGCCCACGGATGTGTGGGTGCCGGGGGAATTCATCGTGGACGAGCACTCGTTAGCTCTTCCAAAGGACATGGGGGGCTATGTATTACGAGTGGGCCTCTACAACCCGGCGACCGGAGCCCGGGTGCCTGTCCTATCGGCCACCCGACCCGTGCAGGACAACAGCGTGATCCTTGAGCCGTGATGAAAGAGGAGAAGGAGGTCAGGTCGACCACCTCTCTTGTCCTTTGAGGCCCCCGTTCGTAGAACGGCATCATTTGGGCCCTTGACAGAGGTAGTTGGGTGCTGCAAGGCTCTCCCGAACGACGGCCGAGCTATCGTAAGGTGCGACGTTGGTGTCCCGTACAACAGCCATCGTGTCGACCGGTGTCGCATCCGTGTTTGCCCGGTTCACGTTGATGTCACCAACCAGATGGCACGATGAGCCGATTGTGCCATCTCCTGCCAGCCTCATAACCAGAAGATTCTCCGGCAGATCCTGGTCATGCGGCCAGGTCACACCCACAACGACAAAACCACCGTCGTTCATCTGTTGGACGGCATTGGGCCAATCCCAAGCGTATTCGTAAACTCTCTGCCACAACACCTCACCGCCGGGATTCAACCGCAAGAGGAAGAGGTTCCAATCCTTCGTGCCTTCCTCGTAGTAACCGCCGATGAGAGCCCCCCCATCGGACGTGACTCCTGCACTCAAGGCCTCGTCCCAGTAGCGAGGGACCCCGTATATTCTCTGCCATGTGATGCGGCCGTTCTTGTCCAGGCGCAAGACCCAGAGATCACCGCTTGAGTCGGGACTGAACGATTCCGAGGCTCCGGCGATGATGTATCCTCCCGTGGAAGCCTCCTGGAGGGCACCGAGCGATTCCTCATATGCTCCGCCGTACGCCTTCTGCCACAGGATGACGCCGTCCGGGTCGAGTTTGATCACCCAAATGTCGTTCTCGCCGGTCCCAAACGAGAAGGTCTCGCCTGCCAACACATAATTTCCATCTTCATCCTCGATCATCCTCACCACGAACTCTTCGTACTCGCCCCCACCTCCATCATCCTCCTTCCCCCCGTAGGTCTTCTGCCAGAGCACATTGCCGTCGGCATCCAGCTTCAGCACCCAGAAATCCGCGCCACCGGCGCCGAAGGAGGTCGTACCACCGGCGACCACATACTCTCCGTCGTCCGTCAGGGCCACCGACCAGGCCTGCTCTGTGCCCGTGCCGCCGTACGTCTTTTGCCAGCGGATACGACCCTGGGCGTCCAGCTTCAGCACCCAGAAATCCGCCTGCCCGGCGCCAAAGGAGGTGGTCCAGCCGACCACGATGTACCCCCCATCTGGGGTTTGCTTGGCGTCGAGTGCGTACTCCTCACCTGCACCGCCATAGGTTTTTTGCCAGGCGACATGGCCATCGCCGTCGAGTTTGACAACCCAGGCATCGCCGTTCTCGTCGCCATAGGAACCCGTGGAGCCGGTGACGACATACCCGCCATCCGAGGTCAAGCAGAGGCCTTCCATTTCCTCTCCGCCGCCACCGCCGTAGACAGCGGCCCACGTCTGCGGAGGCGTTGTCGGGGACGACGGGTACCGTCTGACCACATGGGGCAGAAATGAAGAAGCTGTGGGCGAGAGCGCGCGCGGCGAAGTTGGGGAGTTCACGGAATGAGTGGCCAAGGGAAGGCCGGGCCACATCAGTATGAGTCCGACGAGAAGACAGCCCAACAGAACGAAGGACAACCACGCGCGCTTGTTCATAGTCCCGCTCCTTGAGCGTCCAACGAAGCCACGGAACATTCTTAATTATACCTTACCCTCAACCCTCCCTTTGTCCCTTCTCCCCTTGAAGGAATGCAAGAAGAGCGACGAACGAAGCCTGCGCCGAACAACGGCGACGCCAGAGCATTGTCCTCTCTTTTCCCAACGGTTATGCCTGATCGTCATAAATTTTCTCGTTTCTATGATGAATCCGCATAAAACTACTTGACTTTTTGCATGAATCGTTTTATACTGAGTGTTACCCAGGAGGGAGCGAACGTTTCCACCGATTTGTGTCCACATGAGCATAGAGGGCACCTACAGGCCAATGGCAGAATACATCCAGACGACAGAGGGCAAACGCATCAAAATCGATGAGACGGATCGGCGCATCATCGCCGCCCTGAAGGAGAACGGACGCACATCCTTTGCCCAGATTGCCCAAGAGCTGGATGTTTCGCCGGGCATGGTGCGGCAGCGCGTACAACGTCTTATCGAACAAGGGGTGATGCAAATTGTCGCTGTTACCAATCCCATTCTCATGGGATTTCACACGGTAGCCCTCATCGGCATCAAGGCCGACGGCCGTCGCCTGCGGGAGATCGCACACCACATCGCAGCCTTTGATGAAGTGATCTACCTGGTGCTCACCACCGGCACCTATGACATCCTGGTTGAAGTTGTCTGTCGGGACAATGCTCACCTGTTGGAATTTCTCACCGACCGCCTGCACACCGTCGAAGGGGTTCGAGATACGGAGACCTTCGTCTACCTGGACATTGTCAAGGAGGTCTACACCTGGGGGCCGTAAACCGGACGGCGAACGGTATTCCGCCCTGGTCTTGTGATGCGATATCAACGATAGGAGGAGAGCCATGAAACGTACGCACATCTATGTCGCCTTGACCCTAATCCTCATCCTCAGCGTGCTTTTGAGCGCGTGTGCAAAGGCCACCCCAACTCCTACGCCCATCCCCCCTACACCCACATCGCCTCCCCCCACGCCGACCCCTAAGCCGGCAGCCCCCACGCCAACGCCCAAGCCGGCGGCCTCCACGCCGACCCCCAAGCCGTCAACGCCCACACCGGCGAAAGCGGCCAAGCCTGCCCTCTACGACAAAGTTGAATCCGGCAAACTGGTGCTCTATAGCTATGAGGAAACCGTGACAGATAAATTCCTCCAGGGCTTTCGCAAGGACTATCCTCAGGTAAAATTGAAGACGGCCGTGTACGGGGAGTTGGATGAGGCGCTGGCCAAGCTCCGTGGGGGCTTCAAGGCCGATGTCTTCAATCCCTGCGTGGACTACATTCCCACCCTTACCAAGTTAAACCTGATCGAACCCATCGACACATCCCTTATCCCCCGTTGGAATGACCTCTTCCCCTTCTTCCGCACTCTGCCTGAGATCCAGGCCGGAAAGGGCAAAGTGTGGATGGTACCTCAAGACGCGGGCTTAGAAGGCATCATGTACCGCGCGGACAAAGTCAATCCGCCTCCCACCTCCTGGAGGGACCTGTGGAATCCCAAGTATAAAGGACACATCGCCATGGAGGACTACGCGCGCAATGCCATTGCGGTGGGAGCTCTGGCATTGGGGTACAAAGACCCTTACCATCTGAATGACAAGGACCTGCAGAAAGTCAAGGAATACCTGATCCGGCAGAAGCCTCTTTTGTTGAGCTACTTCGAGTCCGATGCGGATATCGATAATATGTTCAAGGCGGGCGACGTCTGGATAGCCTTTGGTTGGACCTCGGATGCCAAAACCCTGCGGGAGGACGAAGGGCTTCCCGTGCGCTATGTCTCTCCTAAAGAAGGCGCCCTCTCCTGGATTTGTGGCTATAGCATCCTGAAGGGCACAAAGATGCCTTACGCGGACCACGCGCTCATCAACCACTACCTGGACCCGAAAGTGCAGTACATCGAAGTCACCGATTTCGAGTACTTCGTCAGCAACAAGAAGGTGATGGGGTTGTTGACGCCGAAGGAAATTGCCACTGTACGCCTGGACCATCCAGAAGAAATCGCCAACGCCCACGTGGAGATTATCCCGGACAACTACGACAAGTGGTTGCAGATCTGGGAAGAGGTCAAGTCTGCACCCTGACGAAGATGCTAACTCTCGGGTATCGGGGGGGATGAGCCATCCCGATACCCGAGATCACGTACCGCTTATTCTGGAGGGAAAAGGCTCTACATGGTGACTGAAAAGGAGAATGCACGGGAAATCGGTCTTGTCGTTGAGCACCTGATCAAACGATTTGGTCCTCTCACCGCTATCAATGATGTCAGTTTCACCGTTGCACCGGGGGAATTTTTCTCCTTGTTGGGGCCCAGCGGCAGCGGCAAAACCACCACCCTGCGCATCATCGGCGGCCTAACCGTTCCCGACGAGGGCGACGTCTACCTGGACGGGGAGCGCATTACCTACTGGCCCCCGGAGAAGCGGGACATCAACATCGTCTTCCAGAACTACGCCCTATTCCCTCACTTGACGATATTCGAGAACGTGGCCTTCGGCCCACGACGCCACCGCTGGCCCGAAGAGCGGATCAGACAAGAAGTCCACCGTTACCTGGAGATGGTCCATCTCGTAGGGTACGAGAACAAGTATCCCCGCCAACTCTCCGGCGGGGAAAAACAACGCATCGCCCTTATCCGGGCCCTCATCATGCATCCCAAAGTCCTCCTCCTGGATGAACCCCTGGGCGCGCTGGACCTGAAAATCCGCCAGCAACTGCAACTGGAGCTCATCAACATCCAGGAAGAGGTGGGCATTACCTTTATTTACGTCACCCACGACCAGGGGGAAGCCCTGACCATGGCCGACCGCATCGCTGTCATGAACAAGGGAAAGATTCTGCAAATCGGCGATCCCAAGACCATTTACGAGCGGCCGCGCAACCGTTTTGTGGCCCACTTCATTGGCAATACAAACTTCTTCGAGGGCAAGGCTGTGCGGCTGGAGGGAGGCCGGATGCTCGTGGACATCCCGGGCCTGATGGAAATATGGGGACTTCCCGTGGGGAACATCCGGCCGGGCGAGGGAGCAAGTGTTTCCGTCCGCCCAGAAAAAATGTACATCAGCCGTCAGAAGCCGAAGAACGGCAGCTACAACATGATACAGGGCGTGGTCGATGACTTCATCTACACCGGAGTCAGCACGGAGTTCATCGTTTCCTTGCCCAACGGCCAGAAAGTGCGCGTCTTTGCCCAGAACATCAGTCAGGACGCGGAAATCTGGAAGATTACCTGGGACGACCGGGTGTGGGTCTACTGGCGTCCCGAACGGAGTCTGGTGCTGAAAGAGTGAGGGGAGACAACAGGGGCAATGATCTATCGTCCCCTACAAAAGGAGGTCAGTCCAATCATGGATACGATGGATACGCCGGATAAAGAGCTCGGCCCGAAGATGGTCACAGAGGTGCCGGGACCCAAGAGCCAGGAATATCACCAACGGGAGCGACAGCTTTTCTTCAAGGCCTGGTATGTGGACAAGGACGTGCCCTTCATCATGCGTCGAAAGTCCACCTGGTTTATCGAGGACGTCGATGGGAACCGATATATCGACATGGTAACCGGGTGGGCCTCCACACCTATGGGCGCCGGCTACAAGCCTGTTCTACAACAGGCGGTGGACGTGCTCTGGGAAAGCGGCGGTGTGGAGTGTACCGACTACGTGACGGATGTCCACCTTTTCGACCTGGCGGAGAAGTTGGTGGAGATCACGCCTCCCCAGTTGACCCGGGTGGCACCGGACACGACGGGCACGGAAGCCGTCGAGGCGGCCTTGCGCCTGGCCCGGGAGAAGACCAAACGCTACTTCATCATTACCTTCCACGGGTCCTTCCACGGGGGGAACTACGGCGCGGCCGGGGCCGGCCCCACTTCGCCCGATGTGACCCGAGGTATTAAGGAATACATTCACGGTTTCATCCACGTGCCTTATCCCACCTGTTATCGCTGTCCGTTCAAGCAGACGTACCCGCAATGTGGTCTGGCCTGTGTGGAGTACATCGAGGATGTGGTGCTGCGCTACGAGACCGCGCCCGACACCATTGCCGGCGTGCTTTACGAGCCCATTCAGGGGGAGAACGGCATCTTCATCCCACCCGATGGCTGGATGGAGCGCCTGCACGAGATGGGTGACAGGTACGGCTGGGTGATGATCGACGATGAGGTGCAGACAGGATTCGGGCGCACAGGCAAGATGTTCGCCATCGAGCACTGGCCGGACGTGGTGGACAAGGTGGACTTGATGCCCTTGGCCAAGGGCCTTTCCGGCGGCGCCCTACCCATTGCCGCGGTCATGGGCACGGATGAAGTCATGACCGCATCGGACGACCTCTACCTGGGCGGCACGTTTGCCTGGCAACCGGCCGCGTGCGCGGGAGCCCTTGCCGGCATTGAAGCCATGGAGCGGGAGAATGTCCTGGACAATGTGGCCGTGCTGGAGAAGATCGCACTGGATTCCATGCTCCCGTTGGTAGACAAATATGAAATCGTGGGCGATGTACGCATCAAAGGGTTGTATCTGGCCATCGAGTTTGTCGAGGACAAGGAAACGAAGGCCCCCGCCAAGGCGCTCACGCGGCAGATCCACCGACGACTTCTCAACAAGGGCCTCGCGGGCATTCACGAACGGGGACTCTGGTGGATCCGCTGGTTGCCGGCGCTGAACATGCCTCCTGCCCTCTTCCAAAAGGCCTGTGACATCCTGGTGGAAACCATCGACGAGGTGTCGCGAGAATACGGAAAGGGAATTGCGGAATGACTACTCTGGCTCTCTCTTCCCGCTACGGACACTGGCGGCGTGTGCTGCAGCAGTACGTGGGCCTGATGCTCAACGTCTTCCCGCCGTTTGTCTACTTGCTATTGCTCTTCTATGCGCCGATGGCCATTCTCTTTGTCATGAGCTTCTGGAAATCGGGATTCATGAGCCTGGAGCCCGCGTTCACCCTGGAGAATTACCGAATCTTTATGAGCAGTGCGACCTATCGGCGCATTATGTGGAACACGTTTGTAACCGTGACCGGCGTCATGGGGGTGCTCGTCCTTATCGGCTACCCCATTGCCTATTACCTGGCCCGCATGGTACGCCGATACGACACGTTGCTCATCTATCTTCTGATCATCCCGGTCGAGATCAATTACCTGATCCGCATTTACGCCTGGAAGATCGTCCTGGGGCGCTCGGGCATCATCAACGCCCTGTTGATGCACCTGGGTCTCATCCATGAGCCCCTGCGCTTCCTTCTCTACAGCCGCACGGCGGTGATGATCGTGCTCGTTCATGAGTGGCTGCCTTATGTGGTCATCCCGGTCTACGTGGCCCTGAAGGGAGTTCCACCCGAGATCGTGGAGGCCGCCCGGGACCTGGGCGCGGGACGTTGGGGGGTGTTCCGCTATATCTACCTGCCCTTGAGTGTCCCGGGTCTGTTTGCTTCTTTCGTGCTCATCTACATCCCTATGCTGGGCGAATTCGCCATCCCGGCCATTGTGGGCGGGCCTTCGGGATACATGTTGGGCAACGTGATTGAATCCCAATTCCTCTCTGCTGGGAACTGGGGGCTGGGGTCGGCCATTGGATTCGTCCTGCTTTTCGTCACTCTGGTCCTGGTGGCCGTGGTCATCAAGATCGCCGGCCTGGAGGAACTGACGTGAGAGGGAGGCAAACAGGGGCCATGCGAAGCAGCGGAGGTAATCATGTGGCGGCTGCGTGAGGGCAAATTCTGGCTGGGCGTGTACACGGCGATGGTGGTGGCGTTTCTCATTTACCTCCCCATCGTGCTGTTGATCACGTTTTCGTTCAACAACTCCAAGATCATGAGCCTGCCCTGGAACGGTTTCACGCTCAAGTGGTATACCCAGGCGTTCCGGAGGGAGGACCTGCTGCACGCGCTCTTCAATTCCCTTTGGGTGGCAGTGCTGGTGACCGCGGTGAGCCTGGTGTTGGGCATCATGGCGGCCAACGGCATGGCCAAGTACCGCTACAAGGGACGGGGGCTGTTTACCGGCTACGTGGCTATTCCTGTGGTAATGCCCTGGCTGCTCTTGGGCATCGCGCTGTTGCTCTTCTTCAACCTGGTCAAAATCCCCCTGTCCCTCTTCACCGTCATCCTCAGCCACATCAGTTTCGATGTTCCCTTGGTGGCGGTCATTGTGGCTGCCCGCCTGCACCAGTTCGACCCCAGCCTGGAGGAGGCCGCGCGAGACCTGGGCGCGGGGCCCATCGAGACGTTCCGCCTGGTGACGTTGCCCATTATTGCCCCCGCGGTGGTAGCATCGGGCATCTTCGCCTTTAGCTGGTCCTTCGACGCGTTCGTGGTCACCCATTTCGTCATCGGCTCCCAGGTGACCTTCCCCATCTGGGTGTGGTCGGCGCTGCGTTACGCCAAGAACCTGCCCATCATCAACGCCGTCTCCAGCATTATCGTCATCGTGGAAATTCTCATTGTCTACTTGGGAGAACGCCTGCGCCGCGGGGAGGGGGAAACGGTCTTGTTCTAATCCCCACTTTGGAGGCAAAATGTGACATCGATACCCGATATCCGCTTGATAACGAGGAATTCCCATGACAAGGATAACTTACCTGACTAACGAAGATTTGTCGCGTACTCTGACCATAGCCGAAGCCGTCGAGCTGGCGGAAAAGGGCATTCGCGCCGATGCCAAGGGCAAAGTGGTCGGTGACAAGTTTTACATGAACGTGGGCAACAATGGGTTCATCAAGCCCTTCTCCGGCTACCTGCGGGGGGAGGAGTACGCCTACGTCAAAACGTTCTCCTTTTTCCCGCACAATCCCGATCGCTTTGGCGTGGGCACCACATCCTCCGTGGTGCTCCTCTTCGACGCACAAACGGGGCTTCCTGTCTGCTTCATGGAAGCGGAGTGGATCACGGCCCTGAAAACCGGGGCTTCCACCACGGTGACGGCCCAATGGCTGGCGCGGCCGGGCGCGGATACGGTGACCATCTTTGGCGCCGGCACCCAAGGACGCATGCACTTGCGCGGGCTGGCCACCCGTTTCGACCTGCGCCGGATCTTCGTGGTAGACATCCGCCCGGAGGCGGCGCGGCAATACGCGGCCGAACTGGGTCCGGAGCTGGGAGTGCCCGTGGAGGCCGTGCCCCTGGAGGAACGGGAGCGCGCGGTGCGTGCTTCAGACATCGTCATCACCGTGACCACAGGGAACCAGGCCCTGGTGGAACGAGAATGGCTGAAGCCGGGCTCGTTTGTGGCCAAACTGGGCTCGTATCAGGAGGTGGCGCTGGAGGTCATCACCGCCGCGGACAAAGTGGTGGTGGATAAGTGGAAGTACGTGGCCCCTCGCGTGCCCGAGTTCAAACAATTGGTGGCATCAGGCCGGTTTGGCCCGGAACAGGTCCACGCCGAGTGGTCGGAGATCGTGGCCGGGCGTGCGCCGGGCCGTGAACGGGATGACGAGGTCATTGTCTATATCGCCCTCGGCATCTGGGGCGAGTACGCGGCCATCTTGCCCGAGGCCTACCGTCGAGCCCGGGCGCTGGGGCTGGGACGAGAGGTGGGCCATGGCGGATAGGCGACGCCACGGGGCTCGACCCGGTTCTTGCTGTCCATAATCTCTAATCACCGAATCTCTGATACCATTTTTTCCAATCAAGGAGGACATTTTCCATGCGAGCGCTAGTCCTGGGTGGTGCGGGAGCCGTCGCCAAAGAAGCAACACGCGATCTCTCTCAGTACAGCGATTTTGACGAAATCGTCGTCGCGGAGTACAACGTCGAAGCCGGGGAGGCCCTGGCTGCAGAACTCAACGACCCGAGACTGAAGGTCATCCCCTTTGACGCCAATGACGAGGCCGCGATGCACGAACTTTTCCCCCAATTCGATGTGGTCATCAACGGGCTGCCTTATAAGTACGATTACATCGTCAACAAGGTCTGTGTGGAGGAAGGAGTCAGCGGATTGGATCTCTCCAGTGACGATCCCCAGTTCGCATTGCACGAGCAGGCTGCCGCGAAGGGAATGCTCTTTGTGCCCGGGGTGGGAGCAACGCCCGGCACGACAAACATGATGGTCCGCCGCGCCTCGGAGCTCCTGGATACCGTCGAGTCGGTGGACATCTACTTTGCTGCCTTCCGCAGCCTGGCCCCGTCCCCGGGCTTACTCCAAACCACGCTCTGGGAATTCAACCCGGAAGGGGAGGAACGACAGGAGGTTTACTACGAGGATGGCGCCTGGCGGCCAGCCCCCCCGATGTCCGGGGAGAAAGTGGTGCGCTTCCACGATCTCATCGGCGAGCAAAAGGTCTACTATGTGCCCCATGACGAGGCGAACACCCTGCCTGCCTCTTACCCCGGCATCCGCCGGGCCGCGGTGCGCGGCTGCTTTCCCCCCCATGTCATGGACCTGATGGGCGCGCTCATGCGGGCGGGCATGCTGACGACAAGCCCGGTGCGCGTTCAGGGTCAGGAGATTGCTGCCATCGACACCGTACGGGACATCCTCTGGCGATTGCCCATTTGCAAGGAGAACCCGGTCTGGGCCTATGGCCTCGTCGTGGAGGTAGAAGGGACCCGCAATGGACGTAAGGTCAGGTGCACGTACCGCAACCAGCACCCGCCGCAGGAGGAATGGGGGGGCGAATCGGCCTACTTCAAGAATGTGGGGATTCCCCTGTCCATCGGTGCGCAAATGATCGCCCACGGGCAGACATTGGGAACAGGGGTGTTGCCACCGGAGCAGGTCTTCTCCGCCACGCCGTTCTTTGCGGAACTCGCCCGGCGGGGTATCATAGTAACGGAGGAAATTGTAGAAGTCGGCCCCTTGGCATAATGAAATGTAAGGACCATCGATGTGGGTGGACGACACGGCTGAAGGGGGCTATCGTCCACCCCAAAGAACGGCTTGGGAGGAGGAACATGGACAGTGAAGGCAACAGACAGAGCTCATATCCGTTGCCGCAACCGCTCATTCTATTAACCTGGCGCGCCCCTGCCCTGGGGTGGACACGCGTGGCTTTTCCCGCTGGTATCCCCATTAAAGTTCCTCCCATGGTCCCCGTCTGACCTTCTATCTTTTCGTCTTCCCTTGGCCTTGATAGGCACCGATTACCGCTCGAATGGCGAACCGGTGCAGAGGAGAGGCTCCGAGCATCGTCCCTCGCCCGTTCGCAACGCTTGCCCTCATCCACCGAACTCATGCGCAAACAATAGCCGACATCTGGCTACATATGCTGAAATCGGCAGGAGGAATCTCATGAGCCGTCATTTACAAAAAACTCTGGAGCTCTTTGCAGAAGCGAAAAAATATATCCCCTTTGGGGTCAATTCGAACTTCCGTTACTGGGGAGATGAGTACACCCTGGTCGTTACTCGCGGTCAGGGGGCATACATTTGGGACGCGGATGGGAACCGCTACGTGGATTACCGCCTGGGCTTTGGCCCGGTCATTCTGGGCCACGCTTACCCGGCTGTGGTGAAGCGCGTGAGCCAGGAGATTCAAAAAGGCACGCTCTTTGCCTGGACGACGCCTCTGGAAATCGAACTGGCGCAACGCATCACGCGCATGACGGGCGTGGAGAAGGTCCGCCTGAGCAACACGGGCACGGAAGCTACCATGCATGCCCTACGCATTGCTCGCGCCTATACCGACCGAGAAGGGTTCATCAAGTTCGAGGGCCAGTATCACGGCATGCACGATTACGTGCTCTTCAGCACCGCGTCGGCACCGCGCGGTGTCCTGGGCGCGCGCAAGAGCCCCATCAACGTGCAGGCCAGCTCTGGCATTCCCGAGGACATCCAGCAATACGTCTACAATGTGCCCTACAACGACTTCCGCATGCTGGAGAAGACCGTCAAGGAATCCTGGTCCGACCTGGCAGCCATCATTGTGGAGCCCATTTTGGGCAATGCCGGGGCCATCATGCCCAAACCCGGCTGGCTGGAGCTCATCCGTGATCTGTGCGACCGGTACGAAATCGTCCTCATCTTCGATGAGGTGAAGACGGGCTTTCGCCTGGCCAACGGGGGCGCTCAAGAGTACTTCGGAGTGCAGGCGGACTTGGCAACGTATGCCAAGGCTCTGGGCAACGGTTTCCCTATCGCGGCCATCGGCGGCAAGGAAGAAGTCATGAGCGTGGTCGAACCGGGGGAGGTCGCATTGGGGGGGACCTATAGTGGCAACGTGGTGGCAACCGCCGCTGCAAACGCGACCCTGGAGGTGCTGGAGAAGGAACACGTCCTGGAGACTATCGCCCAACGAGGTCAGACGCTCATGAACGGGATCGACGAGATCCTCACTCGGGCAGGCATCTCTCACGTCATCACTGGGGTACCGGCCATGTTCGGGATCCTATTGGGACGGGATACTTCTCCCTATGACTTCCGCGATTACCAAGACGCTGACGAAGTGTTGTATGAATACCTGGTCATGGAACTGATCGAACGGGGCGTGCTCCCCGATGTTGACGACCGGGAACCCTGGTTTCTCTCCTACAGCCACGATGAGCAGGTTATCGCCGAGACCCTGAACGCGTTCGAAGATGCTGTTCAGGCATTGAAGACCAAGGTCAACGGGACCCTCCTGGCTCGTGGTCCCATCGACTAGCGCCCCATGTCATCTCTTCATCCTCTCGACGGGGGGCGGGCATGCGACCTGCCCCCCGCCATGTGTTGCTCTTTTCCCAAATAACCCCAATATCCCCATGAACTTTTTCTAAATGGTCCCCACC
>CAZAQA010000027.1:45951-50644 GCA_964487375.1 uncultured Anaerolineae bacterium | reverse complement strand
TCCATCCCGAACGCAACGAGCGCCGCTTCTACG
Organism: uncultured Anaerolineae bacterium; assembly: GCA_964487375.1. Classification (GTDB taxonomy): domain Bacteria; phylum Chloroflexota; class Anaerolineae; order JAADDB01; family JAADDB01; genus JAADDB01. The sequence continues at coordinate 50,611 of CAZAQA010000027.1, read as the reverse complement.
CCGTGTACTGGCAGGACACCTTGCTCGGCCCTGCGGTGATTCGCGTCCACGGTCGCAAGGGAGCCTGGGCGCGCGTGCTGCCCCCCGTGTTCTTTCCTGATCTGGAGGCTGCCGAACCGTACATCCGACGCCTTATTCGCCGCTGTGTGCGCCGCGGATATTGTCTTACCGAGCGCCCTGACACGACCGAGAGGAAGCCATTCAGCAGCACGGTTGACACGGTGACAGTATAAAGTAGAATATGAAGTAGAATTCATGCTTTGGTACCGATAGGGAGGGCGTATGCAAAAGGTGATAGGCGTGACCGAACTGCAACGGAGATTCCGCTCCGTCTTCGACGAGGTGGCGAAGAAGGGCATCCCCTATGTGCTGACCCGCGGCAGCAGACCGGAGGCCGTGCTTATTCCCTACGAAACTTTCCTGCGCTACCAGGAACTGGAGGAAAAAGAGGTCATGGCCCGGTTTGACCGCTTGCTGGCGCGCATGGCCGAACAGAATGCCGCGCACAGTGACGAGGAAGTGGCCGTGGATGTGGAAGCCGCCCTGGCGGAGACGCGACACTGATGCGCGCAGTGGTGGATACAAACATCCTGGTGCGGGCGCTCATCCGCCCGCAAGGCACGGTGGGGCCCGTCCTGTTGCATTTCCGACGAGGAGATTACACGCTTCTATACAGCGAGGCTACGCTGGGCGAACTCATAGATGTCCTTAACCGACCGCGTATCCGGGATAAGTACGGGCTGAGCGATGAGGATATTCACACCGTGGTAGCCTTCATCCTCCTGCGCGGGGAATACGTTGTCCCGCAAGTGAGCATTACGGCCTGTCGGGACCCCAAGGACAACAAGTTCCTGGAAGTGGCGGTGAGCGGTCAGGCCGATGTCATTGTCAGTGGCGACGAGGATTTGCTTGTGCTCTCCCCATTTCGCGGTATTCCCGTCATTTCCCCTCGTGAATTCCTGGACATGCTGAGTGCCGGCGCCGAGAAGGAAGAACCGTAGAAACGACCTTCAAGATATGGCAATTGCCCCAAGCACACTGCCTTGTCAAGGGGCCAAAAGGGTGCCATTTAGGTGCTACTTAGGTGCCTCAAGGTAGCCAGAAGGGTGCCATAGGGGTGCCACGGAGTCAGATGGTGAACAACAGGGATTTGGCAATAGCCTCAATATTGAGTATCATTGAGTAACGTTCATCCATACTGATGAGGTTCACCGAAGGGAAAAACAACATGGCAGCAGTGAAGGAGAAAGGCGTGAATGTCGTGCGCGCCACCTGGGCGCGTACGCACCTGGGGGAAATCATGCGGCGGGCCATCGCACATGGCGAGCGGTTCGTGGTAGAGAAGGACAACATTCCTGCGGTGGTCATCCTCTCGGTGGCCGAGTACGAGCGCCTGCGCCGGGAGGCTGCCCTGGCCCGCTTCGAGGCACTGAGCCGCCGGGCGGGGTTGGAGGCTGAAGCAGAGGGCGTAGACGGGGCTGCATTGGAGGCGGAGATAGAAGCCATCAAGCGCGAGGTCTTCGAGGAGCGATATGGCCGCGACTGACCTCCGCGTGATGGCAGATTCCAACGTCATCATCGCTGGCGTTCTTAAACCTCGTTGGTTCCACGCCTTCCTTCGTCACGCGCTCATGGGCGATTTCCGGCTTGTCCTGGCCCCACAGACGGTGAGGGAAGTCCTGCGGTGGGCTGAGAGGAAGGGAGGAGCGCGACGGGAGGCGATTGAGGCATTCCTCGCATCCGCGGACTTTGAAATGGCCCCGGATGCGACTAGGGAGGATATTGAAACACACCGGAAAGTGATACGCGATGAAACGGATATCCCTATTCTACTGGGGGCCGTCCGGGCCGGAGTGGACTACCTGGTAACCAACGACAAGGATTTCCACGATGAGACGGCAAGGACATTTCTGGCCCGACACGGTGTGAACGTCATGCTGGTGGGCACGTTCTTACGGGAGGTCATGGGATGGCGAAGCGAGAACCTGGAAAGAATCCGGCATCGCGAGTGGACCGATTTGCAGTCGGAGTAACCGAAAAACGGGAAGTCGTAGAACAGGCTTTCATCGACGGCACCATCTCGCGGGAAGAAGCCATGGCCGTACTTGGCCGGGAGCGGGTTGAGGAGATTGAATACGCCTGCCGGGCGCTCACCGAGGACGTGAGGCGAGGGCTGACGCTAGGACCGTCGATGGTAAAGAGAAAGGGGAGAGGCCGTAGAGCCGTCTCCCCTTTTGCCGACGCCAGGCCGGAAGGCCGTGGCATCCTTATTATACCGCGGAGCACAGCAGCTAGGTCAGCTTCATCGGCATGAGCACGTACCGATACGTCTCTTCCAGGCCCTTCGCGGTGAAGAGCATGGGACGAACGTTCTCCGCCTGGAAGCCGATGACCACGGTCTCCTTCTTCAGGGCGTTGACCACATCCCGGACGTAGCGCCAGTTGGCCCCAGTGATGTAGTCGTCGGCCTCCGCATCCTTCCCCGTAATCTCCGCGGGCACGGTCATCCGCACCTCGCCCACATCGGCGGTGCGTGTGGTCATCTCGAAAACGCCGTTCACACGCAACTGGATCGCCTTGGTTGTGGACATGGTCGTCTTCAACGCCTTGAGCGCGTCCGCCACATCACTGGCTGGACGAGGCGGGCATGCAGGCGGCGAGGGGAGTAAAGGGGAGTTTGGCAGGGATGGTGAAGACGCACTACGGGGGCGTGGATGGACTCTGGGCGACGTTGCGGGGGAAGAGGAAGTGGGCAGCGTTGCTCTGGGCCACGTATCGGAACGTCACGCCCGCACAAGCACGCTATGAACGCAAACGCCATTATCGACATCCCGGCCTGAGCCCGTTGGCCGTAGCCGGATTTCCACCAGGACCTATCTCGTACTTGGATGCCTTGGAGGTATAACGCTCCACGGTTCTGCTTCCTATTGCCTAACGGCAGAGGAAGGTAAACCGTGGGCAAATGGGGGACATTTGCCCTCCATTCGCCTACCAACATTCGTGCTGAAGTCGCCAACAGAAGATGAAACCGAATCCTGACGAGAGAGTGATGTCATTCCAACCGCGTGTCAACGGAATTTTTCGTGAGGTAGCGAGAGCAGTGGTCTTGCCATCCCTTGCCGGGTTGCTTGGGTCGGATGGTTCCTTATCCAACGGCATCCAATGGCCGTTTTCACTTTGTTGGCATGATGGAATCTTAAAATTGGTACCCGATGAGGAGTGTGCTATACTTTACGTGTAACGTCCTCAGCAGTTGACGCGTATATACCCGCGATCGAGAACCGCGCGCGGGGTCGGTTTTCCCTCTGGCGAACATGGACAGTCGAACTTTGACAGGAAAGGATGACGATGCCGATGGCCCAAAAGAGTTGGTTTCGACGAAGGGGCGTGTACGCGTTTCTCTTTTTGTCGGTGATTTTGACACTCATTCTAACCCTTTTCCCCATTCCTCGAACAGTTGCCGCAAGCAAGAAGGTCCACTGGAAGCGCATTGATGTGGCCATTACCATCAACCGGGATGGCACCTTTGCTGTAGATGAGACGCTAAAGATTGAATTCATCGGTGGTCCATTTACGTTCGGTTACCGAAAGATCTCCAAACGGTACATCACTGCGATTCGCGATGTGCGGGTATGGGATGACTCACGGACGTATAAGAACGTCGCTTCCGGCAGTGGACGCACTCCTTACACGTTTTTCGTTGAGAATAATTCCAGCAATTACACCGTTCGCTGGTTCTTCCCCCAGACGTCGAATGCCACACGGGTCTTCCACGTTGCTTATGTAGTCGAAGGGGGGCTGCGCTATTACCAGGCCGGGGACCAGCTCTGGTGGAAAGCGGTCTTCGCCGACCGTTCTGGTCCGGTGGATGACTCAGCGGTGACGGTCACGGTGCCCGCCGCCATTGACCGCTATGAGGCCTATTTTGTCCCCTACGACGCTCAACTCCTCTCCCCCAACCAGGTTCGATTCCAGGCCAAGAAGAACATTCCTGCCGGCGTTTCCTTTGAAGTGCGCGTGCAGTGGCCCCATGGGGTTGTGGCCGGAACGCCTGCGGCCTGGCAGGCCCAGGCCGATGCAGAGGCCGCTCGCCTTGAGGCTCAACGGGTCTGGGACCAGAAATGGCGTCCGATCGCCAACTTGTTCCTTCTTGCCCTGGGGTTGCTGATCCTGGTATTGGGCGTTGGTGGTGTCTACTTGCTTTGGTATACTCGGGGGCGAGATAAGCCTACGGAGGTGCACGCAGAATATCTTCCCGAACCTCCCTCCAACTTGCCGCCGGGTCTGGTGGGCACCTTGCTCGACGAGTCGGCGGATATGGAGGATATTCTAGCGACCTTGCTCGATCTGGCCCGTCAGGGTGTCCTGGAGATTGAGGAGATTCACAAAGGGAAGGACTTTGTGTTTCGCCTGAAGCGGAGTGATTTGAGCGGTCTGCGCCCTTATGAACGGATGCTCGTTCAGGCCTTGATGGACGGGCATGAGGAGCGTCGTTTGCAAGAATTGAAGAATCGCTTCTATACTCACCTGCCGGATATCCAGAACGCCATTTACGCGGAGACGATCAAGGAGGGACTGTTCCCCACCAGCCCACAAGCTGTACGTACTCGATATGGGTGCCTGGGCATCGCATTGACAGTCTTGAGCATTGTGGCCGTTG
>CAZAQA010000027.1:0-45851 GCA_964487375.1 uncultured Anaerolineae bacterium | reverse complement strand
TTTTCTTTGTACCCATCCTCTCTTCCCGTGTGGATACAGCATTTTGTCCGGCCGTTGTTTTCTTTGTACCCATCCTCTCTTCCCGTGTGGATACAGCATTTTGTCCGGCCGTAAGCTTTTTGGTTCTGGGTTTTCTAATTTTGATTGTTTCCCGTTATATGCCTCGCAAAACAAAGAAGGGAGCTTCAGAGGCGGCCAAGTGGAAGGCTTTCCGTCATTATCTTCGCAACCTGGATAAGTATGGCAAAGTGAAGAAGGCCCAGGAGTTGCTGGATCGGTACCTGCCCTATGCGGTCGCTATGGGCGTTCAGGGCTCTTTCTTGCACAAGTTTGAATCTGTTGCAACGCGGTCTGGAGAGGTGATCATGTGGCCGCAATGGTATCGTCCCTACGGACCTTATGTCGGAGGTGGACGTGCTCCCGGCCACGCGATGGGGCGCGCGGGCGGAACGGTGCCCAGCTTGAGCGAGATGTCTCAAAACATGGGGAACAGCCTCTCCGGACTGAGTGAGAGCCTGGGCAGCATGCTCTCCACGGCTTCCTCCACGTTGAGCAGTCGGCCCACTAGCAGTGGCGGTGGCGGCGGTGGGTGGTCCGGCGGTGGTGGCGGTGGCGGTGGGGGCGGTGGTGGTGGCGGTGGTGGTGGTGGTTTCGGATGAGAAGCCTGTACACCTCCTCCTGTCGGGCAGTTCAAGACAGGTGAAACGGCATAAAAACTACATAGCTTTCGGAGGGGTTCATGGTTGGCGGAGGACGGGTTGTTGGTTGGATCATGATAGCCGTTGGGTTGGTCGCTTTGCTCCTGGTGACCTTGCTTCTGGGGGCGCAAGTGGTCACGCGAGAGACGACCATTACTGGCGCCTTGTTGGGGATCGTCATTGTATTCCTGGTGTTGACCGCCCCTCTCGTGGGTGTGGGCGTTTATCTGTTAAGCCGGGGGCGGGCTGAGGAAGCTCAGTACGCACGGGCCAAGCTGGAACGAGACGTGCTCAATATGGTGTTGACTCAGGGGAAGGTCTCTTTTTCCGAGGCCGCTATCGATCTTAACATCGACAGAGAGCAAGTGGAGAGTATTGTCCGGAGTTTGGTCGGGAAGAACCTGTTCAGTGGGGCAGTCAACTGGAAGGATGGTATCCTCTACTCAGAAGAGGCCACCGAACTGGTGAAGACGCGGCGTTGTCCCAATTGCGGTGGAGAACTGGAGATTGCCGGCAAGGGCCTCATCAAATGTCCCTGGTGCGGAGCAGAGGTGTTCATCCACCGGGACGTGAAGAACATAGACGCGGCTCCGACGAAGGGGCCGGAAACGAAGGGAAGTACATCATAAGGAGGAAATCTTGATCACGGAACGAGTGATGCAATTTTTGTCCGAACTGCCGGGCATTTCCGGGTATAAAGAGCGGGAAAGACGGCGGGAGTTGGACAAGCGCATTCGTCAGAGCCTGATGGAGGCCCTGGAGGATGTGCGTTCCCAGTGGAGCGATTTACAACTCGATGTTCTCAATGTAGGGGGGCTGCGCTGGATGGACGACATGGAGCGCATCAACAGCCGGTTGACCCTGCTCGCGGACAAAGTGCGAAGCGCCGCCTATGGCTATCGCCCGATTTTTGACCTGGATCAGGTTCAGGAGGCGGCCCTGGACCGACTGCTCCAGTTCGACCGAGATCTCTTGAAGCGAATCCCTACACTGGGAGAGAAATTGAAGGCCGCGCGTGCGGCGGCCCAATCTTCTCCGGACGCGTTTGGGAAGGCATTGAACGACTTCCGTGAAGCGTTGAACGCCTTGCTGGAAGTATATGACAAGCGAGACACCCTCATTCGAACTGGGGAGGCAAAGAATGTGTCGGCTCCTTCGACACCGGATGAGGCAGCCGGAGATAAAAGCAAGTAGGTGTCCAGGGAGACGGGCCGGCAACGGTTTGCCTGAGGGGCCAGTAGCCTGTAGGTTCTCACAAAAGAAAGGAGTTAGAAACCATGGCACGTGTATTTGACGTTATCGAAGCCCCTGACATGGGGTCCAATGACTTGGTCATGCGGTTTCCCCCTCGCGGGGCTGGCGATTTTCGTATCGGCTCTCAGGTGATCGTGCGCGAATCCCAGGCCGCGGTCTTCTTCCGCGACGGCAAGGCACTGGATGTGTTCGGCCCCGGTCGGCATGTCATCACAACGGCCAACATCCCGTTGCTTGTCAATGTTCTGGGTAAACTGTTCAACGACCGCTCGCCCTTTACCGCCGAAGTTTACTTCGTCAACCTGCGCGAGTTCCCGGATCGCAAGTTCGGCACCGACCAGCCCATTCCTTTCCGTGACCCTGATCTGGGCCTGGTGCGTCTGCGGGCCCGCGGCATGTACTCGATGCAGATCGAGGACCCGCGACTTTTTGTGGAAAACATTGTGGGCCAGCAAGGGCTGTACGAAAGTCAAAGTATCGAGGAATACCTGCGTCGGGCCGTGGTCAGCCGCCTGCTCGATCTCTTGGGGGAGACGAAGGTTGGCTTGTTCGACCTGCCCGCGTTGTACGATGAACTCAGCGCCGGCGTACGGACGCGCGTGAGCGACGATTTCAAACGCCGTGGCATTCGTCTCAAAGAAGTACGCCTCGTGGCCATCACACCTGACGAAGAGACGGAGAAGGCCATCAGCGAGCGGGCCGCCATGGGGGCCATTGGCGACATGACCAAATACTTGCAGTGGAAGGCCGCGCGGGCCATGGAAATCGCTGCCGGCACTGAGGGCGGCGGGGGGATGACCGGCGCCGGTGTGGGCCTGGGCGCGGGCATGGGCATGGGCGCAGGCATGGCTCAGATGATCGCCGGCGCACTGGGCGCGGCCCAGAAACCGCAGGCTCAGCCCCAACAGGCCGCGGCTCCCCGTGCCCCTAAAACTGCACAAGAAATTAAGGAGTTGCTCGACAGCCTGGATATGCAACTGGCATCGGGTCAGATCAGCGAAGCAGTGTACAATCGCCTGGTCGCGAAGTGGGAGAAACGCCTGCAGGAGCTGGAAGGGAAATAAACCTGAGCCATCCCTGTTTGTCCTCACGGAAGCGGACTCATCTGCTTGTCCGACAAGGCCAGACCCTGTCGGACAAGCACCGCGTTCCCGGGCCACGTTCGGCGTTTCAAAGGGGGGCCTGTTCAGGCGGGCGGTTGATTGCTCGGCTACGGAGGTGCCTTTGAACAAGCCCGTTCGACTCCCGGTAGCAGGAGGCCCATGCCGGTGCCCGACGAGGCTGCGGAGAGGTTGTGTGTTGTCTGTTTGGCCGCGGCACAGAGCCTTCAAGCGGAGGAGTCTCCCGGGCCGCGGGTTGCGGATTTCGAGCCCCGGCCTTGCTCCTCGCGTGCAAAACGCCACCATGCTCCTATCAACACGGCCCAGCCCAGCGCGGCCAAGGCCATTCCCCCGTAAACTCGCATGGGCACGAATCGCCATTCCACATCCCACTCGCCCGCGGGCAGCGCCACGGCCCGCAAGAGTCCGTACGCGCGCAGGGGCCGTCCTCTTTTTCCGTTCACCCACACCTCCCATCCGGGATACGAAATCTCGCTTGTCACCAGGATGCCCGGCGAGGTGAGATGGGCGTGCAGACGCAGACGTTGGGGTTCAAAGCGGACGACCTGCAACTCTTCCTGGCCGGTCGGGGCTGCCGGCGTCGGATTTGGTGTGGTTTCGAGGACGGCCGTGGTGAAGGGATCCAGGTTAGGGTCTGCGGTGCGCCGGATGGCGTCTGTCCGGTTGTCGGCACGGATGACCGTATGGGTGATCCAGGCTGTGTGGGCTCCGATGAACGTCTGGTAAAGGTGACGGTCCCCCGCGTCCATCACGTGTCGCAGGCCTCCGTGGGTCAGTTGCCGTCGGGTGAGCACATAGCGGATGTTGAGCATCTGCCACCAGCGCAACTCCGACACCGTGTGGACGAAATCGTCCAGGGCAGCCAGGTGGAGAGGACCGCTTCCCACCACATCTCGCACGTGGAAAACCAGCCCCGCGTTGGCGCCACCGGGTAAGAGCCCTTCACTGCTCAATCGCCCATATGGCGGGCCGATTGACTTGATCCGGCGGACGATGGAGGATTCCACGAAGGGGCCGGTCGGGGGCACGGGCTGCAGGATGATCCCACTGTTGGCGCGGAACAGGTCCAGAAAGAGGAGTAGGCTGATAGCTGCGAATGCATGTCTCAGGCGCGGCCACCGTCGAACCGCGCCGGCGTACCCTATTCCCCCCAGCACGGCCAGAGAAAACACGGTCAGCAGAGCCCATCGTTCCTGTTCGCGAAAGGTGGTCAGGCCGGGCCACCAGGGGGCGAGCAAAGGGTAGAGGGGCCCGTAGCGTCCCATGGCCAGGAGGAGGGCGATGCCGGCCACCGTCCACCAGAACCCGGCAAACTGTCTCCGGTTCAACAGCGGTGCCAGCCCCGCCAGCAAAAGAGGGAGCACGCCCACGTAGAGAGGAGACCAGGTGCCGGCATTGGGACGCAGAAGCCCCCACAGTTCCCATGGCTGGAAGCCGTTGGAGATTTCCCTGTAGGTGAGACGATTTCTGGGTGAAAGGGGCAGCATCTGCAGGCTGGCGATCCACTGGGGTGCGCTGAGGACGAGGGCTACCAGGAAGGGAACAGCCCCGAGAAGGAGTATGCGGGGGAGGGCGAGCCGCCGTTGTCCCCCCTTCCAGAGGATGTAAGCCGCCATCAGGTAGACCATGTACATGGTGCTCTGCGCGTATCCTGAAAGAACGGCAAAACTGAGGAACACCCCGGCCAGGAGCAGGTGTCGATTGGAGTGTTCGTCGATGGCGACGTCCATTGCCCAGAGAATGGCCGGCAGCCAGGTGATGGCCTGCAGGATGATGACCTGTAGCATGGGGTAGGAGGTGACGTAACCGCTGAGCTCGAAGGTGAGCCCGGCCAGGAACCCGGCTTGCCGGTTCCGTGTCAGGCGACGGACGAAGAAAAATGTGAAGATGCCCAGCAGCGCGTCGTGAAGGAGTGCGTCCCCCTGCAGCACCCAGTACATCCAACGGGGCGGGAAGAAGACTTGCCACAGGCTGGGCAGGTAAAAGGTGGAAAAGAGCGGGTCGGCAACCGCAGGCTCCCCGGAAAACGTGTACGGATCCCACAAGGGCAGGTGGCCCGCCCGCAGTTCGGAAACAACGAACGTGCGCATGGCAACGTGTTGTTCAGTAAAGTCCCCGTAGTCGAAGCCATAAGTCATGTCATCGAAAGGCCACCAGAGTTGCCAGAAAAGAAGCACAGGGGCCAGCAGCAGGAGGAGCAAATAGGGCCAGATTCTGTTGTTCGTGGGCAGCAGCGTTTCGGGTCTCATGCATCTATGTCCAATGGCTTTCACACGTTCTTGAGCATCAGGTTGGATTTTTACGCCTCACACGGTGGTCCTCATTTTACGGCAATCCCTTCTGAAGGCCAATCGAATGTCCTGCATTATCGGGGCTTATCAATGCTGGAGCCCGCAGTTTCCAACTGCTGGAGCCGGAATTCCCGACCTCCGTCTGGGACGATACTGTCCGGCCCATGACTTTGGCTGGTGGATTTTCCGGGCCTGACATTTCGGACTACAATAACAACGGAGCAGCCTACGTGTTCGGCGCAGGAGGGAGAAAGGGGGAGTGGATGTCCACGCGCGATGCCAATGAGACCATTGCCTACATGTTCGACACCATCGCCGATGTCCTGGAACTCCAGGGGGATATCCCTTATCGCATCCGGGCTTACCGGAACGCAGCTCGGACAGTGCGCGATCTCCCGGAGCCGATAGAGGAATATGCTCAGGCTGAGACCCTGGAAACGCTGGCCGGCATCGGCAAGGAGCTGGCTGCTAAGATCGTCGAATACCTCACGACTGGCCGCATGAGCAAATACGAGGAAGTCACCTCCCAGGTGCCACCCGGGTTGCTCGAGCTGCTGCACATCCCGGGGTTGGGTCCGAAGCGGGTCCGTCTCCTGCACGAGCAGTTGGGCATCAGCAATCTGGAAGATCTGCGTCAGGCTCTGGACACGGGCAAGATCGAGACATTGCCCGGCATGGGCAAGAAAACGGTCGAGAACATTCGTCGTGGCCTGGTCATGTACGAGGCCAGTAAGGAACGGATGCCTCTGGGGCGGGCCTTGCCTATTGCAGAGGAAATTGCCCGCCAGATCGATGCCTTGCCCGGGACGGCCCGGGTGATTATCGCCGGTTCTGCCCGGCGCATGAAGGAGACCGTGGGTGACATCGACATTCTCACCATCGCCGAGAACGGCGAGGCCACCATTCGGGCGTTTGTCCATTTCCCCCAGGTGAAGGATATCCTGGCCGCCGGGGACACGAAGGGCAGCGTGGTGCTCCACAACGGCTTGCAAGTCGACCTCCGTGTCGTTCCCCCGGAGAGCTACGGTGCGGCCCTTCACTACTTTACCGGCTCTCGTGCCCACAATATCAAGATCCGTACGCTTGCCCGTGAGCGAGGCCTGAAAGTCAACGAGTATGGTATCTTCCGGGGGGAAGAACGTATTGCCGGTGAAGAGGAAAACGATGTTTTCGAGGTCTTGGGCATGACGTGGATTCCCCCTGAAATGCGAGAGGATCGAGGCGAGATCGAGGCAGCGATGGCCGGGACGTTACCCGTTCCCGTCAGGCTGGAAGACATTCGTGGTGACCTGCAGATGCATAGTAAGTGGAGTGACGGAGCCAACACCCTTCGCGATCTGGCTCATGCCGCGCGAGTGTTGGGCTACGAGTACATCGCGGTGACCGACCATTCTCCCCGCGTGCGAGTGGCTGGTGGCATGAGCATCGAGAAGGTGTGGCAGCGGCAAAAGGAGATCGAAGCCCTCAACAGGGAGTTCGACGATTTCCGGGTTCTCTCCGGTGCGGAAGTGGATATTCTGCCCGACGGCAGCCTGGATTATCCCGATGAGGTATTGGCGGCTCTGGACATCGTTCTCGTTTCCGTCCACTCGGGGTTTAAGATGTCAAAGGAGGAGATGACCGAGCGCATTTTGCGGGCCCTCGAAAATCCTTACGTGCATATTCTGGCTCACCCCACCGGGCGCATCATTGGCCAGCGGGAAGCCTATCCTCTGGACCTGGAAGCAGTGCTCAAGCGTGCAGCCGAACTGGGCGTGGCTGTGGAGATCAATGGCTATTATTTGCGCCTGGACTTGAACGATGTCCATGCTCATTTGGCCAAGACTCTGGGCTGCACTGTCAGCCTGGGCACCGATGCTCACCAGGCGGACCATTTGCGCATGATGCGTTATGCCGTGGGGGTTGCCCGTCGGGCTTGGCTGGAACCGAAAGAGGTGCTCAACACCCGGCCCCTGCAGGATTTGCTGACGTGGCTGAGGCGGCGGCGGGACGGGCTACAAGGCGCCATGCCCGGTGCCTGAGGCTGGCAGGAGGCGGCGTCCATGTTCGTCGTCGGTCTGATGTCCGGCACGTCCGCAGATGGCACGGATGTGGCAGTTGTGGACATCGAAGGCGTGCCGCCCCATTTACACTGGCAACTGCTTCACTTTCTCACGCTTCCCCATCCTCCGGAGTTGCGAGAGGCCATCTTGGCAGCGACTCGGCCGGAGACAGGGCGCGTGGATCTGGTGTGTCGCCTGGACGCAGCTCTCGGAGAGCAGTTTGCCCGCGCGGCCCTGGAAGGCATTCGTGCGGCTGGCCTGTCCCCTGCGGATGTGGCCCTCATCGGTTCCCATGGGCAAACTGTCTGGCACGCACCTGAGGCTCATCCTCCTGCAACGTTGCAATTGGGGAATGCGGCGATTATCGCCGAGCGCACGGGAATCCCGGTGGTTAGTGATTTCCGTTCGCGAGATATGGCCGCGGGGGGGCAGGGGGCCCCTCTGGTTGCGTACGTGGATGTACTCCTGTTGCGCCATGAGACCCTCGTGCGCGCCGCACAAAATATCGGTGGCATCGGCAACGTGACGTTCATTCCCCCCCTTTCCCGGCCGGACCTTGCTCCTCTGGCCTTCGATACCGGTCCGGGCAATGTGCTCATCGATTCGCTGACGACCTGGGCAACCGGAGGCCGCCAGACGTACGATGAAAACGGCCGACTGGCCGCCCGCGGGCTGGTCGATAGGGTGCTGTTGGAAGAGTTGCTGCAAGAGGCCTTTTATCATCGTCCCCCACCCAAGTCCACCGGCCGCGAGCTTTTCACTCTGGAAAAGGCACGGGCAGTGTGGAGGAAGGCAATGGCCCGCGGGCTTCGCCCTGAAGATGCGATAGCCACGGTGACCGCCCTGACCGCCCACAGTATCGTCCGTGCCTATCGGGACTTTTTCCCTCGGTTTCCTGGCGAGGTCATTGTCAGCGGCGGGGGTGCCAGGAATTCGGTACTGATGGCCATGTTACGCCAGCTTCTTGCCCCGGCCCGAGTTCTGTATTCCGACGCGGTGGGTATTCCCGTGGACGCCAAGGAGGCTATTGCCTTTGCCGTTCTGGCCTACGAGACCTGGCACGGCCGGCCGGGCAACTTACCCGAAGCGACAGGGGCGCGTCGGCGTGTGGTTCTGGGGAGCGTGACGGGAAGATAAAGGGCAGCTTCACCCGGCGGTGGCGACGTGTTGCCCACCGCCGGGTTTCTTCATCACAACATCTCGAAAATCCCCGCGGCGCCCATGCCCCCGCCGATGCACATGGTCACCAGGCCGTAACGACCGCCCCGGCGTCGGAGTTCGTGGAGAATCTGCGTCGTGAGTTTGGCCCCTGTGCAGCCCAGGGGATGGCCCAGGGCGATAGCACCGCCGTTGACGTTCGTCTTCTCCAGATCGAAGCCCAGGGTACGGATCACGGCCAGGGATTGGGAGGCAAAGGCCTCGTTGAGCTCGATGAGGTCGATGTCGTCCAGGGTCAGTCCGGCCCGCTTCAGGGCCTTGGGTACGGCTTCGATGGGACCAATGCCCATGATGTCGGGGGGAACGCCTGCCGCTGCAAAGGAGACAAATCGCGCCAGGGGGCGCAGCCCCAACTCCTCGGCTTTCCGGCGGCTCATCACCATCACCGCGGCTGCACCGTCGCTCATTTGCGAGGAATTGCCCGCCGTGACAGTACCCCCCTGTTTGAACACAGGGCGCAGGCGGGCCAGGGCTTCCATGCTCGTATCCCGGCGCGGCCCTTCATCTGTGTCGAAAATAACGGTTTTCTCTTCCACAGTTCCATCTGGACGCAACACCTTTTTCTTGACCTCCAGAGGAACGATTTCCTCCCGGAATTTGCCCTCGTCGATGGCCGCGATGGCCCGCCGATGGCTGCGCAACGCGAATGCATCCTGATCTTCCCGGCTGACACCGTACTTTTCCGCCACCCGCTCCGCGGTGTGTCCCATGCTGATGTAAGCTTCTGGATAGTGTTCGGCCAGCCAGGGGTTGGGCCGGAATTGGACGCCGGTCATGGGCACCATGCTCATGGTCTCCACGCCTCCGGCGATCATGATGTCCGCCATTCCGGCCATGATGTGTTCCGCGGCCATCGCGATCGTCTGCAGCCCCGAGGAACAAAAGCGGTTCACGGTGGCCGCGGGAACGGTGTATGGGAATCCTGCCCGAAATACGGACAGACGGGCGATGTTCAATCCCTGTACTCCTTCGGGCATGGCGCACCCCATGAGGACGTCGTCGATCATCTCCGGCGTCACACCAGGTGCGCGGTTGACCACCTCTTTGAGGACCACCGCGGCCATGTCCTCGGGACGCATATCCCGTAATGTTCCTTTTTTCGCTTTGCCGACGGCTGTGCGAACGGCAGATACGATAACGGCTTCTTCCATGGCTCGTTCTCCTTCATGTCAGATATGAGGTATCGGTTGATGCGTGTTTCCTCTCAGTTCCTCATCACCTTGCCCGTTTTCAGGAAGTTCCAAATGCGCTCCAGGGTCTTGGGCTCCTGGGCCAGGGCTACAAACGCCTCTCGCTCCAGGTCCAGAATGTGCCATTCGTCGACCCAGGTGGGACGGTCATGGTCGCCGCCGGTAAGCACATAGGCCAGACGGTTGGCAATGTGCGTCTCGTATTCCGAAATGTAGCCACTCTCGTGCATGGACCAGATGCCCACGCGCAGTGCGGCCAGCGTGTCGCGTCCCGCGGCGTAAATTTTCTCCGGGACTGGCGGGTGATATCCCTGGCGGATTAAGTTCAGAACCTCGTGCTTGGCTTCGGCAAGAAGGTAATCTGGATTCATCACAATGCGGTCGGCCGACGTGAGGAATCCGGCATGTCGCGCTTCTTCGGCGCTGGTGGCTACCTTGGCCGTGCCAATTTGCTCGAAGAGCCGTTGTAAGAAGGGCAACGGCTCGGCGTGCGTGGTCTTCATCGCCGGATTGACCACGCGTCGCAGCAGCTCCTTGCAGCCCCCGCCGGCCGGGATCAAACCTACGCCAACTTCCACCAGCCCCATGTACGTCTCCGCGGCGGCCACGATGCGGCTGGCGGCCATCGTCACTTCGGCGCCACCGCCCAGGGTCATCCCGAAGGGCGCGGCCACGATGGGCTTGGGGAAATAGCGCACGGTCATCATCAGATCCTGGAACTCCCGCACCACCCGGCGCAGTTCATCCTCCATTTTTTGCTGACCCGCGACCGCGATGTTGAAGACGTTGGCGCCGGCACAGAAGTGCTCTCCCTGATTGCCGATGACCATGCCGTCAAATTCGGTGTCCAGGCGCTTGAGCCCGGCCGCGTACATCTTGAAGATATCCGGGTCTAAGGCATTGGCCTTGCTATGGAATTCCAATAGGAGGACGCCGTCTCCCAGGTCGACGAGGCTGGCGCTGAGGTTGCGCTCGATTTCCTTGCCCTGGACCTTCAGATCCTTGAGGAGAATGACGCGAGGGTTGAGCGGCAACGGCCGGTAGGATTTCTCCTTCCAGTCGTAGTAGCCTACTTTGCGTTGCTTGTCATACTGGTAGAACGTGGTATGTCCGCTTTCCAACATCTCCTTCACCCAGTCCGCGACCCCAAAGCCCTCTTTCTCCAAACGCCCGGCCACATCAGCCACCCCCAGCGTGTCCCAAATCTCGAAGGGCCCCATCTCGTGGTTGAACCCCCACCGCATTGCCCGGTCTACACTGACCAGATCGTTGGCCACCTCGGGAGCTACATAGCCGGCATAGGAGAGGTAGCTGGCCAGCGCGGCCCAAATCAATTTGCCCACCTTGTCCTCTTGCCGGACCAGGAACCGGAGTCGCTCGCCCAGGTCATCTATATCTCTGGCTTTCTTCACGGTGTCCCAACGGGGTTTTTGCGGCGGATCGTAGGCCAGCGTCTCCAAATTGAGATGCCAGTATGCTTTCTTGCCCTCTTGCTTGACCTGTTTGTAGAACCCCTGCCCGGTCTTGTTGCCCAGATAGCGGTTGTCCACCAGGAACTGGAACAGCTTCTGCGCGGCAGGGTGAACGAGCCACTCCCGGTATGGGTCGTGAGGGACAGCCCGGTAGAGGTTTTGGGACACGTAGGCCATGACATCGATGCCCACCAGGTCCAGAAGGCGAAAATGGGCCGTCTTGGGGCGACCGATGAGCTTGCCCAACAGGGTGTCGACCTCCTCCACCGTGTATCCGTTGTCGATGGCATAGTTGGTCACATAGGCTCCGGTGACGGTGGCAACCCGGTTGGCGATGAAATTGGGTGTGTCCTTGGCCAACACGGCCCGCTTACCCAGGTCCCGACCTACGAATTCCATGATGAAGTCGATGATCTCTTGCGCCGTCTTCGGTCCCGGGATCACCTCCACGAGCTTGAGGTAACGGGGAGGGTTGAAGAAGTGGGTTCCCAGGAAGTGCTCGAGGAAATCCGCGGAGCGCCCTTCGCCGATGAGGTGGATAGGAATTCCTGACGTGTTCGTGCTGACGATGGCGTCGGGCTTGCGCACTTTTTCGATGCGGGCCATGAGTTGTTGCTTGGGTTCGAGTTTCTCGATGATGGCTTCGATGATCCAGTCGGCCTCGCCTACCCGGTCGAAGTGGTCCTCCACGTTGCCAGGGGTGATGAGGGCCAACCGGTCTTCGCTGAAGAGCGCCGCGGGTTTGCTCTTCCTGAGGCGCTCGATGCCTTGCATGACAATACGGTTACGAACCTGAGGATCGTTTAGAGTCAATCCCTTCGCCTCTTCCTCGGGGGTCAGGGATGTCGGGACGATATCCAGCAGGTAGACGGGGATGCCGGCGTTGGCCAGGTGGGCGGCGATGGCCGCCCCCATGGTGCCGGCACCGATCACAGCAGCCTTACGAATGATGCGCTGAGTCATGTGACGAATCCTCCTCAATCGTGTAATGTTGAGCTGATTTTTGTATGGCACAGGATGTGCGACGGTTTGAGCTCTTCTGTCAGTTTTCCCACATCACGTCCGGCCAAAGCGGAAAGAAGCGAAGCCAACCGCCGTCATGTGGTCACCTCTCGCGCTTCACATCATGGAGTTTCACGTCCCATCAGCCGCTTCCACACTCGGCCGAACATCGCGCGTGTTTCCGGCGCGAACCACTGGTCCAGAAAATAGGCAACATCTTCGTCCCCCAGGGTTTCCAGTTCGTCCCGCAAAGGGCGTAAGCGTTCCGCCTTGGATGCGACTTCCTCCTTGCCTTGACGCTCAATCCAGGCTTGCGCTGCAGCCAATAGCGCTTGTTCGTCCCCACGAATGACATCGTCGACCAGGCCGCGGCGTAGCGCCTCTAACGGGGGGACATTTATCGCCGCCCCTGTGACCAAAGTCGCTTCCCCGGGGGGAAGTGCGTGCAGTGCCATCAGGCGCAGGGAGTGGGAAAGGGGCACCTGCTTCTCCACATCGGGGAAGCCGATGCGGAGAAGCTCATCGTCCTGAGCCAGCCGTGCGTCGCAGGCCAGAGCCAACAGGAATCCGCCTCCCAGGGCATGACCGTTCAAAACGGCCACCGTCGGCGCGGGCCATTCGAACACGCGTCGCACGGTTTGGATGAATCCTCGCATGAACGCTCTCATTTCCTCTCGCGAGAAAGGGTACACCTCCTTCAAATCGAGGCCGGGGGAGAAAAAACGCCCTGTCCCGATGAACACCAGTCCCCGCGCGGCTCCGGCCCGGTCCATCATCATGTTCAAGTGACGGAGAAACGCGCGATCAATGGCATTGGCCCGGCCGTGCTGCAAACGGATCACGAGCACTCCCTCATCCTTGCTCACTGTACGCCCTCCTCGTTGAGTATCTGTTCAGACGCCGTTGGTCGTCCCTATCCCGCGGGTTCCAGCCACTCCTCTGCCTTCCCCTGACCACTTTCCTCTCCTCGAGCAGCCAGGTAAATCCCCGCCAGGATGAGCACTCCTCCCACGATTTTGGCCCAGGTCAGTCCCTCGCCGAAGAAGAAGTAGGCCATGATCGTGGCCATGACGGGCTCACCCAGCAGGCTGACCGCGACCATGCTGGCCGTGACCCAACGCAAAGCCCAGTTGTAGGTGCTGTGTCCTAGAATTTGCGGAACGAGTGCGATGCCCAGGAGCGCGCCCCACGTTTGTGGCGTGAAGCCGGTCACGGGCAGGCCCATGGCCAGCACCACCAGCCAGAGCAGGAGGGCCGCGGTGCCGTAGACCACCGTCACATAGGCGATCAGTGAGAGCTTCGGCCGCAGGTTTCGACCGATAAGCAAGTAAAGGGCCGCGCTAATGCTGCCGAAAATGGCCAGAATATCCCCCCAAAGGGCCTGCCCCCCGATGGCGAAGTCCCCCGCGCCGATGATCACGCTGCCTACCACACTGATGATAATGCCTAAAGCGGTCAGTCGGGTAATTCGATCCTTGCTGACAAACGGTGTCAGCAGTCCAACCCAGATGGGATTGGTATCCACCAGAACGACGCTGCTGGCAACAGAGGTGTAGTCGAGAGAGGAAATCCAGGTGGCAAAGTGGAGGGCCAGGAACAGGCCGGCGACCAGAGCCAGGCGGTAGTCGTTCCATGTGAGGCGGCGAAGTTCGTCACGAGCTTTCCACCAGGCAATGGGCAGAAGGATGAGTGTGGCCAGTCCGGTACGGTAGGCGGCCACAGTCAGAGCCGGGGCCGCGGCCAGACGCACGAAGATGGCTCCTGTAGAGACGGCGAAGATGCCGAGGAAAAGGGCCAGGTAGGGCGGAACGGATGGACGATTCATTTTAGGCATGGCGTCTTTCTCCCCCCGTGTCGGGGCCGCGCGAACCTTCGCGACCTTGGATGAGAAAATGATACGCGAATCCTGACCGGTGTCAATCTCCAGTGGCGACGACCTGAGGCAGTCCTTCAGACTGGCGGTGCCACGATGCCGTTCCTTCCCCGGGCAGGTCTTTTCTTCGCCCCTCAGCCTGCTTAGAGGTGCTTGCGGTAAATGAACTCATTTACACCGGGGACGATGTAGTCGGCAAGAGTGCCCACCCGGGTGTATCCGTGTCGCTCGTAAAAGCGCTGCGCCGCGCGGTTGAAGTCGGAAACAAGGAGAAAAACGTCGCCAGTGAACGCCAGGTGGGCCTCTGCCCGGGCCAACAAAGCCGATCCCACTCCCTTTCCCCGCATCTCCTGCCGTACGCCGATGAGAGGAATGTAGCCGCTACGTGCGAACGCCCCGTGCTCTTCACACCAGACGAAGCCCACAGGCTTTGCCGCGTCTACGGCTACGAAGATCGTCGCACCGCGCGCCCAGCCCTCGTGGAAGCGCCGCTCGGCCGCTTTCCGAGCGATGCCGTATCGTTGCCAGAGCGGGGTTGTCACCAGGATGTGGACACAAGCCCGGATGTCCTTAGCCCGCCAGGGGCGAATGTAGATGTTCATGATCCCGGAAGCGGTGGCGGATTATCCCGCACAGGAGGGCTGGGTAGGCGATACAGGGGAGGCACCTGTGTGGGATGGCGTACATCCACAGGGAACGCAACGAGGAGATACACAATTACCGTGACGGCAAACGCGGCTCGCATGATTCGGCTTCTCCAGGGAGCGTGCAGGCGTTCTTGGACCCAGACCAGAACAGGGCCCAGGGCCATCCAAAGGAGCAGGAACAAGAGGGCAAAGCGGTAGGGCACGCCAAAACGTTGCCGGATTACCAATGCCGCTTTGACCTGGGGAGTCCACAAGTGAGGCAGCCAGTATTGGAGCAGGGGATCGGCGTAGCGTCCAACCAAGGGGTTGGTCAGGACGATGGCGAGCTGGAAGAAAGCGCTGACGAGACCCAATCCGATGAGCGGCCAACGCCAGCGTGTGTTCAGGAAAACATACGGGAGGAAAAGATAAGGGAAGGTGGGCACGAGGAAGCGGGGGCCGGGGGAGGAGCCGCCCAGCGTGTAAAAGTATCCCGCGTTGAGCAGGAGCAAGGTGGCGGGGATGAGCAAACTCAGCCAGAATTCCGCACGCCAGCGGCGATCCCGCCACATGGCGAGATAGGCTACCGGAGCCAGAAGGGCCACCGGCATGAGGAAGAAAAGTCCTTTGGGGCTAAACAGAATCTGATAGAAGTGGTAGGGTGTGGGCCAGCGCACGCCGAAGAGCCCCTGTCGGTGTTCCGCACCCCAGGGCGCGGCATGATAAAAGTAGGAAAAGTGCAGTGGATGTCCGAAGGCCAGGGTGTTGTAGGTAGCCAGGGCCAGAGCCGGCCCCAACCCTCCCAAGAGGACCCAGCCGACTCGGCGTGGAGAGCGACTCGTCCCCCAGGTGTAGAGCACAAGGGCAATGGCGAAGATCCCGTTGGGGTATTCGGCAACGACACCCAGGCCGGCCAGCAGCCCGGCGAGGAAAAGCCAGGGCTCCCCCCACGTTTTCCGGTGTACCCCCAGCGCGATGACGAAAGGGGCGAAGCCGAAAAACGCGGCGACGTCGTGACCGAAGAGCATGGTCGCGTAGGAAAAGAGCAAGCTGCCAAAGGCCAGCACAAACGTAACCGCCCAGGGCATGACTCCATGGGGACGCATGAGCCGGCCCACATAAAGAAAGAGGAGCAAGAGCAGCGCGGTCAGGGGCACATTGATGCTGGCGTTGAGGACCCAGAGCAAGTAGGTGAGCATGAGTCGGGTATCCAGGTTGACGTGGTCCAGACCTTGCAGGTGACGCAATGCCTGGTAGACCGGATAACCGAGAAAAGAGATCAGTGGAGCTTTGTCCGTATAGTAATGACCCTGGTAATAGGCGCGATCAATGGCGTTGGCCGTGTACGTGTCGATCTGAAGGCGGCCTTCATTGGCCAGGGCCAGCGTCAGGTTTAGCCTGCTGAGCTGGTTGGGCCCCACCTGCTGGACGAAGCTCCCATAAACGGTCATGAAGATGAAGAACAGCGTGATGTAGATGAGTGTGTCGGTCCGATGTCGATTCATAGTCGCAGTTGGAAAGGGGACGGTGCGGCCGGAGGAGGCGCATCCACCTCTATCCTCCTACTCCTTCCCCGCCAGGAATTCTTCCACCATTCTGGCGATCCGTTCTTTGGCCCCCGCCCGACTCATATCGACCCAGTGAATGCGTGGGTCATCCCGTCGAAACCAGTTGTATTGATGCCGGACGTATCGCCGTGTGGCCCGGCGCATGGCCTGTACAGCTCCTTCCAAGGATACCCGGCCTTCGAGATATTCCCTAATCTGGCGGTAGCCGATGCCGGTAAGGGCCGGCAGGTTGGCGCTATAGCCCGTTTCCAGAAGACGTCGGACCTCCTCCACCAGTCCAGATCGAATCATGCCTGCGATGCGTTCGTCGACACGGCGGTACAGTTCCTCCCGGGGGCGAGTGAGACCGACGATGAACACGTCGTAAGAAGGAGGCGTCTTGCGTCGTTGTTGGCTAAAGGGCCGGCCGGTGTGTTCGATGACCTCCAACGCCCGGACAATGCGACGCAGATTGTTTGGATCCATCAGCCGCGCTGCGTCTGGATCCTGCTCTCGCAGGCGTTCGTAGAGGGCATGAACGCCCTTCTGGTGGGCTTCTGCTTCCAGTCGACGTCTCAATGCCTCGTCCGGGGGCACTTCGGGGGCCTCCCAGCCTTCGATCAGGGCCCATATGTATTGGCCTGTCCCACCGACGAGGAAGGGTACTTTCCCCCGGCGGTGGATATCATCGATAGCCGTCCGCGCCAGGTGCAGGTATTCGGCCAGGGAGATGGGATGGTCAGGCGTCGTGATGTCCAGGAGATGGTGGGGGACACGTTGTCGTTCCTCGGAAGTGGGCTTGGCCGTACCGATGTCCAGGCCTCGGTAAATCTGGCGGGAATCCGCGGAGACGATTTCACCGCCAAAGTGTTCGGCCAGGTCGAGGGAAAGTTCGGTCTTGCCCACCGCGGTGGGCCCGACCAGGACGATCAAGGGGAAGGAAGGCGCCTTCTTGCTCATCGGCCGATAATATCCCGGATGACGCTCAATCGGCGCACACTGTTGTCACGGCGGAGCTCAATGGCGACCAAATCCACCCGTAAGGGGCCGTTCCACTCCCGGTCATAAGCTATGGCTTCGGCCAACCGGGCCAGAGTCGTTTGTTTGCGTGGTCCCACAGAATCCTCTGGGGAGAAAGGTGGTCCCCCGCGTCGGGTACGCACTTCGACAACGACGAGGGTGTCCCCTTCCTGGGCGAGAATATCGATCTCTCCCACCCCGGTCAGGCGCACATTGCGCTGCAGGATGGTGTAACCACGTCTCTGCAGAACGCCCGCGGCCAGGTCTTCCCCCCGGCGCCCTACCTGTTGCCGTGAACTTCTCATGTGACCCTCCTGAACGTCCGCCATCTTTTCTATAACCATGGACGACAACTCTTTTATCCTCCGTTACGTCCTGCTCATGCGTTACCGCCGCAGTACGCTCGCAACTTCGCCACCTGTTCCGGGGTGCCAATGACAATGATGGTCGTCCCTGGCTGTAGACGTTCCTCCCCTGTGAGGTTGAAGAGACTTTGGCCGTCGGCGGTTTCCAAGGCGATGGGCGCCAGACCTGTGCGTTTCAGGATGGCTGCTTCGGCCAGGGTCTTCCCAGCCACCGGAGATCCGGCCTCTACGACGGCCTCTTCCACCCGCGCGGCTTCCTCCCCCCGGAGCATACGGTCGAGGAAGGTGACCACCTGGGGACGCAACATTTGGCTGGCCATGCGCATGCCGCCGATGAATGCCGGATTGACGACATAATTGGCGCCGGCCCGGTAGAATTTATTGATGAGATTGTTGTCTCGGGATTCGATGACAAGTTTGATGTCGGGGTTGATGTAACGAGCGACAACGGTCAGGAGCATATTCCGGCTGTCACTGCCCAGCGCGCCGAACAGTCCACGGGCCCGTTCGACGCCGGCTTCATTCAGAACACTCTCCTCGGTGGCGTCACCGTTCAGGATCAGGATGTCCTGAAAAGCCTCTTTCAAGTGTCCCACTTGTTGAGGGTCTAATTCGATGACCACAAACGGTTGTTCTGTTTCATACAACTCGCGGATGATGTGGAGAGCCGTCTCGTTGGCACCACAGACGATATAATGGTTCTGCAAGTGAGCGATTTTCTCTTTCATGCGTTGCTCCCGTACCAGTTGCCCCAGGTTAATCTCGACAAAGAAGGAGGTCACCACCGCGGTAGCGTAGATCATGACGACCATGCCCGACCACATCAAAAACGTGGTGAACCAACGTCCAGTGACGCCCAACGGAAATACTTCCCCGTAGCCTACGGTGGTTAAGGTGATGCTGGTCATGTAAATGCTGTCGAGGAGGCTCACTTTTCCCTGGCCCAGCACGTAGTATCCTCCTGTGCCCAGGAGGAAGATGCCCAGGACAGCCAATAGAGGATAGTGCAGACGGTAGAAGAGGTCGGTCGCAAGCGAGAGCAGAATTCGCTTGCTGATCGCCAGTTTGGGACGCCACATCATCAATGTCTCCGAGGCTCCATTGTTTTGCACCACCGGGCGCTCAGGACAAGGGAAAGATGAGGCCGGGAGGCAGTCTGGCTAGCGGTGGGCCGAGGATTCATTTCCCTCCTAGTCACCGACCCTTTTCCACGGCCGCTTGCGTTTTCGCGTTTTTACGCGTTTCTCTTCCACCGGACGGGCCAGTCGCTCGTACCGGGCTTCGATGCGCTCATAGCGGCGATAAGGACAAGGCTGGAAGGGCCGGTAATCCGCGGGCTCGCCGCATCGCGGGCAAAGGACAAACACTCCCTCGCCCAGTTCCTCCTCCTCCACCGCGTACTCAAAGTTCAACCGGCAGTTCCGACAATACGCCCGGGTGTACAGATACTTCGCCCTCTTGTCCATTTCTCACGCTGACCTCACAAGCCTTTCCTGACGTCACTTCAACGGGGGAAAGATCAAGATACGGTGATTGTCCGCGTCCGCCACATAAATCCGCCCCTGTCTGTCCAGGGCGATACCGTTGGGCAGGCCAAAGGAACTCCAATCGGTGCCAAACTGACCGAACACAAGTAACACCTTTCCCGTCTTGTCGAAAACGATTACTCGATAATTCTCCGGATCGGTGACATAGACGCGTCCCTGCCTGTCCACAGCAATGTAGGGTTTGTTCACCACCGATTGTGAAGACCATCCTTCTACCGGCCATTGGCGCAGGTACTTGAAATGAGGATCGAACACCTGGACGCGTTGATTCCACGTGTCCGCGACGTAGAAGTTGCCATCCGGCCCGACGGTGATGCCCACGGGCTCGTCGAATTGTCCTGGACCCACCCCACCGCCGCCGTACTGGGCGACGAATGTTCCCTGGGGGGAGAACACCTGGACCCGCTTGTTTCCGGTGTCCGTGACATAGACACGGCCATCTGGGCCGATGACGATGGCGCGTGGGCCGAAAAACGCGCCCGGTTCGGTCAACTGGCCGCCTGTCATTGCCGCGTGTCCCCACTGCAACAGGAATTTGCCATTGGCGTCAAATTTCTCTATCCGGTGATTCCACGTGTCGGCCACATAAACGCTGCCGTCCGGCCCGACGGCGATGCCCCACGGTTCGTTGAACTGGCCCGGCCCTGCACCCTTGCTCCCCCAGGATGTGAGCATCTGCCCGTCAGGGGAGAACTTCACGATGCGGTGATTGCCTGAATCGGCCACGTAGAGACTGCCGTCCGGTCCGATAGCAAGGTTGCGGGGATGTTGGAGTTGGCCTGGTCCCGCGCCCGGACCGGAGCCCACCTGGCGGATGGCCTTGAGCGTCCGAAAAGCCTTGTCATAAGCTGTCTCCTGGGGGGATACTGCTTTCTTGGCCTGCGCGCCCGCGCCCAAAGGAACCCCCCAGTCCCACATTTTTTGCACCACGTCGCGGCGGACGAAAAAGTAGAAGTCGTGGCGGTAAGGCCAATCGTAGGTGGGATAACGGTATTTGCGCCAGAGGACCGCGTCTATGAGTCGTTGGCGTGCTCCGGGATCGTGGAGCAGTTCCTGGATTTTGTTCCACAGCCCTCCCTTGTAAGATTCCAGGGGCCACCAGATCAGGCGATAGCGATATTTGACGTATCCTCCCTGGGCACGCCACGCCACCTTGAGCAAGTTTTCGACTTTGTCCACGTTTTTGGAACCGGCGATCGCGACCGGGGCATCCTTGAAAGTTTCCTTGGAGGGGGAGGCCGCGTAGTAGCGCTTGTTGGGGTAATTGCGCAAGTACCATTCCAGCGGCCAGGTGGCGTCGTCATCGTAGGGGACCACGATGCTCAGGTCGCCGTACATGCGGCGAGAGATATCTTCGATTTGCCCCATGACCAGTTTGACATCGGGTGACCCATGGGCGTACACCATCTGTTCGATGGGGTAATCATAGTTGATATAGTTGAAATACCAGGTCACACGCACTGTCCACAAGGTCATAAACGCGGTGACCGAGAGGAAGAGGGTTCGGGCGAAGGTGCTGCTCCCCAGATGTTGCCAGCGGGTGAAGAGCCACCAGGCGAAGAAGAGGAGCAGCGCCAGGGCAACGAGCCACCCGACCGTGGCCTGCAGATCGGCCTGGCGCTTACTGGCGAAAGGAGGGGTGGCGACTACTCGCCCAAGGAAATACAAGAAAAGGGGGAACACGCCCAGAATCCACAGGCCGGCATGCTCGCGGATGCGTTGCCAGTCCAACAGGGCTATCAGGCGTCCTACAAACCAGCCTCCCAGGATGGCCATGGGGACCGCAAAGTGGACGGTCAGCCAGGGCATTTTCTCCCCGGCCCAGGAATACAGAATCCAGGTCATGAAGAACCACCACACCAGGAAGGTAATGAATAGGTAACGCTCGTCGCGCGTGTAGTCGGGATCCCCCCCCTCTTCTCCGGGCTTGGGACGACCTCGGAGCCAGGCCAGAATGCCGCCGAGGCTCAACCAGAGGGGCAGGAATTCATATTCCGGTACCAAAAGCAAGTAATAGTACCAGGGCTGTTTGCCTCGGTGTACCTTCTGCTGTTCCAGCCAATAGCCAAGTGAACCGACGAATCCCGTCCCTAACCCCTTGTAGTTAGTGAAGAACGTGGTGAAGAACACGGCAGTAATGCCAAAAAAGATGCCCGCCGCGGCCAGCCAGCGGTTGCGGAATCGCCAGTATCCCAGGGCTCCCCCTGCCAGGAGCAGGATGAAGAAAATGATGGCGGAACGCATGATGCCTGCACTGCTGTAGTCCGTTGGGTTGGCCCTGAGCAGGAATCTGACCGGGAAAGGGGTGGTGAAAGGTAAGACCAGAGACAGGAGGAGGATGGCCACATCGAACGCGGGGTGGGGGGCCAGACGTCGGGCCCGCTGGTCTCCACGCACAAAGTCGGCGGCCCAAATCAGGGTCAGGAACCCGCCAGCGATGGCCCCATACATGAACGACACTTCCTTAGTAATCATCAAGAAGGCCAGCGCGGCGCTGATCCCATAAATCCATCGATCTGATGGCTTGTGTAAGTAGCGGAAGATGAAATAAAAGAGAAACATAGCACCCAGGGCCGCGTAGATGTCGTGGCGAATATAACGAGAGTGGTAGAGAATGGCGGGCGAAAGTAAGAAGAGGACCGAGGTGCTCAGCGCCCCCAGTTTGCCGATCCATGGGCGCAGGAGGATGGGAAACAAGACCAGGGCCACGCCGAAGAGGGCCGGCCCCAGTCGGGCGCTGGCGTCGCTATCCCCGAACAAGAAGTAGATGAGGGCGTTCAGGTGGAAGAGGAAGGGACCGTGCATCATGGGGGAGTGCTCGAAGCCTTTGCCCGCGAAGAGGTTCCACGAATAGACTGCGTGTAGGCTCTCGTCATGGCTCATCGTACGAGCCCCCAACATCCACAGTCTGCTGATGAGGGCCAACACGCCGATAATCACGTAGGCAACAATTTCCGCGTTCCATGAGAACCAGAGGTTTAGTGTATTGGCTGTGCGTTGCTTAGGTACTGGTTGCTTAGGCATAGCGAAAAGCTCCTCAGCTCAGGTCATTGTGTAAGTGTTCGCGGCTCCATAACCTCATGTCGCCGTGTTCTGGAAGCGTGAGGCTACGCCGAGATAAAACTCGCTTTCCATTTTTCTTCGACGCTTCCCCAAAGGTGAGAGCGCGTACCACAAAGGGACTTACCCCCTGATCGGACGTTTTCATTTTCCTTTTGCTTCTCCTCGATACCAGAGGATGATCCTCCCCCGAGTTTTGCTCAGCGGTGCCTCACGGTAGAACCACCAATGATATATCCGTCCCCCCAGATCGGTGGGTAACCGGGTGATCGTGATGGTCCAATCCATCCCCGCATAGCCCGGCACCTTCCCTGCTCCCGCCGGCGTGAGGGCTACGGGAGCGGTGATGCTCTTGATATCGGGGACCTCGCGTGCGTTCTTGAACTCGCGCGTATACCAGCGCAGCACGTCCGCCCCTTGTCCCGGCAGCATGATGTCGAGGGGGACTTCATGGGCGTCGGTGCGGGTCTCGGCGGAAATGCGTTCCAGCGTGTTGACAAGTAAGTGCACATCGGGATAGGTCACCCTTCGCTCGATGCCGGGAAGTGCGTCCAATGCCGCATCCCGGGCCAGGTGCAGGTTCTGTACCCACATGGCCATCCACGTCCAGAGGACCCCGGTAATGAGCAGGGTAACCAGCGTCACCCTCGCGCTGGCCTCGCGGCTCAGCCAATAGGTATACAATAGAACCAGCGTGGCGGCCAGTACAGGAACGATGATGATGGCCGGCAGGTAGCGAGTGTCCCCTACTTCCAGGTATCCCGCGATCATCATGAACCAAAAACCGAGGATGACCAGGAATGCCGCCGTGAGCACGTTTTCCTCCCGCTGTGTTGCAGACGGGCGGCGCAGGAAGCGGAGTGCGTGGTGAAGTGCGTCGGCAGCCAGGAATGCCAGGGGGATGACGAGGAAGGCGACGTCTGCCGACGTGCGCCCGGGCCGAAGTCCCAGGAGGAGCCCCACCACGGCCCATCCCAGCCAGACGCTGTCCAGCGTCTCCCGCCGTTGCCAGGCCCGTATCCCTCCCCACAGGGCAAGGGCGGTCAGCAGAGGTTCGTCGGCCAGGAGGCGGAAGGGAACCCAGTACCAGGGGTAACCCGCGGAGCGCCAAAATCCGGCCAGCCATACCCCGGCAAGGTCGGCCACGTTGCCCAGCGCCGGGATGTCGAGAAGGAACACACTGCCCGTCAAGGCTACTGTCAGGAGGAAAGCCGCGGCGGCCCGATGGCGACCTTCCCCTCCCACATCATGCCAGGCTCGGGCCAGGCGGTTCCGCCAGGGCCAGAATCCGATGACCATCCCCAACAATGCCGTGTAAGCCAGAGAGGTGCTGGTCATCAGCAACCCCAGGGCAATGCCCACGCGCAGGAAACGACGTTGCCAGGTCTGCAGGTCCTCGTCCGGTAGACGTATCTCCTTCCCCTCAGAAGGGGCAGGGGCCCCGTCCTGATCCCGGTGCATCCAGGTCGCCAACAAAGCCAGGAAGAGCAGCGCGGCCAGCATCCCCAGGGCCACACCGGTCGCGTTGCGGCTCCAGTAGACGGCCTGAGCGGACACGGCCAGGAGCCCCCCGGCCAGCAAGGCGCGTTCCCGTCCGATCTCTTCTCGCAAAGCATAAGGTAGCAGGACGAGGGTAGCACCGGCCAGCGCGGACCAGAGGCGGGCTAGCACATCGTTTCCTCCCCCTACGAGGAACAGGAGCCATTGCAGCGCATATGCCAAGGGACTGACACCGGTAACCGTGACATGGGGAAGTGGATGGGTATTGTGCCAGGCGAGCCATGCTTGATGGGCTTCCGCCGGGCTCAAGGGACGAGTCCCCAACCAAAGCAGGCGGAGAAACAGGGCAGCGATAAAGAGCAACACATACAGGCCTCGTTCCACTGTCCACCAGCCGGCAAGAACTCGCATGTGTTCTACCGGCGGCGTGGCCAACCGGACGCCTCCGGGAGTGGGAGCGCGAGATGCCTTTATTCGTCCTTTGGCCATGAGTAAGCCTCACGTCGAGAGAGTTTTGTCCATACCCATTTCATCATAGGAACATACTCCATGTCCAATCCACGGCGGTGTGGACCAACGCAGCCGTCGCGATACGCCCCGTTTGCAGATAGGCACGCCCGTAGAACCAGCCGGCGATGCTGGCCAGGACGAAATACACCAGGACCATGGGCGGGTTGTCCAGATGAGACGCACCGAAGAGGAGGGAAGAAAGGACCAGGGCCCGTTGAGGGTTGGCCACATATCGGGCGATAAAGCGGTGGAGGATGCCGCGAAACAGCAGTTCCTCCGGGATTCCAGTAAAAAAGAAAATGCCCAGGGCTGCCGAGAGCGCGTCCGTCAGGGAAGGAGGGATCAAGTGAGGCTGCAGGAAACCCGTTAGGATGCCGATGCCCAGCCCCAGGGGCAGAAAGTAGGCGAATTCGCGCAGGGCCACGAGCGTCTCTTGCCACCGCAAAGAGAGGCCAAACCCCAATTCTTCAAAGTAGCCACTAATCAGGGCCATGTACAAGACGAGGATGATGGCATAAAGCTTGAAGAGGCCAACCATGGGAAAGCCAACACGGGGAATGCCTCCGAATTCGACGCTGTACCAGACATAGAGAACCCCCAAGATGAAACGTATTCCTGTCCATTTCCCACGGGCGAGCCAGAGGAAGAAGGCTGGCAGTAGGAAGGCTCCCACGCGAAGGAGCACATTGGCGGGGAGCCCCATATCGTGTTGCAAAGGACCGGCCAGCAAGGGGATGAGCAGGGCCCCCCAGGCCAGCGCCATGTCGCTATCCCGCCAGGAACGGCGATCACGCCAGGCCATCTCCACCGGCAGCAAGAGGAAAGCCAGCCCGAGCAGTGCCTCGCGTCCGACGAGATGGCCGGTACCGCCGGCATAGCCCAGAAAGAGGACGGCCAGCATCAGCGGTAAAGCATAGACCCGGCCAGGAGCTTCTTCCAGCCAGGCGGTCAGAGCTCGGACGCCGGGAACCCATCCCGCGCCCAGGAACAAGAGGAGGAGCAGAGCCCAGAGGGGAATGGCGAGGAGAGAGGCAGGCGTCGCGTTGGATTGTAACACTTTCCAGGCAAAGACCAACGTGAGGAGCGCAGTCCAAAACAGGAGCGTCCACAGCCGATCACCGCGGTTGGTGTCCACTCTCCTCTCCTCCCGTCCACGTGTGCGTTTTCCGGTCGCCCTTCGATGAACGTCTCGCGTTGCAGGAGCCTTGTAGGGCTTTGGGAGCTTGTTTGCAACGTTCAACCTTGCTCTCCTGTCTCCGGTCAGGCAGGCAGACCAAGGGAATAGGCGCATCTGATTGGCCCCCGCAAGGGGCGATAGCTTTGGCCTTCAAGGATCGGCAAGTCAGGTGCTGGTCTGTTGCGCACGGCCATGAATATAGCACGAGTGAGGAGATGAGGCAAAGTTTGTTTGGGGGAGCGTCACGAGTGTCGGGCGCAAAAGCGTCCGTTTCGGAAATAGCAACAGGGCCGGGGCAATCCCCGGCCCTGAATGTGAACCAGCTCAGCGATCTCTCGCTTCCTACTTTCCTACTGGTTGCTGGGATAGCGGTACTGGAGTTCCAGCATAGGATGATCTTGCGGGAACTCACGGGTGAGGAAGTTGCGGTAACCACCGTTGGCCGCGTCATCCCCGCGTAGAGCAATGCCATAACCCGCACCCTCAAGCCAGGACTGGGCGGCGCTGGTGACATCAAACGTGACCCAGCCGCTCTTACTCACCATCTGCGTGTCGGTCGGCGTGGCCGAACGGTCACTGGCCCCATTGGCCCCTGCGACTTCCCATTTCATTCCTGTGTCCGCTTCCCACCACGTGGCATTCATCTCGGACCACGGTTTCAGCACATTATAAGCACCGATGGTCACCGTGCCCGAGCCATTGGTGGCGAACACCTTGAGTTTGGCGGAGAGGATCTGAGTGCCTTGAGGCAGCCCGCTCAGGTCGAAGCCGACGAGAGCCGTTTGGATGTTCTTACCTCGGACCATCATCGTCACCCGGTTCCCCATCATGGGTTTCATCCACGGCACAGCCCAGGCATCGATGAATGTATCTGCGGTGGCCTCCAAGGTGGCTGTCTTGGTCACCCAGGTGACCGGCTGAGTGGGATTCGGCTTCACCGTCACGTCGATGGACGCCAGGGCCGAGTGTCCCATAGGATCGGTCCCTTCCACCCAGACGGTGTACGTTCCCGGATTGGCATACGTGTGAGCTGATGTCGTACTGGAGCCGCTGGGGAGAATACCCGTGCCGTCTCCCCAATCCCAGCGGAAGGAGATAGGTTGCGTGTACGGCAGGCTACTGCTCAGCGTCGCGGTAAGCACCACCGGCTCTGGAGCCGTGACGTCGGTGATGCCGCTGACGCTCACACTGACTTGATCGTCCAGCCATTCGAAGGAGCGTTGCAGCACATCCTCTCGGCTGGCGAAGCCTTGCGACGTGCTGGCGTCGTTGATGCCCTCGAGGCCGAAGGCAAAGTAGATGGCCCGACTGCTGGAAGTCGTCGTGCCTGTCGGGTCCTTCATCAACCACTCCAGCCGTGGCTCAGCGCCTCGGGTCGTGGCCATGTAAGGAACGGCCTGACTGGATGCGCCTTTGGCCGGCATCAGCGCCCGGAAGATGCCGCGACCGGTCCACTCGGGTGAGGGGATGCCATCAGGGGACAGTCCGTCCGCGTATCCCTGATTGCCGGCACTGGTGTTCACTGTTGGCGTCATGACGCTCCCCATGTCGAGGACCATGTCGGCGAAGGGCCCTTCACCAACGGCCGCGGCGAAAGGCGCCTTGTTGCTGTTGGGCCCGTATGCGTCCTCTGCCCAGTTGTACACGCCCAGGCTGCAGAGCACACAGCCGCTCTCCGATCCCTTGCTGAAATCGGAGTAGTAGCCGCTCCAATCCTGGCCGGTCACGATGAGCTTGGCATGAGGCGTGTTGTGGAAGAAGTCCAGCAGACGGGTCCGGTCTGTGGCGTCGGCCGAGACACCGTAGTAACTGAGGAAGGAATCACCGGTGAACCAGATGACCTTATCGTACTTTTGCAGGGTGGCGATGTCGGGCAGGCCAGGCCCGGAAAGCCAGGCATGCTCCGCATCCCACACATCGTAGCTCACGCCCAGCTTCTTGAGCATGGCCTCATAGTAGGGACGATAATCTTTCGTCTTCACGCCAAAGAAGATGGGCTGCAGGAAGGAGCCGTCATCGTCGATGAGCAGCACCTGGGCATGACCTTTAGGAGCCTGGACGCGTACCCAGAAAGGAATGTGCCCCATGTGCGGCCCATGGGAGAACGAGATTTTGCCGTAGTAGTCACCGGGGGCCATGTCGGCCGGAACGTTGAGCACCACGTTGACCATCCCCTTACCACCTGCAGGCACGGTGACCATGTCGCTGCTCAGGCTGACGCCTACGGTGAAGGGATCGGTGACGGAGAGGTGCCAGGTGGCATCCACGCCGATGACGCTGTAGAACTCCACCGTGCGCGTGACCGTTGTTCCTGCCTGGACCAGGCCGAACATGATGGACTGGTTGTCCGGAATCTTGCCTGTCGGGTCCTTGACCTTGATGACCGCTCCCGGATCGATGGCCTTGTCCACCTGGACGCGGCCTGCGCCTGCTTCCATGGGGCCGGCCATGGTCGTCTGCGCAAAGTCCAGCCACACGGCTTCTTTAGCCGTGGTCATCAAAGCACTCTTGATCATCCAGGGCTTCCAATCTGGGTGTACGGCTTTCACCAGCGCGGCAGCACCGGCGACCACAGGGCCGGATGCACTGGTCCCTGCCCATGGTTCCCACAACGACGGGTTGGGTTTGCCGGTCGTGGTGACCCCGTAACCGCTGAGGACGTTCTCGCCCTGAGCCACGATGTCAGGCACGATGCGGTTCAGCGGGAAAGCTGGCCCGCGGCTGGAGAAACTGGTCAGCACGTCGGGGGGAGCGATATTGGTAATGCGTGCCGTTTTGGCACTCACCGTTATCGTTGCCTGACCCGGATGGTCCTTATCGAACTGGGCCATGGCCAATCCCTGCGTGTTGCCCACCATAAAGGCGGGGATGGTGATCTTGCTGGAAGAACCGCCCATGGTGATGGGAGGCGCTGCGGGCACGTTGTTGTAAATAATGGCCATGACCGCGCCTGCGTCCTGCGCGTTCTGGACCTTTTTCACGAAGGTGCAGCTTCCCCGAGAGATGAGCGCCACCTTGCCCTTTAGCTCCCCCTGGGGATCTTTAATGGGATCACATGCCTTGGCGTTTCCGGACTGGATACGCCCCACACTGACGAAAACTTTAGGGCCGAAGTCCTTGGTCAGCGTACCACCAAACGCGGCGGGGACGGCCAACATCGACTTCAGCAGGTCGGGTACGGGCGTCGGAGCGACAACCGCAGCCTCGTTTCCAAACCCGCGAGTGTTCACCGTTGCACCCACGCTGATGCCATGAATGGGTTGATCGTTGCCGCCCACTGTGGCATCGCCGGGCCCTGAGTTGCCGGCAGACTTCACGACCACCACACCGGCGGCTGCCGCCGCGTCCAAAGCGTCAATGACAGGATTGAATCCAGGCTTCAAGGGAACGAATACATTCTCGCCCCAGGAGTTGTTCACCACATCGGCGCCGTCCATCACCATCTGCTCGATGGCCTTGGTCGTTTCAGGGTCAGACGCGTAGCGCCCGGTCGACCCCGAGGCGCTGGGGTAGAAGATCTGATAGGACATGAGGTACGCTTTCGGAGCCACGCCGCTCACCGTCACGTCTACCCCTTTGTATGTGGCGACCGTGTTCGGGTTG
The DNA here is from genome assembly GCA_964487375.1 of uncultured Anaerolineae bacterium. Taxonomy (GTDB): domain Bacteria; phylum Chloroflexota; class Anaerolineae; order JAADDB01; family JAADDB01; genus JAADDB01. Next base: position 16,735 of record CAZAQA010000027.1, on the reverse strand, counting down.
GTGCCAATGATGGTGCTTGTGCCGGTGCCGTGGGGATGCAAGGGCAATGGGGCCGGCGGGACCGGAGGATCGTCAGGGCGATAGTAGCCGCGAATGACGATGACCTTCGGTGTGGTGTAACGGGTATCTCCTTTGGGGAAACCTACCGGATACTTGTAGCCCGTAGGATCCAGTCCGGGGTGATTGGGGTCGATGCCGGTGTCGATGACCGCGACCTTGATACCTTCTCCGGCCTTGCCCACGCCCCCAAGTTTGCTCCAAACGGCTGGGGCGCCAATGGTCGGATTGATGACCTCCAGGTTGAGTTCCACTTTGTGTTCCACGGTGACAGCTTTGACACCGGGGAGTCGGGAGAGTCGGATCAACGTTTCCCGATCAACCTTAGGAAGCTGGACCACAAAGCCATTGAGCACCACCTGGTAGGTCAACGGTCGCATGCGGCCCATCTCATCCCGGTATTGGGCCACACGGGCACCGGGGATGAGTCGTTTCAGGGCTCGGATGGCTTCGGCCTGCTTCTGGCGCAGTTGCTCGATGTACGCTTGGCTGGCCGGCGCCCGGGCGTCCAGCTTGCCGCTGGCCCGGCTCATGGTCATAGGAGCTCCGGACTTTTGATAATGAATGGCCAGCGGATCCCCTTTGAGGATGACGAAGAAGCGATGACCACCGGTGGTCTGTGCTTCTTGCAAGAGAGCATCGGTGTTGGGGTCGGTTGGTGCCGCCAGTGCAACCAGGGGAAGCACCATACTCAACACCAATACGAGGGTAAGAATACGCCATAGTCGCGAATGCATGAGCACTCCTCCTTACCAGGCTTGAAGCGGGGTCACAAAAAGCCTTTTGATAACGTGTTAAGACGGCTGTCACCATCGACCCAGAGCGCTCTCAGGGATTTTTTCGGGTTGGTGAACTCTATCTCGGCCATCTCCGAATTTTGATGTCGTGAAACTCCGACACTCTTTCGGTTCCGCACGTCTGTGAAATGAAAAGGAGATGGCCCGTCAGTCCTATGCCCGTTTGTCCCCTGTTTGCAGAGGCTCTTTGGTTTTTACACGTCTTTGAAAAGGCTTGATGTGGGGGATACAGCCCCGCCCTTCTTTTGGGATGGTTGGACAGGAATCGACAACGACAGGAAGCTTTACTTATCTACATGGATGTTCGATGGGCCTACTTCACCTCCTTTCTTCCCGTGGAATTCAGATGCCGGTACACGCTCAGAATAGATGCCGGGCAAACTTTGGCCCGCTCATTGGGGCTTACATCGTTGACTTACAAACGTTATTATACGCCAGGTGGTGGGGATGTCAAGTCATGTTCCGCCTGAGCCAAGGCCGCGTCATTGCTGACCGGCTCTCTCTCGGCGTTATCTATAGAGGATGCGGCCGCATGTGGGGCAAAACACCAGATCTTCAGAGTAATGGGCCTGGCGCTCGACGTTGATGGGGACTTCAATGCCGCAAGCCTGGCACATCCGTTGTTCCAGGCGAGCCACGGCAATGCCGCGCTTCGTCCGACGGAGGCGTTCGTACACGGCGAGAATGCCGGCGGGAATTGTTGTCACCAGGTGCTCACGCTGCGCCTTCAGCTCGGTGTGCTCCTCCTGCAAAGTTGTCCTGCGCTTCAAAAGATCCCGTTCGGTCTGGCTCCATTCCTTCGTGGCCTCTGTAAGCTGCGTCTTCAGGCTCCCCAGGTCTGCCTGCAGTGTCTCCAGTGTCATCATGATGTCCAAAATGTGGTCCTCAACGCCTTGTTCCCGATGCCGTAGCTCTTCGGCTTTGTGTTGGGCCGCTTCGACCTCTCGAGGGTTGGTGATGTACCCACCGTACAGACGCCGCTCCAGGCCGGTGCGTTGTTCGGTCAGACTTTGCATCTCCAATTCCAGTTCTCGTTGTTCTCGGGCCAGGCGGGCCTGTTCCTCCTCCAACTGGCGAATGTGCTTCCGCAGGTTCGTTAGTAATTCGGGCTCCTGAAGGGCTTGTTCAAGGCGAAGAAGCTCTTGAGCGAGGGCGTCGATCCGGGTATCTATCTCCTGCAGGTTCCAAAGGCGTTGCGTTATCATGGGCGGCTCCTGCATGCCATCCGTTTGGGTTTGTTCCCCATAAAGCTTTCCCCTTTTCCCCTGGCGGGAGAGAGGGGTAAGGGCGTTGTCATCCATCTTTCTTCTGATTATAAAAGGGATGGATGGAAGGGGCAAGCAAGGACCGGGAGAACGACACGATCGTGGGTCGTGAGACCCCGCCCTGCCAAAGGTGCCCACAAAACGGTGCGCCGCATCCACGCCCGCGGGTGGACCTTGTGGAAGGCGAAAGCGCTGCTCTCGCCCTCTCGCCCTTCAACTTGACCCATCAGTGCGAGGTCTGACCAAGGGAGGCCGCTTTTTTCGCTTCTCCGTAGAGCGCCGGTGACTTTGGGGCATACAAGGGGTATGTTACAATCTGCTTCTGGCGACTTCACGGAAGACCCGTCGGAGCCGGCCCATGGGTTATGCAAGGAGAACAAACGCTGATGGGATTCACGAGACCGGCTGTGGTTATCCCAACTTATAATGAAGCCGAAAACATTGCCCGTCTGATCGAGGCTATCCATCGGGCCGTCCCTGATGCCTATGTCATCGTTGTGGACGATCATTCCCCCGACGGCACAGGGGAGATTGTGGACGCGTTGGCGCGTGAAGATGAGCGGGTACAGGTTATCCACCGGCCGGGTAAATTGGGGTTGGGAACGGCCTATGTGGCCGGATTCGAAAGAGCTTTTTCCTTGTTGGCCGATCCCATCTGTACCATGGACGCGGACTTTTCCCACGATCCAGAGTATCTCCCATTGTTGTTGGCGAATAGCCGGGAGCACGATGTAAGCATCGGTTCCCGCTATGTGCCTGGCGGGGGCACCCGGCACTGGGGGATGAGGCGTCGCCTGCTCAGTCGGGGGGCCAACCTGGTGGCCCGCACTCTCCTGGGCCTGTCTGCCCACGATTGTACGGCCGGCTTTCGGGCCTACCGGCGTCGAACGCTCGAAGCGGTACATCCCGAAACCGTGCGAGCGGATGGATACTCCTATTTGGTTGAGATCCTTTACCGTTGCCAGACGCTGGGGTTTTCTATCGGTGAAGTGCCCATCATCTTCGTGGACCGCGTGCGGGGGACATCGAAAATCTCGCAAAAGGAGATCGTCAAAGCCATGACCACCGTGGCTCGACTGTTCCTGCGACGTCTCTTGCGTTTGTCGCCCATCCCTTCCTCCTCGGACGTTCAACCCCGCGCTTCTTGAGCTTATCTGGTACTAAATTCCTAGGCTCGTTTTCACTTTTTCCTCTTGAACCCCGGATTTTTTGTGTTATAGTGGTAAGAGAAAATGTGCAACCGCTCACGACATGTGTGGCGTTGGATTTTAATCCGGGGAGAGAGTCCGTTGCCGAGGGCACGAATGTCTGGAGTGGAACAAATGGCCGTGGACCCCATTGTGCGACAGAGACAATCCGGCAGGCGGCCTCCAGCAGGGGGGACGAGTTTGGAGCAACGTGAGCGTCAACGCATTGTCGACAGATTGAAGGATGGGCCCGGCCAGGTGCTCGCCAATTTGGCCATGGAATTACGGAGCTTGCTTTACGTGCTTGACGCCGATGTCCAGGATATGCGTCCTGTGTTGGAGAACATGCTGCAAGAGTTAGAAGGTGGGCTCAGCGACCTTCAGGAGATCGTGGAGGAGCTCTATCCACCGGTGACATTCCGTGAGTTAGGATTGGCGCCGTGGCTCAAGGAAACTGCCCGTCGGTTTCAGGCCCAACATGGTGTCAAGGTTCGGGTGGAGATACAAAGTGGAACATCCGTCCTCCCTCCTGAGGTGGAAAGTATCTTTTATCGGGTTACCCAAGAAGCGTTGCGTAATGTGGTCCAACACGCGGATGCCAGCGAGGTCACCATACGCGTGCAGGTGACGCCACTGATGTGGCGTCTGGAAATTATCGACAACGGCCGGGGCGTCGATGAGGAGACGTTGACTCATCGCTACGCCGCGGTCAGCGGCAAAGAAACGTTCGGTCTGACCATGATGCAGCAACTGGCTGAGGCCGTGGGGGGGATGCTCACCCTGATCCGAGGCATCCCGCAGGGGACCATCGTTCGCTTGGAGCTGCCCAGGTATGAGGCTGACGAGGAGGCGTTGCGATGATGCAAGAGAAGATCCGGATCATGATCGTAGAGGATCATCCCCTGTTCGGTGCCGGATTGAAGCGAGTGCTGGAATTGGAGGGCGATTTGGAAGTGGTGGCCGAGGCGCGTACGGGCAGAGAGGCCGTGGAGTTGGCGGAGGAGATTCACCCTGATGTGGTCATCATGGATGTGAATTTGCCCGAAATGAACGGCCTTCAGGCGACCCGGGAGATAACCAGCCGTATGGATGATGTGGGGGTTATTGTGATCACGGCCTATCATGACGACGAACAGTTGTTTCACGCTCTCCGTGCCGGCGCCATGGCTTACTATCCCAAGGATGTACAGCCTTCGGAGCTGATCCCGGCCATCCGTCAGGTGGCTCAGGGCAATTACGTAGTGGGCGAAACCGTCATGAGCAAGCCCCAGGTGGCTTCCTGGTTGTTGCGCCGGTTCGAAGAATTGTCGGTTTTTCAGGATGCCGATGTGGTTTATGCGCCCCTCACGCCGCGAGAAATGGAAATTTTGAAGCTCATCACCAAAGGATATTCCAACAAGGAAATCGCTCGCGAACTCTACATCAGTCGTCAGACGGTCAAGAACCACATGAGTGCCATCCTGCGTAAACTCGCGGTCAACGATCGAACGCAAGCGGCCATCCTGGCCCTGAAACGTGGCTGGATTCCACTTAGCGAAGCTGGTGAGAACTGAAGAACCGCTTCAGGTGCTGATGTGCAGCACTCGCGGGTGGCCGGCCAGGTCTTTGTAGACTTGAATTCGGGATTGAGCAAAAAAATGCCGAGCTTCTTGGAGCGCGGTTTCCTCCTGAGTGTATCCAATCTCCAGCAGCACGTCGCCTCCCGGAGCCAGTCGAGAAACTGCCTGTTTCAACAAACGTCTGACGAGGTCCAGTCCGTCGGGGCCTGCCCACAATGCTTCTGCGGGCTCGAAAGCTTTTACGCGCGGGTCGAGTCGATGGGCTTCCCTCGTGCCCACATAGGGTAGATTGGCCAAGATCAGGTCAAATGGGCCGACAAGGGGAACCAGCAGATCCGCCTGGACGAGCTGGACGCGGTCGGTGAGTCCGTGGATACGCACGTTGCGTTGGGCAAGGCGCAGGGCACGAGCGCTGATGTCCGTCGCCACGAGCCAGACTTGCGGGGCGTGGATACTCACAGCCACAGCGATGGCTCCAGAGCCGGTGCCCACATCGACGACGCGTGATCGGCCGCGACGCGTGTTGAGTGTGTCCAGAGCCCGTTCCACTATCATTTCTGTCTCGGCGCGAGGTACCAGGACGTCTGGGGTGATGGAGAGGCGTAGGCCGTAGAACCAGGTAAATCCCAGGATATAGGCCAAAGGCTCGCCTCGGGCCCGGCGCTTGACCCTGGCGAAGTAGGCATCCTGCTGAATGGGGGTGAGGAGATCCTCCCGGTGAGCGATGAGATCGACCCGAGATCGCCCCGTCGTTTCCGCCAAAAGGACTTCAGCGTCCAACCTCGGTGTTTCCAACCCCGCTCGGCGAAGTTGCTGTGTTCCTTCGGCCAAGGCCTCCTGAATGGACTTATTCTCCCGACCCGGCATGGCCTTTAGCTTGTATCCGTCGCGCGTATTTCTTCAAGACCTGGTAGAGTGCCCTCTCCAGGTCGACCCCTGTACGGTTGGCGATGGCCATCAGGGAAAAGAGGGCATCGCCCAGCTCTTCGGCCCAGTGACCATCGGCGACAAAAGGACGCTCGCCGTAGCGGGTGCTTTCCAGATAAGCCTTGGCGACTTCGCCCACTTCCGATGTCAGATCAAGCAGGCGAAGCGCCGTAGGAATTTCCAGTCCTTGCTCTTCTATGAATTGGGCGACTTTTCTCTGGACGTGTTGCACGGAGCGGTTCTCCTTTGGACGGCTTAGGCGGCTTTCTCCATTTCTGCGGCCAAGCGTCTGGCCTGGTCCTCGGCAATGAGTCCGTCGATAATCTCGTCCAGGTCGCCATCCAGGATGTCCTGCAATCGATAAAGGGTCAACCCGATACGGTGGTCGGTTACGCGGTTTTGAGGGAAATTGTAGGTGCGGATTTTCTCGCTGCGTTCCCCCGTGCCCACCTGTGAACGACGTCGTTCGCCCAACTCACGCTGACGGCGCTCCTCTTCTAGCGCGTAGAGGCGGGCCCGCAAAATTTGCATGGCCTTGAGTCGGTTTTGTAGCTGAGATTTGGCATCCTGGCAGGAGACCACCAGGCCGGTGGGCAGATGAGTGATGCGCACGGCCGAGTCGGTTCTGTTTACATGCTGTCCGCCGGGACCGGAGGCGCGGAAGGTCTCAATTCTCAGCTCCTTAGGGTCGATGTGGACTTCCACATCCTCCATTTCGGGCAGGACGGCCACCGTTGCTGTGGAGGTGTGGATGCGCCCGGATGCTTCTGTCTCCGGCACACGTTGGACGCGGTGGACTCCGCTCTCGTACTTGAGCCGAGAGTATGCTCCTTTCCCCTTAACCAGGAAGACGATTTCTTTGTAACCACCGATGCCGGTTGGGTTGCTGGACAAAATCTCCGTTTTCCAGCCCTTGCGTTCCGCGTAGCGCATGTACATGCGTGCCAGGTCGGCCGCAAATAAAGCCGCTTCTTCGCCGCCGGTGCCGGCGCGAATTTCCATGATCACGTTACGCTCATCGTTCGGGTCTTTGGGCACGAGTAAACGCCGGAGGTCCGCTTCCAGGCGAGCCTTTTCCTGCTCCAGATGTTTCACTTCCTCACGCGCGAGCTCGGCCAGTTCTTCGTCTTCGAGCATGGCACGCGCACTTTCCAGGTGCTGTTCCACCTCCTTGTAGCGCTGATAGGCCTGCACAAGAGGGGCGAGCTCAGCTTGCTCCTGGGCCAGTGCGGAGAGACGTCGGGGATCGGTGGCCACTTCAGGTCGCCCCATTTCTTGGCTCAGCTCGTCGTATTTTTGCACCAGTTCTTCCAGCTTATCCCACATCTTTGCCTCTCATGCCGCACAGTCCAGTCTTGCTTCTCTTACTCCCGGAATAAGGGGAGGTGTCCCAGGGAAATAATGTGCTTCCACTTCTCCGGATCGCCCTCGGTGAATACCGCGGCTTCCCCCACGACCGTGGCCCCGGCCATGGCCATGAGCTGGCGCAGACCCCGCAACGTGCTCCCGGTGCTGACCACATCATCCACCAGGACGACACGACGACCCTTCAGGTAGGGGAGATCTTTGCCATCGACATATAGACTTTGCGGCTCGCCGGTGGTAATGCTGATGACGTCCGTCTTGATGGCGCCAACCATGTAAGGCTTCAGCACTTTGCGGGCGACCACATAGCGTTTTTTCAGGCGTGCGGCCAAAGCGTGGGCCAGGGGAATGGCTTTCGCTTCCGGGGTGACCAGGATGTCCGCTTCCGGCAGGCGTGGCAACAGGGCATCGGCTGCTGCCTCTACGACGTCCGTATCCCCAAGCATGTTGAAGATAGCAATCTTCAGGCCCGGCGCCACCTCGAACAGGGGTAAATCCCGGATAACTCCGGCCACCTCGACTCGATAATAGGTTTGCTCCATGACGATATCCTTACTCCTCCTCAACGGATGAACACAGGCTTGGATCGATGGGTACTGTGGGGGCACCCACACTGCAATGCGTGGCCCCGACACCGCACGGTCGACACAAAACCCCTATATTGTACCACAGTGAGAAGGAGGCGGAAGATTTCATGCTGGCCTGGTTCCCGTGTTACAATGCCACGTGCGTCCCGAGAAAATCGCGTGACGATGGTTCTGAAGACGGGTAGGAGCGAAGATGGATCTGGAAATCCTGACGGCCGCGGATATTGACGTTCTGCTCCCCATGGCGGAGGCTATCGACGTCAACGCCCGCGCCTATGTAGCTCTCAGTCAGGGAGAAGCGCAGGTCCCTCAGCGCCTGGCCTTGAACCCCGAGGGTGGAGTCGTGCTTTTCATGCCGGCCCTCGTCTCTCCCAGCGGAGACCTGGGTCTGAAGGTGGTTTCCGTTTTCTCCCAAAATCCCGGCCGGAACTTACCCACGGTTCATGCTCTGGTCCTGGTCATGGATCCCGAGACCGGTGCTCCGTTGGCCCTCCTCAACGGCACTCGTTTGACCGCGTTGCGCACGGGCGCGGGGGTGGGGGCGGCCACGCGTGTTCTGGCCCGAGAGGATAGCCATGTGCTGGCCTTGTTTGGTGCCGGAGGCCAGGCGGCCGACCAGGTCGAGGCCGTACTTGCTGTGCGCTCCATTGAAGAGGTGCGAATTTATACCCCGTCGGGAACCTCGGCCGAACGACTCGCGGGTGAACTGGCCGCGCGTCATCCGGAAGTTACTTTTCGGCGGGCAGCCGACCCGCGCACTGCGCTTCGGGGGGCAGACATCGTTTCTTGTGCCACAACCAGCTCTACGCCCGTTTTTGACCCTGCAGACGTGCGGCCGGGCACACACATCAACGGAGTGGGTTCCTTCACCCCCGCTATGCGCGAGGTCCAGGTGGTGGGGTTGCCCCACCTGCGCGTGTTCGTGGACAGTTTGAGTGCTGCTCGGGTCGAAGCGGGTGACTTGATCCAGGCGGTCGCTGAAGGGCACCTGCGTTGGGAAGAGGTGGTAGAGATCGGTCAGGTGCTGGCGGGTCGGGTCGAAGGCCGGCGTTCCCGAGAGGATGTGACCTTTTTCAAGTCGGTCGGCGTGGCTGTGCAGGATGCCGTCACCGCAGGTGAGGTGGTCCGTCGGGCGCTTCAGAACAGCGCGGGAGAGCGGGTCGCTCTTTGAAAGAAGCCGTGGTGTTGGCCGGAATGGTGGCGATCCCGCGTTGGATGAGAAGAGAAGAAACAAGCAGGACAGAAACGAAGAGGAGGCCTTGGATGGCATGGATTAGGGTGGTTCCTTTCGATGAGGCGCGCGGCTTGTTGCGCCGTCAGTATGAGGCCGCTATCCGTCGCGCCGGGCGTATCTGGAACATTGTCAGTATCATGAGCCAGAATCCGCGTGTCATGCAAACCTCCACACATTTCTATACTTCTGTCATGTACGGGGATTCTCCGTTGAGTCGCGGCCAACGGGAGATGTTGGCCACGGTGGTCTCGGCGACGAATCATTGCGTGTACTGAACTCGTGCTCACGCCTATGACCTCCGTGCTGAGGTCGAAGATTTTGGCATCGGGGATCCTGTGGAGGCGGACCGGTTCGTGCACTTGGTTGCTCGGGACTGGCGTCGGGCGTCCCTGAACGACGCGGATAGGGCCTTATGCGCTTTTGCCGAAAAGCTCACGCAGGAACCCGCGGCCATGAGCGAAGAGGATATCCGGCGCCTGCGCGAGCACGGATTCGACGACCGGGCAATTCACGACGCGGTGCAGGTGATCGGCTACTTCAACTACATCAACCGCATTGCCGAAGGTTTGGACGTGGACCTGGAACCTTTTATCCCCGCCTGGGAACGGCCCCAAATCCTGGAGCATACCGACGGGTTCCAGGGATGATCCCCTTGTCCGCGCACGTGGTTTTGTCTGTTGCCCGGCCTATGTTAGAATGGCGGCTTGTGAAGCAGGAGACCGTGGTCGCCGAAGCGACCAGGCTCCATTCAGGCCGAATGCCAGGAGGTAAGACAGAATCATGAAATGGTACCATGCCTTGTTGGTCAGCACCCTGGTGGCCGTCCTCGCCTTGAGCGCCTGTGGCGCGCCGCGGGAGCTGCCAACACCGACCCCCACCCGGATGATGAAACCGACATTCACGCCCACGCCTGCAAGCTCTCAAGCCGTTGCTTCGGCCCCGCAGTCGACCGTTGCTGTGGTCGTACCTACCGATACCCCCACCCCGACGCCCATACCGCCCACGCCGACCTTCACGGCGACTCCAACCTGGACTCCGACACCCAAGCCTGCTGTCGTCGTTCGCTCCCGCCGTCTCAACGTGCGGGCGGGCCCCAGCACCCTGCATCCCCGTATCGGGATGGTCACCAAAGGAGAACGGTTGGACGTCCTGGGTAAAACCCCGGATGGAACCTGGTGGCAGATTCGTCTGAACGACGGCACCCTGGGATGGGTGTATGCAAAGCTGGTGCAGCCGGAAGGGCCTATCAACGAGGTGCAGGTGGCCCAGAATATTCCAACTCCTCCCCCGACGCCGACGCCCACCTACACGCCCACGCCGCGGCCCACGCCAACGCCCAGCTACACCTATAATAAAAAAGTCTTGTACGGATGCGAGCCCAATGCCGGCATTACGGAGGTGCATGGGACCGTCTATTTCAACCACACGCCTCACAATGGCGCGCGTGTGGTCTTCAGCAACAAACCTGACGGTCAGTGGATCACTCAGCCGGTTATCACCGGCCCCCACACCGGTTACTCAGACTGGAGTGACGGTTTTTATTCTCACATCCTGGGCTGGAATCAGGCACGTGGCGGCGAGTGGTATTTCTGGATCGTGGACGGCAGCGGGAGGCGCATCTCCGTTATTGCGCATGTGCATACCGATAGCGTAGCCGGTCCCGGGAAGTGCCAGAAGTGGACTTTGGATTGGGATACCAACTGAAGGGTGTTTGCACATCCGGGGCGTTCTTGGACGGTGTCCCTGAACGCCCCTTTTCTTTCTCATGACCATGACCCGACGGAAGCGTCGTTCTCTCTGGTGGTTCGGCTTCACCGTGTCGATTCTGGTGGTGATGGTGGCCATCGGCCTCGGGCACACCGTACTCCGCGCCCAACTTTTCTCCCTCACCGGTGAGGAATCGACCACTGCTCAGCTCAAAGGGATGACCGACCTGGTCGCGGACGAAATGCGTCCCCCCCTGCAGTTGGGCACGGATCGGTTCATCCCCTACACGGATGTCAACCCTTTCGGGGTTAACGTGTTTCTGGAGCAGGAGCCCGATCTGGCCAAACGAGAGCGCATCGTGCGCATGGCCGCGGCGGCCGGATTCCACTGGTTGCGCCAGGAATTCCCCTGGGAGGACATTGAAATTCACGGGAAGGGAGATTTCCAGGATCGCCGGCAGCGTCCCTATCGTTCTGCCTGGGCGAAGTATGACAATATCGTCGCTCTGGCAGAAAAGTATCACCTGCAACTTATCGTACGCCTTTCCAATCCTCCGGCCTGGTCGCGAGCTCGCGGCAACGCGGCGGGCACATACGCACCCCCGGATAACTTCGAGGATTTCGGCGATTTCGTCTACGCGGTCGTCGCTCGCTATAAAGGGCGGGTGCATTACTATCAAATATGGAATGAACCCAACATTTATCCCGAATGGGGAAATCAACCGGTCAACCCTGAAGCTTACACCCGTCTCTTGAAGATCGCAGCCACGCGCGCTCGTGAAGCTGATCCTCACGTGGTCATCATTTCGGGCGCTCTGGCCGCGAACATCGAGTACGGCCCGCGCAATATGAGCGACACAGTGTTTCTCCAACGCATGTACGATGCCGGCGCTGCTCCCTACTTTGACATTCTCTCCATGCAAGGCTACGGCCTCTGGTCCGGGCCGACGGACCGGCGCCTGAACCCTCGCGTGGTCAATTTTTCTCGCCCATTACTCATTCGGGATATCATGGTCCGCAACGGCGACGCGAATAAGCCCATCTGGATCAGCGAGATGAACTGGAACGCGGCTCCGGCCGGGGTGCCCCCGGTCTACGGTCGGGTGGATGAGGCAACCCAGGCCCGGTATCTCATCCTTGCCTACGAGCGCATTCGTCAGGAGTGGCCCTGGCTGGGTGTGGCCAACGTCTGGTACCTTAAGCGGCCCGATGACCGCTGGGAGAAAGCCCACAAGCCGGAAGCGTATTTCCGTCTGCTGACACCCGATTTCCATCCCTTGCCCGCGTACAACGCCCTGAAGGCGTATACCCATCGGCCTTCCTACATGGGGCGCGGCAATCACGATGATACTCACTGGGCTGTCGGCTATGAGGGCAGTTGGGCAAAGGTGACCGACCCGGATGCCATTCTAAACGCGTACCATTTCAGCCATACGCTGGGCGCACAGGTGCACTTGCGTTTCGTCGGCACCGGCCTGGACCTCCATTCTATTGGCCTGCCCACAGCGGGTCGCCTGGGCATTCAGGTGGACGGCATTCGGCAACGCGCCCTCTCCCTTTATCGGCCCTTTCGGACGTATGACTTGATCTTGCCCGTCGTTCGGAACCTGCCTTATGGCACACACGAGGTTGTCTTGAGTGTGGCCGAGGGCCCTCATGGTCGGAGTGTGGCCATTGACGGCTTTACGGTACGGGCTCCTGCACCATTCCCTCCCCGGGTCACCTGGGATGATGTGTTTTTCTACGGGGGCCTCTTGCTCCTCTTCACGGTGGGACGGCAGGTGCGTCAGGCACGTGAGGCGGACAAAGGAAGGGAAGGGAAGGAAGGTGGCCGAGATGTCTAAACAAAGGAGCCAGAGGCAAAAGTCATCTTCCTCCACCAGGGAAGGCATGCCATGGTCGAACCTCGTCCGGCGTTTAGGTCGATTCGAACCTCTCCTTTTCCTGGCGTTGGCGGCGCTGAGCATGTCCTACCGTCTTACAGGCTCCAGCCTGTGGGCGGACGAGGGGAATTCGGTGGCCCAGGCCATGCGGCCACTCCCCGAATTGATCCAACGATCGGCCCTGGACATCCACCCCCCGCTTTACTATGTTCTTCTGCACCTGTGGACACGAGTTTTCGGCATCTCGGAGCCGGCCCTGCGCAGCCTTTCACTCGCGGCCGGCCTGGCGGTTGTAGTCCTGACGTGGGCAATAGCCCGTCTCTTGTGGGGAAAACCGACGGCCCGCATCGTCGGCATCCTGGCGGCGACCCATCCCTTTCTCGTCTATTATGCCCAGGAAGTCCGGATGTACATCTTTGTCGTGCTGTGGGCTACCCTGGCCGTTTATGCCCTGGTCCGCATTGTTCTGCGGGAAGGGCGAGCGCGACTGGCGCTCCCCGATGTTCCCCACGGGGCCCGTGTGCCCCTGGTGACCCGGACCGTGCGCGTCTCCTCTCATCACCCGGCCCTGCTCCTGGGACGGTGGGACGTGCTTTATGCCCTGGCGGTGGCCGCAGGGCTCTGGACCCACTACGCGTTTCCGGTGTTGCCCGGGGTGCTGACTCTGGTCTACGTCGCCTGGATGTACAGTACTCGACATCGATTGCCCCTGGCGCCCCGGGTCATTCGACTGCTCAGTGACCATCTGGCCGCGCTGGTGCTTTATGTCCCCTGGCTGTCCGTCGCCTTGAATCGAGTGCAGGCCTGGCCTCGCCCCACGGATGTGCTTCCTCTCGAGAAAGGTCTGGCCGTCGCGTTCCAGTGGATGGCTCTGGGCCCGGTGCCTCCGGCATGGACCGGCCACTGGCTCTGGATTTGGCTCGTTCTCCTGGTGGTCGCACTCTGGCCCTGGCGTCGACTTACACCGACCGGCTATCGGCGTCCCCACTGGTTGAGTTGGGGACTGCCTCTTTTATGGTTGGCCGCGCCGGTGGGGATGATGCTGCTTCTGAATTTGTTCCGTCCCGCCTACCTTAAATTTTTGATTCTCGGCCTTCCTCCCTTTATCCTCCTGGCGGCGCGTGGGATATGGGCTCCCCTGGAGGCCTTAGATCCGCTGGGAAGCAGGTGGCTGCGTCGACTGGCTCGATCCTGGCTGGCTGTGACCTGGGTGGCCGTTCTCGTTCTGCAGGGACTGGCATTGGCGAATTATTATGCTCATCCGGAGAAGGCACGCGACGACTATCGCGATTTGGTGCGTTATATCGAGGCGACAGCTTCAACCCAAGATGCCATCATTCTTGATGCTCCCGGCCAGTGGGATGTGTTTTGCTACTATTATGCCGGCTGTACCCCTTTAGAGGATGTAAACGTAAGTGCCCGGCAACCTCAGGACCATCTCTCATGGCCGTCGGTGTACGCCCTCCCTCTAGAGCGTCCTCCCAAGCCTGAACACGTGACGGCCCGGCTGGAAAAGATAGCAGGCTCCCATCGCAAACTGTTTGTTCTCCTCTGGGCCACGGATGAAAGTGACCCGCAGGGGCTGGTGGAACATTGGTTGGACCGCCATGCCTACAAAGCTTTGGACGCGTGGCGAGGTCACTTGCGTTTCCTCATCTATGCGACTCCCCATTCGGATAAAGGGAATACCGTGGTTCAGGATATGGACGCGCGGCTGGGTAATCGGATCCGCTTGCGTCGATTTGTTTTGTTGGACCCGGTCGTGACTTCCGGCGATGTGGCCCAGGTGCGTCTGGTGTGGCATGTGACGGCTCCCCCGAAGGACCGGTACAAGGTCTTCGTTCAGCTCTTGGGGCCAGGGGATCGGCTCATTGCTCAGCGGGATTCGGATCCCCTGGGCGGAAGTGCTCCCACCACGACCTGGCAGGCGGGGGCGACGCTTGTGGATCATTATGGCGTCTTGGTGCCGTCAGGCACGCCGCCGGGGACCTATCGCGTGATCGTCGGCATGTACCACGCCTCCACGGGGCAGCGGCTTCCGGTTGTGCAGGGGGATAACCATCGCGATTTTGTAGCCATCCCGATTCGGGTGACGGTCCGCCGCCCCGCCGTTCCGCCGCCGGTTGACATCTTGCCCATTCGTTACACCAATGATGAGCGCTGGGGACCGCTGCGACTGCTCGGACATGATCGCTACAAGCGCGGCTTCCGCCATGCGCCCGATACTCCCCTGCATCCGGGGGATTTCCTGCATATGACTTTATTCTGGAAGGCCATTCGGAGGCCGAAAGCGCGATGGCACGTGACCATCGCCATCGTGGACGGTTGGGGGCACATCGTTTCCAGCCTGACCGACGATCCCGGAGGCCCTACATATCCCACAACGAGCTGGGCGGCCGGCGAGGTGGTACGGGGTGAATTCAACCTCTACCTGCCCCCGACGCTGAAGCCAGGTACGTATGGCATCCAGGTCCAGCTCTGGAAAGACCACAAACCGGTGCGTGAACCTGTACCTTTAGGAACGGTGGACGTCAAAGCACCAAAGTGAACCTTCGAGACGTGTATTAGACGGAGGTTGACGCCGGATTAGGCCATGGTTGAGAAGACAAGCACGGGCCGAAAGGTGTCAGGAGGGAGAACATATGCTGCTCGAACATCTGGTGGTCGGTCCCTTGCAAGTCAATTGTTTTGTGCTGGCCTGTGAAGAGACCCAAAAGGCCGTTGTCATTGACCCCGGGGGGAATCCCCAGGATATTCGCCGTGTGTTGCAGGAGAAAGGGTGGAGTCTTGAGGCGGTGGTTGCGACCCATGCCCACTTTGACCACGTCCTGGGGGTGGATGCCTTGAGAGAGGAACATCACGTGCCCTTTTTCCTACACCCGGCAGATGAACCGGTCCTGAAGCAACAGCGGGAGGTCGTCCAGCGGTGGCTGGGCTTCGACCCCGGCCCCATGCCTCAAGTGGATGCTCCTCTGCTGCCGGGGACGCCGTTTCGCTTTGGCCAGGTCGGGTTGGAAGTGCTCCACACGCCGGGGCACTCCCCTGGCTCCGTCACACTTGTCGACCGAGAGGGGCGCAGGGCTTTTGTCGGCGACCTGATTTTTGCCAACGCTGTGGGACGCACGGACATCCCGGGCGGAGACTTCGAGATGCTGATGGCAAGTATCCGCCAAGCCATTCTTACGCTGCCGGATGACTATCAACTTTTGCCGGGGCATGGACCGTTTACGACCGTCGCCGCAGAACGCGTGTATAATCCTTATCTGTCCACCCTGGAATAGAGGGATGGAATGGGTTGGTCTTGCTTGCAGTCTGGCCGTGGGGGCCGGGCAACTTGTCGCCCGGCTGGACGAGCGTTGTCCCTGGGGCCCGCGCTGAACTGATAAGCGTCGGCTGTTCGTGCACGGGTGGTTATTTTACGTCTGTCTCTGATACATCCGAGTGAGGAGTCAGGAGGTTCTTCATGGGAGACAAGCTAATTTTGCCGGAAAAGATCTACGAAGAAATCATCGCTCATGCCCGTGAGGGGTATCCCGAAGAGATATGTGGTCTTCTGGCTGGCAAGGGAGAAAGAGTTACGGAGTTGCATCGGGCACAGAACGTTGCCGAGGATCGCATCATGAATTATGTGGTCGACCCGCAGACGTTGTTCAAACAAGTCGAATTTGAGGAGCGAGGCGAGCGGCTGACCGCAATTTATCATTCCCATCCGGTTTCTCCCCCTTACCCCTCGGCCACCGACGCGCGCCAGGCTTTTTATCCGGATGTGGTTTATATCATCTGTTCCCTGCAGGATCGGGAACATCCCCGAATGCGAGGGTGGCGGCTCGTCCAGGAACAGGCTGAACGGGCCGAGCGTGTGCCCGCGGATGTCCCTCCGGTGGGGGGGCGTCAGAACTTGTGGGCACGCCATGTGGTTCTGGGACCGGGGCAGGCCTCCTATGAGCTTTGGTGGCGGGAGCACGGCAGCACGTGGCGGCAAAAGGTAGATGTGCGTGAAGTACAACTGGTGGTCGATGCCGACCGATAGACTCCAACGCAAAGTGGGCCAGTGGGGACTCCCGCGCCGCGTGTGCGGACTGGCGTCAATATCTGGGCCTCGCCCCCGGAGGGCGTTCTTCAGACAAGGTGAAGGCACTTCTGTCTGTCCGGTGTGGTTTGGACACGT
>CAZAQA010000026.1:0-52664 GCA_964487375.1 uncultured Anaerolineae bacterium | reverse complement strand
CCCTCGTCGACCCCCACAGCGACCCCTCTCCCCCCTCCTCTGCCGGTGACGACCCCTCGCCCCTGGCCATCTCCCGATGCACTCAGAAATTACATACCAACCTCAAGCTCCGACAAGACCGGTTTGTTGGTCCGAGTCTACGACCGGCGCGGCTGGCCTCTTCCTCACGCCCAGGTGCGCGCGGGCGAGCGTTCTGCCGTGACGGACAGTAAAGGATACGCTTTCCTGGGCGACATCGACCCCAAGGCTGTGGTCTCTGTGGAGGGACAAGGGTACGAGCGGGCGCTCTGGCCCTTGCCCGTGGTGGGTCCTACCCCCGTATGGGCTCATACTTCCCGGCAGCTCGGCAGGGCGCGACGGGTCACGCCTTGTCCGGTTGCTTACTGCCTGGATGTGCGGTTGGCCCCTCGGGCAGTGCGCGGTATTTATATTCCTATGGGTATCTTGCGCTCGAGCAAACGCTTCTGGCAGTTGATCTCCCTCGTCCAGACCTCCCCTATCCTCAACGGCGTGGTCATTGACGTGAAGGGGGATTACGGTCGGATTGCCTGGGACTCGAAGGTGCCTCTTGCCAGGAAACTCCACAACCGTCTATCTACTTCGCTCGACCTCAAACGTGTGGTCGCGGAACTTCACCGCCGCCATATTTACGCCATCGCCCGCTATGTGGTCTTCAAGGACGACCCCCTGGCCGAGGCCAAACCGGAGTGGGCCGTCAAACGGGCCAACGGCAAGATTTGGAAGGACGGTGAACATCTTGCCTGGACCGATCCGTTTAAGGAAGCTGTGTGGGAATACAACCTTTCCTTGTTGGAGGAAGTGGCCCGTTTGGGATTTGACGAAATTCAACTGGATTACGTGCGTTTCCCATCAGATGGCGACATTGGGGCTATCACATACGAGGAGAAGAACCAGCGCAAGACTCGTACGGCCGCGTTACGAGAATTCATGCGCCGATTTCAGCACCGAATGGCGAAGTACAAGGTGGCAACGTCGGCGGACGTGTTCGGTCTGACGGTATGGGTAGTACCGGGAGAGGACATGAACATCGGCCAGAGGGTCGAGGATATTACACCTCACGTGATGACCCTCAGCCCGATGCTCTATCCGTCCACCTTCATTCCCGGCAATCTGGGGTACAAGAACCCGAGTCAGCACCCCTACCAGGTGGTGTACCGTTCTGTATGGCAGGCCAGGAGACGCGTCGCGCCGGGGACGGCTGTACGGCCCTGGTTGCAGGCTTATTGGTATGACCTCCCCCAGATGCAGATTCAGCGGCTGGCCGCGGAGGATGCGGCCGCGGATGGCTGGCTGTTCTGGAATGCAGCCGGCTATTATCCTCCGCAACTTTTCGCTCCTCTGCCTGACCGATCCGCCCTGTGGAAAGCTGTGTACGGTCATCGAGAACCGTGATCGGCCGATCGGCGAAGGTTTGGCGGCCGCGTCCGAACGCACGTATAATGAAGCACCTGTGATTCTAGCCTCAGGAGGCGTTCATGCTTGAAATCCGCAACCTGAATAAGGTTTACCCCGGCAATGTTCACGCCCTCAAGGATGTCAGCTTCACTGTGGAAGATGGTGAGTTTATCGTCCTTATTGGCCTCAGCGGTTCCGGCAAGTCCACCCTGTTGCGTTGTATCAACCGGCTCGTCGAGCCCACATCCGGCCAGATCATCTGGAACGGCCAGGATATTACCGCCGCGGATCACCGACAGCTTCGCCTCATTCGGCGCAACATCGGCATGATCTTCCAGCAATTTAACCTGGTCAAGCGTCTCCCTGTGCTGACAAACGTGTTGACAGGGCGCTTGGGATACATCAGTCAGTGGCGTAGTCTGATCAACTACTGGACGGCGGAGGAGAAACGCCGGGCCATGGCCAACCTGGAACGGGTGGGCATTGCCGATCAGGCGTGGAAGCGAGCGGATGAACTTTCCGGTGGGCAACAGCAGCGGGTCGCGATTGCCCGCGCCCTCATGCAGGAGCCGAAGCTCATCCTGGCCGATGAACCGGTGGCTTCTTTGGATCCGGCCACCTCTCACTCGGTGATGAAGTACATCCTGGAGCTTAACCGTAACGATGGCATCACCGTCATCTGCTCCCTTCACTTCCTCAGCCTGGCCCGGGAGTACGGAACGCGCATCATCGCTCTGCGGGATGGGCACCTCGTCTTCGACGGCAAACCCGAGGCGATCGATGATGCCCTTTTCAAGAGAATTTACGGCGAAGATGCCGTTCAAGTGGAGATCCGCTAATGAAGAATCCCTCTAAAGTTCGTCGTCCGTTTTCCTGGAAGCGATTCCTGAAGCGTGCCGTCTTTGTTGCCCTGGCCGTGGCGATTTACACGTATGGTTGGCGAGTCACTCAAATCAATCTCAAGATGCTGGTCGAAGATGTCGGCGACATCAAACCCTTGATCGTCGACTTGTTACGGCCAGAGTTCGTCACCCGGGAGAAACAGGAGGTGCGTCTGGCCTATCAGTATCCCATTCCCTGCCCGCCCAGCTTCGCTCCCAAGCCGGCCACCTACAAAGGCGCGTCGCTCGAGGTCGATCCCGGATGTGGTCCTGCCAAGACCATCACCATCACGGTGCGCAACGCCCGGCCCAACACGCGAGCTACCGTCAAATGGCATTTCCCCATCGGGAGCGATGTTATCGTTACTCAGGGAACGACCGACGCGGAAGGGAGCTTGCGCCTGCGCATCGAACGGCCCAAGCCCAAACTCGGGGGAGAGCAGGGCATCCACGCGGCGGAGGTTCTTCTGGAGTGGGAAGCCGGCCCCATGCACATCAGTGATACGCTGCAGACCGTGCTGGCCAAGATGGTAGAAACGATCTTTCTGGCCTTGATGGCCACGACCTTCGGGGTCATCCTCGCCTTGCCCATCTCTTTCTTTGGCGCCCGCAACCTCATGATGACCACGCCCTGGGGCGCGGTGACGTATTACCTGGTCCGACTGGTCTTCAATATCCTGCGCTCGGTGGATACCCTCATCTGGGCTGTGATTTTCGTCGTCTGGGTAGGTATTGGTCCCTTCGCGGGGGTTCTGGCGTTGACCCTCCATTCGGTGGCCGCGTTGGCGAAACTCTATTCAGAAGCCATCGAGAGCATCGACCCAGGACCTATTGAAGCCATCACCGCAACCGGCGCCACGCGGCTACAAACCATCGTGTACGCGATCGTCCCCCAGGTTATTCCTCCCTTCATCGCCTTCACCATCTACCGTTGGGACATCAACGTGCGCATGAGCACGGTTGTGGGCCTGGTGGGTGGCGGCGGGATTGGCTACATTCTCATCCAGTACATCAACTTGTTGCAATACCGACGCGCCGCTGTGGCCATGTGGGCCATCGTCGTCGTCGTCTCGAGCATGGATTATCTTAGCGGTTACGTGCGGGAGAAAGTCGTTTAGCAGGGGGGGAGGAAAGAGGACACATAAGCCCTTTCTCAAGAGATATTCCCGGAATGGGCGGTTAACTTTGCTCTGCTTCAGACAACGCTTTCCGGGTCGTGAACGTATCGTCGCTGCGTGAGGGCCGGGTAGGCAGGGTAAATGTCACTCGTGTCCCCTTTCCCACCTCACTTTCCACCGTGATGCGTCCTCCGTGAGCTTCGATGATGTCCCGGGCGATGACCAGCCCCAGTCCCGTTCCCTGAACGTGTGCGGAACGATGCTGGGCCCGATGGTAGGGTTCAAAAATATGGGGCAATTCCTCTTTGGGGATGCCCATGCCGTTGTCCTGCACGGCGACGGCCACGTCGTCCCCTAGCTTTCGAGCCTGGACCATGATATGGCCGCCTTCGGGTGTGTATTTGATGGCATTGCTCAGCGTGTTCATCAGAACCTGACGGACGCGCATGGGGTCGGCGTACACCTGCAGCGGCCGTTTTTCGAACCGAGTTTCTGCCTGGTGCCGGTTATGCTCGATTTGCGGGCGCAGGGAAGCGAGGACATCCTCGATCAGGGCGGTGATGTCCATGAACTGTGGATGCACCTCCAGGTAACCTGCTTTGATGCGGGAGTATTCCAGAAATTCGTTGATGAGTTCATGCAGGTTGTGTGCACTGTGCAGGAGATGTTCCAGCGCCTCTTTCTGGTCCGGGTTTAACTCGCCCAGCTCCCCTGTGGCCAGCAATTCACCGAACCCCAAAATGCTGGCCAGTGGTGTTTTCAAGTCATGTGTGAGGATGCTGTAGAATTCGTTCCTCATCTGCTGCAAACGTCGCGTCTCCGTGATATCCCGAACCACCAGAAGGTTCCCTGTGGCCTTCCTCTCCTCATCTTGCAACGGGATCACCACCAGTTCAAAAACGTGTCCGTCAGGGCGGAACCATTCCTGGCGGACCGGGGTGTGGGGGAAATTCGAAACAAACCGAGTCAGCGCCTGGACGATTTCCGCGGGCAGCCCCAGCGCCTTGACGCTAAGAGCACCAAACGCCCGGGGGTCCAGGCTGAACCATTGCTCTGCCTGGTGGTTGGCAAACACTATGTGCCCAGTCCGGTCCACCACCAACACCGCGTCTCGCAAACTGTTGACCACATTCCGGAACTTCCGGTGTTCTTCAGCGAGCGCCTGCTGCGTCTCCTGAACTTCGGCCACCAGTCGTTCCAGGGCGGCGTTCTTGCGCTCCAGTTCCTCTTGCCAGTAAGCCCGTTCCACCTGGGCCTTCCGCACCTGGATAGCCTGGCTCAACGTGTGGAAGAATTCCGCCTTGTCGGGGCTGCTGACCAATTGCTCTTTGTCCACGTACCCATCCGCCCCCAGTCGTACCGCGGAGATGGCCGCCCGCACGCCGCCGTAGCCCGTGATGACCACAATGGGCGTTTTCTGGTCCTTGGAGCGCACCTTTTGCAGGAGAGTCAGTCCGTCTTCGTCCGGGAGCACCAGATCCAATAAAACGAGATCAAATGTCTCGTATTTCTGCCAGAGTTCCAAGGCCCGAGTGGCTGTCGAAGCAGCAATGACGTCATTACCTGCTTGTTGGAGCAGACGTTTCAAGTAGAGGCGCAAGGTCGCACTATCATCGACGATGAGGATCTCTTTGTTCGTTACCTGGTCGTATTCGCCGATCACATTGGACACTCCTTCCACTCCACCCTTGTCGGGACACGACTTAAGGCGCTTCCCTCACCCGTTCAGCTTTCTTGGGGGTTAGAGGACACAACACCGTTCGACGTATAGCGTACTAACAGAGCATCGGCTGCAATGAGGCAGACAACCGAACCGTCCCCCAGAATACTCGTTCCGTACACGGTTTTTGTGCCCAAGAGTAACTCTGGAAGGGGCCGCAAGGCCAGGACGGCACCATCCTCGACGGTCCCTCCACAAACGCCAAGATAGCGTTGATGGCTCGAGACAATGAGGATATGTTTTCCTTCATAGTCGCTCACTTGAGGGAAAAGTATATCCCAATTCGTAAGAGGAAGCAACATCCCTTGCCAGAGAATTCGTTTCCCTTGCGCTGAAGGGTACAGGGAAGCATCCCCCGCCCGCAAGATGGCTGCAACGTGGCTGATGGGAAAGGCCACTCGCGTGGAGCCCACGCGCACAATGAGGGCATCCACCAGCGCCAGATTCAAGGGCAGCGTCAGCGTAATCGCTGTCCCCTCGCCTGCTCGAGAGTGCATATGCACATCGCCTCCCAGACGGCGAATCGTCTGAGCGACTGCATCGAGACCCACGCCCTGGCCGCTGTACCTGCTTACTTGACTCCGAGTGCTGAATCCCGGATAAAAGATCATCTGGAGGAGGCGGGTTTCATCCATGCGAGCCGCTTCCTCCTCACCAAGAAGGCCCCGGGCCATGGCGATGCGACGCACTTTGTCCAGGTCCACCCCTGCCCCATCGTCCTTGATCTCGATATGAACCCTATCGTGGAAGGGAAGAACCCGTACCCAAATGCGCCCTCGCCGAGGTTTTCCCCTTTCCTCACGAACATCTGGAGATTCGATGCCATGATCGACCGCATTGCGCAGAAGGTGGATGAACGCGTCCTGCAGGGGACCGATGAGCTGGCGATCGATGAGCGTTTCCTCCCCCTCCAGAAGCAAATTCACCTCCTTGTGCAGCGCTTGTGCGGCATCCCGGACCACACGGTGCAAGAAGGGAGAAAGGGTGGCGAAGGGCACAAGTCGGAATCGTAAGATCTGATCTTCCAGATCCCCGAGCGTAACGGCCATATCCTCGATGGCTTTCTGAAATCGGGCGCGCAGACTCTCCAGAGGAGATCTCGCCTCCTCCAACGGAGGGAGCATCTCCCCTTGGGGTTTTGCTTTGAAGATCTTCATGAGTGTCAGACCGGCGTCCCGATTCCATTGCAGGGCCGTCCGATCCAGTTGTTTGTAGATGTCGTGCAAATGCATGTATTGAATGCGCAATACGGTAGACACCTGTGTCAGGTGCTGGACCTGCTCGGGCTGTAAGCGAATAATCGTACTGTTCTCCGAAGGGAGGCTTGCAGCAGCCGCTGGAACAGGGGAACGAGGTTCGGGTGAGAGAAGAGACACTTCTTCGGTCGTCGATGGGAAGGAGGATTGGGCTGGAGGCTCCCCAGGGGAGGGGGGATTTTCCCCAGGGCGATGAGCGTTCAGCAGAAGACGCATGGTGTCGACCTGTCGCAATATCTGTGAGATGAGTTCTCGGTCGACCTCCCGTCGTTGCTCACGGACCTCTCGCAGCGAGGATTCCGCGGCGGCCGCGACCTCGGCCAGGTCTTCCACCCCCATCATGCGCGCGGCTCCCTTGATGGTGTGAGCGAAGCGGAATAATTCGTGGATAAGGTCCCGATCATCCGGCCGCGCCTCCAGGGCCAGCACCCCTTCTTCCAGGTGCTTCAAATGTTCAGAGACCTCCGCTTCGAAATCCGGCCAGAGATCGGCCAGGTCGAATCCTTCCAACATGGGGATTAGACTCCACTTTGGGCGACGGTCGTTGCCAGATCTACCAGACTTCTGGCCGTTTCCAGGTTGTGCTGGCTGTTTTCCGCGATTTCATCCGCTGCCTGGGAAAGGTCATGCAGGCTCAAGGCCAGTTGCTGGCTGGCGTTTTGTAAGTCCTCGGCCGTCCGGGCCAGGTGATGGGCGGAATCGCGTACCGGCTCGACGGCTTTCACCATCTCGCCCAGGCGCTCTCGGGCTGATTGAGCTTCTCCTCCGACCAGACCCATCTCTTCGATCTCCTTCTCGATCGTGTTCACAACGCGGTCGAGAATCTGCTGGAAATCGGCGATCATGCCCTTGATCTGCTCCCCGGACTTGATGGAATTCTCGGCCAGGCGGCGAATTTCAGCGGCGATGACGGCAAAACGGCGGCCATGTTCCCCGGCGCCTGCGGCCTCAATGGCCGCGTTCAACGCGATCAGGTGTGTCTCGTCAGACACACGATTGATGATCTCCACGATCTCGCTCATCTGCTGAGACTGTTGCCCCACCCGAGTGACATCGCTGCTGAGGCCTCGCATCTCGCCGGCGAAGCGGGACAGTGCTTCCAGTACGGTCATGATCTCTTTTTCCCCCGCTTGGATATGTTCGTAACTCCCGTCCACAATTCGGTCCAGTTGGTGGCCGTGGGCAGCGATTTGCTCTGCAGTGCGGGAAAGTTCCTCCGCGGTGGCGGAGATCTCTTGCACAGAGGCCGCCATTTCCTGAGACGCGGAGGCCTGTTGCTGTGCGCTCCCGACAACCGTCTCGGCCTGTTGTTGAAGCCCTAATGCTACCTCATTCAACGTCTCCTGGATGTAATCCGCGTACAGGTGGACGCTCCAGGCCATGGCCAGAGGATAGACAAGGCCCAAAATGAAGTTCCCCCAAATGATGAAGTTCCTATGCACCGGAATCAACGGAACGAGGCCCCACAGTTCAAGCAGGCCAGTGAGTAGAACAATGATGAGACTGATCAGGGTGGCCGCCAAGAGCATCTGGGGACCGAAAAGCATGGCGCTGAGAACAACCGTCCAGGCCAGGAAAAGAGCCATGGCCCCAAAGGGGAGACCAAAGATGATGACGCTAATGGCCAGTCCGGCCATGACGCTCCAAAGAATGAGGCGGCGAGCTGTACGCAGGCTCTCAGGCGCCCGCCAGTACGCCACGGCGTTGCACAAGGCAACCAACAGAGGGACCAAGGCCCAGAGGAGGAACGCGGCCCGGTGACTCCAGACGCCATACCCACCGACTCCGATGGCCGAGACGAAGGCCGCTCCGGCGGCGACCTGAGCCAACCCGCGCACACGGCGCACTCGACGGACGCGCACAGGGGTGCGTCGTTTCTCCTCCTGGACGACTGTACTCGATCCCCGCATGCTTCCTCCTCCCGGGTCCATGTCTGATATGTTCGACGCCTTATGGACGTTGTTTGGGCGGGTTTATACCCGAATCAGGGGGATGATGTGATCCTCCTCATTGAAAAAGGCAATGACTTGGTGAATTCGAGCCCAGGCGTGTAAAAGGGTGGGCACAGCGCGCACCTGATGGGCGCTCACATCGCGAGGCTCGCTTACGGCGCGAACAGGCAACCAGGCAACCGGGGTTTGTCTTACGACCACGCCCCAACGGACACGCGCCAATGTTGCCTTCCAACCTGGCCATGCCTGCATCTTGATAGATGCAACTTCTTGCAATGGCACCACGAGTCGAATAGATGCGGCCAACAGCCCCAGGGCATACACTTTTCTGCCGATAGGGACATCGCATATTATGACTGATACTCGATCATCCATAAGCCTCGCGCGCGGCTGTCAGCACCCGATCAACATCAACGATGTGGACTACATAGGTCGCGTCTTCCAGCGGCCAGGTGTATGTTCCTAGAATATATGACGAGATTTCGTCTGTTTGGATATGCCCTTTCGGCACTTCCTGAATATCTACGGCGCGCGAGACAAGGATGCCACCCTCGAGATCGCCATGGCCGACAATGACCATGTATGTTCGGCCCTCGAGGGACAACGGAGGTTGATGGACGAGTGGGGCCAGATCGATCAGGGGAAGCACTCGACCTTCCCAGTTCGTTAAGCCGGGCAAAAGGGGGATGGCGTCGGGCAAGGGCGTGAACGTGGTCAGTCGGGCGATGTGGCGCGTGAAGGCCAGGGGAAAGGCCCAATAGTTCTCTCCCCGCAGGGCGACGACAAACGCCTCTCTCTCCACAGGGTGCTCTTCCTCAGCATGCAAGGCCTGCAGCCATCGTTCGACCTGTTCGGCCTGATCTGATGTGTCCACTTTTCTCCCTCCCGGCGGTGTTTACAGCCAACCCAGCTCTTTCGCTTCGTGCCGCAGCCGATCGCGAAAGTCGGGATGTGCAATGTCAATCAACGCTTGGACCCGTTGACGAATTGTCTTGCCGTGCAAGTAGGCCACACCGTATTCCGTCACAATGTAATGGACATCGTTGCGCGTCGTCGTCACACCGGCGCCCTGCTTTAACGTGGCCACGATGCGAGAGATGGTCCCATTCTTGGCCGTCGATGGTAAGGCAATGATGGGCTTGCCCCCTTTGCTGCGTGCGGCGCCACGGACGAAGTCCACCTGACCGCCCACCCCGCTATAAAACTTGGGGCCGATAGATCCTGCACACACCTGGCCCGTCAGGTCTACCTCGATGGCCGAGTTGATGGAAATCATGTGGTCGTTCTGGGCGATGACGAAAGGATCGTTCACGTAATCCGTCGGATGAAATTCCACCATGGCATTGTTGTCTACAAAATCGTAGAGGCGTTGGCTGCCCAGCACAAAACCGACGATGATCTTTCCCCGGTGGAGGGTTTTGCGTTCATTGGTGATGACCCCGCGCTCCACCAACTCCACTACCCCGTCGGAAAACATCTCCGTGTGAATGCCCAGATCCTTTTTGTCCCGCAGGTAGAGCAGCACCGCGTCGGGGATACCGCCGATGCCCAGTTGTAGGGTGGCGCCGTCAGGCACCAGCTCGGCGACGTGTTCGGCAATGCGCATCTGGATATCACCCGGGCTTCCCTGGGGCATCTCGGGTAATGGGTAAGAAACAGGAATGAAACGGTCGATCTTGGAAACGTGGATGAAAGAATCACCGAGGGCCCGGGGCATTTTGTCGTTCACTTCAGCAATGACGTATCGGGCCGATTCGGCCGCGGGTTTTGTAATGCCCACTTCGATGCCAAAGGAGCAGAAACCGTGCTCGTCGGGCGGCGAGACATGGACCAGGGCGACGTCCAGGGGCAGTTGACCGGAGCGGAACAGGCCCGGAATCTCGCTGAGGAAAACGGGGGTAAAGTCGGCCCGGCCTTCGTGTACGGCCTTGCGCACGTTGGCGCTGATGAAGAGGGTGTTCACCCGCAGCTTGCCTTCCAGGTCCGGCTTGACGTAGTCCGCATCGCCAATGGTCAGCACCTGCACGATCTCCACATCCTTTACCTCTCCATCTCGGGCACGCTTCACCAGCGCGGCCAGTGCCTTCTGGGGCACCGAACAGTTTCCCGTCAGAAATACTCGCTGCCCGGATTGGATGATCTTTACGGCCTCTTCCGCCGTGGTCATGCGTTCGTGGTAAATCCGTTCCCAGGTTGCCATACCTTTCCCTCGTTGAATCGATAGCCGTGTGCCCGGCGTTCCCCATTTCACCGTTCTCCTCGGAAGGGGGAAACGTTCTGAAGCGCCATTGGCCTCAGGTCGGGAGCCGAGCGGTGATCTGCGTTTAGGCTTGGGCACTCATGGCATACACTTCTTTCAAGGCCGGGTGGATGATTTCACCTTGATGGGTATTGATGCCGCGCGCCAGAGCGGGGTGCTTTTGGATGGCCTTGTCGACTCCCTCATTGGCGATGGTGCAGACGAAGGGGAGCACTGCGTTGCTGATGGCATGCGTTGCCGTGCGGCCGACGACCCCGGTGATGTTGGGCACACAGTAGTGGATGATGCCCTCGGTCACGAACGTGGGGCTGGTGTGGCTGGTCGGCCGACTGGTCTCTGCCGCTCCGCCCTGGTCGATAGAGTAGTCCATGATGATGGACCGTTTGCGCATGCTACTCAACATGCTCCGTTTGATGACCACGGGAGCCCGGTAGCCGGGACGATATACGGCCAGGAGGACCACGTCAGCGAAACGCAGCACCTTACGCAGGTTGTGCAGGGTGGCGCTTAGGGTCACAACTCGCTGGCGCGAGCGCTGTTCGACGCGTTCCAAGGCACGAGCGCTGATGTCCAGCGCGTGTACCGAGGCCCCTGTGTTGACAAAGGCGACCGCGGCCTCGGTGCCCACCGTGCCTGTGCCAATGATGACCACTTCGGCCGGGGCCACACCCGTCACCCCTCCCAGGAGAACACCCTTTCCCCCCGAATCGTTCTGCAGCAAGCGGCTGGCAATATGAGGCGCCATACGTCCGGCCATCTTGCTAATCGGGTGCAGGACGGGCAAATAGCCGTCGTCCTCCTGAATGGTTTCCAGGCCAATGGCCGTAACCTTTTTCTGCAGCAGGATCTTCATCTTGTTCGGATGAGCGGAGGCCAGGTGGAAGAAAGCCATGACGATTTGGCCCTCGTGCAGGAGGTCCAATTCTGGTTCCAACGGACGGGCTACCTTCACGATCAGTTCGCCACGGTGATAGGCCTCCTCCGGCGAGTAGACGACCGTAGCCCCTGCGTCCAGGTAATCCTGATTCATGAAGCCGGACCCCTCTCCCGCGCCCCGCTCCACATACACTCGATGCCCACGGCCGACCAATTGCTGCACGGCCGCCGGCGTCAAGGCCACGCGATATTCCGATTCACGCCGTTCTTTGGGAATGCTAATGTCCATACGTGCCTCCGAGGTGATACACGCATTGTGCCGTCCACGATCAAGTATCGTTCATCTGCTTCAGCATGTCCATGATCCGGACCATAAGGCGCTCGGCCACTTCTTCCTTGGTCAACAATGGCCAGGCGTCACGATGGCCCTCCTTGTCCAGCAGGATGACCCGATTGGTGTCCGCCGCAAAGCCCGCGTTGGCCGCGCCGATTTCATTGGCCACAATCAGGTCCAGGTTTTTGTGGCGGATTTTTTCCCGGGCCGCGGTCACCAGATCGGCGGTTTCCGCGGCAAAGCCGACCAGAAGGCGGGGCCGTCCCGTCTGCCGGCGTCGTTTTCCCACCCGGGCCAGGATGTCTGGTGTGCGCACCAGCTCGACCCGCCACCGCTCCCGGCCTTCCTTCTTCACCTTCGTCTTGGCCACTGTCGCAGGACGAAAATCGGCAATGGCCGCCGCACTGATGTACACATCCGCGTCTTCGGTTTCGGCCATGACTTCTTCGTACATCTCCTGCGCTGTGGTGACCGGCCGTGGAGTTACGCCGTAAGGGACGGGTACCTGGATGGCCGCGTGGACGAGAACCACCGTTGCTCCCAGGTCGCGTGCGGCCGCGGCGATGGCCACACCCATTTTGCCCGTCGAAGGGTTGGTGAGGAAACGGACCGGGTCAAGAGGTTCTCGCGTTCCCCCGGCGCTGACCACGACTTTGGTCCCTCGCAGGGGCCCGCTGTGTCCCAGAACCCAGCGCATGGCTTCCAGCAACGTCCTCACGTCGCTCATGCGCCCCATGCCTGACGCGCCTGAGGCCAGGTGCCCGGCTTCGGGGCCGACAACATGCACCCCTCGCGCCTTCAAAATGCGCACATTCTCCTGGGTGGCCGCATGTTCCCACATGTGGGTCTCCATGGCCGGCGCCACCAGAATCGGTGCTTCCGTGTCCAATACGGTGGCCGTGAGCAAATTGTCGGCCAGACCGTGAGCCAATTTGGCCAGGGTGTTCGCGGTCAGGGGAGCGATAACGATCAGGTGGGCCGCACGAGCAAGGGTGACGTGAGGAAAACGCCCCTCACGGTCGGGAGAGTACATGTCCGTCCAAGCCGGAGCCCGGGTAACCGCGGCAAAGGTGGCCGGGCGAATGAAATTTAACGCCGCCGGTGTAAGAATGGTTTCTACCCGGGCCCCTTGTTGGCTCACCTTCGAAGCCAAATCTGCGCTTTTATAACAGGCGATCCCGCCGGTAACGCCCAGGACGATGTGCTTTCCCCTCAGGTTGGACATGGTCGTCTTGCCCCTTGCACCTTACTTCCCGCTATAGTTCGTACACTTCGACGATCTTCCGTTCGGTGTCATGAGCCACTTTGGCCACCACGCGCACATAGTCGGCAATGCTGGAATTACGCAGTTTGCGCTTGAGCAGGTTGTCTACCTGAAAGATGCCGGCGGAATTGGCCATGGTGATTTCAACCTCGATGGGAATCCCATCTCCCTTGTGAATGTGAACGGAGTCGATGGCCTGGGCTGAAACCGAATGGATGTTGATGCCTCCAGACTCGAAAGCAATGCGAGAACGTCCGTGGGTCATGTCCAGGGCGTCGGCGACCTTTACCACGCCGGCTTCGACGGTGTAACAGGTTACATCCCAGTGATGAGCGATGATGGCGTGGAGCACTTCGGACATCACGATCGTCCGCTCCCGCACAGGGTAGATGGGGGCGAGGAGCTCGCGGGCCTTGGTGTGAGCCAGGATGAGGCTGAATTCCTCGTGATTCTCGCGATGAATGGCCATGCCGATGTCGTGCATGGCCGCGGCTAGCACGGCGACAACCTCTGCATCCTCTACGGACATCCCATGGTCTCGGACAATGCCCATGGGGATATCCGCGTCGATGAGTAGGCGCAGCAGTTTCAGGGCCAGGTTGGCGACGATCTTGATGTGGACCGGGCCGTGGTCACTCATGTGGTTGCGGTCCACCGCGTTGACATTGGCGCAGCGCCAGTACTGGTAAAGTTCCTCGTCCTCGTTGATAAGGTCCACCAGAGCTTGCAGTTTGGGATTGCGTCGGGCCGGCACGGCGAACGTAATGCGTTCGCCCTCAGCAACTTTTTGCTCATCCTCTGCAATCACCTTTGAGAGATCGGGTTCCATGAATAAGCTCCTCCTCACATTGCTTCGCGTTCTGTGGTCCCGGTCACTCGAGGGTGTTTCCAGAGTGAACGGCGTCAAGATGGGGAGTTCCCTTGAGGCCGGGCTATTTTCCCCCATTATACAACCTTTGGGCCGGTTTGTCTGGTGAACTCAGGGCCGGAATCGGTCCCGCAGGCGCGGCAGCAACTGATGGCGCACGGCTTCGTATGCCTGGCTCAACGCCGAGGCGACGGCGTCCGCGCGCGAACGTCCGTGGCCGATGTAGATAAGGCCGTTGACGCCCAGCAAGGGGGCGGCTCCGATGCGACTGTAGTCGTTTTCGTGCTGGAGGCGGGCGATGGCCTCACGCACGGCCGTCGCGTACGGGCCGGCCGCTTCCGCAGCCCGGAGTGCGGCGCGGTTCAACAGCTCTTCGATAAGTCCCTCGCTCAACTTGAGCACCACATTGCCGAGCAGGCCGCTGTGGACAACCACATCCACTCGCCCATGGGCCACATCCAGCCCCTCAATGGAGCCGACGAAATTGAGGTCGCTTTCTTCCAGGAGGTCGTAAGCATCCTGGATGACCAGCGACCCCTTGCGCGGCTCGGTGCCCAGGGTTAACAGGCCTACCCGAGGGCGCTCGATGCCGAACAGGGCTTGCGCATACACCGTGCCCATGACCGCAAAGTCCAGCAGGTGTTGCGGTCGCACATCCGCGTTGGCTCCCACATCGATGATGACCATGTGAGGGTGCAGGGAAAAATAAGGGACGGGTACCGCGGGACGTTCGATGCCGGGCAGCATGCCAAAGACGAAGCGCGCGGCTACAAACGCGGCTCCCGTGTGTCCCATGGTGACCACCGCGTCCCCCACGCCGTCCCGCACCAGGCGACAGGCCACGTTGATGGACGCGTCCGGCTTGGCTCGAACTGCCCGTACCGGCTTTTCATCCATTCTCACCCATTCGGGCGTGTGGTGAATGCGTATACCTTGCGGCAAGGGCGTGGGCACATGCGGGAGGATGGCCTCTTGGGGGCCGACCAAGAGGATCTGTGCGTCGGGAAGCCGGGGAGCCACATGAAGCGCTCCGGCCACTATCTCGGCCGGAGCGAAATCCCCTCCCATAGCGTCGAGAACCAGACGAATCATTTACGCCTGGCCCTTGTCTTCCCAGTATGCGGCCACGCCCAACAGGCCGGGGCCGAAATGGACGGCGAGAGCGGGCCCGAAGTCGACCACCGCGACCTCGCCTTCGTAGGCAAACGTTTTTTGTACGTCCTGAGCGAAGGCCCGAGCGCGTTCCTCGATGCCACCATGAACCACGCCCAGGCCCTTCAAGGCACGTCCGTCGATTTTGGTTTCCACGATGTCGAGAACCCGGCGCAAGGCGGCCTTTTGCGTGCGCTCTGTGGCCACAGCCTGGGGCCGTCCCTCCTCGAGGGAGACGATGGGTTTGACTTTGACCGGCGCGCGTGTGGCTCGCTCTGCCCCCACCGTGCGGCCACTGTGGGCCAGGTGTTCCACTTCCGTGACGGTAAACACCAGGGCATTGTGGGCTTTGACCCTTTCGATAGCCTCTAAAGCTTCTTCCACACCCCCGCCGGCCTCGATGGCCCTTGCCGCTTCCATCAGCATCCAGGACATGGGCAGGGACGTGCTGGCCGAGTCGACCACGTGGACGTCGAGGCCCGGAACCATATCGGCCGCGATCTGGGCGGAAGCGCAGGTCCCGCTTGCTTTCGCCGTGACGTAGACCCCGATCACGTCCGTTGCCCCCGCGGCTTGTGCATCCCGATACGCCTCGGCGAAGTCATTAGGAGTGGGCTGGGAGGTCTTGGGCATCTCCTCGGCCGCGGCCAGCCGCTTGTAGAACTCCGCCGGCGGCAACTCCACGTAGTCCCGGAACGACGTGTTGCCGAAGATGACATAAACCGGCACAATTCGGATGGCATAGCGCTCGGCCCACTGTCGAGGCATGTTGCTTGTCGTGTCCGTCATCAGTGCAATGAGGCTCATAGATGCTCTCCTCCTGTGAGTTGTAAGACGGGCAAAATCTTCTGCCCTCTGGAAGTAAGAACACGGATTGAAATCTTTGGACACGCGAGGCCAGGTGGACGTTCAATCGCCCAAAATCCGACCGAGAAACCGGCGAAACCCCGATCGGGGTTGGGGGAGGAGAATCGGCACATTTTCTCCGGCGAGCCGTTGAGCAACGTTCCTGTAGGCCTCGCCTGCCGGAGAGTGGCTGTTCAAGGCCACCGGCGTCCCGCGATTGCTCGAGACCAAAATCGCGGGATCCTCCGGGATGACACCAAGCAATCGGATGGCCAGGATGTCCAGGACATCGTCCACACTGAGCATGTCTCCCCGGTGCACCATGTCGATGTCAACCCGGTTCAACAGCAGCATGATGTCTCGCTTGTTCTCCGCCTCCAGCAGGCCGATGACTCGATCGGCGTCCCGCACGGCCGCGACCTCCGGGGTGGTCACCACGATCACTCGATTTGCGGGGACGATGGCGTTACGAAATCCTTGTTCGATGCCTGCCGGGGAGTCGATGAGGATGAGATCGAAATCCTGGCGCAGTTGTTTGGCCACGGCGTTCATTTGTGCCGGGTTGACGGCTGTTTTATCTCGTGTCTGGGCCGCGGGCAGCAGGTACAGCCCTTCCGCGCGTTTGTCCTTGATCAAGGCCTGGTTCAGGCCACAGGCACCCTCCACGACATCTACCAAATCATAGACGACACGATTCTCCAGACCCAGGATAACGTCGAGATTGCGTAACCCGATGTCTGCGTCGATGACTACCACGCGTTTGCCTCCCTGGGCCAGAGCAATTCCCAGATTGGCCGTCGTCGTCGTTTTTCCCACGCCCCCTTTACCCGATGTAATAGTAATCACTTCCCCACGCATGTGTCTCTCCTTGGTGGAACAAAAGGCCCTTGGGTGCGGATTCGTCTACGGACCGAGCGTTTACACATGCCCTTTGGCTTTCTCCTCTATTTTCTTCTCCATTATACCAGCCCTGGCAACAAATGTGGAAGCGACCGAGGTGGCTCCCTCTCCCTGCCTATTCTCCCTCCACGCCGACCCAACGCCGCCAGCGGGTCCACGGCTCCACGATGATGTGTCCCTCCATGATGCGAGCCATCTCCGGCCCCTGAGGCGCACTCTCCGAGTCTCCACGTGCCAGGAGTGGTCCAATGCGCACCTGGGTGGGCATGAAGACCAGGGCGCAGACGAGAGCTTCCTCGCGGCCTCCTGCGCCCGCGTGAGCAATGCCCCGGAGCTGTCCCCAAACAAACACGTGTCCATAGGCGATCACCTCGGCGCCGGGATGCACATCACCCAGGATGACGATTGAGCCGTGATGTTGGATGCGCTGGCCCGAGCGAATGGGCCCGGTCACAACGATAGCCCGACGCAATTCCGCGTTTCCCCCGGCTTGCACTTCACTGGAAGTGCGGAAATCGCCCAGGCCGGTTTCCAGGCCCAGATCGGCCACCTCTTGTTGGGTGAATTCCGATTCCGACCAGACCGCCCAGAGGCTCATGTCGTAGCGTGCCAGCACCTTTCCTAACTCGAGAACAGCATCCCGATCGATTCGACGTTTTCCCACGGCGACGGAAACCCGCCCGCCGCGGAAGAAGTCGGGTTTCTGACTCAAGTGTGCGTCGATCTCCTGCAGGATTTCTGCCCACGCTCCCCTGCCCACCGCGATCATCAACCCCTCACTCGTCCCTCGAATGCGGACGCGTCCCTCGTCTGCCATGGCTAATCTCCTCCTTCCGGGCTGGCCTCCTGCAATACCTTTGGACTGACGTTGAAATAGGCTGCCAGAACCTCACGCGCGACGGGCACAGCGACGGCCGACCCTTCTCCGCCGCCGAAGATGAAGACCGTGACAGCCACCTGGGGGTTTTTGTAGGGGGCGAAAGCCGTGAACCAGGCATGAGTGGGCAGGTTCCCGTTCTTGTCCCGGTCGATACGGCCGTCTCCGTTCAAGTCGGCTGCAAATTCGGCGGTTCCCGTCTTGCCGGCGATGGTCACTCCTGGAATGGCGACCGATCGCGCGGTCCCGCGTGGACCGTAAACGGCCAGGTACATGCCCCGGCGCACGACGTTTAGCGTCTTCTTGCTCACGGGAAGCCGACGGATGACTTTGGGCTCAAAAGCCTTGACCAGATGGCCCTGTCCGTCCACTATTTCCTGCACGATCTGAGGACGGTACAGGGTTCCCCCGTTGGCAATGGCCGCGGTTGCGTTGGTCACCTGCAAGGGGGTCACGAGAACATATCCCTGACCGATGGCCATATTGTACGTGTCGCCCGTTGTCCACGATTCCGCGTAGTTAAGGCGCTTCCACCGGGTTGTGGGGATCAGGCCCGGATGTTCTCCGGGCAAGGGGATACCTGTCTTCTCCCCGTAACCGAACTGGTGAGCATAATAGGCCAACTCCTCGTTGCCCAACCCCGAAAACTCCTTATAGCCGCCACCGACAATGTAGAAGAAAATATCACAAGAGACTTCCAATGCTTGCTCGACGTTAATCAGCCCGTGTTTGCCCCCGTACTTCTGAATCCAGCACACGAAGCGCTGAGCCTGAGTCGGGTCGTTGGGAAAATACTTGTTGGGCAGCCAGAGTTCCCCTTCGGTCATGATGCGCGTCCGAGGCGTGATGACGCCTTCTTCCAGGGCACCGGAGGCGGTCACCAGTTTGAACAGAGACCCGGGCGGGTAGATCCCGCTGATGGCATGGTTGACCAGAGGACGCCAGCGATTCTTCAGCAGCTTGGCATAACGCTGGGGAGAAATGCCGGCCGCGAACCAGTTGTTGTCGAAGGAGGGCAGGCTGACCATGCTCAAAATGGCTCCTGTGCGCACGTCTTCCAGGATGACCACGCCGGTCGACGAGTGGGCCGCCTTGAGATGCCGTTGCAAGATTTCCGTCACCTTGCGTTGCAGGTCCGCGTCGATGGTGAGAACAAGGCTGTCTCCTGGAACCGGAGGCCGCTTGCTGAGGACACGTACGGCATAACCACGCACGTCAACCACCAACTGTTGCTCGCCATCCTGGCCGCGTAGTACATCTTCATAGGTCGCCTCTACCCCAGAGAGGCCAACTTGCTGGCCCGGACGATAGCCGCGAAGCTGGTATTCGTTGGCCAGGTTGGGGGGGATCGCCCCCATATACCCGACAATGTGCGCGGTGAGAGCCCCGGTTGGGTACTCGCGCACGGGCACAGACGTCACGGCGAGGCCAGGGAGCTCGACACTCATCTCCGCCAGCTTCAAGGCCGTTGAGCGGGGAACCCGGGTGGCGAGTAGAATGGGACGGTAAGCTGCCCCCAGGCGCTCTTGCTGGACGCGTTGCCAAAGAGCGTCCACGTTGTCGAAGAGCAATACCGGGCCATTCTCCCCGGCGCGCGTTGCTGTAAGCGTCGCAGTGATGCGGGTCCCGGGAGTCATGCCCGAAATCACGGAAGGAGGAGGAGTCCTCAACACCTGGAGCGTGTGCGAAAGGACGCGCTTTCCTGCGCTCGCGTCTTCCGGCAAACGTTCTGGAATGATGTTCACCTGGAAAACGGGACGGTTCCTCGCCAGGATGCGATGTGCCCGGTCGAAGATGATGCCTCTAGCGGCCGGCAGCGGGATCACGCGCAGGGCCGTTTCCCGGGATTGAGCGGCGTAGCGGGGGCCCTGGTTGCCCAGTTGGAGCGTCCCTAATTTCCAGACAAGCAGGAAGAGAGCCACCGTCATGCCCGCCCAGAGCAGGTAAATACGCTCGTTCCCGGCCGGACGTTCTTTTTCCATCATGGTCATTCTCTCCTGCTATGCTCTGCCCGCACCGTCACAACCGCACGTGCAAGCGCTCGTGTCGTTGTAAGCGGTGAACGACTGAAAGGGCCAGGAAGAAAGCCCAGGCCCAGAGAGCGGAATACAGGGCCTTGAGGACAATGCCTCGGATCCACGCCAGATGAACGGTGATCGGGTAGCCCCACATCCCGGCCAGAGGGATCTGGAGGAAGAAATACGCCAAAGCCCCGAGGAACCCGACGCCGACCGGGGCCAGCACGCGACTTTCCAGCACCCACACATGGGCCAGGCCGCTGAAATAGCCGCTCATCGCCAGAGGAACCGCCAGAATGCCCAGGGGATGCCCGCTCAGCACATCGGCGCTGATCCCCAGACTCAATCCCCACCCCGTTCCTGCCCAGGGCCCGAAGTGCAAGGCCACGGTGACCGTTGTCGCCACCAAAAGGTCCGGGATGATCCCTTGAACATCAAGCCAGGGGGCCAGGGAAATCTGTGCGATTGCTATGGCGACGATGAGCCCTGTCAGAACAATTCCCAGGAGCCAGGACATGTTCAGGCGTGCTCTCACCGGGTTCCTCCTATCTCCTTTTGCGCTTCCTGCAAGAAGGTCTTCAGCTCCGGGTCAGGGCGAAAATTGGTGATAATGAGCACCTGTTCCAGTCGTCG
The DNA here is from genome assembly GCA_964487375.1 of uncultured Anaerolineae bacterium. Classification (GTDB taxonomy): domain Bacteria; phylum Chloroflexota; class Anaerolineae; order JAADDB01; family JAADDB01; genus JAADDB01. Next base: position 32,293 of record CAZAQA010000026.1, on the reverse strand, counting down.
AAAATCCACCGTGGGTCGGATCTGCGCCGTCTGGAAGATGTTGTAGTTATGGCGGCGAACCGCAACAACCTGCCCAATGACCAGCTTGGGCGGGTAAATCGTTCCCAGCCCGCTGGTGAGGATCAGGTCTCCTACCTGGACCGGCTTATCAATCGGGATGTACTCCATGACCAACGTCTCGCTGTTTTGGCCTCGCACCACCCCGGTCAGGCGGCTGGACTGGACAATGGCGTTGACCGCACTTTCCCGGGCGGTGAGAGGCAGGATCTCGGCCGTGTTCTTGTGCACTCGCAGGATCTGGCCGACGAGGCCGGTGTCGGTCACTACGGGCATGCCGGGCTTGATGCCCTGGACGTCGCCGACGTTGATGATGAAGCGTCGAATGAGTACCGATGGATCGCGTCCGATGACCTGGCCTACGACACTGGCCCCCCGCACGTCGTAATAAGGATGTGCCTCTGAGAACTTGAGGAGGGCCCGCAAGTGGCGGTTTTCCTGCTCGATCTCGGCGAAACGCACCTGGTCGATGGTCAGTTTGCCGATCTCCGCTTGCAGGCGCTTGTTCTCGGCCCGCAATGCTTCTACGCTGTTCGGCCCTTCCAGTCCAACCCGCACAGCTCTCGCACGCGCACTCCAGCGGGTTTCCAGGGGAGCCACCAGCCAGCGGCTGAACTCGCCGACAATGCTCAGGCGCCCTGTGGCCAGAGCGATGCCGATAATCAACAGCGCCCCGCTCAGGACCAGGAAGAGAATGGTACGGGTGCGCTTGCGGTTGTCGTAGGACATGCCGTCCAGGCGTTGGAAACCCATGATTGCCTAATGCACTGTGCTGCCACGTTCGGTACCGGCCAGGGTCTTGCTCAACCGGTCGAAGTGCTCTAGCACCAGGCCCGCGCCGCGGGCCACACAGGTGAGTGGGTCGTCGGCCACGTACACGCGCATGCGCGTTTCCTCGGAGAGGCGTTCAGCGAGTCCCTGCAGGAGCGCCCCTCCGCCGGCCAGAGCGATCCCATGTTCCATCAAGTCGGCCACCAGCTCAGGTGGCGTTTCGTCCAGAGCATCGCGGACAGTCTCCACGATGGTGTTGACAGACCCGCTCAGGGCCTCCCGAATCTCAATCGAGCTGATTTCCACGGACTCCGGTAGCCCGGTAACCAGGTTGCGTCCCCGCAGCGTAAATGTCTTCTCCTCGGGAAGGGGATAGGCCGAACCGATCTCGATCTTGCAGCGCTCTGCCATTCGCTCGCCGATGAGCAGGTTGTACTTGGTGCGGGCGTAGTTGATGATGTCCTCATCCATCTCGTCGCCCGCCACGCGGATGGAGCGGGCAACCACAATGCCCCCCAGGGCGGTTACGGCCACTTCCGTGGTGCCGCCGCCGATATCGATAATCATAGACCCGACCGACTCGGCGACGGGGAGCCCGGCGCCAATAGCCGCAGCCATCGGCTCCTCGATCAGGTAAGCCTCACGCGCACCCGCACTGAGCGCCGCCTCGTACACTGCCCGCTTTTCCACCTCCGTGACGCCACTGGGGATGCCTACCACGACCCGCGGCCGGGGCACGCGCAGCGTCAGACGTTCGTGTACCTTGTGGATGAAGTAATGCAACATCTGCTCGGTGGTGTCGAAATCGGAGATCACCCCGTCACGGAGGGGACGAATGGCCACAATGTGCGCCGGGGTCCGTCCAACCATTTCCTTGGCTTCGGCCCCAATGGCGACAACTCGATGGTCCTTTTTGCTATCGACTGCGACAACGGATGGTTCATTGATGACAATGCCTTTGCCCCGCACATAGACCAGCGTGTTTGCCGTTCCCAAATCGATGCCGATGTCCAGCGAGAACAATCCTAAGAACCAGTTCAACGGATTAACCACGTCTACCCCTTTCTTGCACGCGTCTGCGAAGTGTCGACACCCGTTGCCGCTGTCGAACTCGCATCTGGCTATGGTCCACGGATGTGTGAATGCAGCCTGTTGACAGGCTATTATAGCATCGGCCCGGTCGTCGGCAAACCCCAGTCGGCGGCGTGGGTTGGAAACATGGTCATCCTCAGGAACCGGCTCCCGCCTCCGCTCATGCCGGGTTTCCCCCTGAACGGGGCCGCCTGCAGGGAGGGAAACTTACTCCTGTCCTGCCTGCTCCTCGGAGAGCACAATGTCGACGAAGTTGCGCAGGATGCGCAGGCCTACGCGGTGACTCTTCTCCGGGTGAAATTGCACACCCCACACATGGCCGCGGCGGACGGCCGTGGCGTACCGAATGCCGTAATCTGTCCAGGCAATGACATCATCGGGGTTGCGGGCATCGCAATAGTAGGAATGGACGAAGTAGGCATAAGCGCCATCAGGCACGCCGCGCAGGAGGGGGTCGGAGCCATCGTGGTGAAGCTGATTCCAGCCGATCTGGGGCACACGTAATACCCCTTCGAAACGGCGCACCGTGCCTTCGAATACGCCCAGGCCCGGCCAATGTCCCATCTCCTCACTTTCCTGGAAGAGCATTTGCATGCCCACGCAGATGCCGAGCAAGGGCGTGTTCTGCGCGATGACTTGCCTCACCACCTCTTGCAGGTGGAATCGTTGCAAGTTGGTCATGCAAGCCCCAAATGCACCCACGCCGGGCAGAAGGACCCCATCTGCGCGCAGGATGGCATCTGGGTCGGCGGTGACGACAATGCGCTCGCCGGTGCCTTCAGATGCCCGCTCCAGGGCCTTTTCCACGCTGCGGATGTTTCCCACTTCGTAGTTCACAATAGCAATCATGATTTATTCCTGTTGATTCCGATGTTTTAGCCGTTTCCTTCCAAGCGCGTTTCCCCCTCTCCGCCGCGACCGCGGCTCGCTACATGGAAATCGAACCCTTGCGGAAATCGGTTTGCCCGATGAGGGCGTTCACAACGACGGGATGCCCGGCGCCGGCCCAGGCCTGCGCCTGTTCAATGACCTCACCGGCCAGCTCCGGGTCCTCCAGGCGGGTCCCCAGAGCCCCCAGAGCCTGGGCCGCTTGATGATAGTCCGCTCGGGCCAGTACCGTACCCACGTCGTCCCCCAGAATTTCCACTTGCTCACGCGCGATCTGTGCCCAGCGGCCATCGTTTCCAACCAGAGCGATCACGGGAAGCCCATGCCGGCTGAACGTGTCGAACTCGGCCAGAGAGTAACCGAAAGCGCCATCGCCGTAGATGATCCAGACCTGCGCTCCGGGGCGGTGCAAGGCTGCCGCCAGGGCAAAGCCCGCCCCGACACCCAGTGTACCGAAAGGGCCGGGGTCGAGCCAGCGTAATGGTCCGGAAGGCTGTAGAATGTAGGAAGCCGTGGCCACGAAATCCCCTCCATCCGCCACAATGACACTCTCCTCGGGCAGGTGGCGGTCCAGTTCCAGAAGCAGGTGCAGGGGGTTGACATCCCCTGTGGGCTCCAGGGCTTTTTGTCGGATCTCCCACTGGCGTTCCTGATCCCGCTGCCGCAGATGAGCCTTCCATTCACGCCAGCGACCCTTGTCCGGGGGAAAATGTCCGGCCAGGCCGCGCAGAAAGATTCCCGGATCCCCCGGAACGCCGATGTTGGGCTTGCGGTTCATCGTCAGATCGTGACGGCTGCGGTTGACGGAGACGTAGAACGCGTGTCGGGAGAAGCCGCGGCCGTAGTTCAAGCGAAAGTCGCAAGGAACGCCTGCCAGGAGGATAAAATCGGTCTCGCGTAGGGCCTGTCGACGTTTGTGCCGTCTGTGCAGAGGATGATCGCGGCCCAACAGCCCCCGAGCCATGCCCGAGAGATAGACTGGCGCGCCAATGCGTTCCAGGGCCGCGACCAGGTCGGGCACATGGGCGACATCCAACAGGGCCTGACTGCCAACGAGCAACAAGGGGCGTTCGGCCGTCTGCAGCCTGGCCGCCACGCGTGCCACTTGTCCGGGATCGGGCTGCGGCGGAGGGACGCGAATGGGAGGAGCGGCATGAACGTCATGGATCCCTGCGAACAGGCGATCGACGTGCCTCTTGAGATAGAGACGCATCAGTTTCTGTCGCAAGTTGCCGCCTTGGCCCGGCTCGTAAAGTCGGCGAACCAAAGCTTCGTCGTACAACACGTCTACCGGTGCTTCCACGAACACCGGCCCGGGAACGCCTTCCTGAGCGCGGCGAAAAGCCTTTTCCAGCGCGGGTATCAGGTCCCGAACGCGTTGGACGGACGTGGCCCATTTGACCGCGGAACGGAGCAAAGGCACTTGTGCCACATCCTGGAGCGCTCCCCGGCCGCGTAGCACGGTGGGAGCCGCACCCCCGATGAGCACTACCGGGGACTGAGCAACCTGGGCGTTTTTCACCGCGGTGACGGTATTGGTGACCCCAGGACCGGCCGTCACCACGGCCACGCCGGGCACGCCGGTCAGACGGGCGGTGGCGTCCGCGGCGAACACGGCCGTGGCTTCGTGACGGGTATCGATCACGCGTATGCCTCGTTGCTTGGCCGCGACGAGAATGGGGGCAATATGCCCTCCGGTGAGGGTGAAAATGTAGGGCACTCCCTGGTTTGCGAGAACACGGGCGATGAGTTCGCCACCGTTCATGTTCGGATTTTGCCTCCCCGGCCGGACCAACTTCCCCCTCTGTTCGGGGTCCGGCGCTCAACTCTGATGTCGTTGTAGCTTCTGACGGCGTTGAGCCAGACGGATGCGTTGGCGTTCTTCGGCCTCCTGCCAGCGCCGTTTTTCTTCCTCCGTTTCCAGGCGGAGAGGAGGCACGGGGCGGGGATGACCTTGATTGTCCAAAGCGACGTACACGGCATAGGCAGAATTCGTGTGCGTGCGTTCCCCGGTGATGGGGTTCTCCGCCTCCACCCGGATGCCCACTTCCATGGAAGTATGCCCGACCCAGTTGACCATCGCCTTGACGACGACCAGATCACCCACATAGATGGGCTCCAGAAAGGTCATGGAGTCCAGGCGCACAGTCACGACCGGGCTGGCCGCGTGCCGCATGGCGGCCAATCCCCCGGCCTCGTCCACCATTTTCAGGATTTCACCTCCGTGAACGATACCCAGCGGGTTTGCGTCTGAAGGGTTCATCAAGCGGGAAAGGATGGTATTGGATTCGATCGGACGTTTGCCCAAATGCGTCTTTCCCATTGTGTACTCCTTGTACCCTTTTCAGGGAATGCACGATCCCGTCCACATTATACCGCGATCTTCGCCGGTCCACGAGCGCATGGGCAGGTTCTCGATGTGGCTGCCGAAGTGGTACATGCCCACTTGCAGGCGCACGAACGGAGTCAGTGGAGCCGCCAAGCGTACGGCATGATGGTCCGGCACAATTTCGCCCACTTCCCAGCGGCTGGTGGGGGAGAAATTCTCGCCCGGGTAGGCATCGTGCTGGCCGAGGGATTTCCCTGAGGAGTTCAAGACATGAACGAAGGCCTTCCAGTCCTGGTCAAGGGGAGAGAGAGCCAACCAGTAAGCAGTGACGGGAAGAATTCGCGCCGAGGGACGGGTCGCGAGGTTCAGGGAACATCCCAGAAATCCCACCTGCTCCTGAGGTCCAACCGTGCGCAGGACGGGACGCGGCACCACACAGGTGGAGCGGGTATGGTTTTGCCAGGCCCATAGTCCACCCCAGAGCAAAAGAAGTACCAGGATAATTCCCAGCAGGGCTCGTTTCTCCCCCAGGGTGAACAGAGACATCAGCCCAACGACGCCCAAGAGGGAAAGCAGAGCGCCCCAGCGTCGGATTGGCGTGCTGCCGAACGCGATATCCACCCGGTGTCGGCCCGCGGGAATGGGGATGGTGAGCAGGCCGAGGCGTGGTGAAGGGCGAACGGAGGTGGGAAGACCATCCACGGTGGCGTTCCAGCCCGGGAACCAGAATTGGTGCCAGCGCAGGAACGTTGGAGCCGGCGTGTCCACTGTAAGACGGAAGCGGGTTGGGCAGATGCGTTCTAATCTTAGACTGCGGGGGCGTACATAGGCGATCCCGTTGGTCCGAGCAATTCCGTGTCGCGGCAGCCAGAAGCTCTCGCGTGGGACATGAACGGTCGTCGGGAGGTATTCCATGAGCCAGGGATCCCCGTGCTCGCGCGCGAAGAGGCCGTTGATGTAGTCATACTGGGCCATGCCCCAGGAATTGAGGTCCGCTTCCACCACGATCCGGCCATCCGGCCAGGACAGGCGCTCCGTGGGCAGATAGAGCAACGCTGTGGCGGAGAGCAGGAGGAAGACGAGGGTTGCGGCCCACTCCAGTGAGGAAGAGCCATCAGGGCGTCGAGGAAGGGCCTCTGCCAGGGGCGCGGCAAAGAGCGCAGCCGTCAAGCCCACGACAGATTGCAGACGCCAGGGAAATTGCAGGAAAGCCAGGGCGTGGACGTGAGTCCAGAGAGGGGCGGACAGCTCGAGCATGAGAAGCGTGGAGAGAAGGAGCAGCGCGCTGCTGAGCGCCAGCATGTGCCGCTGATCGCGCGAGCTATGACGTACACGCGCCAGGGCTGCTCCCCCGCCCAGGACGACGATCAGGGCGCTCCACATGCTGATAGGGTGCTCGAAAGGCACGCCTTGCCGGGGGTAATAATGATAGAGAACAAAAGGAGAGAGAAGCTCGTGAAACGACGCCAGTTGGGTGGCCTGTCGGGTGATATGCTGACCGACCACGCCGGCCCGGATCCAGTGCACTTCGGCCAGGGCCGGCAGCCAGTAGAACGCACTGAGAAGGAGGGCCAGCCCGAAGGCCACCAGGATTCGGCTGACGTACAGGTGACGTTTGTCAGGAGCCAGTCCGGCCACGCGTGCCAGCGCGTACAGGAACGCCAGGGGGAAAAAGAGGAAGGCCGATAGATTGTGGGTCAGGACCAGGGCCGTCAGGAAAAGCGCGAGGCCGAAGAGCGGGTGGGTGGTCTCCCGATCCCGCAAGACCGCCTGAAAGGGGTGGGGGACATTCTGGGAAGGATGGTTCTTCAGGGTGCTTCTATACCGTTCGACCGCGTAGAGAATCCAGGGCATGAGTGCCTGGGCCCAGTGTTCGGCGAGTGCTGCACGCACGTACGCGTTGGCCAGGTGGTAGGGGACAAAGGTATAAACGATGGCCACCCAGGTGGCAGCTTGAGTGGACCAATGGGTGCGTGCCCAGCGGTATGCGCCCAGGGCTCCAACGAGGAAAGAGAGCGCGAAGCTGAGCTTCATAGCCAGGAAGAAGCCAGCGCCCACCCAGTGGAAGAGAAGAGTCAGATAGTACGTCAGGGGCGCGTAGAAGTTCAGCACGGGGTAGCCGTAGAAGAACCCCAAGTCGGGAAGCCATCGCGCGTACAAGACCCCCCCGCGCAGGACGATGTCCAGGTCGACCAAGCGCATGAGATGGTGGAACATGTCATGGCCAGCCCACAAGTGGGGGCGGAATAAGGGGAGGATTACGAACAGGAACGTCAAGAGCAGCCATATCGGCGCGAAGTGGCCGCTGCCGAAACGTACCAACCGCCTCCGCGGGGATGCCAGACTTTTTGGAATCAACGGTCACCACCCCTTCATACGAGCATCCCTTTCGTGGAAGGGACATCCTGGCGCCGGGGGTCGATTTGTGTGGCCGCGTCCAAAGCACGGCCCAGCGCCTTGAAGAGGGCTTCCGCCTGGTGATGGTCGTTGCGGCCGTAGAGGACGTGGGCGTGCAAGTTCATGCGAGCGTGGACGGCCAGGGTTTCGAAGATGTGGAAGATCAGGTCCGTGCTCAGCCCTCCCACGCGTGGGGTGTGCCATTCCGCCTGGAAGACCGCATAAGGACGCCCGCCCAGGTCAATCACGACTCGGGCGAGGGCCTCGTCCATGGGGACATAGGCATGAGCCGTGCGCACAATGCCGCGTCGGTCCCCAAGGGCCTCGTGCAGGGCCTGCCCCACGCAGATGGCCACGTCTTCGACCGTGTGGTGCTCGTCCACGTGCAGGTCGCCTTCGGCTCGAATGGTCAGGTCGAACAGACCGTGAGCGGCGAACAGCGTCCACATGTGATCGTAGAAGCCGACGCCGGTCTGGATGTCCGCGTGGCCGCTTCCTTCGATGGTCAATGTGACCTCGACCTTGGTTTCTCGCGTTTTCCTTTCGACGGTTGCTTTTCGTCTCACCCCACGCCTCCTCGGGTTGCTTTCCCTTTTCCATGGGGGCCCTATTTTGGAAAAGCCTCGGCGTTTCAGTCCCCCTGGTTGACGGGCCCGTAGGGGATGAAATTGCGGAACGAGGCCCGATACTTCTCCACGAACGGCAAATGGACGCCTGCCCACCCCCCTACAGTCAGGATGTCCCCACCGATAACCGCGACTCCCATGTCACGCCAGTTAGGGCCGTACGGAGTTTCCATTCGCGCCCAGGTGTTGGTCGTCGGGTCGTAGCGTTCGGCGCCGTCGGCCGGCAGAGAAATTCCGCCGCCGATGATGTAAAGAGAACGGGTTAGGACGGCAGATGCGGCTCCGCCCCGCGGGGCGAGCATGGATTCCACCTGCGCCCAAGGGTTCTCCCCGGCCTCCAGGGCCCCTGGGTTGAATGTCCACACGTCGGCTGTGTCTACCTGGCCGTCATACCCTCCGACCAGGTAAATGACATTGTCCAGGAGGGAGGCCGTGGCAAAGGCGCGAGGCGCGTCCATGGGCGGGAGAATCTGCCAGCGGTCCTGAGCGGGGAGGTATTCATAGGCCGACGAGAGGTAGTGTCGACCGTCCCAGCCGCCGAAAAGGAACACCTTCCCTTTCCACACGGCCAGTGCATATCCGGCCAGTGGGTGAGGCAGGGGCGTGCCTCTTGTCCAGGTATCGTTGGCCGGATCGTAGATTTCGACCACTTTGGTGGGGTGGAAGGCGGCATCAGTGCCGCCGAACACGTAGATTCGCGAGCCGATGACCGCGGCCTGGGCGTTGCTGACCGGGGTGGGCTTGGCCGCGCCTCGGCCCCATGCCCCTCGTTGAGGAACATAAATGCGCGTTGCGGCGACGACGCCATTGGGGGTTTCTCCTCCAAAGCAAAAGATCCGTCCCTGCCAGGTGGCTACGGCCATTCGGCTCAACGGGACATCCAGAGGCGTTTGAGGAACCCAGCGAGGAAGCGTGCGCCGCGTGGGCAGTCCACTACCAGCCTGGCCGACATCGCTGAAGATGACATCCTCCATGCCCGTTGCCGTAGCCTGTTGCTGGCTCAGGGGGGGAATGAGGAGAAACGCAACCAGGCCCAATCCCAGGATAGCCGCCAGGAGGAGGACAAACTGTAGCCGCGGCATCCGTACAGGCATGGCGGAGGGAGCAGAGAGGGGCTCCAGATGCGGTGGGGAGGGAACACCTGGAATGGAAACGAGCCCCTTTTGCAAGCCAACCAGGATGGCCTCGGAGCGGTTCATCACGTCGAGTTTGGCGTAAATGTTGCGCAGGTGTACCTTAACGGTGTTGGGGCTGATGTGCAGAGCCCGCGCAATTTCCTGGTTGGTTGCCCCCGTGGCCAGCAAGTCCAGGATCTCTTGCTCTCGCTCGCTAAGGGGAGGACGTGTCGTCTCTTTCATCACCTGAATAAGCCCGCCTCGTTAGGATCGTTCTGGCCGTCAGGAGGGAGGAATCCATCTTCAATGAGACGGTCGTCGATATCCCAACGTTCATCCTCCTCCCAACCGGCTAGATCCTCGCTCCAGAAGATGACGTCGACCAGGTCGATTTCCCCCAGCTCTTGCAGGGCCAGTCCGGCCGAGAATCGGACCCGCCGGGCACCATCCCCTTGGAGCAGGTCGTACAACTGGTGGATGATGTGCGGCGGCACCTGGTGGCCGTTGTTCCTGTAAGCCCGCACCAGCGCGGTGGTCGCCATATCCCGGACGTCCACGTTGGGGTGGTGGAGGCACTTTTCCAGCAGGGCATATCCTGTTTTCGCGTCGGCACAGGTGGTGATATCCCCCACAGCCGTAACGATCTCCGCCAGCGGGCTGTTCCCCCGACTCGGCGTGGCGAAGAGGATGTCCTCGAAGAGGGGGATGCACGTTGGGCAACAGAGACGCACCAGCGTGGTGATCAGAGCCTCCTCCATGGTGCGTTGCATGGCCCCCTGATGGTCCAGAACCGTGTTGTAAAGGGCGAGCAGGTCATTGACATCGCTTTCCTGTAAAGTAATATCGAAACGAATCTGTTGTGCCCACCGGTACTGCTGGGCCGGATTTGCCTGTGACCACATTTCCACGATGCGTTTTACGTTCATTGAGCATCGGCCTCCGGGATGTGTTGGAACGCCGGGCAGAAGGCGGTGGGATTCTCTTGTCATCTCCGGCCGGCCTTCGCTCCCTGGACGGAGTCCGCTTGGTCTCCAGGAGCGATAGGCCGTGATTCCCAAAGGAAGTTCTCTTTTTGGCTCTTTCACGCTTCTTTGAGCAGATGGCGGGCAATGACCAGTCGCTGGATTTGATTGGTGCCCTCGTAGATCTGCATGAGTTTCGCATCTCGCATGTATTTCTCGACCAGGAATTCACGGGTATAGCCATATCCCCCGAAGATCTGCACCGCGTCTGTGGTCACTTGCATGGCGATGTCGGTCGCGTAGGCTTTGGCCATGGACGATTCCTTGGAATGGGGTAATCCCTGATCGGCCAGCCAGGCTGCTTTCCAGACGATGAGGCGGGCCGTTTCAATTTTGATGGCCATGTCGGCCAGCATGAACTGGATGGCTTGGAAGTTGGCAATGGGCTGGCCAAATTGCTGGCGATCCAAGGCATACTGGCGCGCGTCCTCGAACGCCGCTCGAGCAATGCCCACAGCGCAGGCGGCAATGCCTGCTCGCGAGTTGTCCAGGGTCCTCATCGCAATCTTGAACCCTTCCCCCTCCTCTCCCAGCCGATTGGCGACAGGCACGCGCACGTCCTCGAAGACCACTTGGGCCGTGTCCGAGGCACGCTGGCCCATTTTGTGCTCGACCTTGCCGATGCTGATTCCAGGGGTGTCCCGAGGGACGACCAGGGCAATCATCCCCTTGTGGCGCAGGGAAGGGTCAAGGGTGGCGAAGACGGTGTAGTAAGAGGCCACGCTGCCGTTGGTGATGAACTGTTTGGTCCCATTGAGGATGTAGAAGTCGCCCTCGCGCACCGCTCGTGTGCGGATGCCCGCCGCGTCTGAGCCTGCGCCGGGCTCGGTCAAGCAAAAAGAAGCCATAATCGGTTCCTCGACAAAGGGCGTCAGGAAGCGTTCCTTCTGCTCCTCGGTCCCCGCGAGTACGATAGGCGTCAGGCCCAGGTTATTCGCCATCAGGGAGGTGCCCATTCCGGCGCAGCCGTAAAAGAGTTCCTCCGCGATGAGACACTCCGTCAGACGGTCGGCACCGACACCGCCGTATTCCTCAGGAATAACGCTGTTGAGCAGGCCGATCTCATGGGCTGTTTTTACGATCGGCCAGGGGAATTCTTCTTTCTCGTCGTACTCCCGAGCCGCGGGGCGCATTTCCTTCAACGCAAAGTCCCGGGCGAGTTTGCGCACGGCCTCTTGCTCTTCAGTGAGCTGGAAATCAACCATGATGGGGTCCTCCTTGTTCTTGGATTCGTTTGCCACTCCTCTTGCGGTCTTGGGGAAAGCAGGGGGTACCGGTGGTCCATCCGCACCAGATCCCCACTGCGATTATAATCAGATTGTGTGCAGACGTCTATTTGTGTGCCTGAGGGTTGGGGCTTATCCATGCTGAAGCCCGGCAACTGAAGTTGCGGGCCCCACCTGCAAAGCCCCCCTGCAGGGACTCGTTTTGCAGAGGGAGCCCACAGTTTCCAACTGCTGGGGCCAGAGCATTGATAAGCCCTGCCTGAGCGTGTCCTGAGTTTGGGACATGAGGCCTCTCTTTCCTCGTCCCATTGTGTCCCATTGTCCCCCTGCTCCCTACTTCCTCCAGGTGTCAGAATTGGGCGGCCGAGGCCGGTATCAGCGCCAGGGCATCGGCCAGCTCGATTTTGCCCGTGTACAATGCCTGACCGACGATAACCCCTTCGATGCCGTGGTCCGCGGCCAGCAAGGCGCGGATATCTTCCAGGCCGGCGACTCCACCTGAAGCAATGACCCGCAGCCCGGTGCTCTCGGCCAGCCGGGCAGCCCCTTCCACGTCGACACCGGCGAGCATGCCATCTCGGCGGATGTCTGTGTACACGGCCCGTACCACGCCCGCGGCGTGCATGGCCCGCCCCAGTCTCTCGACCGAGACATCGCTTACCTCCAGCCACCCGTGGGTCGCCACCCGTCCCTCCCGGGCGTCCAGCCCCACGACCACTCGTTCGCTTCCAAACCGCCGCAGGGCCGTACGCACGAGCTCCGGTTGAGTCACCGCCACCGTTCCCAGCACGACTCGTGTCGCGCCCAAATTCAACACCAGTTCGATATCGGCCAGGGTTCGCAATCCGCCGCCGAACTGGATGGACACAGGAACCATCTCGGCCATCCTGGCCAGAACTTCCAGGTTGACGGGCAAGCGGTTGCCTTCCCGCGTCTCCCTCTTCTGCCTCCCCAGGGCACCATCGAGATTGACCACGTGCAGCCAGCGGGCTCCTTGTGCGACCCAGTGGCGGGCCATGGCCACGGGATCCTCGGCGAACACCGTCTCCGCGTTTGGATCTCCCTGGCGGAGGCGCACACAACGCCCCTGGCGCAGGTCGATGGCCGGAAAGAGTGTGAAACTCATACTCGCTCTCCCATGTTCAAATGTCGGCGGTAACTGCTCAGCCCTGGGTAGGCGAGGACAATGCCCTTGCCTATCTGCAATTCTGTGTCATTCCGTAATTATTTTCCATGCCCGGATCCGAAGCCTGTCTGAGCAGTTACTGCCACTGTCCAAATGATTACAATGTAAGTCGGCTTACACCTTTCCTGTGGTGAACCTCACGGAATTTTCTCTGCGCCTCCATTATACTGCAATTGCGATAGGAAATGGAGTTGGATCCCACGCTTCTGACGGGGGGACGGCAAGAAGGGATGGGGCGATACTTCTGTGATAAAGGGTGAGGCGAGGAAGCCGTCCCCCGGGACTCGTGGTCCGGGCCAAACAAGGGAACAGGCCCCCAAGGAAGTGCACGCGCAGAGGACGACGTGTTCTGCCGTTGGGAGGAAAAGGGGAGTCGAGTGGCGAACGTTCAGCACCTGTTATACGAGGACTTACAAGGAGAGATATCATGAACATTGTAGCAGCAGTCGTAGCGGGAATCGTAGGAACGGCGCTCATGAGTATGATGATGGCCATGGCGCCTGCTATGGGCATGCCTAAGATGGACATTCCGGGCACCCTGGCGGGCATGTTGCCCGGTGACCGACTGATGGGCTGGATCATGCACTTCCTCATCGGCATCGTCTGGGCCGTGATTTTCGCCCTCCTTTGGGCGGCCGGCATCGGCAGCGCCGGGGTGCTCTGGGGCATTGTTTTCGGCATCGGGGCTTTCGTTGTGGCCGGGCTGGCCATGCCCATGATGCTTTCCATGCATCCCCAGGTGCAGGCAGGCAACATGCCGAATCCCGGCCTCTTCATGAGTCGTATGGGCATGATGGCCACTGTAGGGAGCCTCATGGGACATGTCCTTTTCGGACTGGTGGTTGGGTTGGTGTACGTGCTCATTGCCTGAGCGACAGCGTCACCGTCCCGGTCCGCACCACATGTCGGATCGGGACGGCTCTTTTTCGCATCCCGCCGGATTTTGCCCCCGCTCTTTTCTCCCATCGACGCAGGTTGTGTAAGCGTGCCTCCTGTATTATCATCCAACCGCGGTCGAGGCCGTCGAAACCAATAGAAGGATATGATGAAGGCATGAGTTTTCAGACCATCTATGGCGTCGTATTCGACCTTCTGGGCACCCTGGCTCTCACTACCCGGCCGGTCGAAGCTGTCCGACGCCAGGGGGTCTTGAGGAGCGTCGACTTCCTGCGGAAACAGGGCCTGGACCTTCCATATGATGAGTTTGTCGATGCTTACATCGATGCCCTGGCTTTTGCCGAGAGAAAATCCAGCGTGGAGCAGGAAGAGCATCTGGCCACTGATACGTTGATTTTCCTGCTTCAATTCTACAACTATTCTCATGTTCCCGGCGATCTCATCCGTCGTGCCGTTGACCTCACGTTTGCCCCTGACCTGGAGACCTATGCCCTCGACCCACAAGCCATCCCCGTGTTGACTTCCCTGCGTCGACGGGAGGTCCGTCTGGGCCTTTTGACGAACGCCCAGGATGATAGGAGTGTGCAGGCTTTGGTCGAGCACCTGGGGTTGGTTCCTCATTTCGACCTGATTGTGACCTCGGCTGCTGCGGGGGAGCGGGTGCGCAAGCCTAATCGTGAGGCCTGGGTCCCCTTCCTGCGCGCCTGGGATCTGGAACCTCACGAACTGGTCATGGTCGGAGATGACCTGGTGGAGGATGTGTTGGGAGCGCTCAACGCCGGAACCTGGACCATTTGGTTGAAACGAACGTCCGCGGGGAGTGAGCTCGAACGGGCTATTCGACCCGATGCAATCGTCACCACATTGGAAACCGTTCCCGCGGTTATCGACCGATGGGAGGAAGAATGAGCGGACAACGGATGTACCCTGAGCACCCCCTTGTCGGCGTGGGAGCCGTTGTGATTCACGAGGATCGCGTGCTCCTGGTCCGGCGGGGACATGCCCCCCGCAAGGGGTTGTGGGCCTTCCCCGGCGGTCTGGTGGAACTGGGTGAGCGGGTCTTCGACGCTGCCCGCCGGGAGCTGAGCGAGGAGACCGGCGTCCAGGCCGATCCTCTGGACATTGTCGACTTGTTCGAGGTCATTGAGCAGGATGAAAAGGGGCGGATTCGCTATCATTATGTCGTACTTGAGGTGTTGATGACTTACCGAGGAGGAGTGCCCAGGGCAGCCGATGACGCCGCGGACGTCCGTTGGGTTCCCCTGGACGCGTTGGACGCTCCGGGAATCGGCTCCGGTGTCAAGCCGATCGTGCAGAAAGCCTTACAACGCCGTACAAAGAGGAGGGATCATGGAAGTTGAATTCCTGGGAACGGCCGGCGCTATTCCGACTCCCCGGCCCGGATGCCATTGCTCTCTGTGTGAACGGGCCCGACGCTATGGTCCGCCCCATGCGCGCATGGGCCCTTCGGTGTTCGTGCACGGCCCCGACATTCTCATCGACACACCGGAGGAAATTCGTCTTCAGCTCAATCGGGCCGGCATTGACCACATTACCGCCTGCCTGTACTCTCATTGGCACCCAGACCACACTATGGGACGTCGTGTCTGGGAAACCATGAACAGCGATTGGCGAGGGTGGCCCAAACATCCTCGAGCCACCCCCATCTACCTGCCCGAGCAAGTGGCCCGGGATTTCGAATCAGGGCGTTTGGGGTTGAGCGAACACTTCGCATTCATGCGTGAGCATGGGACCGTGGAGATCCATGTCCTGGCGGATGGAGAGTCCATCCTCCTGGACACAGTGCGGGTGACCCCTGTGCCCGTGGCCGAGTCTTACGTATACGCGTTTCTGCTGGAGGAAGGAGAGACTCGTGTGCTTATCGCCATGGACGAACTGGTCGGTTGGACACCGCCTGCCTGGCTGGCCGGCTGTGACCTGGCCGTGATTCCTACAGGCGTGTTCGAATTCGACTTCTTTACCGGCGAACGCCGTATCCCTCGAGAACACCCCGTTCTTCAGAGCGAGGCGACTTTCCGTCAGACTCTGGAGATTGCCCGCATTCTGGCCCCAAAGCGCCTGGTTTTCACGCACATCGAAGAGCCGGACGGCAACACCGTGGAGGATTTGCAACGCATCGCGAGGGCATTGTATGACCGAGAGGGGTGGGACGTGGCCTTTGCTTTCGACACGATGGTGGTCGGGCCGGGAGGATAGCTCCTGGTCCGCTTCTTACCTCAGCTCCATGTCCACCGCAGGTATTTGGGGTAGTGATTCTTGAGCGTCCCGCGGACGCGTTTTCCCCAACCCAACGAGAATCCCTCGACCATGACAAGGACCCAACCGTCCTCGCCCGGGTCCTCCAGGGGCTCCCCACGCAAGTAACGCTGCACTCGTGGGTCGTCGACAGGGAGGTCCAGCCGGCGTTTCACCCAATGGGGGGGAAGCCACATGGCGAGCGCGTGGTCGGGGATGAACGCCGTCTGTTTCAAGGTGCCCAACCAGAGCCCGGGACGCAGGATGCGCAGGCCTTGCAGTCGGCCGGGCGCGATGGGAGACGCGTACAAGTTCTCGTTGACCAGCATCAACCCGGCCAGGGGCGGCATTTGGGTGAGCGTCTCCTCGCACCAGGTACGGTAGAGGGCCCAGGCGCGACGGGGCATGCCCCTGGGCCGCTTCGGCCCGGGGGCGCTCAACGGGGTGCGGGGCCGGTACACGCCTTCCTTGATCATCAGGGCGATGAAATGGCCCTCCCCTCTTGCCCGGTGAGGCCAGAAGCGGACAGTGTGTTCCAGTTCGACCCCTTGAGCCAGAGCCGGGTCGACCCAGTCCGGCCGGCCCGGTGACGCGCCGGGCAGATCTTCGACGGGTTCCAGGCTGAATTCGGGATGAGCGTGCAGAAATTGGGCGATCGTGCCCTCGTTTTCGTCCGGGTTGAAAGTGCAGGTAGCGTACACGAGCGCGCCGCCGGGCTTGACCAGGGGAGCGGCCGCGTCGAGGAGGTGGGTTTGGCGACGTGCATTGCCCTGGACCGCTCGTGGACTCCAATGGTCGATCACGCTGCGGTTGCGGCGAAACATCCCCTCGCCGGAGCAGGGGGCGTCGAGGATGACCGTGTCGAAGGCCGCGTCGAAACGGGTTCGGATGTTTTCGACGCGTTCGTTGGACGCCACCCACACGCGAGCCCCCCAACGCTCCAGGTTTTGGGCCAGCACGGTCGTGCGTCGCCGTTCGATATCGTTGGCCAGCAGGAATCCCCGATCCTGCATGTGGGCCAGGACGTGTGTGCTCTTGCCTCCCGGCGCTGCAGCCAGGTCGGCGACCCATTCCCATGGCCGCGGGGCTGCGATCTCTCCGACGGCCATGGCCGTCGGTTCCTGGACATAATACAGTCCGGCTGCATGGTACGGGTGTTTCCCCGGCTCGCTGTCCTCGGGGATGTAAAAGCCTTCAGGACACCAGGGGACAGGCTCCAGGGGGAAAGGGGCGATGCGTTTGAAGTCCTCAACGCTGATTTTCAGGGAATTGACCCGGATGGCGACCGTGGGAGGACGCTGAAGCGCCTCGTAGAACTCGGCAAACTCCCGTTCTCCCAGCAAGGCACGCATACGAAGGAGGAAAGGCTGCGGGAGGCGATCCGTGTCATTCACGTGCCTTGTCTCCATCCACGCGCCAATTCCCTATTGCCCGACTCACCTTTTCTCGCAACTGCCCTGACCGGACCAGGTTTTTCATCGCTTCGATATGGGGGTACATGGCGGTGTCTGAGGAAATGAATGGGACATGGTCACGAATGAGTTGGTAGGCTGCAGCCGTTCCTGTCCCCAGCCGAGCATTTGAGCCCAGGTCACGGCGACGGAAGTCAATAGCCTGGGCCGCGGCGAAGAGCTCCAGAGCCAGGATTCCTTCCAGGTTGCGGAGTACACGACGGGTCTGGCGTGCGGCTACAGGTCCATTGCTCACGTGGTCCTCCCAGTTGGCGCTGGTGGGAATACTATCCGCACTGGCCGGGTGGGCCAATGCTTTGTTCTCTGAGGCCAGGGCCGCGGCCGTGTATTGGGTGAGCATGAAGCCGGAATTGAGCCCTCCGTGTTCAGTGAGGAAGGCCGGTAGCAAGTGGCGATTGGCGCAGGCATCCACCAGGCGATTGAGTCGCCGTTCGGAGATGTTTCCCAGTTCGGTGAGGGCCAGGGCCAGATAGTCATAGGCAATGGCCAGGGGCTCGCCGTGGAAATTCCCGCCTGAGATGGCCTCCACTTCTCCTGTGCTCTCGTCCCAGAACAGCAAAGGGTTGTCCGTGACACTGTTGAGTTCGATTTCTACCACCCAGCGCGTGTAATCGATGGCATCCAGGCAGGCGCCGTGAACCTGGGGGACGCAGCGCAGACTGTACGCGTCTTGCGGGTCGGGGCTGTCGGGGGGGCGCAGAAAATCAGAGCCGGCGATAAGACGGCGCATGTGCATGGCCACCCGCTTTTGGCGCGGAAACGGACGCAAGTCGTGGATGCGAGGGTCGAAAGCGTTGGCGATGCCGCGCAGGGCTTCCATCGAGAGGGCAGCAGCAATGTCGGCCACCGCGGCTGCGTTTTCGGCTTCAACGACAGCCAGACAGCCCAGTGCCGTCATCAAAGCTGTGCCGTTGGTGAGGGCCAGTCCCTCCTTCGCGGCCAGCGTCGTTGGGTGTAGCCCCACGCGTGCCAGGGCCTCACGTCCGGGAAGCCGTTCTCCGCCCACCTCGGCTTCGCCTCCCCCAATGAGGACCAACCCCATGTGGGCCAATGGTGCCAGGTCACCTGAGGCTCCCAGGGAACCCTGGCGAGGCACAACTGGGGTGATTCCCCGATTGAGCATTTCCAAGAGCAATTCGAGGGTTTGTTGGCGGATGCCCGAGTGGCCGCTGGCCAGGGTGTTGGCACGAATGAGCATCATTGCCCGGACGACCGCGCGTTCGAAGGGGGCCCCGGTGCCCACGGCATGACTCTGGAGGATGTTTCGCTGCAACAGTTTTACTTCATCGTGGGGGATGATGCGGTCCTTGAAGGCCCCGAATCCCGTGGTAATGCCGTAAACCACGCGCCCCTCACGTACCATTTGGGCGACGGCCTCCTGGCCGCGACGCACGTTTCGGACGGCTTCTGGCGTCAGGCGAACCTGGAGGTCGTCCGGTTGAGCGTAGGCGACCCTAACGACGTCTTCGATGGTGAGAGAATGGCCGTCCAGGTCAAGTGTGGAACGAGATGGAGTTTGAGACACCGGGTCGATTCCTCCTGAAAAGTCACCGTACAGATATTCTTGGGGCCAAGGGATTCAGGAGCCTCCTTTCAGGGGACGCCAGCTTTTGCGGTGGATGGGGGAGGGCCCCAGACGCTGCAAAGCTTCCCGGTGAGCGGGGGTGCCATATCCCTTGTGCCGGGCGAATCCATACCCCGGATACATGGCGTCCAGTTCCACCATGAGACGGTCGCGCGAGACTTTGGCCACGATGGATGCGGCTGCAATGGACAATACCCGCCGGTCCCCTTTGACAAAAGCCTCCTGGGGCCAATCGACGTCGGGCAAAGAGAGGTAGTCGATGAACAGATAATCGGGTGGGTCGGGGAGGGCCACCAGGGCCCGGTGCATGGCCAGGTGAGTTGCGGGGACAATACCGAGGGTGTCGATCTCTCGGGCGCTGCTTTGTCCCACCCCTATGGCCACGGCGACCTCCTGAATGGTTTCGATCAATGCCTCACGGCGGGCGGGAGAGAGGCGTTTGGAATCGTCGACTCCGGCCAGGGCAATGGCCAAATCGTCCCTGTCTGGGGGGAGGATGACGGCTGCAGCCACGACCGGACCGGCCCAGGGCCCGCGGCCGGCCTCGTCGATACCTGCAATACGACAATAGCCGAGCGCCCATACGCGACGCTCGGCCGACAAGTCAGGGTACTCTGCTGTCACCACGGCCCCCATCCGCAATGCGGGATCAGGCTTTCTTGGTGTCGTACCGTTGCTTGAGACGTGCTTTCTTGCCGCGCAGCTCGCGCAGGTAGTAGAGTTTGGCCCGACGTACTTTGGAATGGCGAAGGATGTCGATCTTCTCCAGGCGAGGGCTGTTCAGCGGGAAGGTGCGCTCTACGCCGATGCCGTGCGAGGCGATGCGGCGTACGGTCATCATCTTATTCACTCCACCGCCGTAGACCCGGATGACAGTCCCCTGGAAGGGCTGCACACGCTCTCGGTTCCC
Source organism: uncultured Anaerolineae bacterium (assembly GCA_964487375.1). Taxonomy (GTDB): domain Bacteria; phylum Chloroflexota; class Anaerolineae; order JAADDB01; family JAADDB01; genus JAADDB01. The sequence goes on along the minus strand of CAZAQA010000026.1, from coordinate 12,464 downwards.
CTCGACGATACGAAAATACACGCGTACGATGTCGCCTACCTGAACTTCCGGCAGGTCGTCTCGCAGCGACGATTGCTCAACGGTCCGCAGTAACAGGTCAGACATAACCGGCCCCCTTCATTTTCCCTTGATTCCACAATCGACGACTATAGCATAGGGCCGGAGCAGGGGCAAATTCAGGATGGATCGTGGAGGTATTGCCCTGCACCCGCGGTCCGAGACGTCACAAAATCCGAAACCGCGAGCCAAGCCCGCGGGCGTGAGAAAGAGGTCATATCGGAAGGACACTTTCTAACAGCCCTTTCCAAAATCCCCATCCCCATCCCCAGTGGATGATCCAGAACGCCAGCCACGCCCGTGGCCAGGACCGCCATCCCAGGCTAAGGGCGACTCCTACCGCGGCCAGGGCAGTGATGCTGCCATACAGGACCAAAATCACAAGGGCCGCTTGCAGGGTCAGGGGGATGGCCCAGCTCAGGAGGGTCAGCAAGACCACGCTCAGGGTCAACAAGGGCGCGGGCAGTTGCCGCCAGCGCAGAGATTGGGGATGCTGTCTCAGCATCCGGGCTTTCCAGTACCCGTAAGTGGTGTACTGGCGCCAGAGCCCGCGTAGGGTGCGCCGCACTACGGTCCAGGATCGGAGGCGGGGGTCACACAGGACGCGACCTCCGGCCCGACGTAGTCGATAGAAGAGTTCGAAATCTTCGTTGGCGGCCAGGGTGGGGTTGAACCCGCCCAGTTGTTGCAACGTTTTCTTGTGCCAGGCCCCGAGGTACACGGTGTCCACCCACGTCGGTTGCCGGGTATGACGAAAGCGGGCGGGGCCTCCTCCCAGAGGGTGAGCCATAACCGCGGCGATGATCCGGCCGGTGTCGGTGTCGCCCACGGGACGCAAGCCACCGCCGACCGCGGCGACGCCTCCGGCTTCCAAGGCTGCAACCGCGCGGCGGATGTAATCGCGAGCGATGAAGGTGTGGCCGTCGACCCGTACGATGATCTCTCCCGATGCAGCCTGGATACCCCGGTTGAGTGCACTGGCGCTCCATCCATCCGGGTTGACCAGAAGGCGAAGGTTGGGATGACGATGGCGGTAGGAGGTGACGATGTCCCGACTGCCGTCGGTGGACCCTCCATCGATGACCAGGACCTCGACCAGTTGCGGCGGATAGTATTGACTGAAGATGGCATCCAGGCACGCCGCGAGGTAGGAAGCTTCGTTGAGGACGGGCACCAGAACGGAGACAGTGGGCAGATCTGTCTGCGTCCACTGCCACCCCTGGGGGGTGAGCACCAACAAGGAACGGATCTCGCGCTTGCGCGCCGTGTCTGGGGGCGGATTGTGTTCGTCGAATGCCGGAGTCGGGATGTTCATAGTCATCACTTGTTCTCCGATCCGCTTCCATCTCGCACTACAAAGAGGCCCAGGGCCACACAGACGACGGACATCCGTTGGGATATACGCGTGGGTAGGGATGTCTGACGGCGTTTCTATTATAACAGGGGGGATAAGGATGGCGAAAACAGTAAGATCCGCGAGTGTGCACGACGGAGGTTGTGCAGAAGGGGAGAGTCACGGACCGTCATTTTGCAGGAGGCGCTTGTATACCTCGGCCGTTTGTGCGGCCGTGTGTTGCCAGGAGAAACAGGCTGAGCGTTTGTATCCGGCCCGACGTAGAGCTTCTCGCAGGGAGGCATCTTTCAGACAGGTGGCAAGCACGTGAGTGATCTCGTCAGTGTTTTTCGGGTCAAAATAAAGAGCCGCTTCTCCGCCCACCTCGGGCAGGGCACCCACCTGGGAAGCCGCGACCGGAGCGCCGCTGGCCATTGCCTCCAGCAGAGGAAGGCCGAAGCCCTCGTAAAGGGAAGGGAGGGCGAAAAGGGTGGCTCCTGCGTACATAGCCGGCAGGTCATCATCCGGGACGAACCCAGGCAGGATGACGTGTTCTCGAACCGGGCTTTTCTCCAATTGACGGAAGAACGGCGCGTAGAGCCACCCTCGCGCACCGACTATGACCAGGGCGTCGACCAATCCCCGGACCTGGAGACGTTCGAAGGCTTCCAGCAGGCGAATCAGATTTTTGCGCGGTTCCAAGGTCCCTACGGTGAGAATGTAGCGAGGGGGCAGCCCGTAGCGTTGCCGAACTCGGCGGATGGCCGCTTCCGATTGGGGACGAAAATGGGGCGCCGGTGCCTCATGGATCACGTGGATTTTATGCTCAGGGACGGCGTAGCGGGCAATCAGCTCTTGTTTTGTGGCCTGGGAGATGGCGATGATAGCGCTTGCCCGGCGCACGAAGATGGGCATCGTGTGAGTGAGGAAGAAGATGTTGAGGCGCTTGTGATATTGAGGAAAGCGCTCGAAGATCAGGTCGTGGACGGTGAGAACGCTGGGAATCCCGTGGAGCGGTGGGAGTAAATGCTCGGTGGCGTGGAAGAGCCGAGTTCCGGGGGGCAACAGGCGGTCGAATGGAAGGTGCATCCGGTGACCCAGCCATACGGCCATGCGCCAGGGTTTGTAGCCCAGGTGGACACGACGGCTGGGGAACAAAGCCAGTTCGGGAGGGAGGGTGCCTCCGGGGCGGCGGTTGTAGAAGAGATGGAGATGTGGCTTTACCCAGGTATCTTGTAAGTGGCTGACCAGCGCGGTCGCGTAGCGCCCGAGGCCGGCTTTGCTGTTGACGGCCGCGGAGACATCGATGACGATGGGTGCCGCTGACTCGTTTGTGTGCCACGTAGGTATCACGTTGACCTCGTCGTGTGCCCTCTCGACGGTCATTGTATCGGTGAGGACCGGTGAGGAGCAAACCCAGGAGCCATTGCGCCCGGGGAAGGGCTGCACCTCAGGCCACGAATTGCTCCTCTGGAGGGAAACCAGTATGATATCCGTATGACGAAGGAGCGGACGAGAGAACTCAGGCCGGGTCCTCTCGTTATGGTTGTATGGGCGGCAGCCCGTTCGACCGAGAAAGGATGCCGGACGTTGCCAAATCCTGACGTAAGGGTCAAGTCATGATTCTTGTCACTGGTGCAGGGGGAAAAACCGGCCGGGCGGTGGTGCGGGCTCTGGCCGAACGGGAAGCCCGGGTACGAGCACTTGTGCATCGGCCCGAACACGGCCCCCAACTGCGCGGCCTGGGCGCGAGTGAGGTGGTGGCGGGCGACATGTTGGATCGGGACGCGATGGCGCGGGCCATGGAGGATGTTCGCGCCGTGTACCACATTGCACCCAACATGTGCCCGGACGAAGTCCACATGGGCGAAATCGCTCTGTGGGCAGCGCGCAGGGCCGGGGCAACCCATTTTGTCTACCACTCCGTGCTCCATCCCCAGACGGAGAAGATGCCTCATCACTGGCTCAAATTGCAAGTGGAGGAACGGATTCTGGAATCCGGTCTGGATTTCACCATCCTCCAGCCGGCCGCTTACATGCAGAATCTGCGCGGCTACTGGCGAGCTATCGTGGAGGAGGGGGTATACCGGGTACCTTACGCGGCTTCCACCCGCCTGGGCATGGTGGACCTGAACGATGTCGCCGAGGCCGCGGCCACGGTCCTCACCGAGACGGGGCACGAGGGCGCGATTTACGAACTGTGTGGCCCGGACATTCTCACTCAGGAGCAGGTGGCGGTCATCTTAACGCGGGTGCTCAAGCGTCCTGTGCGGGTTGTTCCCCTTTCCCCGGCCGAGTGGGAAACCGGGGCCCGGCGCGTGGGACTCAGTGCCTATGCCATCGATACGCTCAAACGCATGTTCCGTTATTACGAAGAATACGGCCTCTGGGGCAACCCCAATGTCCTGCGCTGGCTCCTGGGACACCCTCCGACTCGGTTCGAGGTGTTCGTCGCCCGCATGGTCGAGAGCCGGGAGGAGCAGGATGCGTAAGGGCTCGGCGTGGAGGGATGTTTTCGTCATCCATGTGGCAAGGTGGGTAGCTCGTCAAGCGTCAAATGTGAAATGTAAAGAGTCGACGAGTTGTTCTCGCCAATCTCTGACGCCTAAGGGCTTCACGTCGCGGCATGGGGTCCGATAAGATGCGCCCTTCCGCCAGGCCTTGGCGCCTGACGTCATCTATCCCGATACTTTTAAGGAGGACACTCTATGGCAGTCATCGCACGTCCGCAAGGTTTGTTCTTCGAGGATTTTGAAGTTGGCGATACCATTGAGACGGATGGACGCACCATTACCGAGGCGGACATCGTCATGTTCGCCGGATTGAGCGGAGACCATTACAAGCTGCACACCAACGAAGAGTATGCCAAGACCACGCCCTTTGGCACGCGTATCGCTCACGGCCTGCTCGTCCTCTCCATAGCCACCGGTCTCTCCATGCAACTGGGGTTCATGAACGGCACGGTAGAAGCGTTCATGGGCCTGGAATGGCAGTTCCGACGCCCCGTCTTCATGGGAGACACCGTCCGCGTGCGTGCGGAGGTGGCAGAGAAAAAACTTCGGCCGCGCCTGGGGGGCGGCCTGGTGACTTTGAAAGTCAAGGTCCTCAATCAAAAGGACGAGACGGTGCATCGGGGTACGTGGACGGTGTTGGTGCGGAGCAAGGCGGGCCGGGAGTAATCCTACACTCGTCGTTGGGGGAATGTGGCATCAAGATGTCGTGTCGTACTGTTCGGCTATCGACATTGGGCCACCAGAGCTTCTATCGTGTCACGGTGTAGGGCCGCGGCTGTGGGGAAGCGCTTGACCCATCTTTGAACGGTCGAGCAGGCGTGCATCTTGACGGCCACTTTCACGATGTTAACCAGGGCCATGGCGCGTTCGTCGTTCGTCTTCGCCCGCCGGACGGCCTCCTCGAACACGTCCAGCGCCTTTTCCTCATGGCCGCTGTTGCGATAGGCCAGTCCCAGGTAGTAATATCCCCAAAAATTATGAGGGGCATTTTTGAGTAGCCAGCGACAAGCTTTCAAGGCACGGGAGTAACGGCCTGCTTCTTCCAGCGCCGCGCAGTAATTGGCGCGGGCGTTGACGTCCTGGGGACGGAGCCGCAATGCTTCTTCAACCAGGGTCGTGGCCATGGCCGGGTCGCCATGAAGGCGCTCATTTCCGACCCAGTCCATGAGGATGCGAAACGTCTCTTCCTCCTTCTGGGACTTGGCCAGGAGTTCCCGGTACAGCGTCCTCGCCCGCTCTATTTTCCCCGCTTTCGCGGCTTCTCGGGCCTGGACCAGGGTGGCCTGCAGGTCGAGTCTCTTGGCAAACGCCTGCACCTTGTCCGACAGCCCTCGATTGCTCTGAGGGACCTCCCGGGCGGCCTGGAGCCACTGTGCGGAGGCTTGCTGCCATTGTCCGGAGGCCGCGTATACTTCGGCCAGGGCCAGGCGTTCATCCACGCGAGCGCCCGGATCCTTCACCAGTTGAAGCATTGCATCGAGCAGGCGAGGGACGTTCTCCCAGACACGGCCGTGCGGATTCCTCAGTCTGAGTACCAGGATATCCTTGAAATTTGTCATGTATACGGTTTTGCGGATGGTTTTGGAAATCCGAAGAGGGGACTGGTGCCAGAGGATGCCCCAGACGTTCCCCCGGGCGCTCTCGTCCGGCAGTTTCGAGGTTAGCCCCGGCTCGACGCGGATAACCGCATGATCGTTCTGGAGGTAGTATCCCAGACACCAGCTCACCCGTCGTGCATCTCCCCCACGGCCGTAGAACGTGCCGTCTCCAAGGATTACGTCCCCAGGTTGGCGGTGATGGGCGAGATATTGGGCCACACCTCGCCAGTCTTCCTTGCCGCGTTGGACATAACGATCGCTTGCCGGGTAGAGGATCAAGCATGTCAGAATCACGACAGGGAGCACCTTCGCGGTGGTCATCCTCTGACTATCACGAGAGAAGAAAGAGTACCCCCCTTGGACGCCGGCGGCGATCAAGAGAAGATACGGCCCTAAAAGGGGAAGGAGGTAACGAGGCGCGAAGAAGTGGCCTGAACCTACACCGGCCGTGAGGATTAGAGGAAGCAGGAGCATTCCGAGGATCCACATGACTTCCTCTCGGCGGTATCTGACAATCAGCGCCAGCAGGCCCAGCACACTCAACACCCCACCGCCATAAAGGAGAAAAGGCGTCCCCCCGTTGAACTCCACAAATATTCTCTGGCTGATGAAGTTCAAATAGTGGAGAGCGGGTACCTGGACATGTCCGCCAAGCCGCTGCTTCTGCCTCAACATCTCCGGGAGCCAGGGCAGATACAGCACGAAGATGGCCAGCAAGGAAAGCCCGAAGGGAAGGAGGGTCTGCTGGCCCCAGTTGAGGAATCGGATCTTCGACTTCGAAGCGGCAAGGCCTTTTGCCGCGGCCATCACGAGTATGAGCAGGCTTTCTGCGGCCAACCAGACGAGCGCGACATTATGCGTGTACAGGTTGCCGGCGGTCGAGAGGACGAATCCTCCCCACAGAGAAGGACGCTTCTCTTGCCACCCTCGGATAAGGAAGTAGAGAGAACACCAACTGAAGAACACCAGCAGGGCATATTGTCGGGCTTCCTGGGAGTACCAGACGTGAATCGGCCAGAAAGCGAGGAGCGCACTGGCTATCAATCCCCCTTCGCGGTTGAGTAGTCGTTTTCCCACCACGAACATGATCGCCGGTCCCAGAATGCCGGCGTAAGCCCAGGGCAGACGCGCCGCAAAGTCGGACGGTCCGAAGAGTTTCCGCTGGTAGATGGCGACGAGGTACATAATCGGCGGATGGTCGTCGTAGCGCACCAGGATATGCAACATTTGGGCCACGTTCTTTTGCGCGTACCACTCCGTCGTGACCTCATCGAGCCACAGACTGTTCGCGTCCAGGCGCTGGAGTCGAATGAAAGTGCCTGCGAGGAGGATCGAGAGCAGCACGAGACGCCAGAAAACCGGGGATGCGGCCAGGGGGTGTTCACCGGGATGTCCGAATTTCACATCGCCTCCCGCTCATGGGATTCCTCGGATGATCCCTTCCGCCACCTCCAGGCGATGGACCTGCGCCAGGAAGTCCGGGGGAAAGGGCGCCCAGTCCGTGGTGGTCAGGATGGCCTGGGGAACGTGAAGGACCACATCCAGCACCCGTTGACGCCGCTCAGCGTCCAGTTCTGACATCACGTCGTCCAGGAGGAGCAGGGGAGACCCCCCCAATGCCTCCTGGATGAGCTGCACTTCTGCCAGCTTCATGGACAGCGCTATTGTCCGTTGTTGCCCACGGGAGCCATAGGTGCGCACATCTCGCCCTTCCAGCAGGAAGACCATATCGTCCCGGTGCGGGCCGACGAGCGTCATTCCCGCGTCCACCTCCTGCCGCTGAAGTTGCTCCAACTGTTCGCCGAAGCGCTTCTCCAGGCGCGGGATAGGCACCACTGGCTGAGGAAGGTAGGCAACCGGTTCCTCCTGGAGCGCCAGGGCCAGTTGCTCCCTGGGAACGCTCGGCCGGTTACCGTTCATAGCCAGGGTAGAGCGATACTCCACCCGAAGGCGTCCCTGCCGGGGCGCCAGGGTCCGGTGCTGCTCCCGCACAAGTGCGTCCAGTTGGGCCACGATCTCCTGGCGCTTGTGCAGGATATACGCGCCGTGCTCCACCAGCGCGTCGTTCCAGTACACTAACAGCGCGGGGTCCAGCCGCTTCCCCTGGAAGGCTCGCAACTGGGCATTGCGCCGGGTCACCACCTTGTTGTACGCCTCCAGGTGGCGACAGTATTCGCGGTCTATCTGGCAAAGCAGAAGGTTCAGGTATCGTCGTCGTATCGAGGGCGCACCGGAGATCAAGGTGATGTCCTCGGGTAGGAAGAGGACCACAGGCAAGATGCCCAGTATGTCCAGGACGCGCTTGCGCACCCCGTTGATCGTCACCACTTTGCGGAATCCCGATCCACTGCCGCGCCCCCCCTGTTGGGTGAGAACCAGGCGGAGCCGGGTCGTGTGACCGTTGCGCTGGATTTCTCCGTTCACCTCGGCAAAGGGAATGGGTTCCCGTTCGAAACTTAGCCAGTGAACCAGTTCCCGTTCTGAGAGTGCGCGCAGGGATTTGCCGGTGGCGAGGTAGGCAATCGCCTCCAGCAAATTTGTCTTGCCCTGCGCGTTCCGGCCCTGGATAACCGTAATTCCTCTGGGCAGAGGAAGCTCCAGGCGCAAGTAATTGCGGAAGTTCTTCAATGAGAGATGTTGCAAGTACACCAACCCTCACTCCAATGGACGTCTGCGGGGCAGTCCACGACCTCGAGGAAACCCTTGCGGCGTCCTTTCCACCTTGCGTATCAAGAGGGCAAACCGGCCTTCTGCCAACCCCGGCACATGAACAGGGGCCACCCGTTCTACATACCCTCCCAGTTTTTCGATAGCTCCAAACGCGCGGGAGAGTTCCTCTGGTGCCCGGGGACCTTTGTACGCCAGCGTCCAGCCTCCTCGCCGGACAAAGGGCAATGTGTACTCCGCCAGGACATTCATGGGGGCCAGGCCCCGGGCCAATACCAGGTCGAACTGCTCCCGAAAGGCGTCGTCCCGTCCGAATTCCTCCGCTCGTCCCTGAATAGCGATGGTCCGCTTCAGGTCGAGGATGCGGATAACCTCGTTCATGAAGCGCACTTTTTTCAACGTACCGTCCAGCAGGGTCAGCCGCAAGTGGGGCCAGACGATCTTCACCACCAGACCGGGTATCCCGGCCCCCGCGCCCACGTCGATAGCCCGCCAGGACAGGGAGAGCAGGTAGGCCAGTGGGGTGGCATGGACGCCAGTGCCTTCTCGCTGGGCCTGGAGGACGACCTCCTCAGCGAGGACGGGAAGGGGGGCAAGCGCGTCGAGGAAGTGTTTGCGCACGACATCGTCCGGGTTGGTAATGGAGGTCAGGTTCATGTGCTCGTTCCAGATGACCAGCAGGGCATAGTATCGAGCCAGGGCCAGGGTTTGTTCCAACGACAGTTCTACGCCCAACCGGCGCGCGCCCTCGACCAAGAGCTGCGTGTCCAGTTCGGCGGCCCGCTCTTGAAGGAGGACTTTGGAGAGAGGTGGAGTGACTCTATTGGGCGCTTTCGTCGCCAACGTTCTGAACTCCTTCGATCTGGGGGAAGAATTGTTTCAGGGTGCCTTCGATCCACCCGCGCAGGGTCGTCTCTGTCAGCGGGCAGCCCTGACACGCGCCCCCCAAGCGTACTTTGACCCATTTGCCATCGAAATCAACCAGCCGCACGGTTCCTCCGTGGTAGTACTCGATGTAATTGTTCAGCATCTCAATGAGCGACGCCACCTGTTCTTCCAGGGGCGCGTCTTGAGGGATGTTCTTTGGACGGGGCACATCGGTCACAGGGCCCATGTATATCCTCCTTAAGTCATCGTCTACCGTGCTCCAGGTCAGACCAGGGAGACACTCTCCCTGTTGGATTTTACCGGAAAGGGGAAATGAGGGAAAATGCCAGGCGACGGGGCGGTATACCCCAAACCCAGTCAAGGAAAGGAGCTCTATGTCCTCACCCCTGTTTTTTGTGACCAACGACGATGGCATTGGCTCGCCCGGCCTGCAGGCCGCCGTGGAAGCCGTCCTGCCGTTGGGGGATGTTCTGGTCGTCGCTCCCACCGAACAGCAGACGAGTATGGGACGCAGTATGCCCCCGACCGACGGGATACTCCACCCCGTCGACTATGTGGTGGGTGACGTCCGGGTACCCGCGTACCACATCAAGGGCGCTCCTGCGCAGGCCGTCCTGTACGGGATGTTGGTGTTGTGCAACGGGCGCCAACCGGATGTGCTCATCTCCGGCATCAACTACGGGGAGAACCTGGGTAGTGGCATTACCATTTCAGGGACGGTGGGCGCGGCCTTGCAGGGGGCAAGCATGGGCCTTCCTTCTCTGGCGGTGTCCCTGGAGACCTCACCTGAATTTCACTATCATCACGGCAAAGTCGACTGGGGCACCGCCGTGTATTTCACCCGCCTGTTCGCGGGACGGCTGCTGACTTCCAAGCTGCCCCCCGATGTGGACGTGCTCAAAGTGGACGTCCCTTCTGGGGCGACATCACACACGCCCTGGCGTTTGACTCGTCTTTCCCGCCATTCTTACTACACCAGCTACATGGCCTCTTTCTACGGTGGTGCCACCCTTGGGGGCAAGGTCGGTTACCGGGTGGGTGTGCGTCCGGAAGATTTGGAGCCGGGAACGGACATCCACGCGTTTCTAGTCGAGCGGGTCGTTTCGGTCACCCCGTTGAGCCTGGATATGACCTCTCGGGTGGATTTTGGCGAGCTGGCCCATCTCCTGGGCGATGAGCGAGCGTAAACCAACCTCTGCGGAGGTCCTTCCGGCGTTTGTCAAACGGTTTCGGTGGGAGGCGAGGGGACGAAAGCCGTGCCTTCAGCGACTCATGGACGCCTATGGCGTCTCTGCATTTCTCCGAGCGGAAATGACGGCCATGACGTGTGGTCTGAGGAAGCGTCCGGCGCGGTTGTTCGAGAACTCGGGAGGAAACTCGGTTTCAGAATGTGTTGGTGGAAGCCAGGGGCGGCGGAAGCGGAAGGTGTTGTTTGAGGCGTTGGGCGTGCGGAGATGGGCGGAGGCGGTGCGGAGGGCGTGTGAGGGCCGATGGCACGAGCCGCTACGGCTTGGTGACCCTGGGCATCGGTGGGGGCATGGGTGCGGTCGGGATTCTGGAGATGGGGTGATGTGGGTGTAGGAAGGTTGAGCGGCTGCCGAGGGTCTATCGGCAGCCGCTCGAACGGTATGGGCATGCCGCTCAATTCTAACGCTCCTCTTTCCCGTGCACTCTTGGGCTTTGAAGAACGCCCTTGAGGATGACATCTGGCCCTCTACTTTTGCAGGAAGAAGTGTGTACTGCATACTCGACGGTGGATTCAATTATTGCTTTTTGGCTGAACGAGCCAAAAAGCAATGGCACCCAAGAATGGAATGCATAATATGATGAGAGCCCACAGAGCCTTCGCGAGATTATCCATATTATGCCTACGCAAACCAAGTATTGCAATGATGCTAACAATTGGCCACCCTATCAACAAGGTGATATTAAGTAGCTGTAAGGCAAATAATTTTTCCACTTTCACCTCTCGTATTTCCTGTTCAAAGGATAATCATGGCCTGGAATGTATACAGATAATGAGCGTGAAATGCTTGCACGCTGGGCATGCACAACATTTATTTCAAATTCAGTAGACACTATAAGTAAAGGAACAGCTTACCGGAGACGAAAATATCTGGACACCTCCATCTATGAGGAGGTATACAGTGATAATTCCGCCTCCCTTAACAGAGACAGAAACTGCACTTTGATCATAGGCGTAGCTATAGGTGTCGTGTAAATGGAAACCTGTCGTGAGGCCGGTTAAACCTGTTCGCGTGTTGAGAACGCCGTTGATCCATCGAAATGAGCCACTGTAGCTCACACTAATATCAGCCCAGGTATGAAATGTCGACATCCACCCAATGTTCTGAGAACAGCTTCTCGTTACAACGCTCGTTACAACATAAGAATCTGTCGATGTAGAAGGTACTACGGTAGTCATTAACTTTTTGCTCAGAGAATCCCTGTATACAATGTGTGGCGGCTCTTTTTGTTTGGAGGATAGTCGGGAAAGAAACTCATCCAACTGCTCAGGACTTTCAAACTTAAGAGGGACAATGCCTGATGGGACACTTGTGGCGGGTTCTAGGCCATATCGCTCTATGACGACATTCCAATCGATTTTACCTGGTTTGCGTGCCTGAGGTGGCATAGATTGCGTTGGTGTTTGATAGACAGATTGTGTTTCTCTAGAAGCCGACACAGTAGTAACCGGCACCCATAACAATACTAGAGCCAAGAGGGTGGCTACACTCTTACGAAGCATTCTTTGGTACATGGTGCGCCTCCTCGAATAGTGGTTTGTGAGGAGAGAAGCATTTCCCTCTATCTTCCTCTTCCCGACGGCACCGTCCGGACATTTCTACTATAGCAGGTTCGACCCCCAAAAGTCAATACAATTTCGCGCGAATTTGCGCGCGCCGGTGATCACATTCGCGCGCGCCGCCGCGCAAGTGGGCGCGCGCCAGCGATCACCTTACCGCGCGCCCGCGCGCACCCCACCGCGCGACGGGGATCAGCATCACGTGCGCCACACAAGGCCTCTTTATCCCCCCAGCGCATTTGCTCTCACCTCCACAACCCGTTCCTCCCCCTTCCACCTCTGGCTTGCCTACCACTGGGGCTTCCCCACCTTCCTCGACAAAGCCATGCCCACCTCAGACCTCTTCCACCACCTACGCCTCCTCCTCGATGGCCAAGCTACCTGGCTCCTCCCACCTCTTTCAACGCGCCGTCCGGTGGGGCCAAACCATTGCCCTTGCCCTCACCTCTCTCCCCCCAGACCTTTGGCACCTCTGGGAAGGGCTGCTGCGAGGGGAGGAGGTGGGCGCGTTAAGCCAGCGCTTGAGGTTATCCGAGGGCACGGTGCGACGGAAACGCAAGGATTTGTTTGAAGCGTTGGGCGTGCAGGGGTGGGGGGAGGCT
>CAZAQA010000025.1:0-52711 GCA_964487375.1 uncultured Anaerolineae bacterium | reverse complement strand
AGGACACACGGTGGGCGCCGGTGTGGTCACCGAGGTCATCGAATAATCGAATGAATGCGCAGGGGCGAGGAATGTCCCCCCCGTCCCTGCAAAGTGCGATCTGGGGGTGCTTTTATGGCGAGGCAGCAGCGCATTCGCATCAAGCTAAAGGCTTACGATCATCGAGTACTCGATCGTTCGGTGCGCGATATTGTGGATGTGGCGGAAAAAACAGGTGCTCGCGTGGTGGGTCCAGTACCGCTGCCGACGAGAATCGAACGTTTTACGGTTATTCGAGGCCCCTTCATTGATAAGGACTCTCGAGAACAGTTCGAAATTCGCACTCATAAGCGGCTTATTGAAGTAGTGGAACCCAGTCAGAAGACCATCGACAACTTGATGCGTCTGAGTCTTCCGGCAGGTGTGGATATCGAGATCAAACTCTAAAAGTTCGGACGGGTGTCCGGAGCGGAATTTAGGGGGATGATGGGGTCTTGATGCCGGGCCCACAGTCCCAGGGAGGCTATGTGTAATGAAAGGCATTCTCGGCAGAAAGCTGGGTATGACTCGTGTCTTCGATGATACGGGCGTCATGATTCCGGTAACGGTCATTCAGGCCGGGCCTTGCTATGTGACTCAAGTAAAACGTACGGAGACGGATGGCTACGAAGCCATTCAGATTGGTTTCGAAGTCACCAGACCCAACAAGTTGAACTCTCCTCGGTTGGGCCACTTGCGGAAGTACGATTTGCCTCCTCTGCGCATCCTGCGTGAGATTCGGGTGGATGATGCCAGTCAGTATGAGGTGGGACAAGTCCTGACGGTCGATCTCTTCCGTCCGGGCGATCGGGTGGACGTGACGGGCACTTCTAAGGGGCGTGGCTTTCAAGGGGGCGTTAAGCGTCACGGCTTTGGTGGCGGCCCCCGAACACACGGTCAATCGGATCGCTTGCGTGCCCCCGGTTCCATTGGGGCGGGAACGTATCCGGGCCGCGTGTTGCCGGGAACTCGTATGGCTGGCCGCATGGGGAATCGGCGAGTGACCGTTCAGAGATTGGAGGTCGTGCGTGTGGACCCAGAGAATCATTTGATCCTGGTTAGAGGCGCTGTGCCTGGGCACAAGAAAGGGCTGGTCATGGTGCGTGAGGCTGCACGACCGGGCAAGAGAGGGAAGAAGGGGGGCTGATGCCTGAAACTCAAATGCATTGGGCGTTATCTGGCGTTGCGCATCAGGTATCAGATGTCGGGGACATTACGGAGAATGCATCATGCTAGTGCCAGTGTACAATATCGAAGGTGAACAAGTCGGTGATGTTGAACTCAAGGAGAGTATTTTTGCCATTGAACCCAAGGTGCCCGTGATGCATCAGGCCCTGGTGCGGCAATTGGCAAACGCGCGTCAGGGAACGCATAGCACAAAAACGCGTGGCGAAGTGTCCGGCGGCGGGCGCAAACCCTGGCGGCAGAAGCATACTGGGAGGGCTCGCCAGGGAAGCATCCGGGCGCCACAATGGGTAGGTGGAGCCACGGTTTTTGGTCCCAAGCCGCGTTCATACCGGAAGGACATGCCGCGCAAAATGCGACGCCTGGCACTGCGGTCGGCGCTCTCGGCCAAGGCCGCGGAGGGCCAGATCCGGGTGTTGGATGAACTGACATTGCCCGAGCCGCGAACCCGGCGCCTGCTGGAGATTCTGGAAAACCTGGAGCTGGAGGGCAGTGTTCTGATCCTGCTTCCGGAGGCGGATGAGGCCGTGGAACTCTCTGCTCGCAATCTGCCCGATGTCAAAACGCTGCGGGCCTCTTACTTGAACGTGCGTGACCTGTTGGGCTACGACACGATCCTTGTCCCGTTGGCGTCGCTCCGGCTCATCGAGCAGGTCTTAGGATAGGAGGTGGGGTCATGCACGTCTATCAAGTTATCAAGCGGCCGTTGATTACGGAAAAGGCCACCGAGCTCTCCGACACGCAGAATGTGTACGTTTTTCAAGTGGACCGACGGGCTAATCGCATTCAGGTGAAGCAAGCCATCGAGAGGATTTACAACGTTCACGTGGTTGATGTTCGTCTCCTGAACATGAAGCCCAAGCGGGGGCGATGGGGACGACGTGTGGTGGTGCGCAAATCCGCCTGGAAGAAGGCCTATGTGCGCCTGCAAGAAGGGGATTCCATTCAGCTATTTGAAGGGGTATAGGAGCGGCTATCATGGGAATCAAGATATATAAACCCACATCGCCGGGTCGACGCGGGATGACGGCCTTGACATTCGATGAGATCACCCGCAAAGAGCCGGAATCTTCCCTGCTGGCCCCGCGCAAGCAGAAGGCAGGGCGCAACAATCAGGGCCGGGTGACGGTGCGTCATCGAGGCGGAGGGCACAAGCGCCGCTACCGCCTGATTGATTTCAAACGGGAGAAGTGGGGAGTGCCTGGGGTGGTGAAGACCATTGAGTATGATCCCAATCGCTCCGCCCGCATTGCGCTCGTGGCCTATGCGGATGGGGAAAAGCGATACATTCTTGCCCCGGTGGGGTTGTCGGTGGGAGATCGGATTATGTCCGGCCCCGATGCCGAGGTGCGTCCAGGCAACGCGTTGCCCCTTTCCCGTCTGCCTTTGGGCACCGTTATTCACAACATTGAGTTGGTGCCCGGAAAGGGAGGGCAACTGGTACGAGCGGCAGGAACGTCCGCCCAATTGATGGCCCGCGAGGGGGAATATGCGATCGTGCGTCTGCCCAGCGGGGAAATGCGCAAAATTCACGTGCGCTGTATGGCCACAGTGGGGCAGGTCGGCAACGTCGACCATATCAACGTGAACCTGGGCAAGGCCGGGCGTCGACGGTGGCTGGGCTGGCGGCCGACGGTACGTGGATCGGCTATGGACCCCGAAGCACACCCGCATGGCGGGGGCGAGGGTCGAGCGCCTGTGGGACTTCCAGGGCCGAAGACGCCGTGGGGCAAGCCTGCACTGGGCTACAAAACTCGCCGCAAGTTTAAGCCATCCGATCGGTTCATTGTGCGTCGGCGGAAGTAAGCCTTTTGTCAGACTTGGAGAAAGCGAGCGGAAATCTTGTAGAGCGTAAGGGGATGGACATTTGCGAGTACGGAGAAAGGGAGTGATCTTATGAGTCGTTCATTGAAAAAAGGACCCTACGTTCATCCGAAACTGCTTCGTAAGATCGAGGAAATGAACCGACGTGGCGAGCGTCGCGTGATCAAGACCTGGTCGCGGGCGTCGGTCATCTTTCCGCAAATGGTGGGCCATACCATTGCCGTACATGACGGGAGACGACATGTGCCCATTTACATCACGGAGCAGATGGTGGGTCACCGTCTGGGAGAATTCGTTCCCACACGCTTGTTCCGTGGTCACATTCCTAGGGAGAAGAAATCCGGGCGACGTTAACAGTTCGCGCCTGGAATGTGTTCATAGGGGGATAGGATGGCGGAATTTAACGAATTTGAGGAGTTGCGGGTGCGAGCGGTTGCCAAGTACATTCCGATCTCGCCACAAAAGGCGCGGCTGGTAGCGAATGAGCTGCGAGGCATGCGTGCACAAGATGCGTTGGAGATGCTTCATTTCATGCCGCAGCGAGCCGCTCGCCCGATTGCCAAAGTGCTTGCAAGTGCGATAGCGAACGCGGACAACAACGAGGGCCTGGACGTAGAGGCCCTGTACATCACCAGAATTACGGTGGACGAAGGGCCCCGGCGCCGGTGGCGTCGCTTTGGTGCCCGAGGACGTTTCAAGCCCATCATTCGTCGCTCCTGCCACGTGACGGTGGAACTCGAGGAACGTGCATAAGCGTTGGCAAGGCCGAAGCAGGCGCAACTGATGTCGGTGGAATAGAGAATAAGGAGGGAATTTTGGGTCGCAAGGTACATCCGATTGGTTTTCGCCTGGGCATTACGAAAAACTGGCAGTCTCGGTGGTATGCTGAAGGGAAGCGCTATGCCGAGCTGTTAGAAGAGGATCGTCTCATTCGTGAGCACATTCGCCGCCAGTTGAAGGGAGCGGGTATTTCCCGGATCGAAATTGAGCGTTACCCAAAGCAGGTCCATGTCACGATTCACACCTCGAAGCCGGGCATCGTCATCGGCAGGAAGGGCCAGAACGTGAATGACCTCCGTGAGAAACTGGGGGAGTTGACCGGCAAGCGTGTGAAAATAGATGTGGCTGAGGTCAAACGTCCTGAACTGGATGCGCGGTTGGTAGCGGAAAGCATCGCCGAGCAGTTGGAACGAAGAGTTTCTTTTCGGCGAGCAATTAAGCAGGCCGTGTTTCGTGCCATGCGCATGGGAGCCAAGGGAGCCATGGTCCAGGTGAAGGGCCGGTTGGCCGGTGCGGAGATGGCCCGCAAAGAGGCTGTGCGTGAGGGGCGTATTCCCCGCCACACAATCCGGGCCGACATTGATTATGCCCTGGCCGAGGCGTTGACTCAATACGGGCGTATCGGCGTCAAAGTCTGGATCTACAAGGGAGATATTTTGCCGGAGAAGAAGCCGGTTGAAGAAGCGGTGGAAACTGCAACAGAGCCGGCAGGCTGAGGTTGAACGCCGCTGTCAGGCAACCATTTGCAGGTTCATTCGCGAGCTGGGGGTGCCGGATCTTGAATGCCGGAGAGAGAGGACGAGGCGAGCGCAAAGGTCATGGATGAGCCGGGCGTGAGATGGCGAACGTTGCTCAGGTACCTCGGACTCGTTTTTCCCGAGGACGCTGGAACATCCGGTCTGCATCGGATGGGGCCTGATGTGTGTCGTGGATGGAGGAAAATGAGATCATGTTGATGCCAAAACGTGTGAAGTATCGCAAACAGCAGCGCGGCCGCATGAGAGGGATGGCCATGCGTGGCAATTTCGTAGCTTTTGGGGATTACGGCCTGCAAGCGCTGGAGCCTTGCTGGTTGACGGCCCGCCAAATCGAGGCGACACGCCGAACGATTGTCCGCCACATGCGCCGCGGCGGGAAGTACTGGATTCGGGTCTTCCCTGACAAGCCGGTGACCAAACGCGCGGCAGAGACCCGTATGGGCAGTGGTAAGGGGAGTGTAGATCATTGGGTTGCCGTCGTTAAACCGGGCCGCGTCCTTTTTGAGGTGGGGGGAGTGCGCAAGGAGGTAGCCCTGGAGGCACTTCGCCTCGCGTCCTATAAACTGCCCATCCACACGCAGATCGTGAAGCGGGAAGGTCTCGTGGAGGAGGAAGAAGAACAATGAGGGGAAGTGAGATCCGTGAACTGTCCACCGAGGAACTTAAGGTACGCCTGGAAGAGGCCTACGAAGAATATTATACCTTGCGCGTGAACGTTCGTATCGGACAGATGAAGAATACGGCGCGATTGCGAGAAGCTCGGAAGGATATTGCGCGGTTGCATACGATTTTGCGAGAGCGCGAGTTAGCAGGGGAGGCGTGAGCGATGCCGAAGAAGGAACTGATCGGTCGCGTAGTCAGCGATAAAATGGACAAGACAGTGGTGGTGGTCGTAGAGCGCACCCAACGTCATCGCCTGTACAAGAAAGTGATTCGCACGCGCAAGAAGTACAAGGCCCATGATCGCCACAACAAGTGCCGGGTCGGGGATCTGGTGCGGATTCGAGAGTCTCGTCCACTGAGTCGGGAGAAGCGCTGGGTCGTGACCGAAATTTTGCAACGCGCGGAAGAGCACATGGAGACGACAGCTTAAGCGCCTGTCCGCAGCGGATTTATCGACGTCGGAGGTGAAGGCATTATGATTCAGCAAGAGAGTCGTTTGACAGTCGCGGACAATACGGGCGCCAAAGAGATCCTTGTCATTCGGGTCAAGGGAGGCTCGTATCGTCGCTACGGCCGTGTGGGCGACATTATCGTCGCGACGGTGAAGGATGCAGCACCCAACAGCAACGTTCGCAAGGGGGAAGTCGTCAAGGCCGTGGTTGTGCGCACGGCCAGGGACTACGGCCGTCCTGACGGCACACACATCCGTTTCGACGATAACGCGGCGGTATTGATCGATGACCACAATCAGCCGCGAGGCACGCGTATTTTCGGTCCGGTAGCACGCGAATTGCGGGAGAAAGGGTTTATGAGCATTGTCTCCCTGGCGCCTGAAGTCTTGTAGGAGGTAGATGAGATGGCAAAGAAAAAGAAACCGGCCAGCAAGCGGGTTCCCCGCACGAAGATCCGCAAGGGGGATCTGGTGGAAATCATTGCCGGAGATGATAAGGGGTATCGAGGCGAGGTCAAGCGCGTTATCCGCAAGAAGTGGGCCGGACGCCGCGCTGGCCTTTATAACCCGAACGATGTCTGGGTCGTGGTGTCGGGGGCTAACCTGGCGACGAAGCATCAGCGTCCGACAGGAGATGTGCGCACGCAGGTCGGGCGTATCCAGCGCGAAGCCCCCATTCACATCTCTAACGTGATGCTGGTGGCCAAGGGGGCGAACCGACCGACCCGAGTCACTTACCAGATCGCGGCCAACGGGGAGCGAGTGCGCTACAGTCGCAAGTACGATGAATACCTGGATGAGTGAGTAACGCTCTGGAGTGTCCTAGTCCGCGGGTACCCGGATGGAAATCGGGGCTCATAGAGGGAGAGTTGGAGAGATGGCTCGAGTACCAAGATTGTTGGAGAGGTATCGCGAGGAGATCGTTCCTGAATTACGGGAGCGGTTCGGTTATCGGAATGTCATGGAGGTGCCGGCGATTGAGAAAGTGGTGGTGAATATCGGGTTGGGGGAGGCCATTCAGAACGCCAAGGCCCTGGATGCGGCCTCACGGGATCTGGCGGTGATCACCGGTCAGAAACCCCTGATCACACGGGCACGTAAGTCTATCGCGACCTTCAAGCTGCGCAAGGGCATGCCCATTGGCTTGAAAGTCACGCTGCGGGGCCGACGGATGTACGATTTTTTGGATCGTCTGTTCAACGTGGCGCTGCCCCGGGTGCGCGATTTTCGTGGGGTTTCCCCGGACGCGTTTGACGGTCGGGGGAATTACAGCCTGGGTATTCGAGAACAGCTTATTTTCCCGGAGATCGATTATGACAAGATCGACCGGGTGCGAGGGCTGGAAGTGACCATTGTGACAACGGCGGAAACAGACGAAGAAGCGCGAGAGTTGCTGCGCTTACTGGGGATGCCGTTTCGTCGTACCCAATAGAGGAGGAAAACTGGCGTGGCTAAGACAAGCATGGTATACCGTGAGAAACGGCGGAAGTACAAAGTGCGTGTGCGCAATCGCTGTAAAATTTGTGGACGCCCTCGCGGCTACATTCGACGTTTCGAAATGTGCCGCATCTGTTTCAAGCGGGAAGCCCTTGCAGGGCACATCCCCGGCGTTCGTAAGTCGAGCTGGTAATCAGGCGCAGAAACGGGGCCCCACGCTGTTCGAGATGATGCCAGAGTGCGGCCAGGGATGGCGTCGGCAGAGAGGGTTATAAGTCGGCGTGACAGACGTCGATACTGTAACCAGGGAGGAAATCAGCTATTATGATGACAGATCCGATCGCAGATATGTTGACCCGTATTCGCAACGCGGGGCTGGCAAGGCATCGGCAGGTGCTGGTGCCAAGCAGCAAATTGAAGGTGGAGATTGCTCGTATTTTACAAGAAGAGGGGTTCATTGAGCGCTATGATGTGGGCCAGGAAAAGCCTCAACCCATGTTGCGCCTTATTCTGAAATATGATAACCGTGTACGCCCTCCTCGCCTGGTTATCCAAGGGCTAGAGCGGGTCAGTAAGCCGGGACGCCGCGTGTATGTGAAGCGCCGGGAGATCCCTTACGTGCGCAGCGGACTCGGCATTGCCATCCTCTCCACGCCCAAAGGGGTGATGACGGATCGCGAGGCCAGGCGAAAGAATGTCGGGGGCGAAGTGATTGCTTATGTGTGGTGAGAGCTAAGGAGGAACTGCGGTGTCGAGGATAGGGAAGCAACCAATCGAATTGCCAAAGGGTGTGACAGTTACAATCTTGCCCGACAACACAGTGACGGTGAAGGGGCCACGCGGGGAGTTGAAACGTCACTTCCATCCAGAGATGACAATCGTACTGAAAGATAATGTCCTGCGGGTCGAACGCCCCAGTGATGCTCGACAGCATCGGGCTTTTCACGGCCTCACGCGAGCCCTGCTGGCCAATATGGTGCAAGGCGTTTCTCAAGGGTTCAAAAAGGAGCTGGAAATCTACGGCGTTGGCTACCGTGCCGAAGTGAAGGGGGGGCGTCTGACCTTGAATGTAGGTTACTCCCATCCGGTTACTTTCGAACCTCCGCAAGGGATTACCTTCACCGCGGAGCGTTTGCCTACCGGTGTAACCCGGATCGGCGTTGAAGGAATAGATAAAGAGTTGGTCGGAGAGATCGCTGCCCGCATCCGCCAGGTGCGTCCGCCTGAGCCCTATCACGGGAAGGGCATTCGTTACCGAGGCGAGCATGTGCGCCAGAAGGCGGGTAAGGCAGGGCGGAAGTAGGATATCCGGAGAAGCTGCTACATATCGCGATGTTCTTTTGTTCTCCTGGATGTTTTCTCTGACTCGTCATGATGGGGAGGACGAAGGAGAGTCCGGGACATGGACCATGGGTGATAGGGCAGTGAGTAAATGAGGAGGACTTATGGGACAGGCAAATCGCAATGAAGCCCGAAAGCGTCGACATCTTCGGGTGCGTAGGCGGGTTCGTGGAACGCCGACTCGCCCGCGCCTGAACGTGTTCCGCAGCCTGAATCATATTTATGCACAGGTGATTGATGATGAAAACGGGATGACGCTGGTGGCCGCGTCCACGATCGATCGGGCGTTGCGTGACAAAGTCGGCGAGTTGTCAAAGACGGAGCAGGCTCGTCTGGTAGGGCAGTTGGTGGCCCGTCGTGCCCTCGAGAGGGGGATTACCGAGGTGGTGTTCGATCGTGGCGGTTACAAGTATCATGGTCGAGTCAAGGCGTTGGCCGACGCGTCTCGCGAGGCCGGACTGAAGTTCTAGTGGAGTGATGGGAGGACGCATGGCAGTGAACAAGCGGAATGCCAACGTGGAAGAAGAAGCGGTTGAACTCGAAGAGCGCGTGGTGCAGATCATCCGTACGGCAAAAGTGGTCAAAGGAGGCCGACGTTTTGGCTTTCGTGCGGTCGTTGTGGTGGGCGATAAGCAAGGTCGTGTAGGTGTGGGCATTGGCAAGGCCAACGAAGTGCCCGCGGCCATCCGTAAAGGCGTCACTCGGGCCAAGCACAACATGATTCGGGTGCCTATCGTAGGAACGACGATTCCTCATCCTATTCTAATGAAGTTTGGGGCCGCGAAGCTCCTCCTGAAGCCGGCATCGCCTGGAACGGGGGTTATTGCCGCCGGGGGGGTGCGCGCCGTGCTGGAGGCGGCCGGCATTAAAGATATTCTGACCAAATCCCTTGGTAACAGCAACGCAGCAAATATCACCCAGGCGGCGTACGAGGCCCTCAAGCACCTCCAAGATCCGCAAGAAGAGGCCCGGCTTCGTGGCAAGCCGCTGGAGCAAGTCCAACCTTTCTGGCAGAAGAGGAAGAAGCATGGCCAAGAAGAAGCAATTGCCTAAAACACTCCGCATCACGTATGTGAGGAGTGCCATCGGACACAAAAAAGGGCAAAAGGCGACGTTGCGCGCTTTGGGCTTACACCGACTTGGCCAAAGCGTTGAACATCGGGCCACTCCTACCATTCGGGGGATGGTGGCCAAGGTCGCCCATCTGGTACAGATTGAAGAGATGGAATCTGGGGAGGGTGTGCAATGAGACTGCATGACTTGCGTCCGGCGCCGGGGGCAACCCGCAAGCGCAAGCGAGTTGGACGCGGTATTGCGGCCGGGCAGGGAAAGACGGCCGGTCGTGGGACCAAAGGACAAAACTCGCGTTCAGGGGGTGGTGTGCGCCCTTATTTCGAGGGTGGTCAGCTTCCCTTTGTGCGCCGTCTGCCCTTCGTGCGCGGTTTTACGAATATTTTCAAAATTCGCTATCAGCCGGTCAACCTGAAGCAACTGGATGCCGAACGGTTCCCGGCAGGTGCGGAGGTCACGCCGCAATCCCTGGCGGCTGCGGGCTTGATCCGCTCGGAGACATCCCCGGTGGTTCTCCTGGGGGATGGGGATGTGGATCGGCCGCTCAAGGTGAAGGTGAATCGTATCTCTCGCACGGCGCGGGCCAAGGTGGAAGCGGCTGGCGGGTCCGTCGAGCTGGTTCCTTTCCCCCACCTGCGTGTGAAGATGGGACAGAAGCACTAGACGGGTAGTGGGGCCGAAGTCAAGAAGAGGGGAGAGCATGGGGATTTATTCTGGATGGGAGATGGAGTGTTCCAATGATTGAGGCAATGCGCAATGCGTTTCGGCTGCCGGATTTGCGGCGACGCCTGTTGTTTACCCTGGGAATTCTGGCCCTGTATCGCCTGGTGGCTCATGTTCCTGTTCCGGGAGTGAACCAGGCGGTACTCAAACAGGTCTTCCAGTCCAATCCGTTGATCGGGATGTTGGACTTGTTCTCCGGGGGGGCCCTGGCGAATTTCTCCGTCATGGCCATGGGGGTGTACCCATACATTACCTCCTCCATTATCATGCAATTGCTGGTGCCTATCATCCCGCAACTGGAAGCGTTGTCTAAGGAAGGCGAGCAGGGGCAACAGAAGATCAATCTGTACACGAACCTGCTTACGGTTCCTCTGGCTCTGCTGCAGGCGTGGGGGCAGTCCACACTGCTGGCCCGGGCAGGCGTGTTGCCCCACTTTGGTTTCGGAGGTGCAACCTGGCTGCCCACCCTGGCGACGATTGTGGCCCTGACTGCCGGTACGATTTTTGCCATGTGGCTGGGGGAACTCATCAGCGAGGAAGGGGTAGGGAACGGCGTTTCCCTCATCATTTTTGGAGGAATTGTGGCCCGTGTGCCTACCCGGCTTGGCCAGATGGTCCAGGCTGGAAACTATACGGGCGTCCTGGTGTTCCTGTTGCTCACTGTGGTTACAGTGGCAGCCATCGTGTTCGTTCAGGAGGGGCAGCGGCGTATTCCGGTGCAGTACGCGCGGCGGGTGCGGGGCCGTAAGGTATACGGTGGTCAGGCCACCTACGTGCCTTTGCGAGTCAATGCCGCCGGCATGATCCCGATCATCTTCGCCCAGAGCCTGCTGCTCTTTCCGCCGACCGTGGCCAGCTATCTGGCTACGGTTAGCAACCCGCTTGTCTCCAACCTGGCTCTGACGACCCAGCACGTTCTGGATCCGGCCGGCTGGTTCTATTGGTTCTTGTACTTCTGGTTGGTGGTGGCCTTCACCTATTTCTACACAGACGTGATTTTCCGGCAGCAGAACCTGGCTGAAACGCTGCAGAAACAGGGAGGATTCATTCCCGGCATTCGTCCCGGGAAGCGCACAGAAGATTATCTGAACAAGGTCATGTCCCGTATCACATTCGTGGGGGCCTTCTTCCTGGCTGTCGTTGCTATTTTGCCCTTCTTTGTGCGGGGCATTACAGAGACAAATGTGATGTTGATCACCAGTGCGGGGTTGCTGATCGTGGTCGGTGTGGTCTTGGACACGATGAAGCAGGTAGAAGCTCAGTTGCTCATGCGTCACTATGAAGGTTTCATCCGGTAATGTCGGACGTCGTCAAATCACAAGACTTACAGGAGGATGCGCCAATGGCGTCGCAACCTATGGTCGTGATTTTGATGGGGCCTCCAGGGGCCGGGAAGGGCACGCAGGCCGAAAGGCTTGCTCGCCTGTTGGATGTTCCTCATGTCGCCAGTGGGGACATTTTTCGGGAAAACGTGCGCAATGACACGCCACTAGGACGTCTGGCCAAGGGCTACATGGAACGAGGGGATCTGGTTCCTGACGATGTCACGATCGCCATGGTAATAGACCGGCTCTCCCAACCGGATTGTGCTCATGGCGCGTTGTTAGATGGGTTCCCGCGCACGGTCACGCAGGCCGAAGCATTGGATGCACGCCTGGCAGAGCTGGGGTGGTGCATTCACGTGGTGCCTTACATTCGTGTCAGTGAGGATGTTCTGTTGCGGCGTCTGTCGGGGCGCTGGATTTGTCGAAATTGTGGTGCTGTGTATCATATAGAGTTCAATCCCCCGGCGCGTCCGGGGGTCTGTGATGTTTGTGGCGGGTCGTTGTATCAGCGCCCGGATGATAAACCGGAAACGGCCCGGGAGCGTTTGCGCGTGTATTTTGAACAAACAGCGCCGGTTTTGGCCTACTACAGTCGGCAGGGACTGTTGGTGGAGGTTGATGGGGAACGTTCCATCGAAGAGGTCCACGAAATCCTGGCCCGGACTGTACAGGTCAGGCCGGCAATCATGGCGTGACCGATTGGGTCACGTGGGCAGGTTCTTGCATGGCGTTACGTCAACAAAATAGACGAGTGGTCACCATCAAATCGCCGGAGGAGATTGCCTTAATGCGGGAAGCCGGCCGCATTGTGGCGCGTGTGCACGCGGCCATGCGTGGGGCCATCCGTCCGGGAATCAGTACGGCTGAGCTTGACGCTCTCGCCGAGATGATTATTCGTGATCACGGGGCCGTCCCCTCGTTCAAGGGCTATCACGGCTTCCCGGCCACCATCTGTGCCTCGATCAACGAGGAATTGGTCCACGGCATCCCGCGGACCGACAAGATACTGAAAGAAGGGGACGTCATCAGCGTTGATGTGGGCGCGATTTATAGGGGGTACCACGGGGACGGCGCCTGGACGTATCCTGTGGGCGAAATCGGTGAGACCGCAAGACGTTTGTTGGATGTGACACGGGAAGCCCTTTTCGTGGGGATCGAACAGGTGCGTGTGGGCCATCGCCTGGTCGATTACTCCCGGGCCGTCCAGCGGTATGTGGAGAGTCGGGGTTTTTATGTGGTGCGATTGTACACCGGGCACGGCATTGGACGGGAGATGCACGAACCTCCCGAAGTGCTGAATTATGTGAATCCGAGACATCCGGACAGCCGACGACGCTTTGTGAAAGGCATGGTGGTGGCTCTGGAACCCATGGTGAATGTGGGGACATGGGAGACGCGCACCTTGGCGGATGGCTGGACGGTAGTGACGATGGATGGGTCGCTTTCTGCTCACTTTGAACACACGGTGGCGGTGACAGAGGGGGATCCGGTGATTCTGACGCAATTGTGAACTGAGAAGCGTTGGGGAGGAAGATCATGAAAGTGAAGCCTTCTGTGAAGAAGCGGTGTGAGAAATGCAAAATTGTGCGGCGTCGTGGGGTGGTGCGCGTCATTTGTGAAAACCCGCGGCATAAGCAGCGGCAAGGTTGATTGAGGTGGTTGGACCACATAACGATAAGCGATGAGTCGATGTAAGTGAGGAGGATGGTGCATGGCGCGTATTGCAGGTGTTGATTTACCAAGGAATAAGCGACTTGAGGTGGCGTTGACGTACATTTATGGCATCGGGCTGGCGCGCAGCCGTGAGATCATCCAGCGGACCGGGGTCAACCCGGATAAGCGGGTGAGGGATTTGACGGAAGATGAAGTCACCCGTCTGCGCGAGGCCATCGAGCGCAACTATCGTGTGGAGGGAGATCTCCGCCGTGAGGTGCAAATGAACATCAAGCGCCTGATCGACATCGGCACCTATCGCGGATTGCGCCACAAGCGAAATCTGCCGGTGCGCGGTCAGCGCACGCGCACCAACGCTCGTACCCGTCGTGGGCCTCGGCGGACGGTGCCAGGGAAGAAACGAGCTCCACGCAAGTAGTGGAGATTGGAAGGAAAAATTTGGTGATAGTGAAAAGAGCCTCCACCCTGTCGCGGTGATGATAAACAAGGGGACAAGGCTTCATCTGTGAGTGTATTTTAGGAGGGATGTATGGCACAGCCGAGACGACGGCGAGGACAGCGACGGCGGGAGAAGAAGATCGTCCCGCAAGGGCGGATCTATATCCATTCGACGTTCAATAATACGATTATCACAGTAACGGATCCCAACGGGAATGCCCTGGCCTGGGCCAGTGGGGGAACGGTTGGCTTCAAGGGGGCCCGTAAGAGTACGCCTTACGCGGCTCAACTGGCGGCGAATCACATCGCCCAGCGAGTGATGAATGACTTCCAGATGCGTGAAGTGGATCTGTTTGTCAAGGGACCTGGCCCCGGTCGCGAGGCAGCCATTCGTACAATTCAGGGGGCAGGACTGCTGGTGCGGTCCATTAGTGATATCACCCCTGTGCCTCACAATGGGTGCCGGCCCCCCAAGAAGCGACGCGTATAACTCCTCTTTTCTCCCCCTCCTGCTGAAAAGTAGGAGAATGGAGATAGAGGACATCGACCAAGTGATTTGTGAATGTAAGGAGGATGGAGCTTTGGCCAGGTATCGAGGTGCCGTATGTCGTTTGTGCCGACGAGAAGGCATGAAGTTATATCTGAAGGGGGATCGCTGTTATTCGCCCAAGTGCGCGTTTGAACGCCGGTCGTATCCGCCTGGAATTCACGGCCAATCTACACGGTTCCGCCGTAAGCAATCCGATTACGCGATGCAGTTGCGCGAGAAACAGAAGGTAAAGCGCATCTACGGCGTGCTGGAGCGCCAGTTCCAGAATTATTTCAAGGAAGCCTCCCGGCGAAAGGGGCTGACCGGCACGATGCTTCTCCGCATTCTGGAGAGTCGGCTGGACAACGTGGTGTATCGTCTGGGGCTGGCTGATTCTCGCGTGCAGGCGCGCCAGTTGATTCGTCATGGGCATTTCGAGGTAAACGGCCGCAAAGTAAATATCCCTTCTTATCGGGTGAAGCCGGGCGATATCGTACGGGTACGTGAACGAGGTCGCAAGAGCGGTTTCTTCCGCGAACGAGCGGAAATTCTGGCCGAGAAGAAAGCCCCCGATTGGCTTGAGTTGGATGTGAGCAATCTGGCCGGGCGTGTGCTGGCGTATCCGCAGCGGCATCACATCGAATTGCCGATCAACGAACAGCTTATCGTGGAGTACTACAGCCGCTAGGAGATAAAGACCGCCCCTGATCCCCGATGACCGGACGAGAGCAGTCTTGAGAGAGGCGCGTAAATCTGAGGACAGGATGGGGTGATGGCGGGCAGACGGTGAGAACGAGCGGGGTGCGGGGCTATCCAGAGCCCATGGGCGGGTGGTCCTTTCTTAGGCTGTAGAGAGGAGGGAGTAGCGTTGGCAAACTTGGTTTTACCACATGAGGTTGAGACGGAAGCACTGACGAAAAAATACGGTCGCTTTGTTCTCGAACCCCTGGAAGGGGGCTTCGGAACAACGATCGGAAATGCCCTGCGGCGGGTATTGCTCTCGGCTTTGGAAGGAGCGGCTGTAACGTCCATGCGTATTAGTGACATCTACCATGAGTTTTCCGCCATTCCGGGAGTGCATGAGGATACAACGGAGATTATTCTCAATGTGAAGCGGTTACGCTTCCTCATGGAAGGAGACGAGGCGGTTCATGTGTACCTGGAGGTGCGCGGCGCTGGCGTGGTGACCGGTGCTGACCTTCAGTGTCCTCCTCAGGTGGAGGTCATGAACCCCGATCTGTATCTTTTTACGGCGGATTCGGATGACGTGGACCTGGACATGGAGTTCGTGGTCGAGAAGGGACGGGGATACTCGCCCGCGGAAGAGCGAAAAGGGCTCCCTATTGGCGAAATTCCCATCGACGCACTGTTCAGCCCGATTACCAAGGCGACGTATCGCGTAGAGCCTACCCGCATCGGCCAGACGTCTTCATATGATCGATTGACCGTCGAGGTGTGGACGGACGGCAGCATTCAGCCGGACGAGGCGTTGCGGTCGGCGGCGCGAATCTTGCAAGAGCATTTCATGCTTATCTCCGGGTTGGAGGCAGAACCTCCAGAAGAAGAAGAGGAGCAGGTAGAGCAAGTTGTCGTCATCCCGCCTCAGGTGTACGAGATGCCCCTGGACGAGTTGGGGCTTTCGGTACGTTCTTACAACTGTCTGAAGCGAGCGAACCTTTCCAAGGTTGGTGAAGTTCTGGAACGCATGCGTGAAGGGGAAGACGAATTGCTTTCCATCCGCAACTTTGGGCGCAAATCCCTGGAAGAGCTGCGCGAACGGCTTGCAGAGAAGGACCTCCTTCAGTACGTAGAGGCTCCGGAACAAGCAGAAACTGCATGAATGAAGAGGTCAAGATATGAGGCATCGAGTAGCAGGACGCAAACTGGGGCGGCGAATGGGCCACCGGAAAGCCCTGAAGCGCAACCTGGTCACACAATTGTTGCTGCATGAACGCATCCGTACGACGGAAGCCAAAGCAAAATTCATCCGCGGGGAAGCAGAACGCCTGATCACCCTGGCCAAACGGGGGGCAGCAGATCCGAACCGGTTCCTGCACGTACGACGTCAGGTCTCCTCGCGACTGTACGATGAGGATGTGGCACGCAAACTTTTCGATGAGCTGGCTCCCCGCTACGCGGATCGTCCGGGAGGGTACACGCGCATTCTCCGTCTGGGAGAACGGCGGCGTGGGGATGGCGCCGAGCTGGTGTTGATTGAACTGGTCGAGTAAGGGCCTTGCGATACGTTCGGGCGACGATCGAATACGACGGTACAGATTTCTACGGATTCCAGTTCCAGCCTCAGGTCCCGACGGTTCAAGGGGCCTTGGAGGAGGCTATTGCCCGGGTCACTCGGGAGGAAGTCCGACTCTTGGGGGCGGGCCGGACGGATACCGGTGTGCACGCTCGGGGCCAAGTTATAGCTTTCCATACCCACTGGCCGCGAGGCCTGGAGGAGTTACAACGGGGACTGAATGCCATCTTGCCCGAAAGCGTCGCTGTTTTGGACCTGACCGAGGTCGACGAGGATTTCCACCCGCGTTATTCGGCGCGAAGTCGGGAGTATCGCTACTTTGTCTACACCCGGCCCATCCGTTCCCCTCTACGTGCTCGCTTTAGCCTGCACGTGCCCCGTCCTCTTGACGGAGAGGCCATGAACCGGGTGGCCGCGTCAATCGAGGGGGAGCATGACTTTGCAACGTTTGGTGACCCGACGGCGGGGGATGCGACCATTCGACAGGTTTATCGTTCCCGCTGGATTCTGGAAGGAGAGCATTGGGTGTACGCGGTGCAGGCCAATGGGTTTCTGCGCCGAATGGTGAGAACCCTGGTGACGGCGTTCCTGTGGGTTGGGATGGGACGTTGGACTGAGGAGGACTTCCAGGTGGCCTTCGATGCTCGGGATCGGAGCATGTCGCCGCCGCCCGCAGAACCCAGAGGGCTGTACTTGTGGGCTATCTCCTATGGAGACTATAGAGAGGAAGACAATTCGCGGGAGAAGCACTCGGTGCCGGCCCAGGGGAGCGTGGGACCCGTCTTCGAGGCTCGTCCAGAATAGAAGATAAGGGAGAAGAGTAATTCGGTAGAAAGAGGAGTGAGTACAATGCGTACATTTAGTCCGAAACCGGAAGATATCAAACGGGAGTGGTACGTAGTCGACGCGACAAATAGAACATTGGGTCGACTGGCGTCAGAAATTGCTCGCGTGCTGCGTGGAAAACACAAGCCGTACTACACTCCGCACATGGACTGTGGCGACTATGTGATCGTCATTAATGCCGACAAGATTCGGGTGACAGGGCAAAAGTTGGACCAAAAACGATACTACTGGCAATATTTTAATCGTCCCGGTCACATCAAATCCAGGACATTGCGCGAGCAGCTACGGACACATCCGGAACGTGTCATCGAACACGCGGTCAAAGGGATGCTGCCCAAAAACCGTCTGGGGCGCAAGATGTTCAAGAAGCTGAAGGTTTATGCGTCGGACACACATCCACACGAGGCACAAAAGCCCAAAGTGCTGGAATTTTAGCCTGAAAAGGGAGGAAGTTGCATGGCTGAACGAGCGGAAGAGGCTGCACGCTACATTGAGGCGGTGGGCCGACGGAAGGAAGCCTCCGCGCGCGTGCGTATTTATCCAGAGGCGAAGGACGGGCAGATCACGGTCAACGGACGCCCCCTAGACGTTTATTTCCCGCGCCAGCGCGATCGATTGCACCTGATGGAACCACTGAAGACTGTTGGACTGGAGAATGCCTTTCGTATTACCATCCGGGTGAAGGGAGGGGGAGTCGCCGGACAGGCCGGTGCAGTGCGCCTGGGCATTGCTCGTGCCCTTGTGGAATATAATCCGGAGCTGCGATCGGCCATGCGCCGTGGGGGATATCTGACCCGCGACCCGCGCGTCAAAGAACGCAAGAAGTACGGACTCAAACGAGCCCGTAAAGCTCCCCAGTACACCAAACGATAAGAAATGTGAATGGGCAGCGGGAGTTTGGGGAGCCGAGACTCTGGGCCCTCCTTCTCCCGCCGTATCTCTATCCTGGCCATGTTCAATGTCGGCGTTTTGACGATTAGCGATCGAGCATCACGAGGTGAGACAGAAGACCGCAGCGGCCCTCTGCTGGTCCGTCTGGTCGAAGAGGCGTTAGGCTGGCGGGTGACGTTGCAGGCCGTCGTTGCGGACGACCGCGCTCGTATCGCCGAGTTCTTGCGCCGTTGGGCAGACGAAGAGGATGTCGCACTTATCCTCACCACCGGTGGCACCGGCTTCGCCCCCCGAGATGTCACCCCAGAAGCGACGCGAGAAGTCATCGAGCGGGAAACACCGGGACTGGTGGAGGCCATGCGCTCGGCCAGCCTGCGAGTGACACCGCACGGGATGTTAAGCCGGGCCGTAGCCGGCATCCGGGGGCGGACTCTCATTGTCAATATGCCCGGTAGCCCCAAAGCTGTCCAAGAGCAGTTTGATGTCATCCTCCCCGCATTACCCCATGGCGTCCGCCTGTTACGAGAAGCCCCCCAGGAAAATCAGCGTCATTGACGTCCTGCAACGGGAACCCATCCCTGGACGAAAGCGTCATTTCCATGGAGATGGCTGTCCGACCCTCCATGTCGACAATTTTCTGCAATAGGAGTATCATACATGCGCGATCATCCGGCTTTGGATCGCCTTGTCGGGAAACGTCACTTCATATCTGTTCCATGTTGTCGTTAGCATCCAGGAGGCTCCATGTACACACACATGATGAAGCGCCGAATTCCCTCCCTTCGCCTTTCTCGCTGGTTTCTGGTTGGCCTGACCTTACTCCTTCTGAACATAGGCATCGCTTGCTCCCGGCCACACCCGACACCGACACCCACGGTTGCCGTGGTTATCCTCCGGACCCCTGAAGCCACACCTACTTCTCTCCCTCCTACCGCGACCCCGGAGAAACCGACGCCGACGGCGGTGCCCTTGCCTCCTGTGGTCGTCGACGTCAAACCGGCGCCAGGAGACGAAGCTCCTCCGGACGCCCCTGTTGAGATCACTTTCAGTGAGCCCGTCGACCCGGCCAGTGTTCAGGGCGCGCTGAGTATTTCCCCTCGGGTGCCGGGGGACATTCAGGTGGACGGACCGGTGGTCCGTTTCCGGCCACGAACGCCCTTCCCGCGGGCCAGCCTGGTAACTGTGCGGGTGGGGGAGTCGGTGAAAGCCACCAACGGCCTCCCCATCCTGCGGCCAGTGTACTATCGTTACCTGGTTCAGAGCCCTCTACAAGTAAGTCGACACTCCCCCCGCGACAAGGAGCAGAGCGTTTCTATCACTTCAACCATCCAACTGGCCTTTAATCATCCCATGGTGACCATGGAATTGACCAACCAGCCTATGGCCCCTCCACCCTGGCTCCAAGCGAAGCCGGCGGTCCAGGGACATGTGCGCTGGGTGGGTACCAGTTTGCTAGAATTCTCCCCCGAACGGGCTTTCCGTTCCGGGACAACATATACCGTCACGGTTGCTCCTCCTCTAGAGGCATTGGATAAGGCCCCACTGACACAGGCTACCGTTTTCACCTTTACTACGGAGGCCCCCCGGGTGACGGATATTTTGCTTTCCAGTATTGAAGGCTTTGTCTGGCCGGACAAGCCGATGACCGTCACGTTCAACATGCCGATGGACGAGGCGTCAGCTCAAGGGAACGTGGTCCTGCGCCACCAGCCCGACGCCAGTCCGGTGGATGTCGCCCTAAAGTGGGTGGATACCCACACCTTGCAGGTCACCCCTCGGGCCCCTTTGCACCTGGGAGAGAAGTACACGTTGATCGTCGCCAAGAATATGCGGGCCCTGGACGGCGCCTCCACTCTGATCACGGACGAGCGGCTACATTTCACCGTCGTTCCCCCCATCCAAGTGGGAAGCACTGAACCTGTCAACGGAGCGACCGGCGTTGTGCCGGGACCCCACGGCGTCCGAATTGACTTTCTTGGCGTCCTGGATGAACACACTCTGGACGGCAATCTACACATCATACCCAAGCCGACCGAGGTCTTCACATATGCCACACGTACTCGGCTGTGGATTCGCTTCACGTTCAGCCCCCGGACAACATACACGCTAACCTTGGGCGCCGGCATCGGCGATGCCTTTGGCTATCACCTGGGGAAAGCTCTCACGTTCCACTTTAGCACCGGAGATTATTCGCCCTCGTATCGTGTAGCCCTTCCCTGGGGCGCGGCGACGTTCGAGGCCGGTCGACCGGTCAGCGTAACCGTCCAGGGGCTGAACATGCAGGGCGCGGTCTTCACGTTGTATCGGCCGGACCCGGACACGTTGCCGAACTTGGTGGGCATGGAGCCGTGGGCTCTGGCCCACTTGAACGGTGCCCAGTTAGGGAACATGTTGAGCAGTTGGTCCGTACGCTTCCCTGCGGTCCGGAACAAATGGCACTCACTCTCCACCACCCTTCGGGGACCGGACGGCCGGCCTATAGGTGCCGGTATTTACATTCTAGACATTTTGTTGCAATCTGGCCGCACCCTCAAGTCGCCTCCACATCAGCGCTACTTTATCGTCGTGACGCCTTACAATGTGCTATTGAAGTCCGATCAACATAAAACGTTGGTTTGGGTGACCGATTTGCGCACGGGAAAACCTGTGCCCGGAAAATCCGTCTCTCTGATCGCAGGAAAAGCCAAAGCAACGCTCGTCACGGATGAACACGGCCTGGCTCAAGTTCCGCTGATGCAGAAGGGCCCTTGGGAGCGGGTGGTTGCGCTGGTGAGTCCCTCTTCTCCTGAGGGACTGGCGGTTAGTGAATGGCAAGATGGAATTTCACCCTGGGATTTTCACCTCTCGGCCAGCTATCAGCAACCCTTCACCCTGGTGGCCTATGTCCAGACAGAACGACCCGTCTACCGTCCCGGTCAGACCATTCACTGGAAGATGATCGTGCGCCAGGACAACGACGGCGTGTACGAACTGCCGCCGCCGGGCACGGAGGTCAACCTCACCGTTCAGGATCCCAACGGGGATTCCTTGCTCAAGAAGACGGTCACTTTGAATGAGATGGGGACGGCTAGCGGTGACATTCCCCTGGACAAGAACGCGTCTCTGGGCTTCTACAATGTGTGGGTCGAAGGAGCGGAACCCATCGGTGCTCCCATCATTCTGGTGGCCGCTTATCGAAAACCGGAATTCGAGATCAGTGTCCAGGCGACGCCGAAGGAAGTGGTTGCCGGTGAGAGCGCTCGCGTGACTGCGAACGCACATTACTTCTTTGGCGCCCCCGTGGCCAATGCCCGTGTGGAGTATGTCGTCCTGGATGAACCCTACATGTTCCAGTGGAGTTGTCCCCAGCAACCTTGCCCACCTTACTCGTTCTCCGACACTAACTGGTGGGAGTGGGAACCCTTCCGGCCGACGGGAATGCCCATTGCCCGCGGTCAGGGCCGTACAGATGCCCAGGGCAACTTCTCCCTGACTTTGCCGACGAGTTTGAAGGAAAAACAGGGAAGTCGTCGTTGGAAAGTGGAAGTCACAGTTCACGACGTGAGTGGACAGGTGATCTCCGGCCGGACCTATGTCGTTGTCCATAAGGCTCAGGTGTATCCAGGGATTGCGGCTCGCGGCTATGTAGCTCCTGTGAATACAGCGACCAGCGCGGACCTGATCCTGGTCGACACACAGGGACACCCCATCCCTCGAGGAGACGTCACGTTTATCGCTCTAAGGGAGACGTGGCATAACGTGCGCCAGCGGGGAAGTGACGGTGTCTACCGCTGGCTGAGCAAAGTGGAGGAAACGCCGGTTTACACGAGTACGGTCCATCTGGATGATCGGGGTCGGGGAAGCGTCACGTTCACTCCGACCCAAGGAGGGACGTACCGACTGCGTGTCGTGGCGCGGGATTCCCAGCAGCGAACGGCCTCGGCCAGCACCTTCCTCTGGGTCAGCAGTTCCACATATGTATCCTGGCGGCGTGAGAACAATAATCGCCTTTTCCTCGTCCCTGACAAGACCTCCTATCGGGTCGGGGAAACTGCCCATGTGCTGGTCCCCTCTCCGTACAAAAAACCGACACGAGCTCTCGTCACGCTGGAGCGGGGCAGCATACGCCGAGTGTGGACAATCACCCTGCATTCGAACAGCGAAACGATCGACGTGCCCATCAGTGAGGATATGGCGCCCAACGTTTTTCTCTCCGTGTTTATCGTCCAAGGGGGAGAAGACGCGATAGACGGGAATCCCTCCTTCCGTCTGGGATATGCTGAACTGGACGTCGATATCGCCTCGCGGCGTCTCCACGTTAGTCTGACATCCGAACACGAGAAATACCGTCCTCGAGATGTTGCCCGTTTTACGGTGGCCGTGAAGGATAGTCAGGGACAGCCGGTCGATGCAGAAGTGGCATTGGCCCTCGTGGACAAAGCGGTGCTCTCCCTCTTCAAGCAGCCCACACCCCTTGTGGATGTGTTCTACCGCAAACGGGGACTCGGCGTGATCACAGCCGTTTCTCTGGTCAAGAAGCCTTCTGTGCAGCGGCAACGGGAGGAGTTCGGCGGAAAAGGCGGCGGCGGTGGCGGCGGCGGTCCCGCACCCACGGTGCGGGAGGAGTTTCTGGACGTCGCTTACTGGAAGCCCGACGTGCGCACCGGCCCCCAGGGACAAGCTGTCATCGAAGCTCGATTGCCCGACAACCTGACCACGTGGACCCTTCTGGCCTGGGCCGTGGACGCACAGACCCGTGTCGGCCAGAGCCGTCATGACATCCTGGTCACTCAGGACTTCCTCCTGCGCCCGGTGCTCCCTCGTTTCTTCACCCGGGGGGATCGTGCCGACGTGGGCGTGGTTGCCCATAATCTCTCCCGTTCCACCCTGCGCGCCCGCGTGGCCATAA
Organism: uncultured Anaerolineae bacterium; assembly: GCA_964487375.1. Classification (GTDB taxonomy): domain Bacteria; phylum Chloroflexota; class Anaerolineae; order JAADDB01; family JAADDB01; genus JAADDB01. The sequence goes on along the minus strand of CAZAQA010000025.1, from coordinate 29,615 downwards.
GTATCACCGGGGCGACACTTGTGGGTTCCCGCACTCGAGAGATCGTCCTTGCCCCCGGCCAAAAAGAGAAGATCACCTGGTCCGTGCGTGATGTAGTGGGTCCAACATTTGTGGCATTCTGGCAAGGGACAACGGACGTCGCCGGGATTGGGGATGCCGTACGTATCACCTTGCCGGTCCGGTACCCGGCCCCACCGGATGTGGTTGCAACAGCGGGGATGGTGGGTCCGGGAGGGTCTCGGCTGGAGGTCGTCGCCTTGCCCCCCCACCGGGTGCAGGGGAAAGGCACACTGCGCCTGGATCTGGACGCATCCCTGGCCGCGGGCATGCTGGACTCCCTGACCTATCTGCGTCATTATCCCTGGGAATGCTCAGAGCAGACAGTCTCTCGCTTCTTGCCCAACGTGGTGACCTGGCGGGCTTTGAAGCATTTGGGGGTGAAGAATCCCTCACTGGAGAAGGTGCTACCGGATCTGGTCGCATCGACCGTACAGCGTCTGGCCCGTCAACAAAACCTGGACGGTGGTTGGGGATGGTGGGCCAAGGATAAAAGCAATTCTTTCCTCACAGCCTACGCTTTGTGGGCCCTGACACAGGCTGAGGATGCCGGTTTCGATGTTCCGGTGGAGATGATGCGCCGCGCGGGGGCGTTTCTGGACAAAACCCTGAAAACGTCCAAGCCGACAAAGGACCATTGGCGGAATAACCGGGTGGCGATGATCACGTTTGCCCTTGCCGCCTATGCTTCGCAGAACGGGTCCACGTTTCCGGATCTTTATCCGGCGGCGGTTCGTCTGTTCCAACGGAGGGAGAATCTAGACCAGTACGGAAAGGCCCTCCTCGGTCTGGCATTCGGCGTGTTTAGTGAGAACCAGGCGGTCGGTGCAGAGGCCAGGAAGGCCTCACGCACGTACCTGCAAGCCATCCTAAGCGAACTAGAGCGCTCCGCCGTGTTGGATCCCACAGGAGCTCACTGGGAAGAGCAGACGGTGGACTGGTGGAATATGAACAATGACATCCGCTCCACGGCCATCGTTTTGATGCTCATGGCCCGCTACGATGTCAAGAATCCTCTTGCCCCCAACGCTGTGCGTTGGCTGATGGCCTCACGTCGCGGTGATCGATGGACTCACACGCAAGATACGGCCTGGGCTGTTGTCGCGTTGACCGACTGGATGGAACAGACTGGGGAGTTACAGCCGGACTATGACTACACGGCTTGGCTGAATGGTGTGGTGTGGCTCCAGGGGACCATGACCGTATCCGATGTGAGGAAGACACAAACGGCCACTGTACCTGTCGCGGACTTGAAGCAAGGAGAACCCAACTGGATTCGTATTGACCGAAAAGGCTCCTCGGGGACATCGGGAACGGGGGCTCTTTACTATCGCCTGCTGCTGAAGACATATAAACCCTTGAAAGATCTAACGCCGGAGAGTCGGGGGGTGGCGGTGGAGCGGTGGTACACGGTGGGAGATGACAAGACGCCAGTGCGAGAGGCCCACGTGGGCGACCTGATAACCGTACACCTGCGCCTCATCGCCTCGCGCGGGTTGCAGTATCTCCTTCTGGAAGATCCCTTGCCGGCAGGCGTCGAACCGGTTGAGGTGCGTTTGCGGACGACGTCGTCCGAGGCGCGAGGACCTCGAACGAAAGGGCCGAGCCCGAACCCGTCCTGGTGGCATTGGTGGTACTGGTCTCCTACACACGTGGACTTGCGCGATGACCGGGCCGGTATCTTCCAGACGTATCTGAGCGCCGGCACGTATGAGGTGACTTATCAGGTGCGGGCCAGCATTCCGGGCACATTCATTGTTGGGCCGGCCACGGCCCGTCAGATGTACTCTCCCGAAGTGTTCGGCCGGACCGGCTCTGAAATGTTCCGCGTGCTACCGGAGCAGTGATACGTTCTCGAGGTGAGGGCCAATGACTCTGACGTTAGGGCCCGGCGAGTGGGCCGTGATATTTTTCAGTTTCATTCTGATTGTCGCCTATGGCTGGGGGTATTATCGCAACAAGTTGCGGGCGGCTGAGGTGGTCCGCTGGCTGCGGGAGGGAATGGGCTTCTGGGGGGAGGTGAGGCCCGGCGAGCGATTGACAGGGTTCGTTGCCGGGGGGCGGCTGGTCGTCCCCCGAGCTCGCGCCCCTTTTCGCCGCCTGGAAGCGACATTTGTGCTGGAGCCGCGAGAAAACCCGGTTTTCTGGTTGGCTCATCGTTTGCGTGGCAAACGTGACCTGTTGGTGTTGCATGTGGACTTCCGCACGGCACCTCGCTGGGAGGCGATTATTATGGCGGGAGCTGCCGGAGACGCTCCCGCTGTGATTCAGCGACTGGGCCGCGCATTCACCCTCGTGCCCGTGCATTCGGGCTATCAAGTCTATGTGCGCGCCGAGGGAGCGGAACCGGACGTGGCCGCTCTGGCAGAAGTGCTGGCCGTCGTGGAGGGAGGATGGAGTACGCTGATCCTGGAACGGAAGAAACCCCATCTCACAGCTCATCTGGACCTGAGGCGAGCATTGACGATCGTGCCCAAAGAGGTGTGGGAGCAGTTTCGAGCCCTGGCAGAGACTTCCGGCGGGAGTGGAGAATAAAAGAAGAGCCGGGCAGACGCAATATCCTGGTGCCTGCCCGGTCGTTCTGTTCTGATTTTTCAGGCGAAGAGGATCTCGGCCACCCGGTCGAGCATGTCGACCCCGCGGACTTCCGTTTCGAAAAGGGGTAAGACGCCCCGTACCATACCATCGAATTTCTGCTCGATATCTTCCATGTACTGATCCTGGATGGCTACCCTGTTCTTGACGAAATCCGGAGCCTGGTCTGAAATGACGCTTTTGTCGATGCGCATATTGACAATGACGCCACCGACCGGGATACCGAAATCGTGGAACCAGTTAATGAATCGGGTGATCACAGCAATGGGGAGCGCTTCGGGCAGGGTGATGAAGAAGAAGGCCGTTAGCGCCGGGTCAGTCAGAAGCGTTTTGGCCCGTCCCATGCGCTCTCTCAAATTGAGCAAGTACTCCATCAACGGGTCCTTTTCCTCCTTGCGCCGACTGAAGGAGAGAAGCTGGCGTAGGCTCATGGCTTCCTGGCGGCTTTGTACCATTTTGTTGACCCACATGGAGTAGACGCTGGACATGCCCAGCAGTCGCCGGGCGTTGGCTGTAGGGGCCGTGTCGAAGACGTAGACCTCATATTCGTCCTTGAACATGAGATCGATCATGTTTTCAAACATAGCGGATTCTTCAAAGGCGGGATTCATAGTAGCCGATTCGACAAATTCGTCCGCCTTGGTCTTAATGTCGGCGAACTTGAGGAACCACTCAATTTTCTCCCGGATCTCGCGCTTTGATTTTTCAATGGTGTCGTGGGTATCAATCTCATAAGCCATCAGGTTGGGAACCCCTTCCACCGGCGTCTGCTTCCCGAACACATCTTGGTCCAGTAAGCTGGAGAGCGAGTGTACCGGGTTTGTGGATGCGAGGAGGGTTTTCTTCCCCTGTCGAGCGAACCAGAGGGCCGCTGTCCCAGCCAGCACTGTCTTGCCCACTCCCCCTTTGCCACCGAAGAAAATGTACTTAAGGCGAGGGTTCTCTTGCAAAAACTGTCGCATGGTTTTCTCGATCATCGCTCACCTCCCACTCCCAAACAGCGCCTCGGCCACACGTTCAATCATGGGCAAGCCGGTAATGTCGCGCTCGAACTCGGGGACTTGCGCCAAGACCTCATCCCCAAAAATCTGCCTGATTTTCTCCAGATAGGTCTTTTGCATGTCCAGTCGGTGGCGCAGGTATTCGGGAATTTGTTGTTCGGCCAGCTCGCGCGGGATGACGCGATTGACGATGTAGCCGGAGAGGGGAACGTCGTATTTGGCGAACAGTTTGGCGGCTTTGAGGGTGTCCTCGATGATCATTTCCTCAGGGATGAGGACAAAGAAAAAGGCCGTCTTCTGTTTGTCCGTGAGGATACTGGAAGAAGTGTTGATTCGATGTTTGATGTACTGGAGTTCTTTCAGGATCTTGTCTTCCTCGAGTTCGTCCTCGCGCTTCATCACGGCAGCGACTCGCGCGTATTCCTCCATCTCCTCCCGCAAGGCGGTAATCTTGTCGATCCATTGGTCGTACACAGACGCCATGCTCAGGTAGTAAAGTGCATGGCCCAGGGGGACGAGATCATAGATGTAATAGTCGTACTTTCCGCTGACGACAATGTCCACCACCTCGTCGAAGATGGCGCTTTCCTCCATGGCCGGTTCCGCTGCAGCGGCCTGGATATAATGCTCGATTTCTTCAGGGATCTCCCTCATCCCATACATGTCACGGATCTTCTGCCGGATTTCTTCCTGATAGTCATGGATGCGTCGATCCGCGTCGATTTCCTGGGCGTAGAGATTGGGCATAATCTCCACAGGCCCCTTGCCGAAGATGTCTTGTTGGAAGATGTCGGAAAGGCTGGCCTGGGGATCTACCGAGAAGACCAGGACCTTGTAGCCTTGTTTAGCCAACCAGTAGCCGGTAGCGGCACTGAAGGTGGTCTTGCCCAGGCCACCCTTTCCACCAAACATGATATAGCGACGTTCGGGATTTTCTTCAAATGTGCGTCGTAGGGACATGTATCATTCTCCTAAGCCAGAGCATCTGTGAGATCGCGTTCCCGCAACATGCGGCGTTTCCAGGTGCTGATCTGCGGAACGACATAAGGCAACAACCTTAGGCTGTAGTAAGGAGGCAGAATAGGAATGCCCAGAAGGTCACCCATGGTAATTAAGATGAACAGGTGCTCCATGCTGCCTCGCGTCTTAAGAGCATAACGGGCCATGTCGTGCCCTGCCATGCCGTAGAGCACACTCTTCAGTCCATCAAACCAACTCCGTTTTGCCATCACGTCTTCTCCTTTCACTGTTAAGATATTTTTTGTTCACTCATGATCACCGCACATATCGTCGGTAAGGGTCATGAAATGTCCAGATCGATTTCATCTGTCAGATCCCGCTCGCGTAGCACGCTGCGTTTCCACACGTGCAAGTCGGGGATGATGTACGGGAGGAGACGCAGCGTGTAATACGGAGGAAGTATGGGGACCCCGAGCAGGTCTCCGAAGACGACCAACACAAACATACGCTCCAATTGCCCTCGCTGTTTCTTCAAGTCCCGGACCATTTCATAGATGGTCGCGCCGTAGAAAATGTCAGCGAGGGCTCGGACAAATCCCAGGAGTTTGTCCTTAGCCTTCACTCCTGCGGCTACGAACGTTTTTTTCTCCATCGGTTCTTTCGACGATCCTCATTCGGCGAGTTTGGCCTGGGCACCGGCCGTGTGCAGCTCTTGCTCCAGGTGGCCCTGGTCCCAACCGGACACCTTCCTCTTCCCGTTGATGATGAAGGTCGGATAGCGTCTTACACCGTGGCGCAGAGCCTTCCATAAGCCCTGTAAGGAGCGCGGGTCGTAGATCCGAATCAGGATGTCATCTCCATAGCGGTCGGACAAGGAAAAGATAAGTTCGGAAAACCGCTGGTACTCTTCTTGCCATTCAGGGGGGTACTCCTCCACTTGCGGAGCCTGTTGGATTCCGACACCGTTCATGACCGTGTTACAAGAAGTGCACAGGCCCCAGTCCTCAACAACCGGGTAAATGACATCGACTTGAATGCGAGACATCCCATCTGACTCCTCTGCCGGGCATGGCGCCCATGCCGACGCCATGCCCGAACGATCACTCATACGGTACAGACTCAAGCTTCGACTTTGGCCACATGCGGCTTTTCCTGGAAGCGTTTGAGCGCGTCGTAGCCCAGGAGCAGAGCAGAGACAACGAGGTAGAGGGCAATGAGCCCCGCCAGCACGTTGCCTACCGCTTTGTCGATGGGCAAACCCGGTGTGACCGCCACTTGATGGAAGACCTTGTATGCCGTCACGAGGAGGGCGGCAATGGTGGTCACATACATGAAGGCGAAGGGAATCAGGGTCCACATGTACTTCTTGCCCTGATCTCTTAGCCACAACGTGATGAGCATAAGCGCCAATGCCGCCATGAGCTGATTGGCGCCGCCGAACAGCACCCAGATGCGAGCCCAGAAGCCGGTGTAGATCAACAGGGCCGAGAGCAAGAGCGCGATGACGGAACCAAACTCAGCATTCTTAAAGGCGGGAATGCTGTCGCCCAGGAATTCGGCCGAGGCCACACGCATGAAGCGTACAACCAGATACATGATGGTCAAGGCCATCAGGCTGAGGAACACCGATCCATAAGGCAGGCCAAAGCTGGTCGGGACGCCGATACGAGCCATCATCTCACTCAAGCCAACGGCGAAGACGCCCGCGTTTTTGCCTGCTGCCACCAGTTTGATATAGCCGATGAAGCCCTTGGTCGCGCCCACGCCGACCACTGCGGTCAGTAGGGAAAGGATGGCCAGGAACATTTCCAGAAACATGGAGCCGGCACCCACGTAGAGGGCATCGGTTTCCTTCTCCAACTGGCGAGCGGTCCCAGAAGAAGAGACCAGGCTATGCCAGCCGGAGATGGCCCCACAGGCGATAGTAACGAAGAGCAGGGGCCACAGGGGACCGAGTTCCAGAGGTTTCTTGGCGACTCCTGAGCAGTTGGCAACCCCGCAGAGGTCTCCTTGCCAGTTGGTGTAGGCAGGAAAATCAGCGGCGAAGTTGGGGTGCCAGACGAAGAGGCCGATGGTGCCGGCCAAAATACCCAGGAAAACAATCCAGAAGGCGACGTAGTTCACCGGCTGAGCCCATTGCCAGATGGGGCGAACCGCGCCGAAGTAGCTGATGATGAGCACAACCAGACTCCAGATGAGCTGAGGTCGGGTGATGCTACCAAACACGACAGGATAGCTCTTACTGCCGTCCGCGGCGACGACTGCACCGTTGATCACATGATCGAAGAAGGACACGATCGCCCCCTGGCTGCTCAGCCAGATGCCGATGAAGGCCAGCACCACCGTGACGATCGTGGTCAAGATGATGTCCATTTTCATCTTGTACGTCATTTGTCCGGCCAACAGGCCGACGCCGATGACCCATAAGACTCCAAAGGGGACAGCAGGGTTGGACATCAAGTCGTAGCCGACGACTTTGCCGAAGGCCCCCATGATGAGCCAGAGATAGAAGTAGATGAACGTCAAGAGAATAGTACGAGCACGAGGGGAAATAAAGCGGTAGGAGAGAGCTCCAAAGGATTGTCCATCCTCACGAGTTCCCATCATGATGGTGGTGTAATCCTGCACCCAACCGATAAAGAACGTACCAAAGATAATCCACAAGAGTGCAGGCAACCACCCCCATCGGACGGCAACGATAGGACCGACGATAGGGCCCAATGCGGCGATAGACTTAAACTGGTAGCCAAAGAGAACATTCCGGTTGGCAGGAGTAAAGTCCACGCCGTCCATGTACATCGTTGCCGGCGTCGCACGCTTGGCGTCGGGACGAATAATGTTTTTCTCGATCGTGCGTGCATAGATGCCATAGCCAACAGCAATGGCGATCAAACCGATCAGAAGGGTAACAACGGCGTTCATTGTTTCCTCCTAATGAATTCGAATGCACATACGCGGACACATTGTGGAAGTACACGTTGTCGCACAACGTGGCGCGCGGGGATGTGATCGACTGGGTCGCTTTCACCTCCTTTCCGGAACATCTGCAACACCACACACGGTAAAGTGAAGGGGACATGATATCGGCATGTCTGGAAATGAGGGGGTCGGTCTGCCGATATAAGACGCTACTTATTATAGGGGTATTTCCAAAGCGTGTCAAAAAAATAAGGCACCCAGGTGGCGGAGGTGTTTTTCTGAGACTTTGCTCATCATATGGTAAGGGAGGATAGCAAAAGAGGACGGCCTCCCTTCCGGTCCCGACAGGAAACCCGGAAGGGAGGCCGGATATGGGGCTACGACTCCCGTGCTTGCGCGTCCAGCACAGCAATGGCCGTCATGTGAGTAATTTCCCGTACAGTTGCTCCTGTGGAAAGGATCTGGACCGGTGCGCCCATCCCCAGGAGGATAGGTCCGATGGCTTCCGCATCGCCCAGGTGCTGCAGCAGCTTATAGGCCACGTTGGCTGAATCCAGGTCTGGGAAGATGAGGACGTTTGCATCCTTGACTCGGCTGAAAGGATAGTGCTCCTCGATAAGCTGCGGCACTACGGCCACGTCTGCCTGCATCTCCCCATCGATGACCAGAGTGGGGCGCCGTTCCCGCACCAGGCGCAAAGCCTTCTGCACCTTCTCCGCAGCCGGATGTTGCACGCTGCCGAAATTGGAGAAGGAGAGCATGGCCACACGAGGCTCGATGTTGAAGAACTCCGCCAGGTCTGCCGCGTGAAGCGCAATCTCGGCCAATGTTTCCGCGTCCGCATCCAGGTTGACCGTCGCGTCACTGAACACGTAGACTCGATTCTTGACGATCATCACATAGGCGCCGCTGACCTTTCGTACGCCCTCGCGTGTCCCCACCGTCTGCAAGGCGGGGCGAATGACATCGGGGTAGTTGTATGTCAGGCCGCAGACGTAGGCGTCGGCATCTCCTTGAGCGACCATCATAGGACCAAAGTATGTGGGCAGGCTCATGAGCTGGTGGGCCAGAGCGAGGGTTACACCTTTGCGCTGACGTCGTTCATACAAAGCCTGGACGTAACGCTCAAATTGGGGATAGTCCACGGGGTGGACAATCTCCGGTTGGTAGTTCAATCCGAGTTCCTCGATGTGTTGACGGATGACTTCAGGACGCCCTAGCAGAATGGGAGTAGCAATGCCTTCCTGGGCGACCTGGTAGGCGGCTCGGATGATATGCCCTTCCTCGCCTTCCCCGTAGACCACGCGTTTGGGGGCCCGCCGAGCCTTGTCGATGATAATGCGCATCACTTCCCAGCCCTTGCCCAGACGGCTTTCCAGTTGACGTTTGTAGTCGTCGATGTCAATGGAATGCCGGGCAACGCCGGTTTCCATGGCTGCCTGGGCCACGGCCGGAGAGACCCACAGCATAACGCGCGGGTCGAGGGGCTTGGGCAAAATGTAGTCCGGGCCGAAGTGGAGGGACTTCAGACCGTAGGCGCTGAGGACCGAATCGGGGACATCTTCCCGGGCCAGCGCCGCCAGGGCCTTTGTGGCTGCCACTTTCATGGCTTCGTTGATCTTGCGTGCTCGTACGTCCAATGCACCGCGGAAAATAAAGGGGAAGCCGAGCACGTTGTTCACCTGGTTCGGGTAATCCGAACGGCCCGTCGCCACAATGGCGTCCGGCCGGGCCTCTTTGGCCAGTTCGTAACGGATTTCAGGATAAGGGTTAGCCATAGCAAAAATGATGGGCTTATCGGCCATGGATTTGACCATTTCCGGCGTGACCACGTCGGCCACGGAGACGCCCATGAACACATCGGCCCCCTTCATGGCGTCGGCCAGCGTGCGGGCATCGGTCTCGGCCGCGAAGCGTTCTTTGTAGGGATTCATGCGTTCTTTGCGGCCCTTGTAGATCACGCCGCGAGAATCACACATGATGATGTGTTCTTTCGGGACACCCAGGTTGACCAGATGTTGTGCAATGGCAATCCCGGCCGCGCCGGCGCCGTTCATGACCACCTTTACCTCTTCTAGCTTCTTGCCCTGGAGTTCCAGCGCGTTGAGCAGGCCCGCCGCGGCGATGATGGCCGTCCCGTGCTGGTCATCGTGAAACACGGGGATGTCCAGTCGCTCGATCAGGGTTTCCTCGATGTAAAAGCATTCCGGAGCCTTGATGTCCTCCAGGTTAATGCCGCCAAAGGTCGGAGCGATCAGTTCCGCCACTCGGATTACGTCATCAGGGTTCTGGGTGTCGACTTCGATGTCGAACACATCCACGTCGGCAAATCGTTTGAAGAGTACGGCCTTCCCTTCCATAACCGGCTTGGCGGCCAGGGCACCGCGATTGCCCAACCCCAGGATAGCCGTCCCGTTGGAAATAACGGCGACCAGATTTCCCTTGGCCGTGTACTCGAACGCGTCTTCCGGGTGCTCCGCGATTTCGAGGACGGGGATGGCCACTCCGGGGGTATAGGCAAACGATAGATCTCGTTGGGTGGACATGGGTTTGGTCGGCCGGATTTCCAGCTTTCCACGTCTGGGTTCTCGGTGATATTTCAAGACTTCTTCCTTGGTGAAGGTCATCGTTGAACTCCTTTCTTTGGGATAAGCACTGTCTAAATGAGAGGACTCACTGGCCGCCAGTCCCGTCAAGGCTCCACAAGAGGAGCGCGTCGATGGTCACATGGCAGACAATGGGAGCCATCAGAGCCTGGGTGCTGAGAGCGAGTCCCCCCAGGAGCAGGCCGGCAATGGTCGCATAAATCACGTAGGCGAGAGAAAGGGGATGCATGCAGCCAAAGAGCAGGCTGGTGAGCCCAAGGCCCAGGTGATATTGCAACGCCCCGCGGAACAATATCTCTTCTCCCACCCCAGCGCTCAGGGCGATTACCCCTTTCCTAAGGGGGGAGAGATGTTCGAACGCAAGGGCGGATTGCAGGGTGCGCAAGTCTCTCCGGAGAGAGGGAATACGCCCAAAGGCTATCCGGGCCAGGAGAGCGAAAATCATGCCCGCTCCGGCTCCGAGGAGGAGGTCTCGCCAGGGCCGATTGCCGATCAGGAGGGCTCCCAAATCGCGCCCCTGTACCCAGTAAATCCAGGGGAACGCCAGGAACAGACTGAGAGCCAGGAAACCCAGGGCGGCCAGGGTCACGTTATGGACTGAAACCGATGGACGAGTCTCCGTGATTATTTGCTCCATGGGCAATGCCTGCTCTGTGCACCGACGCCACCCATATGATAACATAACCGCGCCGGAGGGATGAAACCGGCTGCTGATTGTGGCGAGAGTCGCGGTGTGGTTCTGTTCGAGATGCCGGAGGCAACATGAACCCGACGACCACGTTACCCAGCTCCTCGGAGCAGGCTTACCGCCTGACGTTGTGGGTTAGCCTGGTCATCGGCCTGACCATTATGGGGGATTCCTTGCTCTACAGCCTGTTGCCTCTGGCCGCACCCCGGCTGGGCATTGCTCTGCCTCTGGTCGGTGTCCTGCTCAGCGCCAACCGTCTGATACGTCTGGGGTCCAACACGCCCGTCAGCGTGCTCTTCGCCCGCTGGGGTCCCCGTCGCCCGTTCCTGGGGGCGACATGGCTGGCCCTGGTGGCCGTCGTTCTCTACGGACTGGCGCCCGGCTTCGGCCTCTTCCTCCTGGCCCGCCTCCTTTGGGGCATCGCCTGGTCTGGATTGCGTCAGGGAGGCTACCAGATGATCTGGACCGGAGGAGAAAGACAAAGGGGACGGTTGATGGGGCTTCAGTGGGGGGTGATCCGTTTGGGAAGCGCCATCAGCGTGCTCGTTGGCGGAGTGCTCTTCGACCGGTACGGCTATCGGGCCGCAGTGGCCGTCATTGCCCTCTTTGTAGCCATGGGTTTACCCCTGGCCTGGTTTCTTTCCTGGCCCGGCGAGGCGACCCGACAGGTGCTCCGCCCGCTTCAGCAGCGGAGGATTCTCTGGTTCCATCCACCAGAAGGCGCGCCCCAACGTTGGGTGGTCGTCTCTGGTCTGGCTCAGTCCTTGTTGGAGGCGATAACGGTCTCTACCGTTGCCCTCTTCCTGGCGCGCCATGTGTCGAGCGGGTGGACGCTGGCTTATTTGGGCACGGCTTCTGGGGTTCTTCTGGCCCTCCGCTGGTTGTCCAACTTGGTTTTTGCTCCCGGGTTCGGCTGGTTGGCCGATCGTGTCGGCCATTCTCGCACCGCCCTGGGACTGGCATGGGGCATCTCTTTGCTAGCTGCGGCCGCGTTTTTCTTACCTGGCGTGGGAGCGGTTGTCGCCCTTGGAGGAATCTTTGTCGGCAACGCGGGTCTGGTCGTCCTTTTGAGCGCGATTGCCAACAGTTTGGCCCTGCGTACCCGAACGCCCCACGTGCTTGTTGGCACGTTCACCACTGCTGTGGATGCTGGCCTGGCCGTCGGTCCTTTACTCGCCTACGCGGTGGCCCCTTCCTTTTCTCTGGGGGGACTCTACCTCGCCGCAGCGGGAATCACACTCCTTGTCGTCACCCGACTGGCTCTTTCCCTGCAGCGAGCGAGATGACGCCCACTTTGGGGGATCCAGGCGGTCAGGCACGCCGGTAGCCTCTCCCAACACCCTTATGCGGCGAGTGAAGCCCCCCGCAGGTTCGCATCAAGCACCATTGTCGTAGACTCGGTGCACCACTTCGGAGATGATACGAATGCCGGTGCGTACCGTCTCCGCATCCTGTGAATAGGTCATGCGGATGCATTCATATTTATGACGCCATTCCTCTTGCAGGCCGGGGAAGAAGTACTGGCCGGGAACGACAACGACCCGACGGGCCTTCAGGCGCTCGTATAGCTCGCGACTGGTGATGGGGAGGTGTTGGAACCAAAGCCAGAGGAAGATAGCCCCTTCGGCCAGGTGGACGGAGAAGGGAAGGTCGTCCATTTCCTGATGAAGCCAGGCGAGGGCTTGTTCTGCCCTCTCACGATAGTAAGGCTGAATGATATCCCGGCTGATGTGGATGATCGCCCCACTTTCCATCCACTCGCGCACCAGAGCTGCTCCCACGGGATTAGGGGCCAGGTTGGTAATGGCGTTCAGAGCCGTGATCCCGCGTACGATGTGCTCATTGGCGATAACGATGCCGGTACGAGGGCCGGGAAGTCCCAGCTTGGAAAGGCTCATGAGTAAAATGATATGCTCGTCCCAAAACGGTTGGGCATCGGTGAAAATGATATGCGGGAAGGGGGTGCCATAGGCATTGTCGATGATGAGTGGAATCTGACGTTCACGAGCCATATCACTCAGCCGTTGGATCTCCTCATCGGTGAGGACATTGCCCGTCGGATTGGTCGGGCGGGAAACACAAATTGCGCCCACGCTGTCGTCCATGTGGATGGCACCGAAGTCGACACGGTACTTGAACGTGTGCTTGCCGATCATCTCGATCTCAGGTCTGACCGAACGGAAGAAATCATCGCTCAGGCCCACGTCCGCGTAGCCGATGTACTCTGGAGCCAGAGGAAGGAGGATCTGTCGGCAAGTTCCATCGCTCATGGGACCGGCGAACATATTGAAGAGGAAGAAGAAAGCATTTTGGCTCCCATTGGTCAAGGCAATGTTCTCTGGGCCAATAGGCCAGCCATATTCCCGGCGGAGCAGGCTGGCCAGCGCTCGGATGAAGCCCGGTTCCCCCTGAGGAGGGGCGTAATTGCCGATCAGGCGCTCAAATGCCCCATCATCGCGCAAAAGGTGTTCCATGTTCAGGCGAAGACGCTCTTGTACGGCCGGGATGTGGCTGGGATTTCCACCTCCCATCATGTAGACCTGTTCGCTACCGGCGAGAGCCTGTCCCAAATCGTCCATCAAGTCGAGGATGCCCGCGTGTCCCGTGAACTTCTCACCAAACCGTGAAAGTCTCATGCCCTTCTCCTCCCGGCGTTGACCCCTCAAGGAGTGGTCTGACATCTGGTATCGGTGGATTATAATCAAAAGCCCGGCAGACGGAAAGTCAGATGCGCAAGGGCTCTTAGTGGCTCTCCCACTGGCCCAGGCTGTGAGGTCTCGTCGGAGCCTGTTTGGATGCCCACGACGGTCGTGGTATACTCCCCCGCAAGTAACCCACTCTGCTTCCACTGACCTGTCGGCCGATGGACAGGCAAGGTGTCATAGGAGAGAGAGATGTTGAGGCACATCGATCTGGTCGAGCTGGACGTCGTTCCTGCGGAACTTTCCTCGGACTTGCACGCGAAGTGGCAACGCTTGCAGTCCATTTTGCGTCTCTTGCGGCGGGTGTTAGTGGCCTATTCGGGTGGCATAGACAGCACATTGGTGCTCAAAGTCGCTCATGACGTGTTGGGTGAGGACGCCCTGGGTGTGATCTCCGACTCGCCCAGTCTCCCCCGCCGGGAGTTGCGGGACGCATTGGACGTTGCACGCCTCATCGGTGCTCGTATTCGCATCGTTTACAGTGACGAACTGGACGATCCAAACTATGCAGCCAATCCGCTGAATCGTTGCTATTTTTGCAAGTTTCATCTGCACAGTCACCTCTGGCGCATTGCCCATGAGGAAGGATATGCCCATATTGTGGACGGCACCAACCTGGACGACGTCGGCGACTACCGCCCTGGGCAACAGGCCGCGCGGGAATTGGGAGTCCATAGCCCCTTACGGGAGGCTGGCCTGACGAAGGCGGACGTGCGCGCACTGGCGCGCTATCTGGGTCTGCCCAACTGGAACAAGCCCGCCATGGCTTGTCTGAGTTCCCGCATCCCTTATGGAACTCCCGTGACCCGGGAAGCGCTGCGGCGTGTCGAGCAGGCAGAAGATGCCTTGCATCGCCTGGGCTTTGAGCAACTACGCGTCCGTCACCATGACATCCTGGCCCGTATTGAAGTGCCGTTGGACGTGTTCCCTCGTGTGCTGGAATCGCGGGAACGCATCATCGCAGCCGTAAGAGAGGCCGGTTACACATACGTTACGTTGGACCTGGATGGGTTCCGCAGCGGCAGCAGTAATGAGGTTTTGAAACAAAAGGTGGGCTCGAAGCGTGGATAGGGAGACGTTGCGCGACTGGCTGGAGGCGTTACGCGAGGGGGAGCTGGATGTGGACACCCTGTTGGAGCGACTCCAGCATCTCCCGTTTGAGACGGTGGAAGAAATCGCTCATCTGGATCACCATCGCCTGTTGCGCCAGGGATTCCCTGAGTTCATCTACGCGGAAGGGAAGACCCCCGAGCAGGTAGCTGTGCTGATGGAACGCATCGCGGAGAAACAGGGGGCTGCGATGGCCACTCGGGTGTCGACGGAGGCCGCTGCTCTGGTCCGCCAACGCCTACCTCATGTTCGCTATGAGCCGATGGCCCGCACGTTGACGTTGGGAGGCCCCCTGCCTCTCCCCAAGGCGCGACAACTCAAGGTCGCCTTGATAACGGGAGGCACTTCCGACATGCCTGTGGCCGAGGAAGCTGCCCAGGTCCTGGAATTCCTCGGTCACCACGCTCATCGCCTTTACGACGTCGGCGTGGCAGGATTGCATCGCCTGTTGGACCAGGGCCCCCTTATCCAGGAAATGGATGCCCTTATTGTCCTCGCGGGCATGGAAGGTGCCCTGCCCTCGGTGGTTGGGGGGCTGACAGGGATACCGCTGGTGGCCGTCCCCACCAGTGTGGGCTACGGAGCTCATTTCCATGGCGTAACTCCCTTGCTGGCCATGCTCAACAGTTGTGTGGCCGGTGTGGTGGTCACCAATATCGACAATGGTTTCGGCGCTGCCCTGGCCGTGCACCGGATGAGCACACTGCGCGTCTCGTGAGTAAGGAAGGTCCATCCCGCCGGGAGGGAGGGAGCAAGATGCTGGCATACTTTGATATCTTCGTGGGAGTGAGTGGAGATATGATTCTCGGGTCGCTGGTCGACGCAGGATTGCCCCTGGAAGCGTTGCAGAAGACGGTTGCTGCCCTGGGGCTGGCGGATGCCGTCTCCTTGCAAACAGAGCCCGTACGAAAAGGGGCTCTCATGGGAACGAAAGTCACGGTGGTGACTCACGGCGAACCCGATCGCCCTCACGCTCATTTGCGCACGCTTCATGCGCCTCAAAAGCCGAAAGCGCCCCACACCGGGGAATTCGTTCGTCCGCACGCTCATGGCCACGGCCCGGTGTCCCAACACGAGCACCGGACGTTGGCTGATGTGGTGCAAATTATCGATGGGGCGGACCTGCCTTCTCCGGTGCGAGAGCAAGCCATCGCCGTATTCCGCCGGTTGGCCCAGGCAGAAGCACGCGTTCACGGCATGGCGCCCGATGAAATTCACTTTCACGAAGTTGGGGCTCTGGATGCTATTGTGGACATTGTAGGAGCGGTGGCAGGCTTGCATGCTCTGGGAGTGACCCGTGTGGTTGCCTCGCCCGTTCCGCTGACGCACGGGTATGTGGACACCGCACACGGCCGACTCCCTGTTCCCGCGCCTGCCACTTCACTGTTGCTGGAAGGGATTCCTGTGCGCGGGTTGGACCTCGAAGCCGAGACGGTCACGCCTACCGGAGCGGCGCTGATCGCCACTTTGGCCGATGACTTTGGCCCTGTGCCCCCGATGGAAGTCAGGCGCATCGGCTATGGTGCAGGCGCGATGGATTTGCCGCTCCCCAATCTGCTCCGTCTCTGGCTGGGTGAGGCCCCTGCCGAAGAAGGGTGGCATGTCCAGCCCTTGGTCATGCTTTCCACGAATGTCGACGACATGCCGGGAGAATGGTTCGGCCCCTTGTTTGACCGACTGCTTTCCGCAGGGGCGCTAGATGTCTGGTTTACTCCTATCCAGATGAAAAAGGGACGCCCTGCCGTTCTGATCACGGTTTTGGCCCCCCCGGAAAAGAAGGCCGCGGTGCGACATTTGCTCCTTCAGGAGACGACGACCCTGGGGGTGCGCGAGATTCCGGTGCAGCGTTGGTGCGTGCCTCGCCGGATCGAGCGCGTGGAGACGCCCTGGGGGACCGTGCGAGTAAAGGTGGCCCGGCTTCCCGATGGGAGTCGCCGTGCCGTGCCGGAATTCGACGACTGTCGACTATTGGCCGAGGAACATCGCCTGCCGTTGATGCTCGTGTATACGGCTGCTTTGCGCGCTGCCCATGAGTTGAATGGGGACGAGGGGGATGGAGAGACAAGGAACGGCTGAGGAGATTCTGGATCAATACCAGATGGCCTTGTGGGAAAATGAGGCCTTGCGCGAAGGGTTGGACGATGAGGTAGCCCGAGATCTGCTGTCCTGGGGAGCACAACTGGCCGCGTCCCAGGCAGAAAAAATTACGGATGGTCCACCACTGGCAGGACGGCTGCAGGCATTGACCGACTTCCTGCGGGCCGTGAGGGCCTGGTTGCTGGCGACCTCTGCGCCCGTGGCTGCCACAAGTGCTCACTCATGGTGGCGGTATCTCCGGCATCGGCGTCCTTCTTTCCCGCCCGCCATGGCCCCAGAGGCCCAGAGCCGTTTCCGGGTTCTGGTACAACGTGCGAGAGCCGCCGGATGGGCTGAGCACTCCTGTCTCACGCCGGAGCAAGTGACTGCACGGGCCTGGGCGAGAAGTGGTGGCCCGGTTCCACAGCCGAGTCATTGGTTGGGAGCCCTGATCTCCTGCTTCCACTCAAGGGAGTGATATCCGATGAAGGACTCTACATCGAAATGGTGGGCGACTGCAGGCTGGATTCTGTTGCTTCTCTTGTGTTTCCTGTTGATCCTCGCCGCCTATGCTTTATTTCTCCATTTTCCTCCGTCCTCGCCTGCTTCCCCTCCGACGAGGCCTTTGGTCGGGGAGACATCGACACTAATCCCTGGCCCTCCGGCGGGAACACCCACGGCAACGCCTTGGTGGCATGCGTACTTTACTCAGCCAAAGTTTCGGCAGACGCCCCAGCCGGAGCAGAGCGAGTTGCTGCAGACCCTTTTGACCCTCATTGCCGAAGCGCGTCAGAGTATCCACATTGCAGCGTTTCAGTTCGACATGGCCCCTGTAGCCGATGCCCTGATTGCCGCCCGCAAACGCGGGGTGGAGGTTCGCTGGGTGACGGACGATGTATATGGAATGAAGGCCGATTTGGAGAGTGGGCGACGGCTATTTCCGCGGCTGCGTCATTACGGCGTTAGCATTCGTACCGACCATTCAGATGCTCTGATGCACAACAAATTCTGGCTCTTTGACGGGCGTGTCGTTTGGACGGGCTCGACGAACATTACCTGGAACGGGATCTTCCATAACAATAATAACTCTATCGCGCTTTCATCTCCTCCGATTTACACTATCTACGAACGAGAGTTTGAGGAAATGTGGTCGGGTCAGTTCGGTCCTTCTTCTCCATCCACAGTGAGTCGGCAACACGTGGTGGTGAACGGAACGTCTGTGGATGTCTACTTCGCTCCGGAGGATCGAGTATCAACACGGCTGCTTCCGTTTTTACAAAAAGCCCGGCGGAGCGTGCGTTTTATGGCCTTCTCTTTTACTTTGGACGAGCTGGGGAAGGCACTCATCGAGCGGGCCCAAGCGGGTGTCGACGTAAAAGGTATCTTTGAGGAGTCGGGGAGTGAGACACGATACAGCGAGCTACGAAGGCTCTACTGTGCCGGTCTCGCGGTACGGCAGGATGGGAATCCGTACATCATGCACCACAAAGTGTTCATTATAGACGGTGTCTGGGTGATCACCGGATCCTACAACTTCTCGGCCAACGCCGATCGGAGGAACGACGAAAACGTTATCATCCTGCACAATCGTCCCTTGGCCAGGCGCTACATGGCCGAATTCGAACGGCGTTGGGCTGAGGCCCATGAGCCCGAGACGCGTCTTTGCAAGTAGGAGGCTCTGTCTGTCCCTCCACCCTTGAGGGGTGACGAAAGCCGGAGGGAAGCAAACTTGTCGCGGCCCATGTCCACCACACCCTATCCTCATTTTGGCGTCCCCTTTTCAGCGTTCTATAATTCTATAAGGACGTTCGGAAACTCCAACCAGAGTGAGCGTGCTCGTGCCAGGGACTGGCAACGACAGGGGTGCATTCGGCTGAACGGGAGTTTTCGGATGCTCTCTTCTACATCGATGTCATGGCGCTCTGGCAGGTGTTCACCCGGCCTGCAAGGACACCACGCATACATCATCTATCTCGCCGCCCGATGACGGGCGGTGACATCGGAGGCGGAACCTTGAACCTGCATGAATACCAATCTAAGCGCATTTTTGGGCAATATGGCGTTCCCGTTCCCCAGGGAGAAGTGGCCTCCTCGCCCGAGGAGGTCCGGCGCATTGCCGAACGTATGGGATTCCCCGTGGTCGTCAAGGCCCAGGTTCTCGTGGGGGGGCGTGGTAAGGCAGGGGGCATCAAGCTCGCACAGACTCCCCAAGAGGCCGAAGCTGTCGCCCGCCAAATTCTGGGCATGAACCTCAAAGGCCTTATCGTCAAGAAGGTCCTTGTCGATCCCGCGGCGGATATTCGGGACGAAATTTACTTGGGCGCTGTCATCGACCGGGCACAGCGCCGCGTAGTCATGATGGCTTCGAGTGAGGGAGGGGTGGACATCGAGGAGGTAGCTGCCAGTACCCCGGAAAAGATCGTCAAAGTACCTGTAGACCCGTTTCTGGGGCTGCGAGAGTACCAGGCGCGCTGGCTGGCGAAGGCCATTGGATTGGACAAGCAATTTTTCCGTGAATTTGCCCGGATCGCCCTCTCCCTGTACGAAACTTTCGTGGCCTCTGACGCGTCCCTGGCCGAGATCAATCCGTTGGTCGTCACGGGGGACGGCAAGCTCCTGGCCGTGGACGGCAAGATGGTCGTGGATGACAATGCCCTCTTCCGGCACTCTGACATTGAAGCAATGCGAGATGTCGACGAGGAAAATCCCTTCGAGTTGGAAGCGCGCAAGCACGGCATCAGCTACGTCAAACTGGATGGCGAGATTGGCTGTATGGTGAACGGCGCCGGCCTGGCCATGGCAACGATGGACATCATCAAACTCTACGGAGGCAGTCCGGCGAACTTCCTCGACATCGGTGGAGGGGCTACGGCCGGACGCGTGGCCGCTGCTCTGCGCATCATTCTTTCCGATCCTCACGTGAAGGCCGTTTTGGTCAACATTTTCGGTGGTATTACCCGCTGCGACGAAGTGGCCCGCGGCATCCTGGCGGCCATAGAGGAGGTCAAGCCGCAGGTGCCCTTTGTCGTCCGTCTCGTGGGCACCAACCAGGAAGAAGGACAGCGAATCCTCGCCGATGCCCACATGATGACGGCCAGGACCCTTTCCGAAGCTGCCCAGAAGGTCGTTCAGCTTGTCGGGTAAACGGAGAGGCCGGTCGCAGGAGACCGGGGTCTATTTCAGCGTATCCTGGAGCATGTGCTAAGCCCGACATAAGAAACACAATAGAAGGAGCAACCGATCATGAGCATACTTGTGGGAAAGAACACACGTCTGGTGGTTCAAGGAATCACTGGTCGTGAGGGCAGTTTTCACACCCAACAGATGATCGCATATGGGACTAATGTAGTGGCAGGGGTGACCCCGGGCAAGGGGGAGATGGAGGTTCACGGAGTGCCGGTTTTCGACACGGTGCGGGAGGCCGTGGAAAAGACGGGGGCGAACACCTCCATCATCTACGTCCCGGCCCGCTTTAGTCCCGATGCCATCCTCGAGGCCGCGGATGCAGGCATCGATCTGGTTATTTGCATCACCGAAGGAATTCCAGTGCTCGACATGATCGAAGTTCGTCACTACGTGGATCGAGTGAGAACGCGTCTCATCGGTCCCAACTGCCCGGGTGCTATCACGCCGGGCGAAGCCAAAGTTGGCATTATGCCTGGGCACATCCATATTCCTGGCCCGGTGGGCATTGTGTCCCGTAGCGGCACCCTGACCTATGAAGCGGTCTACGCGCTGACGAACAAAGGCATTGGTCAGTCCACCGTCGTGGGCATTGGCGGTGACCCCATTATCGGCACCACGTTCCTCGACGTGCTCCACATGTTCGAGAACGATCCGCAAACCGAGGCCGTTGTCTTGATCGGAGAAATTGGGGGGACGGATGAGGAGCGGGCGGCTGAGTACATCCGTAGTAAAATGACGAAGCCGGTTGTTGGCTTCATCGCTGGACAAACCGCGCCTCCGGGAAAGCGCATGGGACACGCTGGTGCCATTATTTCCGGCGGCAAGGGGACGGCAGCGGAGAAGATTGCAGCGCTGAAGGCGGCGGGGGTAAAAGTGGCGCGTCACCCCGAGGAGATCGCGGATTTGATGGCTCAAGCCTTGGGCAAATAACTCGATTTATGCGACTCACACCTGTGTGGGGGAACATCCTCACACAGGTGAACTCTCACCATAGGACGATAACCGCTTATGGCTACATTTGTGGAGCTTGACGCATTTGGGACCGAAGTTTGTCGTTTCCTGCAAGAAAGTGGATTTGACCCTTACCCCGTTGGCGGCTATGTGCGTGATTTGCTTCTGGATCGTCCTCCGGTCGATTTAGACCTGGCCGTACCTCACGGCGGGTGTCGGGCCGCTCGGCTGGTGGCCAATCACTTTGGCGGTCGCTATTACCCCCTGGACGAAACGGCTGATACTGGCCGGGCTATTCTCAAACGTGATGAGCAACGTTACATCGTGGACGTTGCCCGCTGGCGTGGGCGTACTCTGTTGGAAGATCTCAACGGGCGTGACTTCACCATCAATGCCATGGCGCTGAATTTGAAACAACGAGAGCTGATTGACCCTTTGCACGGCCAACGGGATTTGGAGCGTGGGCTTGTGCGCATGCTCAAACCGGAGGTCTTCCTTGATGACCCTGTCCGCCTGCTCCGCGGCCCGCGCCTTTGCGCTCAATTGGGGTTCCAGTTGGAGGAAGAGACCCATCGGGCCATTCAGACCTTTGCCGGCTTCATTACTCGCTCTGCCGCAGAGCGGGTGCGTGATGAGCTCGTGCGGCTGATGCGTTCGGATGACGTGTCCCCCTGGCTGGCGGAAATGGACACGCTGAACTTGCTGGCCCCCCTTCTCCCTGAGGTCAAGGCGTTGCAGGGGGTCCCGCAGCCCCATCCCCACTATCTACCCGTCTACGAGCACACGCTCGAAACCTTGCGACGGACGCGATGGCTCATCGCCTTTCTGGAAGGACGGGTGCATCCTCAGCAACGTTCAGAAGCCCTGGTCGCGGAGACCCTGTCCCCCTGGCGGGAACATCTGTTGGATCATCTACGACAGGACTTAAGCGCCACGCGTAACCATGCGGATTTTCTTCCCTGGGGAGCGCTGGCTCACGACTGGGGGAAGCCCAAGACGTACCGGGTGGACGAACGAGGACGCATCGTTTTCTACAATCACGAGCGGGTGGGGGCCGCGATCACGGCGGACGCGATGCGCCGCTTGCGCTTCGCGCGCCGAGAGATCGAGCACATGGTCTCCATTGTCCGCCATCATATGCGGCCCTTTGCCCTGATCCGGCAGGTTCTTAAGGAGCACCAGGAGCAACCCAGCCACCGAGCTATCTATCGGTTTTTCCGAGATACTGGCGAGGCTGGCATTGATGTGCTCTTGGTCAACCTGGCAGACGACTGGACAACTTACGGCCCTCGGTTGCGCATGCGCTATTGGGCTCAGCGCTTGACGATTCTCCCTCCCCTTTTTGATGCTTATTTTAACCGTCCGCACGAGGTCGTGCGGCCCCGCCCTTTGCTGCGCGGGCGGGAGTTAATGGACAAGTTGGGCCTGACGCCCGGCCCGTTGCTGGGGCGCCTGCTCAATGCTCTGGTCGAAGCTCAGGCGGCAGGAGAAGTACACACGCGCCATCAGGCCTTACGTTGGGCACGTCAGTGGGTGGCCCAACAAAATGGGGAAGATGCACAGGGATCTGTCTCACCTTCTGAGTCGGAGGTGGGCGAGGACAATGAAGGTGAGGGAGAGGGCACATGACACTTCCAGAGCGTTTCCATGCCACGTTGCGCACGGAAATGGGATGGGTGGCCGTCCTGGCCACACCTCGCGGCTTACGCCATTTGACCCTGCCCAAACCCACGCGAGAGGAAGCTCTTGACCAATTGCTCAACGAGGAGCGATCCATCGGTGAAGAGCGGCCAGATTTGCTCCAGGATGTCCTGAGCCGGCTGAGCGCTTATTATCGCGGCGAGGTTGTGGACCTCTCGACGCTTTTGCTCGATATGGAGCAGCGGCCACCTTTTTACCGCCGCGTGTGGGAAGAACTGCGTCGTCTCCCACGTGGGGAAGTCCTTACGTATGGCGAACTGGCCAGCCGCGTGGGCAATCCGCACGCGGCCCGTGCGGTGGGGCAGGCCATGGCTGCCAATCCGTATCCTCCGGTCGTTCCTTGCCATCGGGTGGTCGGCTATGGGGGGCGCCTGACCGGCTTCGGAGGCGGGCTGGACCTGAAGGTTCGCTTGTTGCACATGGAAGGGAGGCAAGTGCGTGGACATCGGAATTGACGCTCGGCTGGTCTCGTACCGACATGCGGGAATCGGGCGCTACACGTTGCGACTGGCCAATGCACTTGCCCGGGCCGACCGTGAGAACACGTATTACATCCTGCAACACAGACGGCAACGTGATCCGCTGATCAACGCTCCCAACGTGCGTCGAGTGCACATGTTTACGCCCACGCATCATCCACTGGAGCAGTGGCTCCTCGCACTGGAACTGCGTAAGGTCCACCTGGATGTACTCCACAGTCCGGACTTCATTCCCCCCCTTCATGCAGGATGGCTGCGGCGCGTCATCACTGTACATGACCTGGCGTTTCTACGTTACCCATATTTGTTGACCAAGACGGCCGCCCGTTACTATGGCCAAATCGACCGGGCCGTTCGGGTCGCCGATCACATTATCGCGGTTTCCCAGAGTACTCGCAATGACCTGATCAAACTTCTGGGCGTCCCCGAAAGCCAGATCAGCGTGATCTACGAAGCCGCGGATTCCATCTTCCAGCCCCTGTCCCGGGAGGAGAGTGCTCGCGTCATCCACGAACGCTATCACCTTTCTCCTGATTATATTTTATTTGTGGGAACCATCGAACCCCGTAAGAACCTGAACACCCTATTGTTGGCCTATCACGGTCTTCGCAACCGCTATCACCTGGACGTACCGCTCATTATCGCCGGCGAAGAAGGTTGGCTGAGTGATGAAGTCTACAGCCTTATCGACGAGCTCGACTTGAGCGAGACCTGTCACTTCCTTGGACACATCACCAATGAGGACTTGCTCTACCTGTACAACGCAGCTCGTCTTCTGGCCCACCCCGCGCTGTACGAGGGGTTTGGTTTGACGCCGCTGGAAGCCATGGCCTGCGGCACGCCGGTTGTGGTCTCTAATGTGTCCAGTTTGCCCGAGGTCGTCGGAGACGCGGCGTTGCTCGTCGACCCGACCGATGTGGAGGCCTGGACGATCGCCCTCCAGAGATTGCTTACCGATGACGTCCTGTGGCAGGAGTTGCACAGGAAAGGGCTGCGACGAGCCCGACAATTCTCATGGGAGCGTGCTGCCAGGGAAACACTGGCCGTTTACACGCGTGTGTACCAATCCTAGCCCAATGACTCAACAACGAGTGCTTATTCTCACGCCCCAATCCCCCTATCCTCCCCAACAAGGGACGGCCATTCGCAACTATCACTTGTTGGTGAGACTGGCCCGGCACATGCTGGTGACCCTGGTGACTTTTGTAGACTCCGGACAGCCTCGGCCTGAGGAAAGTCCCCTTCGTGCTCGCTGCGAGGCCATTTACAGCCATCCGGTCCCCACACGCTCGATGACCCAACGCCTGCGCACCTTGGTCGCCTCTCCTTTGCCCGATATGGCACTGCGCCTGAACAGTCCAGCCATGCATGAAACTGTGAAGATGTTGGCTGGGAAGACCAGGTTCGACATTCTTGTGGTCGAAGGGCTCGAGATGGCCCCTTACATGATGACTTATTTGAGGCAAGTGCCCACGCGACAGCGGCTCCGTGTCATATTTGACGATCACAACGCGGAATATGTGCTGCAAAAGCGTGCCTTTCTGACCGATGTGCGAACTCCCAAGCGTTGGCATGCGGCTCTTTATTCCTGGATTCAGTGGCTGAAGTTACGGCGTTACGAGGCTTTTGTAGCCAACCAGGCCGATCACGTCATTGCTGTCTCCGAGGCTGATCGCCGTAGCCTGGAACGATTGCACATTCTCACGCCCACGACGATTATCCCCAACGGCGTGGACTTGAAGTTTTATGCCGGTTATCACTTTGACGGCAATCACACCTTGACCCTGCCGCCGGAATCCATCGTCTTCACGGGCAAGATGGATTTTCGTCCCAATGTGGATGCGGTACGCTGGTTCATCAGGTGGGTGTGGCCACGGATCCGCAGGGCTGTGCCGGAGGCGCATTTTTATGTCGTCGGCCGCAATCCTCATCCTTCCTTGATCGAGCAAACTCAAGGGCCAGGAGTTTTCGTGACCGGAGCTGTCGCGGACGTGCGTCCTTACATTGCACAGGCGCGGGTGTATGTGGTCCCCTTGCGTGTGGGGGGAGGAACTCGCCTGAAGCTCTTGGAAGCCATGGCCATGAAGAAAGCCATCGTCAGCACCCATTTGGGGGCGGAAGGATATCCAGTCCGTCCTGGAGAGCACTTGTGGTTGGCAGATACGCCGCAGGAATTTGCTCGAGCCACGATTCGCCTGCTCCACGACGGAGCTTTGCGAGAGCGTTTGGGAGAGCAAGCGCTGGCTTTCGTACGCCAAGGCTATGACTGGAATGCCATTTTCCCGCGGCTATTGAGGGTGTTGGAGCAGAACTCGTGAAGGGAATAGGCTGCCCCCTGTCTCGTCTTGGGGAATGGAGTTTCGTGGAAACTGAGACTCGGGTATTCCGCGAAGATCATCTCTTGTTGAACATGCATCGTGATTCTCATTCATTCCCGGCCCCCTCCCACAAATTTGGGCGAGGGGACCGGGGCTACACCAATCGTTCTGCTTCCTCAAATGGAGTTTGAAGTTTTTCGCGGGCAAGGAGACTATTTGATCTCGACGACCGCGCCCTGTTCCTCCAAGAGCTTCTTGACCTCTTCTGCACGCTCCTTGGGAACGGCTTCCAGCAAGGTGGTGGGGGCCTTCTCCACCTGCTCTTTGGCCTCTTTCAGTCCCAGATTTGGCATCAGTTGGCGTAAAGCCTTGATGACCTGAATCTTCTTGGGGCCGATTTCCTTCAATACCACGTCAAACTCCGTCTTCTCTTCAGCGGCGGCTGCTTCAGCGGCGGCGGCACCAGGCATCGCGGCCACGGCGACGGGTGCAGCCGCACTCACGCCCCAATGTTCCTGAAGCTGTTTGGAAAGCTCCGCAGCTTCCATTAAAGTCAAGGAATCCAGTAGTTCGATGATTTGATCCAACTTCTCCGACATGGTCTTGGCCTCCTTAAAATTCACTAGAATTCTCTGCTTTTGTTTTGGATGGTTCTGGTTTTAGTACAGTGTGTGATCTTATGACGTGTCCGACTTAAGCGGCTTGGGCCTCCTCCCGTTCCGACCGAGCTTTCAATACTTGCGCGATTTCTCGCATCGGGGCGTTGATAAGGCGAAGCAGATTGCTCATTGGAGCCTCGATGGTGGCGATGAGTTGTGACCGCAGGATCTCCATAGGAGGCAGTTTGGCAATGGCTTCTACATCTTCTGTCGAGAGGACAGCGCCATCCAAGATGCCCCCTTTGATCTTAAAATGTGGCGCGTTTTTGGCGAACTCGACAAAAGCCTTGGCCACCAGCGATGGCTCCTCTGTGGCAAATCCGACGAGCACAGGGCCAACCAACGCCTCGTCCGGCATCGGTTGTCCGCTACGTTTCAGGGCGATGCGGAACAAGGTGTTCTTGACCACCCGGACGCGTCCTCCCGCGTTTCGTGCCTGGCGTCGCAACTGCTGTAACTCCTTGACCGACAGGCCCCGGTAGTCGGCCAGGAAGAGTCCCTGGCTCGTCTGGAGCAAGTCTACGTACTGCTCAATGATCTGATTCTTATGTGAGCGAGTTAATGGCAAATTGCATTCCTCCTTTCTCTTTGGCTTTCTTAATTCTCTTTCGTCCCTCTTGCCCTACCACGTCCATCGCGGCTTCAGGGTGGTCCCAAGCAGCGAGAGGGACGGAGTTTCCTCGCACTTCCCACATCGCCTCCGAGAGAGGCATCTCGGCTCTCTCTATACCCTCAACAAAAAACCGCCTCCAATCCGAAGACGGGGCGGTCAGGACACCAGGGCCGGAAGGCCTTAGTGACTCTCCTTGTTTCTCGCCTCAGCAGGTTCCCGGCGGGAATTAAGCTGACGCGCCTGCTGTCTTCGGCAACGCTTATCTGTTGAGTGAGTACCTCAGGGAAGCGATCTACTCCTCCTTACCCAGTTTTCATGGCAGCGGCTTGGTTCGGATCGACCCGAATACCTGGCCCCATGGTTGGAGCCAGCGCTACCCGACGCACATACGTGCCCTTGGCTCCAGATGGACGTGCTCGCATGACGGCATCCATGACGGCGGCCAGATTGTCTAACAACTGTTTTTCGCTGAATGCCCTCACTTTCCCGAAAGGGATGTGCAAGTTCCCGCTGCGGTCCACGCGAAACTCGACACGACCCCGCCGAATTTCATCGATAACTCGAGGTAGATCCTCTCCTCTGGCTACAGTACCTGCCTTCGGGTTGGGCATCAACCCGCGCGGGCCCAAAATACGCCCCAAACGAGCTACCTTGGACATCAACGAGGGGGTGGCCAGTGCAACATCGAAGTCCAGCCAGCCTTGTTGGATCTTCTGAATGATATCATTGCTGCCGACAATGTCCGCCCCGGCCTCTTCGGCGATCCGGGCATCTTCTCCCTCCGCGAAGACAAGCACCCGTACCGGACGACCGGTGCCGTGGGGCAGCACTACCACGCCGCGCACCTGCTGATCCGCATGCCGGGGGTCGACTCCCAGACGGATGTGGACCTCGGCTGTAGGGTCGAAGGCAGTGTATGCTATCTCCTTAAGCAACCTGATCGCCTCCTCCGGCGTGTAGTAGCGCCTTCGGTCAATTTTCTCCACTGCAGCTCGATATTTCTTTCCTCGTTTCGGCATGAGACAATCCTCCCGTGGTCCGGACGGAGATTCACTCCTCCCACATGGTTGAAACATTAGAGTTTCTAGTCGACAACTTCGATCCCCATACTGCGCGCAGAGCCTTCGATCATGCGCATGGCGGCTTCGATGTCATACGCGTTCAGATCTTTCATCTTGGTCTCGGCGATTTGCCGAATCTGTTCTCGTGTAACTTTACCCACCTTCTGGCGATTGGGTTCGGCCGACCCTCGATCCACTCCCGCCGCTTTCTTCAGCAAATCGCTGGCCGGGGGAGTTTTGGTTACATAAGTGAAGGACCGATCGGCATAAATGGTGATTTCCACGGGGATGATAGACCCGGCCATGTGCGCGGTACGCGCGTTATAATCCTTACAAAATGCCATGATATTCACGCCATGCTGGCCCAGAGCCGGACCCACGGGAGGGGCCGGCGTTGCCTTTCCGGCGGGTAATTGCAGCTTGACGATTGCAACGACTTTTTTCGCCATTTTACACTTTCTCCAGTTGCAAGAAGTCGACTTCTACAGGGGTTTCCCGGTTGAAAAAAGAGACCGCCACGCGGGCTTTGCCCTTGTCCGGGTAAAGATCCACGACCGTGCCGGTGAAGTCGGCAAAGGGCCCCGACACAATCCGCACGCGCTCTCCCACGCGAAAATCGACTTTTAGTTGGGGCTCTTCCGATTCGATGCGCTTCATAATGGCCTCAACCTCTTCCTCAGAAAGAGGCGTCGGTCGGTTGCCAATGCCCACAAATCCGGTCACGCCGGGAGTATGCCGGACCACATGCCACACTTCTTCATCCAGAGTGCCGTCATCTCGCTCCATGATCATATGCACCAGGATGTAGCCGGGGAATACCCGATGTTCCACGCGTTGCCGTTTGCCATCTCGCAGCTCAATGGTTTCTTCTGTGGGCACAATGACATCAAAGACGCGGTCGCTGACGCCCAGGCTCTCCACGCGCGTCTCGATGTTGCGCTTGACTTTGTATTCCATGCCGGAGTAACAGTGGATCACATACCACTTCGCGCGTGCCTTGCGTTCCTCTTCTTCCGAAGGCGCGCCTTCCTCTTCCGTAGCTTCCGGAGCTGCCTCGTCTGACTCCGATCCACCTGATGAAGAGACCTTTGCTTCAGCAGCCGATCCTTGAGATCCCGTCTCCCGGTCTTCTTCAGGGGCGGTGACTTTTTGTTCCCCGGTTGTTTGTATCTCCATGTGTTCGTCTGTCACCTTCATCTCCCTTACCGTCACTTCAGCCACGATATGCCACACAGTATCATGTGCCCAGAATGAGGCGGAACAAGGTGGCAAAGAATGCGTCAAGGAATCCTAGGAAGGCAGCCATAGCCACAGTGACGGCCAACACGATGATGGTCATGCGAATGGATTCCTCACGAGTTGGCCACGTCACCTTGGCCATCTCTGCTCGTGTCTCTCGTAAGTAACGAACAATGGGATTGTCGTTCCCCAGAAGGGAATTTGCCTTAGCCACGGCCCTCTCCTTTACATCTCATGTCCACGCCGGTACCTTCCGTGCAGTCATGTGCCTTTCGATGTCTCAACGAGTTTCCCGGTGCAGCGTGTGGCGCCGACAACGGGGGCAGTATTTGCGTAACTCCAGACGACTGGGGTCGTTTCGCCGGTTTTTTTCGGACGTATAATTGCGTTCACCACATTCGGTGCACTGCAACGTGATGAGAATTCGGACACCTTTTTTAGCCATACGTTCCCTCGCACAAAGATAAACTACCCCGCTCTGCCGGTAGGGGGCACCAGAAGACTTTACCAGCAATGGAAGGAACGACCAAATCTGGTCCCCTTTATGGCAGAAATAGCGGTGTCTGTACACCGCTTCTTTTTGACGGACGGACTGATGAAGGGACGAACCTCGGGGCGGGGAAACACCCCACCCCGAGGTTCATTCGATTATTCGATGACCTCGGTGACCACACCGGCGCCCACCGTGTGTCCT
>CAZAQA010000024.1:0-54145 GCA_964487375.1 uncultured Anaerolineae bacterium | reverse complement strand
ACGCGGCCTGGGCGCCCGCGTAATCCGCCAGACCGTGCAGGTGGTAGCCCAGGCTGTTCCACAGGCGGGCGGCAATGGGCAGGAAGGGGGAATGCCGTTCTCCCGCGACCCCGGCGCGCGCCGCGGCCGCGCGCACATGGGGCAGGAAGGGGCTAAAGAGGGCGTAATTCGCTGTTCGGTCGATTTCATCGTTGGTTGCAGAGATCAAATCGGCCAGGGCATCGAGGAAGGCGACAAGGGGATCGGGCGGGGGCGCGTCCTCGGGCAGGGCCAGGCGGAACGCGAATTCGGCCATCAGGGGGTGGATGGCCGGGCCCTCTTTCAGCAGGCCCAGGCCCACCAGGTCATTCACCGCGTCCCCCAGGGCCTCGGTATCCGCCACCGCCCCGCGCAGGATGGCCTCGGGGATGGGGGTGTTGGCCGCGAGAAATCCGCAGGCCAGGAAGAGCCGCCGCGCGTCCTCGTTCTCCACCTGCTGCCAGGAGAGGTCAAAGGTGGCCCACAGGCTCAGGTCGTGTTGGGTGGCGGACCCCAACTGGGGCCGCCATGTCCCGCTCATGGAACGGTGCGCGAACACGTCCTGCAGGCGGTCCAGGTACGCGGCCACGGTGAGGAAGGGCTGGCGTTTGAGGTAGCGCCCGGCCAGGTCCAGGGCCAGGGGCAGGTGTCCCAGCCGCGCGGCCAGGGCGTCCAGGTCCGCGTTCGGGGCGCGCGTCTTGTCCAGGAACGCGCGCAGGAACGCGCGGCTTTCCTCGGGCGTGAATTCGTCCAGGGGCACGGGGCGCAGGCGCAGGTCATCGGGCCAATCCCGACGCCGCGCGGTGATGAGCAAGCGCAGCGCCTGGTGGTGCAGGCGGCGCAGCACCTCCCGGGCCGCGACCGGGTCCTCCAGGTTGTCCAGGATGAGCAGGCGGGGACCGTCGGCCCGCCACCGGTCCAGGGTGCGTCGCACCTGCTCGGGGAGTTCATCGGGCCAGGGGCGCACGTTCATGGCCGCGCCGCTGCGGGCAATCTGCTCATCCAAAAGCGCGGGGTCCCTCACGTCCAGCCAGTGCACGCCCTTGAAGCGGTACCCGTAGCGGTACGCGAACTCCACGGCCAGTTGGGTCTTGCCCACGCCGCCCATGCCCGTGATGGCCTGAGTCACCACCACCGCGGGGGCGTCCCCCGTGTCGGGGAGCAGGGCCTCGGCCAGGTCGCGCAGGGGCCGCTCCCGGCCGGTGAACACCGCGTTGCGGGGAAAGGGCAGGTAGGACCCCGGGGGCAGGTCGCCGGGGAGGGGAACGTAGGGGCGGATGTGGGTCACCTGCTCGGGGCTCAGGTGCACGGTGTTGCCCACGCCGATGAGGATGACGCTGTGGGACACGTCCCCTTGCACCTGCACCCGCCCACTCAGGACGGCCTCGCGGAGCACATCCAGGTCCGCGGGGGAAAGTGATGTGGATGTTTTCAGCAAGGCGAGGATCTGGTCCAGGCGTTCGTCCATCCGGGCGAAGCTCTGCCGCTGCTCGTCCCGTATCCGGCGTGTCATTTGCAAGAGGACGGGCACGGCCACGGTTTTCAGGGTAGCCACACCCGCCTGGAGGGCTTCCGCGTACAGGCGAGCGCCGGCGCGAATCTGCTCGTCGCTCAGGCGGCGGCCCAGGTCCCGGCGCAGTGCGTTCTCCAGCGCGGTCACCAGGTCGTCCAGGTCCAGGGCCCCGGGCAGGTCTGCCAGCGCGCCCTGCACCGAGGGCAGGGTGCCGAAGTCCAGGGTGAACGCCTGCACCAGCGCGGGGTCATCGCAGTGCTTGCGGAAGTACTCATCCGCCTGTCGCGCCACCTCCAGGAGGCGCTGCCGGGTCTCCTCCTCCTGCAACCACGCGTCCACGCGCGCGGTGAAGGTGTCCGCGCCGATGTCGGCCAGGGTGTTCCCGGCCGCGTCCATGGTCTCCTCGCCCAACCAGGTGCGGGCCTGGTGCTTGAGGAAGGCGGCCGTCAGACGGATAATGTACCGGGGCAGTTGGGACGGCATGACGTGCTCCTCCACGTTCAACGGACGGCTTAACAGAGGATATCACATGTTGTGCCGACGTCACAAAGCCGGGGTCCCCGGGATGGGTTACGTCACGATGAAACGAGGTGGACATTGGGAAAAACACCCGGCATCCGTCGATGGGTAGGCGAGGGCAGTGCCTCCGTCCCCTCAGTCAATGCGCTGTCCTCGCCCATCTTTTTGATGCAGACATAGATCGCTGAAGTGGCCTACAATTGCTCCCGCCTCCACGCCCCTGTGGCGACCATGGGCAACCTCCTGGTCGCGCTCCCCCCTCGATTCGACCCCAGCCCACGGGTTCCCGGACGGTGCGGCGCTCAGTTCAACAGACTCTTCAGGGGCACATAGTCCAACCCAAACGCCTCGGCCACGGCCGGATAGGTAACCCTTCCCTGGTACACGTTCACCCCTTTGGCCAGGCCGAGATCATCTTGGACGGCCTGGACGAACCCTTTGCCTGCCAGGGCAAGCACGTAAGGTAAGGTCGCATTGGAGAGGGCGAACGTGGACGTACGCGGCACCGCGCCCGGCATGTTGGGCACCCCGTAGTGGAGCACACCGTCGACGAAGTAGGTGGGATTACTGTGCGAGGTAGGATGGATGGTCTCCACACACCCACCCTGGTCCACGTCCACATCCACGATGACACTCCCCTCTTTCATCGTTTCGACCATCTCCCGGGTGACCAGTTTGGGTGCGCGAGCACCTCGGATCAGCACCGCCCCGATGACCACGTCGGCATAGCGGACCGTTTCCGCGATGTTGTGCACATTAGAGGCGATGGTCGTAAGACTGCCGTGTAAGATTTGGTCCAGGTAGCGCAAACGTTCCAGATTCTTCTCGATGATGGTCACGTGTGCTCCCATGCCCAGGGCGATCTGAGCCGCGTTCGTCCCCACCGTCCCCGCGCCGACGATGACCACGTCCGCCGGACGAACGCCGGGCACCCCGGCAAAAAGCTTACCCCGTCCACCGTTCGTGCGCTGGAGGAAGTAGGCGGATACTTGCACGGCCATTCGGCCGGCCACCTCACTCATGGGAATCAACAGGGGGAGCCGTCCGCTGCGGTCCTCCACCGTCTCATAGGCCACGGCGATGGTGCCTTTCTCCATTAATTGCCGGGTCACTTCTTCCTCCGCGGCCAGATGCAGGTAGGTGAAAAGAATCAGCCCCTCGCGCAAGAATGGGTATTCGTCGGGTTGAGGTTCCTTCACTTTCACCACCATTTGCGATCGCTGCCACACTTCGGCCGCCGTGTCGAGCACCTGTGCTCCGGCCTGACGATACTCTTCGTCGCTGAAGCCGCTCCCCAGGCCGGCTTTGCTCTCCACGAGCACCGTGTGTCCTGCTTCCACCAAGGCCCGCACCCCGCCCGGCGGGGTCGACACACGGAATTCCTGATCTTTGATTTCCTTAGGAATGCCGATGATCATCGTCTTCTCCCTCCTTACGCTCCAAGAGTCTGCCTGCTCCGACTATCCGTCGACCCATGACATGTCGGTAATGTTGATGCGCCGAAACGCGCCCCGGACATGAACTTTGTTGCCAATGATGGAATGCTCGACGAGGGCCGATTCCACCACCGTCTCCTCGCCAACAATGGCATCGCGCACAATCGCATCCCGAACGACCGCACCGTCCAGAACCGTGGCATAGGGGCCGACGATGGCCCGTTCGATGTGGACGTTCTTGCCCACATACGAGGGGGGGATGATCAAACCTGGCGCGGACGAGGCCTCTTCGCTGTTAGCGGCGCCGTGAGCCAGCAGATAGCGGTTCGTGTCCAGGGTGGCTTCGATGGTTCCACAGTCCTTCCACACATCGACCTCCTGGGGCACGAAGAGGGCACCCCGGTCGATCATGAGCTGCAGCGCGTCGGCCAGGTAATACTCTCCCTTGGTCTGGATGCCCCGCTCCAGGAGTTCCTGGATGGCCGCGACCAGTTGCTGTCCCTCCCGGAGCCAATACTGACCAATGAGCGCCAGGCGGTGCTCCATCGTCTCCGGCTTTTCCACAAAACGGACGATACGCCCTTGGTCGTCCGTCATGGCAATACCAAAGCGTCGCGGGTCTTCCACCTCCTTGACGAAGGCCAACCCGTCTGCGTCCGTCGTGCGCACCCCGTCCAACCCACCGTCGGCAATGGTATCCACGAAAACGATGAAGAGGGGGCCGCTCAGGTACTCCCGCGCCAGCCAAAGTGCGTGGGCCTGTCCTTTCAACTGGCGCTGTTCCACATAACGGGTGACGGGGAAGTCGTAGTGAGCATCCACATAGTCAGCAATCTGCTCTCCCAGATAACCGACAATGAAAATGGCCTCCTCGATGTCGAATTCCTGAAAACGGTCCAGGATGTGGGCCAGGACGGGCTTTCCCGCCACGTTGACCAGGGGTTTGGGGCGTACATACGTGTGAGGGCGCATGCGGGTACCATACCCGGCCAGGGGGATGACCAGCTTCATTGCTTTCCTCCATGTGTTAGGGATGAATTGGCATGTCCGGCTACCTGATTATAATGGCGAGAAAGTGAAACGTAAAACTGAGGAGACTCCTCGATGACAACATCATCCGGCTCGTCTGCAGAACGGTCCGTATCCCTCTTCCTCGTCCTGGCCGGACCTTCCGGTGTGGGGAAAGCGACGCTGACCCGGGCACTCCTGGAGCGACATCCAGAGATTCATCGTCTCCACACCGTCACCACACGTCCCCCGCGCCCGGATGAAGTGCCCGGCGACCAGTACATTTTCGTCGATCGGGAGACGTTCTTGAACATGCTGGAAGCGGGGGAACTGATGGAAAGCAGCCCCGTTTACAAGGATGGAAACCTTTACGGCATGCCGAACAACATCCTGAATCAAGTTCCTCCCGAAAAGGACATCGCCCTTATCGAAGTGGATATCAAGGGCAAGGAATTTCTCAAAAAGCGTTACCCCGACTGTGTGACTGTTCTCATCGTCGCACCCATTGGGGAGTTGGAAACCCGACTGTTGCAGCGGGAGCCGGACATGGACGACACGGAATACCGCCGCCGCCTGGAATCGGCTTTGAACTGGCTCAACGCTGCCCCCACTTTTGATTACATCGTCGAGAACCCTCAGGGAGAAATGGAAAAAGCCCTCCGCGTCCTGGAAGCCTTTCTCGTCGCGGAGCTTCATCGTCCCCACCGCTACCTACGCCGTCATCCTCTCCTCGGAGGTTACAGGTTCGACGACCCGTCGCGGGCCTAGGCAGCAGGAAAGGGACAGACCACTCATGAAAAGTTCATCCACATACCATATCGTCTTCCAACCATCCGGACGGCAGGGCAAGGCCCGCGCCGGTCAGACCGTATTGGACGTCGCCCGCGAACTGGGCGTGTACATCGAATCCATCTGCGGAGGTCGCCAAACCTGCGGCAAGTGCCGGATCGAGATAGCCGAGGGGCACTTTCCCCGATACGACCTCACCTCCACGACGGAGCACCTCTCCCCGCCCGACGCGGGAGAACAGGCCTGTGCACAACGGTGCGGTCTGAAGCCGGGCCAACGGCTTTCCTGCAGCGCCCGCATCCTGGGCGACCTGGTTGTCGTCGTGCCGGAGGAAAGCCGGGCCAAGCGCCAGATCATCCGCAAGGCCGCGGGAGAACGCACTCTTCGGGTCCAACCGGCCATGCGCCTGGCCTACGTGGAAGTGCCGCCCCCTGCCCTGGAAGAGAGCCGAGGGGAATGGGAGCGGATCCAGGCAGAATTGCACGACCACTTCGGGTTGGACGACGTGCGAGCGGACATTGTCGTCCTTCGAGACCTGCAAGCGGCCCTGAAAGAAGGCCGACGCGCCATCACTCTCACCATCCGGCAGGGAGGCGAGGCTTTGCGGGTGCAGGCGGGATACCACGAGGACATCTACGGCATGGCTGTGGATGTGGGCACGACCACAGTAGCCGGGCATCTGGTTCACCTGCGCACCGGCCGTCTTCTGGCCACGGTGTCCATGATGAATCCCCAAATCCCATTTGGCGAGGATATTATGTCTCGCATCTCCTACGCCATGCAGCACCAGGATGGCCGCGAGCGCATGCACGCCGCTATCCTGGAGGGCCTAAACAGCCTCGTCCGTGACGCTGCGCGCCAGGCCAACATCCATCCCCAAGACATCGTCGAGACCGTCCTGGTGGGAAATACGGTCATGCACCACCTCTTCCTGGGGCTCGACCCCGCGACACTGGGCGGAGCGCCCTTCACCCTGGCCCTGCAAGACGCGGTCGACCTGAAGGCGCGCGACTTCGGGTTGGACATCGCACCGGGAGGCTATGTGCATGTCCTGCCGTGCGTGGCCGGACATGTAGGTGCGGACAATGTAGCGGTGCTCCTGGCCGAGGCTCCCTACCGGGTGGAAGATGAGGTTCACCTGGTTATCGACGTGGGGACTAACGGCGAAATCCTGTTGGGCAACCACAAGCAGATATTGGCCGCGTCCAGTCCCACAGGACCGGCCTTCGAAGGGGCACAAATTCGTTACGGTATGCGCGCGGCCCCCGGGGCCATCGAACGAGTCCGGGTAGACCCGGAAACTCTGGCCGTGCGCTTCAAGGTCATCGGCGAAGAACGCTGGAACGATGCCTGGCCGCAGGAGGCAATGGACGCGTTCGACGTGGCCGCTCGCGGTCGACGTGGGCAGGGACGTCCCGTGGTGGTCAAAGCGCGAGGCATTTGCGGTTCCGGCATCATCGAAGCCGTTGCCGAGCTCTGGCGGGTGGGCGTCATCGACGACAGCGGACGCTTTGTTTCCGGTCTGGAAGAAGAGACAGAACGATTTCGGACGGACGGAGCCAAGGGGGAGTTCATCCTGGCCTGGCCGCACGAGACCGCCACGGGAGAGGTCATCAGCGTCCACTCAGACGATATCCGGGCCGTGCAACTGGCCAAGGCCGCGCTTTACGCGGGTGCCCGGCTTCTGATGAAACGTTTGGGGCTCTCGAGTGTGGACCGAATCAAACTCGCGGGCGGCTTCGGCAGCTATATCGACCCGGTTCATGCCCTCATGTTGGGCATGGTGCCCGACGCGGCGACGGAGCGCGTGGTCGCGGTGGGCAACGCGGCCGGAGACGGCGCGCTCATGGCCTTACTGGACGCGAATTTGCGGGAGGAGGCGCGACGGTTGGCTCGCTGGGTGACGTATGTGGGCTTGGCCCTGGAACCGACATTCCAGGAGGAGTTCGTCGCCGCCATCAACATCCCCCACGCGCGGGACCCCTTCCCCCATGTGGACGCCCTTGTCGCCAGTGCGGATCCCTGGCGCTCCCAACGTCGGGCCCGGAAACACGTGCACTCCCGGCGCCGACGTCGCCGTTCCTGATCTGGACGTTAGACGCCGATGGCAGCCTCGTATTCGCCAAAAACCTGGCGCAGGACGCCGAAGATCTCGCCCAGGGTCGCGTAGGCTTCCACGGCTTCGATGAACAGGGGCATCAGCGGGGCCTTCCGATCGCGAGCCGCGGCGTCCAGGCGGGCCAACACGTCGGCGACGCGGGATGCATCCCGGGTCGCGCGCAGGTGGCGCAGGCGGCGTGTCTGGGCCTCCCGCACGGCCGGGTCCACCCGCAGCAGGTGCTCCGGCCGGTGATCTTCCTCCTCCACGAACTTGTTGACCCCCACGATGATCTGCTCGCCCTGCTCGACGGCCCGCTGAGTCCGATAGGCCGCGTCTTGAATTTGCTGTTGGACCCAGCCCGATTCAATGGCTCGCATGGCCCCACCCAACGCTTCGATTTTGTCGATGAGCTCCTGGGCCCGGGCTTCGAGTTGGTCGGTCAGGTACTCGATGTAATAGGAGCCGGCCAAGGGGTCGATGGTGTCGGCCACGCCTGACTCGTAAGCAATGATCTGCTGGGTGCGTAGGGCCAGTTTGGCCGATTCCTCTGTGGGCAGGGCCAGGGCTTCGTCCATGGAATTGGTGTGCAGGCTCTGGGTCCCGCCTAAGACCGCGGCCAGAGCTTGCAAGGCGACACGCACGATGTTGTTCTGTACTTGTTGGGCGGTTAGGGTTGAGCCTGCGGTTTGGGTGTGAAAGCGCAAGCGCATGGCACGGGGGTTGGTGGCGCCAAAACGCTCGCGCATGATGCGCGCCCACATGCGTCGCGCGGCGCGGAATTTGGCGATTTCCTCCAGGAAATTATTGTGGGCGTTGAAGAAGAAGGATATCTGGCGGGCGAACACGTTCACGTCCAGCCCCGCATCCAGGGCTTGCCGCACGTACTCGATGCCGTTGGCCAGGGTGAAGGCAATCTCCTGAGCCGCGGTGGACCCTGCCTCCCGAATGTGATACCCTGACACGCTGATGGTGTTCCACTTGGGGACGTTCTGCGCGCAGTAGCGGAACACGTCCACGGTCAGGCGCATGGAGGGCTCGGGGGGGAAGATGTAGGTGCCGCGGGCCACGTATTCTTTCAGGATGTCGTTCTGGATGGTCCCTCGTAGCCTGTGCGGGTCCACGCCCTGTTTCTTGGCCACGGCGATGACCATGGCCAGGAGGACGGCCGCGGGCGCGTTGATGGTCATAGAGATGCTGACCTTGTCCAGGGGAATGCCCTCGAGGAGCGTTTCCATGTCTTGCAGGGAGGAGATAGAGACACCCACCTTGCCCACCTCGCCCTCGGCCAGGGGATCGTCCGCGTCCAGGCCCAACTGGGTGGGCAGGTCAAAGGCGACGGAAAGGCCTGTCTGGCCCTGGGCCAGCAGGTACTTGTAACGGCGATTGCTCTCCTCCGCGGAGGCATACCCCGCGTACTGGCGCATGGTCCAGAAACGACCCCGGTACATGGTCGGTTGCACGCCGCGAGTAAAGGGGAAGGTGCCGGGGAAGCCCAAGTCATTCAGGTCATCGATGTCCACGTCCGCAGCGGTCAGAAACCGGGGAACGGGGATGCCGGACGGTGTTTCGAAGGACGTCTTCCGTTCAGGGAACCGGTTCAATGCCGGTTGCAGGATCTCCTCTTCCCACCGGCGTTGCGCCCGATGAATGGCTGCCTTCTCATCGGCTTGTGTGGTCATGATTCACTCCTGGCTTCTTTTTGGAGATGGGCATGCGGCAGTTGGAAAGGGAGTTTCAGGCCGATCGTCCACCCCACACCCCACTTCGCCGCTATCCCAGCGTCACCAACACTGCACCTTGCTCCACACTTTGACCGGGGGCCACATGAACGCCACGGACTTCGCCGTCACGCGGGGCCCGGATCTCGTTTTCCATCTTCATGGCTTCCAGGATGACCAGGGGCTGTCCGGCAGTGACCGAGTCTCCCTCCTTGACCTCCACTTTGACGATCAGGCCGGGGATGGGAGCCGTCACATTCGTGTCCCCGCCGGGAGGAGCCGGTTGACTGCGGCCAGCCAGCAAACGCCGCTGACGCTCGTCGGTCACCTGGACATCGTATTGTTCCCCTCCCAGCAGGATGCGATAGCCGGCGCGTGTTTCCTCCACGGCCAGTTCGTAAGAATGGTGATTCAACAAGAGGGAATAGAGGTTCTGGTAAGGAACCTGGATCAGATCGGCATGCAGGGGCTCATCGTTAAGATAAACTCGACCCGCCATGTCGATGTCGACCTCAAACTCCTCATCGTTCACACGCACATAGTATTTCACTTCCTCAATGCCTCCAGCCGTGCCGCCCATTTCCAGGGAGAACGAATCGCCTGCTGATCGTGCAGGTGGACCGTGGCTTGCCGTTCTCGTTCACGCACGAGCAGGGCAGCGGCAATGGCTGCGATGTCCGCCCGTCGTCCTCGAGTCGTTGTGCTCATGTTCAACCGCTCGACAAAACGGGTGTCCAACAGGCCGGCGATAAATTGGGTGCTGTTCATAACCTGAATGTGGAAGGGGATAATCGTCTTCACCCCCCCAATGCGGTACTCCTCCAGGGCGCGACGCATGCGCAAAATGGCTTCGGCCCGATTTTCGCCCCACACGATGAGCTTGGAGAGCATAGGATCGTAGTGCAGGCTGACCTCCATCCCTTCGTACAGGCTCGACTCCACACGCACGCCCGGGCCGGTAGGCTCTTTCAAATAGGTCACCGTACCGCCGTTGGGCATGAAATTGTTGAAAGGATCTTCTGCCGTAACGCGGCACTCAATGGCCCACCCTTGCATGCGAATGTCTTCCTGGCTCCAACGCAGGCGCCGCCCCGCGGCGATGGCCAGTTGTTCCTTCACAATATCGATGCCCGTGACCATTTCCGTGACCGGGTGTTCCACCTGGAGGCGAGTGTTCACTTCCAGGAAGTAGAAGTGGCCTTCCGGGTCCAGCAGGAATTCCACGGTGCCCGCATTGGTGTAACCCACGGCCTGGGCCGCACGCACAGCGATGTCCCCCATACGTCGGCGCAGTTCCTCATCCACCGCGGTGGAAGGGGATTCCTCGATAAGTTTCTGATGCCGGCGCTGGATAGAGCACTCACGCTCGCCCAGGTGGACGACGTTGCCGTGTTCATCGGCCAGGATTTGAATCTCCACGTGACGTGCATTCTCGATCAACTTCTCCAGGTAGACCCGGTCATCGCCGAACGCGGCCTGGGCCTCACGGCGGGCCGCGGCCAGGGCGCGAGGAAGTTCTTCGGGCGTGTGCACCGTGCGCATGCCCTTGCCCCCCCCACCCGCCGCCGCCTTGACAAGCACCGGATACCCCAGTACCTCGGCCGCGGCCAGGGCTTCATCGTCGCTGATGCCCGCTTCCGTGCCGGGTACAACAGGAACGCCCGCCGTCTTCATGGTCCTGCGGGCCTGCACTTTATCCCCCATGGCCCGGATGGCCTCCGGCGAAGGGCCAATGAAGGTGATGCCCGCGTCCCGACAGGCTTGCGCAAAGGTCGCATTTTCGGCCAGGAACCCGTAGCCAGGGTGAATAGCATCAGCCCCCGCGTCTTTGGCCACTTGAATGATGCGATCCATGCGCAGGTAGGATTGAGAGGCAGGGGCGGGCCCAATACAATAGGCTTCTTCCGCGTAGCGGACGTGCAGAGCCGTGC
Organism: uncultured Anaerolineae bacterium; assembly: GCA_964487375.1. Lineage (GTDB taxonomy): Bacteria > Chloroflexota > Anaerolineae > JAADDB01 > JAADDB01 > JAADDB01. The sequence goes on along the minus strand of CAZAQA010000024.1, from coordinate 43,112 downwards.
GGTCCGGCTCGGAGTAAACAGTGACGGTGCGCAGACCCCGCTCCTCACACGCGCGCAAGATACGAATGGCAATTTCACCGCGATTAGCGACGAGCACTTTTTTGAACACCGACGTTCTCTCCCATTAGGGGAATGGACGCCTGAGGAAATTCTGACGGAGCGCCCACCGCCTACTTTTATCCTCCCAGATGCATCACCCGAAAGCCCTCACGGTAACGCACATTTCCCTCCTCGTCGATGGCTTGTAAACGCGCCTTCCAGCGTTCGAGAAGGCCTTCCGGATCCTTGACCTGACTCTTGTGCTGCAAGATAGCCTGCCATTTCAATTCTAGCACGTCGGTGATGTCCACCCAAGTCGTCGGCTCGGTGGTGATGGCCATATACACATCGCGCACTTTGTGAGGCTCCAGACCCATCTCACGGTGTTCGGGAAAGTTCAGCCCATCCCGAGCCAGCGGAAACACCGCGGCCAGAGTGGCTTCCCCGGCAGCACGGTGGTCCGGATGGTTGATGTAGAAATCGCCCACATAGTACGTCGTCGGATCCTGACAAATGACGATATCGGGCTTGAAGCGCCGGATGTGATAGACAATATCCCGCCGTAACTCCTGGGTGGGGAAAAGTCCTCCGTCCGGGTAGCGGAGGAAGTGAACTTCACCCACACCCAACACCTGGGCTGCAGCCCGCTGTTCCGCCTCGCGGATTTCCATGAGACGCTCACGCGTTATGTCGGGATCTTCGCTGCCCTTATCACCACTGGTGAGAAGCAAATACCCTACGTATTTGCCTTCTCGCACCCAGCGGGCAATGGTCCCCCCGCTGGAAAATTCCGGATCGTCCGGATGAGCCATGATGACCAGTACTCGTTCTTGCTTCATATCGTTCTCTTTTCGAGGAAAGCTTTAGACCTTGATTGAGAGAAAGCCTTTGTTCCAAGATGGTGTCGTCCACCTCACGTGCCTTGTATCGGATGACGCCGAGGCCAGGTTCAACGCCATCATTCCGCCCTCTCCTGAACAGCACTCCATCTATAGACAAGAACCCCCAAGTTTGGGGGTTCTCTGATCACCTCGAATTACCGGGGGGCCCGCCTATCCGGCTTGCTCCATAGCGCTATAGCCAGGGCCCTCGGCGAAGAACTTGCGATTCAATTCAGTATCGTCTACGTACTCCTCAGGGACATCTTCTTCAGGGAAGATGGCATCTACGGGGCACTCAGGCACGCAGGCGCCGCAATCGATGCAGGTGTCCGGGTCGATGTAATACAGAGGCCATTCGTCCTCGGGGAACCCGGGCACGATACACTCTACCGGGCAGACTTCTGCACATGCGCCATCGCGGATACAGAGACGAGTAATTACGTGAGTCATAAGATTCCCTCCTTCTTTAAGAAGATGGAAGCTGGCTAATCTGCCACGTCAGCCACGACCGTGAGCTTACAAGATAAGCGAAACTTGTATCATTGCGATGATTGTAGGGTAAAGCCCCAGAGTTGTCAAGCTGTCCCGAATTGAAAGATAAGGGAATTTTCGCGTCCACGCCCCCATTTGCGGCCAGTCGCGATGTCCGGGGCCCGGCATCCTTTCTCTCATTCCTCTCGGCCCAGGTTCCAGTTGGCCTCCCAGGCCGCGCCGAACTCCGCGCCGATGAGCAACACCAGGCCGCTCAGATAGAGCCAGAAGAGGAAGGCCACCAGGGTCGCCAGGGTCCCATAGACGAGCCCATAGCGGGCAAAGTGGGAGAGATACCAGGCGAATCCCAGCTTGGCCCCGTTCCAACCGATGCCGGCAACGACGGCTCCAGCCCAGACGGCCGACCAGGCAGGTCGTCGCGTGGGCAGGTATCGGAAGAGCATGCCATAGAGGAAAACGTCGAACGCCAGCGAGACGACCGCGGAGAGCAGGCGTAACGTCTCTTGCAGGACCAGAGGGCTAATGGGGAGGAAGAATGCCATCAGCCAGGGCAGGAGGGCCAGCATGGTCTGCAGGAGAAGGGAGAAGATGAACAGCAGAAGGATGACGAAGACCAACAGGATGGAGAGCAGTCGATGTTCCCAAAACGTGCGCCCGGATCGCCCGTTCCACACCCGGTCCAGGGAATGAATGAGAGAGGCGAACAGGCCGGAGGCGGACCAGGTCAGGCCGAGGGCCGCGACGAGGTTGAGAGACCCCTGGATGTTCACCGTGCGAGCAAGGCTCTGCGTGACCAGCTCGGGCACCGCGGGTGCCAGGCGAGATAACATTCCCAGCAGGGTCTGGCGGGCATGAGGGGCGCTCAGCCAACGGACCAGGAAGTTGAAGGCCAGGAGGAACAGGGGGAAGAGGGACAACAGCCCGTAATAGGCCAGCGCTGCAGCCCGTTGCCCTGTCTCATACTCCGCGTACAGGTGCACTGTGTGCACGATAGTGCGCCACAGGTGACGCAAGACGAAACGATACCTCGAACTGTTCACACGGTCTGCCATTGGCGGGTCACGTTGGCCTTACGCACCGCGTCCAGGACTTCCTGGTTGTGCAACCCGTCCTCGAAGGTGGAGGCCGGTGCCAGCCAGGCCCGGTCGTCATCCCGCACCGCGCGTGCCAGAGCCTCGGCCAGATGAACCGTTGCCCGGATGAACGGTTGTTCGGGCAACTGGTCCGGGTGGGCCGGATGGCGGTCCGGCTGGGTGAAGTTGTGCATCGGTCCAGATTCTTCGTATCGGATGCCCCACAATCGCGCCTCTTCGTCCACCACCAACATGCCCTCGTTGCCGAATATGGTCATATGCTGCTGATTGTTGCCGGCCGCAATCACGCTGGCGCTGACTTCAGCATAGCCGTCGTGGCCGAAGCGGGCCAGGAAGGCCGCGTATTCGTCCGCGGTTACCGGCCGCATTTGCCCGGACGCGTCCGGGCGTTCCTTGATGAACGTGGCCAGCACCGAGGTCACTTCCGTGATCTCCCCAAACCACCAGCGCAGGGTATCGATCATGTGAGACCCGAGAGCCCCCAACGCCCCTCCACCTTGAGCCGCATCGAACCACCAGTTCCAGGGACGTTTTGGATCTCGTCGGGAGCTGCTGCGAAACGTGTAGGTAAGGTGGTAGAGTGAGCCAATGTATCCCTCTTGGAGGAGACTGCGAGCCTTTTGCCAGGTGGGAAGGAAACGCAGCTCATGGTCGATAAGAGCAATACGGTCACTGGTCATGGCCGCCTGCCACATTTGCCGGGCTTCCTCCGCGTCGAGCGCGGTCGGCTTTTCACAAAGTACGTGTTTGCCCGCCCGTAGCGCGGCCAGGCTCATCTCCTTGTGCCAGATCGGAGGCGTCACGATGCTCACCAGATCCACCTGAGGCAAGTTGACAAGCATGGTGTAATCGGTGAACGCGTGAGGAATACTGTGCTGAGCGGCAATGCGCTCAACCTTCTCCTCCGTGCGCCCGCAAATGGCCACCACGTCCCAGCCCGTAGCCCGGAAGGCGGGGATTTGCACACGCGCTCCCCACCCTACGCCGATGATGCCCAGACGCGGTTTTCGGCTCATTGTCTCTCCCTCCTTGTTCCCTGACCCTGGTGCCGGTTTCCTTTGCTAGCCCTCTGTCTCGAAATGATTTCCTGGAATGAAGACCCCCCAGCCGCGGGGCCCCACCAGGTCGCCCTCTTCCACAACCACTTGACCACGCACCATCGTCATCCGGACGTGTCCCTGGATCTCCAGTCCTTCATAAGGAGTATAGCCGGATATGCCATGCAGATTTCTTGCCTCAACGCGGGAGGTGCCACGAGGGTCGTAGATGACGATGTCCGCGTCTCCCCCGGGCATAAGTGTGCCCTTGCGCGGGTACAAGCCGAAGAGGCGAGCCGGTTCCGTGCTCATCAGGCGGACCAGATCAGGCCAGGTCAGGGGGCCGCGCTGCACTGCGTAGGTAGCCATGAGCGGCAGAGAGGTCTCCAGCCCCGGAATGCCCCCGGGGGTGCTGGTGAAGTTGCCGGTAGCTGTCTTTTGGGCGAGGCGGTAATCGCAGTGGTCGGTGCCCAAGGCATCGATCTTCCCCGAGGCCAAGTGGTCCCACTGACGCCGGACAATGTCCGGGGCGCGCAAGGGAGGTTGCATGATGACCCACTCCGGGTGCGGGCCCTGGTATGCCCGGTCGTCGAGCAACAGATACTGAGGACAGGTTTCCGCAAACACTGCCTGCCCCCGTTGTCTGGCCTGATGCACCAGTTCTACGGCCCGGTCGGTGGAGCAGTGGACGATGTACAGCGGACACCGGGCCTCATCAGCCAGGTAGAGCACCCGATGGACGGCCTCCACCTCGGCAAAGGCCGGTCGTGCCATGGCGTGGAAGGCGAGAGATGTCTTACCTTCCCGCACCAGACGTTTGGTGCTTTCGGTGACGATGGCGTCGTTTTCCGCGTGCACCATGACCAGCACATGCGCCTGGGCTGCAGCTCGAAAGACCCGTAACAGGGCCGCGTCGTCCTGGTAGTAGTTGGGCCGGTAAGTGGTGTATACTTTCGCCGCGGGTGTGCCCAGCGCGATGAGGTCATTCATCCATGTTTTCAACGTGGCCTCATCCGTGGGGAGGTCGGTCAGCATCACGTGCAAACTGTAGTCAACATAGGCCTTATCGTCCACTTCCGCGTGGCGATTTTGGACCGCCTGGCGCACGTCCTGGCCCGGGAACTGGGTCGCGAAGTCGATGACCGTAGTGATCCCACCGAACGCCGCGACTCGGGTGCCCACCTGCCAGTCATCGTCCGTCTGATAGATGCCTGTGTCCAGTTGAATGTGTACGTGGGGATCGATGAGGCCTGGAAGAACAAAACTCCCCGCGGCGTCGATGACCCGGTCGACATTTCTGGGCAAGTCTCTGCCCAAAGCGACAATGTGCTGACCGCGAATCAGGATGTCAAGGGCGAAGGTACCCCGGTCGGTCACCACGAGACCGTCAGCAATGAGGGTCGTCTCTGGCATAACCTGTGTTCCCCCTGGGAAGAAGATGAACGCTCCTCTTCATTTTAGCGCCAATGGCACGGAGTTCCAACTTTGAAGGCGCCGGGGAGACCGGAGTGCCCGGTCGGTAAGGGAATCTCCGGCTCGAGCAGGCCGGCAATCCCGCCCTAGCCCGCCGAGATCAGGTCAGCGCCGATCAAGACGCTCGCACGTAGGGGAGGAGGACGGTGAAGGTCGTTCCTTCTCCCAGCTTGCTTTCCACTTCGATATACCCCCCGTGCAAGTCCACAATGGTCTTCACGATGGCCAGGCCCAGACCACTGCCGCCTATACGTCGGCTACGCACTTTGTCGACCCGGTAGAAAGGCTCGAAGATGTGAGGAATGTCCTGGGGCGGGATCCCCTCGCCCGTATCGGCAACAGCAATGCGAACGAAATCACCTTCCACGTCCGCTCGGATGCGGACATCCCCACCCGGTGGCGTGTACTTGATGGCGTTATCGATCAGGTTGAGGAAGAGCTCTGCCATGTCCTCGCTCTCCCCCTTGACCGGAGGAAGCCGTTCCGGGAGATGCACGTCCAAACGAATGTGCGCCTTGGTCGCCCGAACACTCAAGACATCCACCGCGTCCCGGATCAAGACACTCACGTTTACGACATCTCGATAGTGACGCTCAGCCTGCATTTCCAGACGGCTCAGGTCTAACAGACGGTCGGCAAGGCGCCGCAAACGGTCTGCCTCCGCGTCGATCTCCTTCAAGAACCGCCGACGGCGGTCTGCAGACATGCGATCGTCCGGCTCCATGAGCGCCTCTGTGCGCAGCTTGATGCTGGTCAGTGGGCTGCGCAGCTCGTGGGAAGCGTTGGCGATAAACATGCGCTGTCGGGTGACCATCTCTTGCAGCCGTTCGGCCATGAAATTGAAAGTCCGCGCCAGGATCCCCACTTCATCCTTGGAGGCAATGGAGATACGGCGGTCGAAATGGCCGGAGGCGATGTCCCGGGCCGCATCGGTCAGTTCTCTCAGGGGATGCACAATGCTGCGTGTGAGCCACAGAGTTACCAGCAGGTTGGCCAGGATGAGAAGGAGCCCGGTGACAATCAGTTGGGTCCACTCGTGAACGACCCGAGCCTGGACGGTACTCCAGGGAATGGACGTCTGCACCACGCCGGTGACATTCTCTTCCCCCAGGAGGGGAGCGGCGACAAAGAGCCGAGGGACACCGGTCAGCGGGTCGACGCGAATATCGTGTCGCTCTTTCTTGTTGAGGGCGGCAACCATCTCGGGGGTACGGAACGTGTCTCCCGGCTGGATGCCCGGGTCGTTCGTGGCCACGACCTGGAGCTGAGCGTCCACCAAGACGATGCGGGTTTCCGTTTTCTTGGAAAACCGCTGAAGTTGCGAAAGCAGAACATCGGGAGGGAGCGGGTGTTCGCCCAGCTCTTTGGTATACGAGCTTAAGGTGTTGGCAATGAGGAGCGTTTCCAGTTCCTGCTCATGTTCAATCTGTTCCTCCAGGGCCGTCCCAATCTGCCGGCCTGACCGCCAGGTGAACGTGGCTACGGTCAACGTACTCAGCAAGAAATAAACCAGCAAGAAGCGCGTGGCCAGACTCCAGTTAAGCCATCGTCGCCTCAGGTACCCAAGGACGTTCAGAGAACGCTTGCCTTCCATCGAACCTCCCGCTCTACACGACTCATGCCTTCTTCTACGACGAACCGGGTGGTGCTGCCCTCACAGCTTCCTCTCCTGGAAATTTCTCCTGCTATTGTAACACAGGCCCTTGCGGCAAGGGGCGACCGGTTTTTTTCAGGAAAATCACCGACGACCGCGTCCTCTCTCACGGTCGTCGGTGACGACTTCTGGGAGAATTCCAGCGCTTCACCGGTTCATCACCAATCCGCTCATCAGGAGCCCCGGCTGCGCACAACCGGCGGGATGGCTGCCACCTGGGGAAGGGACACGACGGCCGGCATAGGGGCTACCCGAAGGGCCGGAGCCGGAGCCGGAGCGAGCGGCCTCACGGCAGGGGTCGACGTCTTCTGCCCTTGCAACAGGGTTCCATTCACCACCAGAGGGGGCAGCACCGGAGTTGCCAGATCGACTTGCCATGTTTGCCCACCGGAGCGAAGCGGAGCCTGGGTCAGGACTTTCTCCTTCTTCGCCGTGGCCTGAAGGGACGCGTCCACTCGCGGCAGGATGCTGAACAGCACCAGGTACACGGTGAGGATGAGCGCCAGAGCCATGAGTTTCCACTGGGTACCACCGCCGGGACCAGGGCCCGTAGGCCGGGCTCCCGGTTTTCCACGACCCGTTTCTTTAGTCGTCATGCTGGCCTCCCTCATGCTCATACGACTCATATTGACCTTGCGATGGCGCTCCCCCTTGAAGGCTCCCTCGATTCGCCTGCTGACTCAACGTCTGAATGCGGGCATTGGCAATCTGCAGCCGTCGCACGGCCTCTTGCAGTTGAGCCTGATAGATCGCCTCGCGTTGGGCATAGGCGTTCTGTAACGCCTGGAGTTGTTGTTCATATTGCTGGCGCATCGCCTGCACCTGAGCTTCGGTCACACGACCCTGTCCCTGCGCCTGATACTGCTCGCGCAGGCGCTGCAATTCCTGATCCAGTTGCTTTTGATATGCTTCCCGGATCCGTTGTGTCTGGCGGGCCAGCTCCTGATCATAGGCCTGCTTCAGTGAGCTCGCTTGATCCTGGCTCCGAAGGGCCGGGGTCACTGCCACAGTGGCAGGAGAACTGAGGTTCGCGGCCTGGACCGCGTTGTTAGAGCCAAACCGGCTTCCCAGGAAATATGTGGCTCCCATGACCAGTAAAGTCATGAGCAGTGCTGCCGTAGTCAACGTACGATTCATTGGTATCCTCCCTTCATTGAAATTCGTATCCGTACCGCATTTGTGGTGCTCTTGGCGGATGAGTCATCCGCATGACACCCTCAGGGTAACACCGACATTGCGACGGCAGGTTAATGAAAGACGAACGGTTTATTAAGTCCACCTTAAGGTCGGGAGATGTCCTCCAAAGGGCCCCCGGCATCTCGGCACTCGGGAATTGGTTTCCGATCAGAGTGAAGGGCAGGGACGAGGTCCTGATTTGTTTGACATTCAGGCCATAGCCTTTTATAATGGCTCCAACTATTCAGGCCGGGAGACATGTCAGGATTAAGAACACACATTTGAGGCCCCTGCTGCTCTCTCTTCATACGTGAGTACTCGGCATGCCAGAGATGGGGTGCTCCTATCGGTGCGTCTCCATCCGGGCAAGCCGGTGGGGAAGGGGGGAGTGAGGGCAGAACCTCCCTGAATAGTTCGTTATAATGTCCCCCAACGTCCCTTTCAACCGTCGTTTGAATCCAGGAAGGAGGAGATGTCATGCGGAGAATGAAGTGGTTTTCTCTCGTTGCACTTCTGTTGATTGCCTCCATGGTCCTCGCTGCCTGTCCTCAACCTACGCCCCAAAAGGTGGTTGAGACAGTCGTCGTCACCAAAGAGGTGCAAAAAGTCGTTACGAAGGAAGTGGAGAAGATCGTCACCAAAGAAGTGCAGAAACAGGACCAGTTGGATAAGTGGATGGCCAAAGGAGTACTCGTGGTCTCCACCGATCCAAATTACCCACCGCAATCGTTCATCAACGATCAGGGGAAGTTGGACGGCTTCGATGTGGCCGTTGCCAAAGAGGTCGCCAAGCGCTTGGGCCTCAAGCTAAAGTTTGTCACGCCGGACTGGGATCTGATCACGGCTGGCAACTGGGGTGGCCGCTGGGACATCAGCATCGGCTCCATGACCATCACCAAGGATCGTATGGCGCGCCTCTACTTCACCGCCCCTTACTATTTTACCCCGGCGCAATTCGCTGTTCACAAGAACAGCAAGGCGACTACCTATGCCGACCTGGACGGGAAGAAGATCGGCGTGGGAACGTCAACGACATATGAGAATTACCTCAACGGCAAGTTGGATCTCGTTGGTGAGAAGATCCTGGTCCCGCCGCCGAAAAATGTGAAGGTGGCCCCTTACAGCACTGATGCCGAGGCGGTACAAGATCTGGCGTTGGGCGACGGCGTCCGGCTGAATGCCGTGTTGACGTCTTTGACGGTCGTCGAGAACGCCATCAAGCAGGGCGTTCCCATCAAGAAGCTGGGCAAGCCGGTCTACTATGAAGACCTGGCCTTCGCCCTGGACAAGTCGGCCGGCCCCGCGGACAAGGCCCTGGCCAAGTTGAACGCCGTTATCGCCGGCATGCACGCGGACGGAACCCTCTCGGCTCTTTCCATGAAGTGGTTCGGCGTCGACCTGACCAAGAAGGTGGCTGCCAAAGCGATGAAAGAAGCAGGGATGAAGCCTACCCCCAGCGGCGCGGCGGCAGGCATCCCCGCACCGAATCCAAAAGCTAAAAGCCTCATCCGCGGCATTGAGAAAGTGGACGACTACACCGTCCGTCTTTACCTGAACCGACCCAATGCCTCGCTCATCAACACCCTGGGCATGAACAACTTCGCCATCATGTCCCCGGCCGCCATCAAGAAGTACGGCCCGGACATCTTCAAGCACCCGGTGGGCACGGGGCCCTTCAAGTTCGTGGAATGGGTTCCCAACGACAAGATTACCCTGGAACGCAACGACAATTATTGGGGAGAACCGGCGAAGCTGAAGACGCTTGTTTTCCGTTCCATCCCCGACAACACCGCCCGTTTTCTGGAACTGAAGGCCGGGACGATCGACGGTATGGACAATCCAAACCCGGATGACCTCTCCGTGGCCCAGTCCGATCCCAACATCCAGGTCCTCCTGCGACCTGCTTTCAACGTAGGGTACCTGGGCATCAACGAAGCACACAAGCCTTTCAATGACCCGCGTGTGCGCAAGGCCATTGCCTACGCGATCAACAAGAAAGCCATTGTGGATGCGTTCTACAACGGTTTGGGTGAACCGGCCAAGGAGTTCATGCCCCCGAGCCTGTGGGGCTACAATCCTGACATCAAGGACTACGAGTACGATCCGGCCAAGGCCAAAAAATTGCTGGCCGAAGCCGGCTACCCCAACGGTTTCGAGACCACCCTCTGGGTGATGCCGGTACCGCGGCCGTACTTCCCGCAACCGCAACAGGTCGGTGAGACCCTTCAGCAGATGCTGTCCGAGGTCGGCATCAAGGCCAAAATCGTCTCCAAGGATTGGGGCACTTACCTGGATGAGGTGGCCGCGGGCAAGGCGGACCTGTTCATGTTGGGCTGGACGGGGGACAACGGCGACCCGGACAACTTCCTCTGCGTGTTCTTCTGCGGCGCCGATGACTCCTTTGCCAAGGGAGCACCGGATCCGGACCTGCACAAGCTGCTCATCGCGGCCCAGTCGGAGACGGATCAGGCCAAGCGCACAGAAATGTACAAGAAGGCCAACGTGATGATCCACAACCTCGTGCCGGGCGTGCCCATTGTGCACACGCAGGTTCCTCTCTTCTTTAAGAAGACCATCAAGAACTACATCCCCAGCCCCATGAGCATCGCGCGCTGGGATCTGGTCCAAAACGAGGGGAGCGACACGGCCATCTTCGGCCGAGGCGGTGACTCGGTCAAACTCGACCCTGCCGACGCCACCGATGGCGAAAGCCTGAAGGTCACCGCCCAAATCCTGGAAGGCCTGATCAAGTACAAGCCCGGAACGACCATCCCGCAGCCGGGCCTGGCCACTTCCTGGGAGGCGTCCGACGATGGTCTCGTGTGGACATTCCACCTGCGCAAGGGTGTGAAGTTCCACGATGGGACGGACTTCAACGCCGATGCCGTCGTCTACAACTTCCAGCGCTGGTGGGATCCCGCCCACCCGGCCCACTTCAAGGATTGGGCGTTCGACTACTGGGGGTACATGTTCGGCGGATTCAAGGGACAGTAAGGGTGTAGGATAATGGGGAGTGGGGGTCGGAATCCCCCCTCCCCGCTTCGCAGAACGTCAGGCGTCATGCGCCAAGCGTCACGTTTTACGCTTGGCGTATGACGCTTGGCGCACGGCGTGAAGAGTGAAACGTCGGGCGTCAAGTGCCACAATATCAATTCACGTTTCAACGCTCTGCGTTTTACAATGGCGTGAAGGATGAAACGTGAAACGTCATATGTCACAAGCGTCATGGTTTACGCTTTGCGTATGACCTTTGTCCAACAAAACTTGATTAGCTGCTTGAGGAGGATATTCTATGGCAAGTGAACGTGTCGGTGCTGTAACGTTTAAGGGCAAGCCCTTGACGGTTCTGGGCGATCCCGTGCAGGTTGGAGACAAGGCTCCTGAGTTCACGGTCGTCGACAACGGCCTCGTAGAGCGCCACCTGCGCGACTACGCGGGCAAAGTGAAGCTCATCGCTGCCGTCCCATCGCTGGATACGGGCGTCTGCGACGCGGAGACACGGCGTTGGAATCAGGAAGCGAGCAATCTGGGCGGGGAGGTGGTCATCCTCACCATCAGCGCAGACCTGCCCTTCGCGCAGAAACGTTGGTGCGGTGCTGCCGGCGTGGACCGAGTCATTACCCTGTCGGACCATCGGGACATGTCCTTTGCCCTTTCCTACGGGACTTACGTGAAGGAACTGCGGTTGGAGCAGCGCTCCGTGTTCATCGTCGACAAGGACGACATCATCCGCTACGTGGAGTACGTGCCGGAGATCTCTCAACACCCGAACTACGACGCAGCGTTGAAAGCACTGAGCGAGGTGCTGGCAGGCTGACAACCGGTCCCTGATATCCGGTACCCAGAAACGTCATCCGGGCTATCGGGTATCAGGGATTGGACCCTATGTTGGAGGACCTATGTTCCGCTACATCATCCAACGTCTGCTTATGCTCATTCCTGTTCTCATCGGTATTTCTATCATCACCTTTGTCATGGTTCGTCTCATTCCGGGAGATCCGGCCCGCGTGATGGCCGGTGAGCGCGCCACGGACGCGCAGGTGCAACGGGTGCGCGAGATGTGGGGGCTGGACAAGCCCATCCACGAGCAATACCTTATCTACCTCAACAACCTCCTGCACGGGAACATGGGCCGGTCCCTGAAACGCAATGAGGCTGTGACCGAAGAACTCCGCTGGGCCCTACCCACCACGATCGAACTCTCCTTTACGGCCATGTTCTTTGCCATTCTCATCGGCATTCCTGCGGGCATCGTGGCGGCCTATAAACAGAACTCCTGGTGGGACCTGAGCGTGATGATGGCCAGTATGGTGGGAATCTCCATGCCCGTGTTCTGGCTGGGCCTCTTGCTCATCTATGTCTTTGCCCTCAAGCTGGGCTGGATGCCCCCTTCCGGGCGCCTGAGTGTGGGCGTCAAAATCACCCGCATTACGGGCATGTACACGGTGGACGCTCTGTTGACGGGGAACTGGCGCGGCTTCCTGGACGCCGTTCATCACTTGATCATGCCGGCCCTGGCCGTGGGTACTATCCCTATGGCCATCATCGCTCGCATGACTCGCAGCAGCTTGCTGGAAGTCCTGCGTCAGGATTACATCCGTACCGCCCGCTCCAAAGGATTGGGGGAGGCCCGGGTCATTTTCCAACACGCGCTGAAAAACGCCTTCTTGCCCGTCGTCACCATCATCGGGCTCCAGTTGGGAACGCTGCTGGTGGGAGCAATTCTGACGGAAAGCATTTTCGCCCTCCCCGGCATGGGACGTCTGATCGTTGACCGCATTCTCTCCCGTGATTACCCGGTGGTCCAGGGAGCTGTTCTGGTCTTCGCGGCCACGTTTGTGTTGATCAACCTCCTGGTCGACCTTTCTTATGCGTATCTGGACCCGCGCATTCGTTATCGTTAGTACCAATACCCGTGAGGCGATGATACCCACATGAGCGAACATCAAGTGGCCACGTTGGCAACAGAACTACCGCCGCACATCGGCTATTTGTCTGATGTATGGCGTCGCTTGCGCCGGAACAAACTGGCTATTGCCGGCACGTTGCTGCTGATCACCTTTTTCATCATGGCCCTTTTCGCCGACGATACATTGCTTGTTGCACCACGCGCCCTCTTCCAGGTGGACATATCCAAGACCGGCGCCAATCCCATCGCCTTCATCAAAACCTGGGCCGAGACGACAAAGAAGGAAGTACGACCGTTGCTGGCACCTTACGATCCGTACAAGCAAAACCTCCTTCTGCGCAAGGCCCCTCCCTCCAGCAAACACTGGTTGGGCATGGATGAAGTCGGTCGAGATATGCTGAGCCGCATCATTTACGGATCTCGCGTCTCCCTGGAGGTCGGGTTCCTCTCCGTCATTGGCGCCATCATGCTCGGTGTACTCATCGGAGCGACTTCGGGGTATGCCGGAGGCTGGGTGGATAATGTCGTCATGCGCCTGATGGACATCTTGTTGGCCTTTCCCAGCTTGCTGCTCGCCCTGGCCATCGTGACTATTCTGGGGCCTGGCTTGTTGAACATGCTCTACGCCATTGCTATCGTCTCTATCCCCACATACGCGCGCCTGGTGCGCGCTTCCGTCCTCTCCGAAAAAGAGACCGACTACGTCCTGGCCGCGCGCGCCATCGGGGCCAGCCATCCTCGCATCCTCTTCCGGCAGATCATGCCCAACGCGCTAACGCCCATTATCGTCCAGGGCACGCTGGGGATCGGCACGGCTATTCTCGATGCCGCCGCGCTGGGGTTTTTGGGACTGGGCGCTCAACCCCCGACGCCGGAATGGGGCACAATGCTCAGCCGGGCACAGCAGGTGTTCTTCTCCGCACCACACATCGGCATCTTTCCCGGACTGGCCATCATGCTGGCCGTGCTCGGCTTCAACCTCCTCGGCGATGGCCTGCGAGACGCGCTTGACCCGCGATTGCGCATGTGAGCCGGAGGATATACCAGAGAAAGAGGGGCCATCTTCTGCATCTTCCCTCTCGCCCCTCTTCTCCACTCTGCCTCTTTCTTGGCCTGCCACCGGGCTTTTTGCCTCTGAGTTTACCCAGGTAGCCATGCGGTCGTCTACCCGGGTATAGAAAAATCCTTGCCCTGTCCTTCAACTTGATAGGTTTTGACAGACTTCATTGCGTATGCTATACCACGGCACACGCTCTTCCGCCTCGCGCGGGGAGCGATTTTTTTGGCACAGGTGAGAACTATGACGCACACATCTCGATGGCCTGGATTCTACAAACGACCCCTCAGCGAACGCGTTCGCATGGTGGCAGAATGGGCAACCCTCGGCGAGGAGGAGATCCAGGCTCTGAAGGAAAGCCTGGCATTGGCACAGGCCGACAAGATGATCGAGAACGTCATCGGCCGCCACGCGCTTCCGCTGGGGTTGGGATTGAACTTCCTCATCAACGGACGGGAGGCTATCATCCCCATGGTCGTGGAAGAACCCTCGGTCGTCGCCGCGGTGAGCAATGCTGCTCGCATGGCCCGCCACGGAGGGGGATTCCACACCGGCAGCACGGACCCGATCATGGTGGGGCAAATTCAGGTGTTGGAAGTGCCCGACTTGCGCGCGGCCCGACACGCGGTCGAGGCGGCTCGTGCCGACTTGCTCGCCAGGGTCAACGCCATCCACCCAACCCTGGTCGCCCGTGGGGGAGGAGCGCGTGGCCTGCGCCTGCGCGTGCTCCCGCACACCCCGGCAGGTCCCATGCTCATCGTCCATTTGCTGCTGGACGTGCGTGACGCCATGGGTGCGAACCTGGTCAACACCGCCGCAGAGCGTCTGGCCCCTGAGATCGAACACCTGACCGGAGGCCGTGTCAGACTGCGCATTCTTTCCAACTATACCCCCGAACGCCGCGCCTGGGCCCTGGTCCACATTCCGGTAGAGACCTTCTCCGAGAAAGGGGCGCGAGGTGAAGATGTGGCCCGGGGGATCGTGGAAGCCAACGCCTTTGCCTGGGCCGATCCCTATCGGGCTGCGACCCACAACAAGGGCATCATGAACGGCATCGACGCGGTGGCCATTGCCACCGGCAATGACTGGCGAGCCATCGAAGCAGGAGCCCATGCCTGGGCTGCGCGCGACGGCCAATATCGGGCCCTGACAGAGTGGTATCTCTTGGGAGACGCGCTCGTGGGCACGCTGGAGATGCCCCTGGCCGTCGGCATTGTCGGAGGCGCGACGAAGGTCCATCCCACGGCTCGCGTGGCCTTAAAGATCCTAAACGTACACACCGCCCAAGAGCTGGCTGAGGTCATGGTTGCCGTCGGCCTGGCGCAAAATCTGGCGGCGCTGCGCGCCCTGGCCAGTGAGGGCATCCAGCGAGGGCACATGCGCATGCATGCCCGTCAGGTGGCCATCGCCGCCGGGGCGAAAGGGGTGGAAATCGACCGGGTCGCGTCGCAGCTTGTAGAAGAGGGGAACGTGAGAGAGAGTCGAGCAAAAGAAATTCTAGAGGACATCAGACGGTAGACATTATCTCAGGCAGGCGACATCGTATGGAGGGTTTTCAATGCCAACACGTTTGCTAAAATCAAGTCGGCCTGTGGGAATTACCGGCTACGGTGCCTACGTCCCGCGCTACCGCATTCCGGCCAGGGAGATCGCTCGCATGTGGACGGGAGGCAAGGGTGGGACGCCCATTCAGGAGAAGGCCGTGCCAGGGCTGGATGAGGACACGGCAACGATTGCCATCGAAGCCGCGCGCAACGCGCTGGCCCGCGCCGGCATCCACGCACAACACCTGCGCGCGGTGTGGGTCGGCAGCGAATCCCACCCCTACGCGGTCAAGCCCACCTCCACCATCGTGGCAGAAGCCATCGGTGCCACCCCCTACGTGCAGGCAGGAGACTGGGAATTCGCCTGCAAGGCAGGGACCGAGGCCATGCAAGCAGCCATCGGGTTCGTGGGTTCGAACATGGGCGACTATGCCCTGGCCATCGGCGCGGACACGGCCCAGGGCCGGCCGGGAGACGCACTGGAGTACACCGCGGCGGCAGGAGGAGCCGCGTACATCATCGGACCGGCGGAACAGGCGCTGGCCCTCATCCAGGGGTCCCTCTCCTACGTGACGGATACACCGGACTTCTGGCGGCGTGCAGGCGCGGATTATCCCAGCCATGGACAGCGTTTCACCGGCGAACCCGCGTACTTCCACCACATTACCGGCGCGGCCCGCGCTCTGATGGAGGAAATGGGTACCACCGCGAAGGATTACCGTTACGCGGTCTTTCATCAGCCCAACGTGAAATTCCCTCAACGGGTGGCAAAGATGCTCGGCTTCACGCCCGAGCAAGTCGAAACCGGCCTGCTCTCCGGCATCATCGGAAACACGTACTCAGGCTCGGCGATGGTAGGGTTGACCGCCATTCTGGACGAGGCTCAGCCTGGAGATCGGATCCTGCTCGTCTCTTTTGGATCCGGCGCCGGCTCTGACGCTTTTGACCTCCTCGTCACCGAGGCCATCCGAGAACGGCGGGACAAAGCCCTGCACACGCGAGACTATATTGCCCGTCGGACAGAAATCGACTACGGAATGTACGCGAGATTTCGAGGAAAACTCATTACCTGATGTCAGGTAGATGGAGGACATACCATTATGAAAGACGTCGCAATTATCGGCATCGGTCAAATACGCGTGGGCGAATACTGGGATAGGTCCCTGCGCCACCTGGCTCACGACGCGCTCATGGCGGCATTGAAAGAAGCCGGCGTCGAGCGGGTAGACGCGATCGTCGTGGGCAACACCCTGGCCGCTCTGCTCACCGAGCAGGGACACCTGGGCGCGCTGATCGCCGACTTTGTGGGTCTACGCGGGGTGGAGGCCATGCGAGTCGACGCGGCCGACGCGTCGGGCGCAGCCGCGTTTCGCTGGGGATACATGGCAGTCGCCGGTGGATTGGCAGACGTGGTCCTCGTCCTGGGGGTGGAGCAGATGAGTGAGCGCTCGGCCGAGGAAGTCCAACAGGCTCATATGTCCGTCCTGGATCAGGAATACGAGGGCATCCACGGTGCCACCCCAAACGCGGTGCAAGCCATGCTCATGCGCCGTTACATGCACGAGTTCCATGTCCCTCGAGAGGCCTTTGCGGCCTTCCCCATCAACGCCCACCAAAACGCGGTCGGTAACCCTAATGCCATGTTCCGGCGGGCCATCAGCGAAAGGGCGTACGCGCGCGCCGGGCTTATAGCCGACCCGCTCAATATGTTCGATGTCAGCCCTATCTCCGACGGCGCGGCAGCCGTGGTCCTCTGTCCTGCCGATAAGGTGAGCGAATACGCGCAGGGAGGAAAATCCCCTGTCCGGGTGCGGGCCTCGGCCGTGGCGACCGACGCGGTCGCGGTCCACGACCGTAAGGACCCTCTGTTTCTGGAGGCAGCCTACCTGTCCAGCCATGCGGCATACACGCAGGCCGGCATCACCCCGCGCGATGTGGACATCTTCGAACTGCACGATAGTTCCAGTATCATGGCGGCTCTCTCTTTGGAGGCATGTGGCTTCGTCGCTCGCGGTCAGGCCGTCCATTTCGCTCAGGAAGGAGGCATTGCGCGCAATGGTCTCCTCCCTATCAGCACTATGGGAGGCCTGAAAGCACGGGGCAATCCACTGGGGGCCACGGGCGTATATCAGATTGTGGAGCTGGTGCAGCAGTTGCGCGGGGAGGCCGGAGAATGTCAGGTCCACCACGCGCGTATCGGCATGGCCCAGAATCTAGGGGGGACAGGAGGCACGGCTATCACCCACATTCTCTCAATCGGATAGGTTTTGATAGTTTTGCGGGCCTACAATGAGCGTCGGACGCTCGTGAACACCGTGCGGCCTGAGGTCCGTCATGAGAGATGAGGGGACGCTCAGGCGCTCATTCTGGTTTGAAGGAGGTCATCGGCTTATGCGAGTAGCTGGACATTGGCGGTTACGACGACAACGCCTGGCACTAGAGGGGGAAGTTTGTCCTTCCTGTGGGACTCACCTTTTCCCCCCACGAGATGTCTGTCCCGAATGCGGCCAGCCCGCATCGACACCCTACACGTTTAGCGGGCGCGGGAAGGTCTATTCCTTTTCCACGGTGTACGACACACCGCTGGATTTTCGGCACTATCGGCCCTACACTGTCGCTCTGGTCAAACTGGAGGAAGGGCCGGTCATCACGGCCCAATTGACGGACGTGGATCCGGAGGACATCAAGATCGGAATGCCTGTGGAGATGGTCACCCGCCGTCTGCGGGAAGAAGGGGACGAGGGACTGATCCTTTACGGCTACAAGTTTCGGCCGCTGCTGGAACGCCAAGCCGCATAGCATCATGACCGTGTGGTCGGACTGAAGGAATCGTCCGGCCACACGCATCTCCTCCGGGCGGAGCCGCTCCTCTTCCCGTTGCTGGGGGTCCCCAAGACAGCGTAGGAATGGCCTTTGCCGGTCTGTCCGACTCATTAGCGCATTCAGGCGGGACGCCTGCAACGCCCCTTTTACCGACAATGAGGGAGAAACCGGGCCCACAACAGCTCGCCCCGGGCGCTGCGTTCTCCGTTCCCTTATTGACCCCGGGCATACCGGCCCATGTACTCTCCATAAGCCAGCACATGCCCCTTCACCATGCGCCGCAGGTCTGTGGCCGCGATCCCCGGCCGCAAATGAAGGGAAGTATCGAGCGCGTAGAGGTGGAAGACGTATCGATGAGGCTTGCCCGGCGGGGGACAAGGCCCTCGGTAACCAAGGACGCCCACACCGAAATCATTGTGTCCCTGCAGGCCGATGCCCGGCACTTCGGGCTGGGGCGGGACGCCTTCCGGAAGGGTGGTGCGCCCGGCCGGGATGTTGAAAAGCACCCAATGGACAAATGGGCCTCGTGGCGCGTCCGGATCGTCCACAATGAGGGCGAACGATCTCGTCCCCTGGGGAATCCCATCCCAGGTCAGCGACGGCGACACATCTCGCCCATCGCAGGTGTAGGGGCGCGGGATGGTCGCGCCGAAAGCAAAGGCATCACTGTGCAGCGTCAGGGGAGGCGTGGACGTCGGCGGAGAAGGCGAGGTCCGGCATCCGACCAGCAGAGTCAGAATGAAAATGGATAAGAGAACAAAAAGGGTGCGGTTGTGACGCGCGACCATCCTCCACCTTCCTGCCACTCCACCTCTTGGCCCCTTTAGCGTCAGGGGGTTCTCTACCCGGGAAGGGATGAGGGGCAAGCCTCTCCTTTGAGTTCCCAGATACATTCGTCGGAGGCGCATCCCGTTCAAAGGGGAATACCGGCCCACTCCCTCCCCAGAAGTACGGCGGGGAGACAAGAGCGAGCCGGTTCCCTCGTTCATGCTTCAACCGGTTCTACGAGGATGTTCAGGGGCATAGGTTCGCCCAACATCTCCCGAGCCACCTCCTTGTATCCCTTGTCCTCGATCTCCGTCAGGAAGCGTTCGGCTTCCATGGCCGCCGCTGCCCCCTGCCCCACCGACGTGGAAACCTGGCGGTAACGATGGTCGGCAATCTCTCCCGCCGCGAACACTCCGGGAATGCTCGTGTGTTGATAGCGATCGACCACGACATACCCTCGTTCGTCCATGGCAAGCTGGTCTCGGAAAAGCGAGGAGTTCGGGTCATGGCCGATGAAGATGAACACCCCGTCCGTGGGGAAGTCCTGAAGTTCCCCTGTCTTCACGTTGCGCAGGCGCACACCGGTCACTTTCATGTTGTCACCCAGCACTTCGTCCACCACCGTATTCCATATGAACTGGATTTTCTCGTTGCTGAACGCTCTCTGCTGCAAGATCCTGCTGGCACGAAGCTGATCGCGTCGGTGAACGACGAACACCTCTTTGGCGTACCGGGTGAGGAAAATGGACTCCTCCATGGCACTGTCCCCGCCGCCAACCACGATTACCCGTTTGTCGGTAAAGAAGAAGCCATCACACGTCGCACAGTAGCTCACGCCCCGCCCCGTGTATTCGGCCTCCCCGGGCACCTGAAGTTTTCGTGGGGTCGCGCCCGTGGCCACGACAATGGCCTTCGCTCGATACTCGTCCCCCGTCTCCGAAACTACCACGAAAGGCCAACGTTTAAGGTCGACCTGGGTGACATATTCGTACACAATGTTGGTGCCGAAGCGCTCGGCCTGCTTCTGCAGACGCTCCACCAATTCCGCTCCGCTGATCGGCTCGGGAAAGCCGGGGTAGTTTTCCACCTCATAAGTAAGGCTGATCTGGCCTCCGATCTCGTGGCCGGTGAAAAGGATCGGTTCCAGATTAGCTCGCGCTGTGTAGATACCTGCGGTGAAGCCCGCAGGCCCGCTGCCGATGATGATCACGTTCTTGACGTTTTTGTCCGACATGTTTTCAACCTCCTTGGTGAAAAGCAAGTTTTGTGCCTTTCTTAGATGCATGGGGGGAGATAAACGTTTCATGTTTCTGAAAGCAACGAATGGCCTCCCTCATCCCACATCCCCCCCGTGGTAGAGAAGCAAGGTGGCTACAACAAGGGCCGCGCTTTCTGCCCGTAAGGTGCGCGGCCCCAGATGAACAGGATAGAGCCCCCGTTCGACAGCCTGGATCATTTCATCCTCAGTGAACCCCCCTTCCGGTCCGATGAAGATGCTGACCCGCGCCGGAAGAGAACTGATCTGGGCCATGACCGACCGAAAAGGAGGGATGCCGCGTCCGTTATGGGCGATCAAACGCAGGCCTTCACTGTCATCCAGAGCCTCATCCCATGATAGAACAGAGGTCAGTTCGGGGATGTAAGCTCGCCCACACTGCTCCGCGGCCTCCTGCAAAATGCGCTGCCAGCGTGCTCGTGCTTCCCGACGCCGGACGATCGTTCGAGCCGTAAGCAAGGGAACGAAGCGGGAGACGCCGATTTCCGTCCCCTTTTGCAGTACCCAGTCCATCTTCTCTCCCTTGAGTAAGGCCTGATACAGCGTCAGGTGGATGGGAGGTTCGCCCCCCGCCGGGCGAACAGACATGATTTGACCATATGCGTCCTGACGCCCCAAGACTTCCAGGCGCACAGTGTAGATAAACCCGCGGCCATCCAGAGCGTAGACTGTACAGCCCGGAGTCAGGCGCAAAACCCGGTACATCTGAGCGCTTTGCTCCGGAGTGAAGGAGATTCGTGTCCCTTGAATGGCGTCGGGAGCGACGAAAAAACGCGCTTTGGTCATGCCCCCTCCTTGGGCCTGCGCACCCATAGACCGATCCAATCCTCCTCCTGCAGCCGCTCCACGACATCCCCCCCATGAACTGCCACGGCCAGGAGGATGTCTACCTCGCATGGGGCCACAATGCCTGAGAGAATCAGCGTCCCACCGGGACGGACGCGCGCCCACAGTCCTTCGTCGAAAAGCCGAAGGATGACATGGGGCAGGATGTTGACCAAAACCAGGTCGAAGGAACCATCTGGTGGCAGCGATCCCGGACGAATGTCGATCCGTTGCTGCACATGGTTGCGCCGGGCGTTCTCCCGGGCGGCCTTGAGCGCGTGAGGGTCAATGTCCGTACCCAAGACATGGGAGGCCCCCATGAGAGCGGCAGCAATGGCAAGAATTCCCGAACCGGTGCCCACGTCCAACACGCACAAATCCTGAGGGTGGGCGTGCTCCAGCAGGCGCAGTGCGAGTCGCGTGGTGGGATGGAGCCCCGTCCCAAAAGCCATGCCCGGTTCCAGACGGATGACGATATCTCCCGGGGATAGGGGGGGAACATCTTCCCAGGAGGGGACGATGAGGCAATGCTCGCTTGCCCGCAAGGGGTGATAATGGGCCTTCCAGGCATTGGCCCAGTCCTCCTCGTTCAAAACGCGCACCGAAGGTTCCGGCACGGGACGGATCATGTTCAGGTGCCCCAACGCTTCTTCGATGCGCCGTAGACGCGCCCGACCCTCGGGCGTGTCAGGCAGATAGGTGCGGACCGTAGCTCGCAACTTGTCTGCGTTCCCCACCGGGTCGAAACCGGAAACCTCGATCACGGCCCCTCCGCGACCATCGACTCCGGAGGCGACGCGGTTGAACGCTTCACTGACGGCTTCAGCGCTTTCCGGGTCGACCGTCACACTCACTTCCAACCAACGGTTGTCATCCATTCGCTTCCCCGGTTCCTCCGCCTATGGTCGCGCTCACGTGACTAAACGGGAATGCTCTAGACCACTATACACACTCATCCTCGCCGTGCCAAATGGATGAAACCGATTGACTCCCCTGCCGGGAAGAGCCCTGTTGAGCAAGCGAATTTATAACGTTGGCGACTCCTGCTCGAGTATGGGAAAAAAACCGAGAGCACCCCATGGGGTTTGTCCGTCTGGCGGGTCGTGTGCTATCGTTTTTCTACCCTGCCTTACAGGCTTTGCACCTTTGACAAGAACCACGCCGGAGGTTCCCATGACCACATTCCGAAGCATCGAGTGGGTTGGACAGGCGTTGAAATTGCCGGACCAGCGCAAGTTGTGCCTCAGGCACGTCATGCGCACCATCGGCATCGACCTGGCTGTGGTCGGCGCGGACCGCATCGCGGCCAACGGCGACACGGCGAACAAGATCGGCACCTACAACCTGGCACTGGCCGCACGGGCCCACAACGTTCCTTTCTACGTCGCGGCACCTACCAGCTCCCTCGACTTGAGCATGAGGAACGGGGACGATATCCCCATCGAAATCCGCTCGCCGCGAGCAATGACTCACATAGGCGATATCCAACTGCTACCCGACGGCTCTCCGGTCATGAACTTGGCCTTTGATATGA
Organism: uncultured Anaerolineae bacterium; assembly: GCA_964487375.1. Lineage (GTDB taxonomy): Bacteria > Chloroflexota > Anaerolineae > JAADDB01 > JAADDB01 > JAADDB01. Next base: position 20,530 of record CAZAQA010000024.1, on the reverse strand, counting down.
CTCCGGCCGGGTACATCACTGCCATCATCACCGAAAAGGGTATCGCCTACCCCCAGGAGAGCCTGGCGAGGTTGGTGGCCCCATGATTCCAGCCGATGGTCTTAGCCAGGTGGGCGGAGGACGGCGATGCCCCTGACTCCTTATTTCCTGGGCATCGACGTCGGGACCACGTCCGTCAAGGTCGTTCTTTATGATCCGGTCCGGGGAAAAGGAACGCACATCGCGGCGCGCCCCACCCCGGTGCAGCATCCGCGTCCCGGCTGGGCAGAGTGGGATCCAGCCGCGCTTTGGGATACGGTTGCAAGGACGGTCCGCGACGCGGTCACACAGGTAGAATCCCCAACACGCATCCAGGGAATAGGTCTGGCGAGTGTGGGCGAGGCTGGTCTGGCGTTGGACGAAAAAGGCCATCCCCTGCACCCCATGATTGCCTGGTTCGACCCTCGAGGGGAGGAATACGTGGCCCACTGGTGGGCCGGGCAAGATGTCCGTCACCTCTACCTCATCACCGGTCATTTTCCCCGATCACTCTACACAGCTTTCAAGCTCCTGTGGTTGAAAGAACATCAGCCTGAGGTCTGGTCGCGGCTGGCACACTGGCTCTTCGTGGGAGACTATGTGGCTTACCTCCTGACTGGCCGTATGGCCACAGTGCCTACCCTGGCCGCGCGTTCTTTCCTCTTCGATGTGGTACACCGCCGCTGGAGCGAACCTCTTCTGGAGGAGATCGGCCTCCGCCCGGTGCAGATGCCCCCGATCATTCCCAGCACGGAGCCCCTGGGAAATCTGCAAGATGCTGTGGCCCGCGATCTCGGCCTGCCCTCCGGGATTCCTGTGGCCCTGGGTGGCCACGACCACGTCGTAGGGATGTGGTCGGCGGGCATCGATCTGCCCGGCCGAGCCGTGGATTCCAGCGGCACGGCCCAGGGCATCGCCACACGCATCCCTCGGTTTATCGGGGAAGCAGGGTACGACGCGCAACTCACTTGCTATCCCCTGGTCGCAGGGAACGCCTACATCCTGCAAGGGGGAATGCCCACCGCGGGGGCAGCCTTGCAATGGCTGGCCGACCTCATCGCGGGGGGAGACGTAGGGCGTCTGCTGGCCTGGGCGGAAAACGCCCCGCCGGGCAGCCGCGGTGTCGGAGCCCTCCCCTTTCTGCGCGGGGCAGGACCTCCCTACCGTCACGCTGACATGCGCGCCCTCTTTTACCACCTGGACCTGGCTACCGGTCCGCCGGAGATAGCCCGGGGACTGATCGAGGGACTGGCCTGCTTCACTCGGGATGTCATTGAATTGCTGGAACAGGTGAGCAAACACCCTGTCCAGGAAGTGCGGGCCATCGGAGGGGCTAATCGGAGTTCCTTTGTCCTACGCGTAAAAGCCAGTATGCTCGGGCGTGCCTTCGTGCATGTTGACATCCCGGAAACGGTGGGCACGGGGGCTGCACTGCTGGCCGGCATCGCGTCAGGCAACTTTTCCACACCCGAGGAGGCCCTGGCGAGCCTTCATCTTATCAAAAGAGCGGTCCTGCCCATCCCAGAATGGCAAGACGTGTACGAAGAAGTGTTCCGTCGTTACAAAAGGTGGGTCAGCGTGGTGTTGGAGACATCGGAACGATAGGAAGAATGGTGGGATTCCTGGTGGGCGACGAATGCCGACAGGGGAAATAAGGGGGCTGATTGACTGACAAATCGCCAATTAGCGACATAGATGTAAGTGGACGGCTGTCTTTTGCCTTCACCCCATCCCCCTGTCTTCCTGCCGTGTCCTTTGCTGTCAGCCCTGAAGGGGTGAGGGCCATTACCCAGTGAGCTTTGTCCGCCAGTCAAACAACGGGGATTTCCCCTGAGATCCTGAGGCAGGACTTTTCAAATTCTAATCATTGACTCATTCTAATCATTGATTCCCTCGAAAAAACGCACAGGCTCGGGGAGAAAGGAGGGATAATCATCAGAACAAACCCTCTGAAATCCCCCCTTTTGGCGCTGGACGCATCTCGATACGTGTAAAGGCTCCGAAAAGTCCTGGTACTCAGTCAAGAGTCACCTGGTAGTAAAAGCGACCCCGCTAAAGGGTCGGGGGCTGCCGAATTTATTTGCCTGTACGGCCACGGGTAGACGAAGGCAGTGTCTTCGCCTACCCGTTCTTGGGGGGCAGTTCAGGAAAGTCCTTGGTTTACCCATCACTCCATGATTGACCACGTACCAAAAGCAGGGAAGGGTGCTTATCAAGGCTCAGATTCGTCGGGAGCCGGGGCGCATGGAGGGCGAAGGCACTGCCATCTTCCCTATCCTCTGCTCAACGTGCCTTCTCGATTTCTCCTCCCTATGAGTGATCATTTTTCCCTTTAGAAACGTATGCATACAATGATGATAGCTCACAATTCGACAAGGTGTGGATATTCACCCGACATCAGAGAAGGAGTGTGACATGCGTTTGAAGCTGGGCTTTCATAAAGGCGTACTCATATTCACCTGGATTCTCCTCGCGGCCGTTGCTGTGGGCTGTGCTGCGACAGCGCCTGCTTCCCCTCCGCCCTCCCCGACCGCGGTGGCCCCGACCTCAGCGGCGGCGACCCAGACCACCACGTCTCCAACACCGGCAAGCAGGGCGACTTCCTCCGCCGGGAAGGCGTCGTCGGACTTTGCTCTCGCCGCCAACCAGGCTTCCCCCCTCCCGGGTGTTCCTGCGGGAGTCACCAAAGAGGGTGATCCGTATCTCGGGGATCCCAACGCCCCTGTTTTGATCGAGGAATTTTCCGACTTTCAATGTCCGTTCTGCCGACGTTACGTGGAACAAACCCAGCCTTCCCTGGACAAGGATTACGTGGCCACGGGGAAAGTTCGGCTCGTGTTCAAGAATTTTCCTTTGCGAGCCATTCACCCCCATGCAGAAAGTGCGGCCGAGGCGGCCCTCTGCGCGGGCGTCCAGGGGAAATTCTGGCCCATGCACGATCTCCTCTTCCAGCATCAAAGTGAGTGGGAAGGGAAGAAGGACGCGGCCCCGGTTTTCCGGTCCTTTGCTCAGAAATTGGGTCTGGACATGGCCCGGTATGATCTCTGCTGGAAAGCCCAGCCTTTCAAGGATCAGATCAACCGCGAACTCGCGGAGGGGAAATCCCGGGGCGTTAGTGGAACGCCCTCTTTCTTCATCAACGGTTGGCCGGTTGTCGGTGCCCAACCTCTCTCCACATTCCGCGATGTCATCGCCAAGGCAAGCAAGGGAGAACATCCAACGCCGACTCCTACGCCCACCTATGGCGAGCTTCATCCGTTCGACGTCAACCCGAAGACGCCCGGACGCACGTACATGGGCGATGCCTACATTGGCCGTCCGGACGCTCCCGTTCTGATCCTGGAAGTCTCCGATCTGCTTTGTCCCTACTGCCGTCGCCATCACACAGAGGTGTGGTCGAAATTCAAGGCCGCTTACATCGACACCGGCAAGGTGCGTGTGGTCTTCAAACACCTCCTGGGTCACGGGGAGAAATCTCTGATCGCGGGGGAGGCGACGGAGTGCGCCGGCAATCAGGGAAAGTTCTTCGAGTACGCCGGTTTGCTCTACCGCGACGCCTACCAGGGGTCGACCGCGTGGACAACCAAGGATGGAAGTGATTTGACCGACGCGCTCAAGGCCTATGCTCAGAAACTAGGGCTGGATATGAAACAGTTCGACGCCTGTCTGGACAACCACAAGATGGCCGCCAAAGTGCAAGCGGATAACCGTATGATGATTCAGGCCAATGTGCGCGGCACCCCTACTTTTATTATCATCGTCCATGACAAAGCCCTGGGCCGGGTACCCGGCTTTCTGACCTGGAACCAGTGGCAGCAAGTCATGACCAAGGTGTTCCAATCGGCCGGCATTCAGGACAGTTCCTCTTCGGGGAAAACCTCCGGCAATCCGTAGCATATGGAATCGCCAACGGGAGCCGCTTCCCCGAATCTCTTCAGTAATCGGGGAAAACGCGGCTTCCCCGGCGTTTTCTCCTCCAACTTCCCGTCGGCAGGTATCCCTTCAGCTCGAGCTCTCCGCGTCTGGAACCTCGCCTGCTTCCAGCACCGGGAGGATGATTAGTGCGCCCGAGAGCCGAGGGGCAGAGGGGAACCTGTCGCGGCCGAAGGACTTTAGCCCCCTGATTCGACGGGAATGTCGCTCGCGAGTACAATAGGAAAAGGGGGATAAAGCAAGCTGCTCCCCACATTTAACCCCGGAGGTTTGACCATGAATGCGGCAGTAGCTCGGATAACCCGTTGGCGTCCTCTGTGGAAGCCTGAACGTTATGTCCTCCTGCGCAATGTGTCCGAACATAACATCCCCCTGCATTTGCCTGCCGGGCGGCAGCGCCTCGACCGCGACCGCACCTTGCTGGTGACGGCTGCCATGGCCCAACTGCCCGAAGTTCGGCAATACGTGGAGAAAGGCTGGCTGACTGTCGAGCCGGTGGGGAGGAAAAAGTGAGCACGTCGGCTCCCTTGCAGGCGCCTCCTGAACGCCTGGGGAGTTTCTACCTGGGCGCGGAATACGACCTGGACACGGGAACCATTCATCCACCCGTCATCCACTACGATGCTCGGGACCTGACCACCCACGCGGTCGTCATGGGTATGACCGGGAGTGGCAAGACGGGTCTCTGTGTGGACCTCCTCGAGGAAGCGGCCATCGATGGAGTACCGGCCATCATCATCGATCCGAAAGGGGATATGACCAACCTGCTCCTCCAGTTTCCGCGATTGCGTCCGGAGGATTTTCGCCCCTGGATAAATGTAGATGACGCCCGCCGCAAGGACATGACGCCTGAGGCCTACGCCGCGTACATCGCACAGCGGTGGCGACAGGGCCTGGCCCGGTGGGGGATCGGCCCCGAGCGCATTCGCCAGCTTCGGCACGCCGCCGAGTTCAGCATCTACACCCCCGGCTCTCTGGCCGGCCTGCCCGTGAACATCCTCGGCAGCCTGGCGGCTCCCCGCCTCGACTTCGACACTTATGCCGAAGACATCCGGGAACGAATCGGTGGGACGGTCGCAGCCTTGTTGAGCCTGTTGGCCGTCAAGGCCGATCCGGTACGTAGTCCACAGGCCATTTTACTGGCCAACATCATCGAGTACTACTGGCGTCAGAAACAGGACCTGGACCTGGGCACGTTGATCGCGGCCATCCAGACCCCTCCCGTGCGACAACTGGGCGTCTTCGACGTGGACACCTTTTTCCCGCCGGACAAACGCTTCGAGCTGGCCATGGCGATGAACACCCTTATGGCTTCTCCCAACTTCCGGGCCTGGCTCGAAGGCGAGCCTCTGGACATCGACGCTCTCTACTTTACAGAGGAAGGACATCCACGGCACAGTATCTTCTATCTGGCACATCTCTCCGACCAGGAACGCATGTTTTTCGTTACTTTGTTGCTGGAAAGCCTGGTCTCCTGGGTGCGTCGCCAGTCAGGCACGACCAGCCTGCGCGCCCTGCTCTACTTCGACGAGCTATTCGGCTACATGCCCCCTGTGGCCGAGCCCCCCTCCAAACGCCCCCTGTTGACGTTACTGAAGCAGGCGCGTGCGTTTGGCCTGGGCCTGGTGTTGGTGACCCAGAACCCGGTGGACATCGATTACAAGGGGCTGACCAACGCGGGAACCTGGTTCATCGGCAAGCTGCAGGCGGAACGGGACAAAGAACGCGTGCTGCAAGGGCTGAAAGGAGCACTGGCGGCAGCCGGTGGAGCCGCCAACGAGCACCATTTTGCCGCCCTCATTACTCGCTTGCGCAACCGAGTCTTTCTCATGCACAATGTCCACCAGGACGGTCCCGTGGTGATGCACACCCGCTGGGCCATGAGCTATCTTCGCGGCCCGTTGACGCGGCCCCAGATCCAGCGCCTGATGGCGCCCAAAAAGAAGGGTGCCGCTCGACCCCACCCCGGAGGTTCCTCCGCCCCCAAGCCCGCGTCTTCTGCTGCCCAACCCGCGCCGTCGGCCAGGAAGAGCCCGTCTGAAGAAGGGGCCTCCTTGCCGGAGGGCTATCTGGCCCATCCCCCCGCGCTGCCTCCCGCCGTCCCCCAGGTGTACCTGCCCATCGAGGTGGATATGGGCACCGCGGTGCGTCGAGCCCAGCAGCGCGCCGGGGGCGGTGATGTAGGAGAAACCTGGCTCGCGTACGAGCCGGCGCTGTTGGGGGTGGCCACGGTACGCTTTGTCGAGCGCAAACGGGACATCGACCACGTGCTCTCCCGTGTTTTACTGGCCGATCCACCGCGAGAGGTGGGGGGACTTGATTGGGGCCGCGCTGAAGCGTTGCCCCTATCCCCTGACAAACTCCTTTCCAGCCCTCAGGCCGTCCCCGAGGCTCAGGGGCCTTTCTTTGCTCCTGCTCCCGACGCGGCCAACAGCCCACCGGAGCTGAGACGCCTGAAGAAAGAACTCTCCGATTGGCTCTATTACAACAGTCGCCTGACGATAAAGGTGCATCCGACGCTGGGGGTCTTCAAGGCGCCGGGAGAGCGGGAGCGGGCCTTCCGCATGCGCCTGCGCCAGGCAGCCCGAGAGCGGCGCGACGCGGAGATCGACCGACTTCAGGCGCGCTACCAAAAACGAATCGACCGCTTGCAGAAAAAACTGGAGCGCCTGACCCAGGTACTGGAGGACACTCAAGAGGAGTATAAGGCCCGCGAGCGAGAGACCATGCTGAGCATGGGGGAGACGGTGCTCAGTTTCTTCATGGGACGGCGACGGTCGGTGGCTGCGGTCGCCAGCAGACAGCGCATGGCCGACCGACTCAAGCGCAAGATTACGGATACGCGAGAAGAAATGCAACACCTGCAGCAAGAGATGGCCGATCTGAACCAGGCGTTGCAGGCGGAAGTGGAAACCATTCGGCAACGCTGGGACGCCGTGCCCGAGGAGGTGACCACGGAAGATGTGCGCCCGAGGCGCATGGATGTCAACGTCCAGGGCGTCTATCTGGCCTGGTGCCCTTTTTGGCGGGTGACGTTACAAACGGCAGCGGGTCGACAGGTCATCCGCGTGCCCGCGTACGCGACGGTTCAGCCTGTTTGAAGGTAAACCGGACGCCGGAGAAGAGATGATAGGGAATCCGGAAACCGGGACGCATCGTAGCTTCCAGAAAGGAAGGAGGTCGTGCGCGCATCGCCTGTAAACTTGCCCGATCGGACAAATATCGCTACACTAGTTTCTACCTGTGGGCGGTTAGCTCAGCAGGCTAGAGCGCCACGTTGACATCGTGGAGGTCACAGGTTCAAGTCCTGTACCGCCCACTTGACAAGTCCATCCCGGAACGCGTTGACCGGGACGAGTAAGTGATGGAAGGCGTCAGAGAGCGGGGGTCATGGCTGGAAACCCCCGCCGTCCAGAAATCACCGAAAACCCCCCGAGAGTGGGCAGGCGAACGCCGGAGTATCCGGCCAGTAGTCGGCTCCGGATGGCCCCGTTATCGGCCGCAACGAGGGCAACGAGTCAGAAGCTCGTTGCCGAAAGTTGGGTGGAACCGCGTGGGAATCCCCCTCGCCCCGACGGGCGAGGGGGATTTTGGTTGTGGAACTGGAGGTCCGCTCCCTCCCGTAGAGCGGGGTATCTGACTCTGCGGGGTCAGTCGGCGATCCCGGGAAGGCCGTGAAATGTGAAGTGGTGTTCTGTATGTTTGACTAACGGAGGCGTCACCGTGGCTAAAAAGCAACGTCATGAGAAAAAACAACAATCCTACGATGAGGAACTCTACCGCATTCGTCATTCTGCGGCCCATGTGATGGCTCAGGCGGTGTTGGAGATGTTCCCTGAGGCCAAGATTGCCATTGGTCCTCCCATCGAGAACGGTTTCTATTACGATTTCGACCTGCCGCGGCCGCTGACACCGGAGGACCTGGAGAAGATCGAAGCGCGGATGAAGGAGATCGTCCGGGGAAAACATCCCTTTGTTCGTCGGGAGGTGACCCCGGAAGAAGCACGGACGATCTTCAAGGATCAGCCTTACAAACTGGAGTTGATCGATGACATCCTGGCCCGGGGCACGGATGAGTACGGCAACCCTTTGCCCGAGGGGGAGCGGCCGACGTTGACGACGTACCGACACGATGGATTTGAGGACCTGTGCCGAGGCCCTCACGTGGAACACACCGGTCAGATTCCCGTCAACGCGTTCAAGTTGCTCAACGTGGCCGGCGCCTACTGGCGCGGCGACGAACGGCGGCCCATGCTGCAGCGCATCTATGGCACGGCTTGGAAGACACCTAAGGAGTTGCGCCAGTACTTGAACTGGCTTGAAGAAGTCAAAAAACGAGATCATCGACGCCTGGGTCGGGAGCTGGATCTTTTCTCCATTCAGCCCGACATCGGGCCGGGCCTCATCCTCTGGCATCCTAAGGGGGCGTTCGTTCGCCACCAAATAGAAACATTCGCCAAGGAAGAGCATCTGAAGCACGGCTACCAGTTCGTGTACACGCCCCACATCGGCAAGGCCTGGCTTTGGGAGACAAGTGGCCATTTGGACTTCTATCGGGAGAACATGTATTCACCCATGGACGTGGACGGGCAGGAATACTTCATCAAGCCCATGAACTGCCCCTTCCACATCATGATCTACAAGAGCCGAGTCCGCTCCTACCGAGATTTGCCTCTGCGCCTGGCGGAGTGGGGAACGGTATACCGCTACGAGCGGACGGGCGTGCTTCACGGCCTGATGCGGGTGCGCGGCTTTACTCAGGACGACGCTCACCTCTTCTGTCGGCCGGATCAAATGCCGGAGGAGATCGACAAGGTACTCCAGTTCACGTTGCACATCTTACGCTCCTTTGGCTTCCAGGAATTCCGGGCTTACCTGAGTACCAAGCCGGAGAAGGCGGTCGGATCGGACGAGCAATGGCATGCGGCGGAAGTCGCCCTGGAAGAGGCGTTGAAGCGGGCCGCTCTGCCTTACGAGGTGGACCAGGGAGGGGGGGCCTTCTACGGGCCCAAGATCGACTTGAAATTGAAAGATGCCATCGGCCGCACCTGGCAGTGCTCGACTATTCAATTCGATTTCAACCTGCCCGAGCGTTTCGACATGACCTTTGTGGGTGAAGATGGACAAGAGCATCGCCCTTACATGATCCATCGGGCGCTTCTGGGGAGCATGGAGCGCTTTTTCGGGGTGATGATCGAGCACTACAGCGGGGCCTTCCCCGTCTGGCTCGTGCCGGTTCAGGCGCGGCTCATTCCCATTGCCGACCGACATAACGAGTATGCCCGCCGGGTGGTGGAGCAGCTCAGGGACGCAGGCATTCGTGCCGAGGCGGACTGCAGTGATGACCGCATGAACGCCAAAATCCGCCGGGCCCAACTGGAGAAGATTCCTTACATGCTGATCGTGGGAGACCGGGAAACTGAGGAAGGAACCGTTTCCCTGCGCACACGCACAGGTGAGCGACACAACAACATGAGTCTCCAGGATTTCATCGACCGGGTACGGCGGGTGGTCGAGGAGAAGGCATTGATTTGACGGATTTCACAGGCTGTGCTATTCTTTTAACGCTTGCGTCCTGTTGAAAGTGTGCCACTATCGTTGCTCGATGTGAGGTAAGGGAAAATTACCACAAAAGGTCTACGCGTTAACAGGCAGATTCGTGCCCGTGAAGTCCGTGTCGTGGACACGGACGGGAAACAACTGGGAGTAATGCCGACACGCGCGGCGCTGGCCCTGGCGGAAGAACGGGGGTTGGACTTGGTGGAGGTCGCCCCCAACGCAAATCCACCCGTATGTCGCCTTCTGGATTACGGCAAGTACATGTATGAGTTGCAGAAAAAGGCCAGGGAAGCACGCAAGGCACAAAAGCAGATCGAGGTCAAGGAAATTCGTTTGCGTCCGCGCATCGGCGAACACGATCTGGAGTTTAAGAAACGGGACGCGCAGCGATTTCTGAGCAAAGGATACAAAGTGCGTTTCCGGGTGCGCTTCCGGGGACGGGAGATTCACAATCCACACCTGGCGCGTGAGTTGCTCTACAACGTGGCCGACTTTCTAAAAGAGGTGGGGGTTGTCGAAAGTCCTCCCAAACTGGAAGGAAACACGATGACCATGGTCATGGCGCCCCAGAAAACAGCTTGAACGACGATGGCAGGATGAAAACATCCGCGGGGAGGGGATGTGTCCTCTCCCCGTTCGTATGATCGATGAGGAGGAAGGTCAATGCCTAAAATCAAAACACACAAGGCGACGGCGAAACGTCTCCGCTACACAGCGGGGGGAAAGGTGCGCCGTCACAAGGTGGGAAAGAGCCACTTCCGGCGTCGAAAGGCCAAGCGCACTCTGCGCCTGTTCGATCGCATGATCTCGGTGGAACACAAGGGCAATGTGCAACGGGTGAAACGGCTGGCTCCTTATCTGTCGAAAAAACGGTGAGTTGGCAGGGGGCGGCGCTAAACGGAAGGCGATAGGGAAAGATCCTCGCAGAGAACGCCGGTTCCCAATTCAATGATAGGACGATGTGCTTGATTTCTCAATCCGATGGCTGAAGTGAAGCGCGGAAAATCCGCCGCCATCGAAAGGGGTGAACAATGACACGAGCAAAGGGCGGTTTTCGCACACGACGTCGGCATAAGAAGGTGTTGAAACTGACAAAGGGACATTTTGGGCAGCGCAAGAACGTGTTTCGTCGGGCCAATGAATCCATGCTCAAGGCCTTGTGGTATTCAACGCGTGATCGACGCAACCGCAAACGGAACTTTCGCCGTTTGTGGATTGCACGCATCAACGCTGCAGCCCGCCAGAACGGCATTTCTTACAGCAGGTTCATTTACGGTCTGAAGCAAGCCAACGTTCGGCTGGATCGCAAAATCCTGGCTGACCTGGCAGTGCGGGATGGCGAAACGTTCGCTCGTCTGGCAGAGGTGGCGAAGGAAACCATCGGCTAGGCGGACCGTCACTGCGTAGAGGAGACCGCCCTTATCCCCACCGGGGAGGGCGGCCTTTTTGTTTCGCCTGAGTCTGCCCACGGCAACCGACAGATCGGCAGACCGGCGGAAAGGAAGGGAGAGCGATGAAGAGGTACACAGAGGCGGAGGCGCAGGCCCGCTTGAAGGCGGAACTGCCTCGCTGGTCCTATGAAGAGGGCCATCTGGTGCGCACGTACACCACCCGCTCCTGGCGCTTGAGCCTGATGGTGGCTAACGCCATCGGCTACCTGGCCGAAGCGGCCTGGCACCACCCCGAGTTGCTGGTGACTTACCCGCGCCTGGTGGTACGCCTTCGGACCCACGAGGCCGACGGGGTGACCGATCGGGATTTCGAGCTGGCCCGACGCATCGAAGAAGTGACCACCAGATGAGTGGGTGCAGTGATGACGGATGTGCACGCGTTTGCCGAAAGCATCCGCCAGAATGTCCACCGGGTCATCATCGGGCAAGATCACGCCATTGACCTGATTCTGACCGCGCTGCTGACCGGAGGCCACGTGTTGTTGGAGGATGTGCCCGGTGTGGGGAAAACCATGCTGGCGCGCGCCGTGGCCATCTCTTTAGGCTTGGACTTCCGCCGCATCCAGTGCACACCGGACTTGCTCCCTTCGGACGTGACCGGCGTCTCCGTCTTCAACCAGAAGACCCGCCAATTTGAGTTCCGCCCCGGTCCCGTGTTTACCCATATCCTCCTGGCCGATGAGATTAACCGGGCCACCCCTCGGACGCAATCCGCGCTGCTGGAAGCAATGGGTGAAGGCCAGGTCACCGTGGACGGGATCACCCACGCCCTCAAGCGCCCTTTCCTGGTAATTGCAACCCAAAACCCGGTAGAATTCGAGGGTACTTTTCCCTTGCCGGAAGCACAACGAGACCGATTCATGCTCAAGACGCGACTGGGGTACCTGGATTCCGACCAAGAGCAGACCATGCTCCTGGCCCTGCGAGGACGTCACCCCATCGAGACCCTGGAGCCCGTGGTGGACGGATCCCAAATCCCCCGGCTCATGGAACAGATCTGGGATGTTACCGTGGACGAGACCGTACTCGCGTACATCGTGGCTCTGGTCCAGGCCACACGCCGGCACGGGGAATTGGCTTTGGGAGCGAGTCCGCGCGGTTCGTTGGCCCTCTACAAAGGAGCTCAAGCGCTGGCAGCGATCCGTGGGCGCGATTACGTCCTCCCCGATGACGTGAAGTTGCTGGTTCCGGTGATGCTGCCTCACCGCTGCATCGTCAGCCCGGACGCGGCCCTGCGCAATCGCACAGCCGAAGCGGTGATCGCCGATATTCTGGGATCGGTACCGCTGGACTTGGGAGGTGTTCTGGAATGAATGCGGATGACAAACCCCATGTGATCATTTACACCGACGGAGCTTGCCGTGGCAATCCCGGGCCGGGAGGGTGGGCCGCGCTCTTGCGCTACGGCAAACACGAGAAACTTCTCACCGGCGCGGCCAGCCGCACAACCAACAACCGCATGGAATTACGCGCGGCTCTGGAGGCCCTGCGAGCGCTCAATCGTCCCTGCCGGGTCGACTTTTACACGGACTCGGAATATTTACGGCGAGGCATTAGCGAATGGCTTCCGCGCTGGACGCACAACGGCTGGCGCACGGCGAGCAAAAAGCCCGTCAAAAATCAGGACCTGTGGCAGGCCCTCTGGAAAGAGGTTCAGCGCCACACGGTGACCTGGCACTGGGTTCGCGGCCACGCCGGCCAGAAGGAAAATGAGCGCGTCGACGCGGCCGCGCGGCGGGCCCTGAAAGAACGGGCGACCACGGCTTCGCCCGACATGCCCGCCCGCTGAGGTCCTCGCCGAACTTCGTTCTGTCGCCCCCTCTGTGCTATGCTTAGGGGAACTTTCTCACGTCGAGCGTGCTGCCATGACCCACAAACAACCGAATTCAAAAATGTGCTTTGTCTGCGGAATGAAGAACGTGGCCGGGCTCAAGGCCTTCTTCTACGAACTGGAAGACGGTTCAGTGCTGGCCCGGTTTGTGCCTCAGGAGATCCACCAGGGATACCCGGGACGTTTGCACGGGGGAGTCGCCACTGCCATCTTGGATGAGACGATCGGCCGGGCGCTGATGTCTCGCTACGGTGAGGCCGTCTGGGGTGTGACGGTGGAACTTCATCTCCGCTTCAAAGCGCCGATCCCCATCGGCGAAGAACTCCGGGCCATTGGCCGTATCACCAGAGACCGGCGACGCTTGTTCGAGGGCGAGGGGGAACTGATTCTGCCCGATGGCACAGTGGCGGTGACGGCCCATGGTAAGTACATCAAGTTGCCCCTGGAGCAGATCAGCGATTTCGACCCGGAAGAGCAAGAGTGGCGGGTCATTCCAGACGAGGAGATATCCCCATGACGGCCATATTGCACACCATCGATCACGTGGCTGTGGTTGTGTCGGACCTGGACGAGGCATTGAGGACTTATCGCGATCGCCTGGGATTGCGAGTGCTGGAGAGGGCGCCCATCCCTGACCAGGGGGTGGAGGTCTGTTTTCTGGATGCGAAACCGCGCATCGAACTGCTCGCCCCCACCCGGGAGGACACGGGAATTGCCCGATTCCTGGCCAAACGAGGCGAGGGGCAGCATCATATCTGCTTTCGGGTGGCCGACATTCGGGCGGCTTTGCGCGGCCTGGCCGCTGCGGGCTTCGAGCTTATCGATGAGGAACCCCGACAGGGGCTACATGGTCAGGTGGCTTTTGTCCATCCCCGTAGCACCCACGGCGTGCTCATCGAACTGATCGAACATTGAACACCTCCTCGAGGGATGGAATAGCGCCCGGGGGCCAACTTGGAGGTGATGGAGACCCGTTCGACGCCGGCTTTTTGTTCATTGTCCTCGGCCTACGGTCAGAGTCAGCGAGGAACTCATGGCTAGAACCCATCTCATCGTCAACGCCGATGATTTCGGCGAAAATGAGGCCGTAAACCGGGCCATCATTGACGCTTACCGGAGGGGCATCGTCACCAGCACCAGCTTGATGGTGACGGGCGACGCGGTGGAGGACGCCCTGGAACAGGCCCGATCTCACCCCGGCCTGCGTGTGGGCCTGCACGTGGTCCTTATGCTGGGGCGCCCGTGCTTGCCCCCTGCCGATATCCCGGCGCTGGTGACGCCAGCCGGCACCTTCCCTACAGACGCGATGAGTGCAGGCTTGCGTTGGTTTCTTTCCCTGGCAGCCCGAGAGCAAATTCGACGGGAAGTGTGGGCCCAGGTGGCGTGCTTCCAGCGCACCGGCCTCCCTCTGGACCACCTCGACGCGCACCTGCACTTCCACATCCACCCGGCCGTGTTCGATGTGCTGATGGAAGTCATGAACGAAGTGGGGGTACGCCGATTGCGACTGCCCGTGGAGCCGTGGCGAATTTCCCTTCCCCTGGACGCGAGGCATCTGGGCCGGAAGGTAGGATACATCATCGCCTTTGGCCTCCTGGCACGCGTGTATAGACGACGCCTGAGGGAAGGCAGGGTGTTCTGTCCTCAGGCGGTATTTGGGCTCCTGCAGACGGGGGACATTTCCGAAACGTACCTGCTCCGGCTCATCCCCCGGCTGCCCGCGGGTGTGGTGGAATTCTACGCCCATCCTCGCTATGACACGGCGGCGGGCCTACGGGAATTGCACGCGCTCGTCAGCCCACGCGTGCGGGCAGCCGTGGAACGGCGAGACATCCTCTTGACCACTTACGATGAGGCCTCTGGGGGGTAACCGGCGTCAGGGGGACTGGGGGGCCACCCCTTCAGGCACGACGAGCCGCATGGTGCCGTCCGGTAGCACCTCATATCGGTGCCCGGCCCATTCGACCTCATCCGTACGGAAACTGAGCAACCAGACCGCGAAGTAGACCAGGTCCTGCACAGGAGCCAGCCATGCTCCCATCCATGCCGGCCGGATTCCCTGGAAGACGTGGTTGTAATACGTAGTTTCCATGCCCCGGAAAAGCATTGTGGCAAAGAGCAGACGCGCGCTGGCCGCCGAGAACCCACTCAGCACCCAGAACACGGTCGTCCAGAAGAGCAGGTGAGTGATGATGCTGAAGAACCACCCACTGGGAGCACAGGCCCGGTTGGTGCGCGCCCAACGCAGTTGGTGCGTCAACATCTGTCGCCAGCTCATGGGCGCCAGGCGACTCTCGACGATGTAGTCGGAGAGGACGACCCTGTGCCCCAGCTTCAAAGCCATCTGGGCCATCTGGAAGTCATCCGCCAGGTAATCGGCAAGGGCATCAAAGCCGCCCATGCCTTCGATGATGTCGCGACGGGTGGCCAGGGTGGCCCCGAACGCAAATCGCATCCCCATGAGCCGGCGCCCAACCAGCATCGAGGGCAAGTATTCTGTATTGATGAGCAGGGCCTCGACCAGCGCGGGCAGGGTCTCGGCCCCCCAGGCGGCGTGGAAGCAAGTCACTAATCCGACTTCAGGGTCGGCCAGGGGAGCGGTCACCCGCTGCACGTAATCGGGTCCCACACGCATGTCCTGGTCCGCCAGCACAATCCAGTCATGGTGCACGTGCGGCCACATTTGAATGACCTGATTGATCTTCGGGTTGACCGCGAGGCCATCATGGCAGATGACGGTGGTCACTTCCAGTCTCTCGTCTTGGGGGCAGGGAGAAGCCTCCCGGACTTGCAGAGCCACATCGGCCTTGGGGCCCAAGACGACCTGCAGGCGGGGATATTCCTGTGTGCAGAAAGACCGCACGTTGTCGCGCGTTTCCTCATCCCAGTGGGCCAGGGGTTTAAGTACCGAGACCGGGGATAGGGTTTTCGGTTTCGGCCAGGGACGTCGGTGCGCGAACTTCCACCCCTCCCACAGGGCCAGAAGATGATAAACCAGGGAGACAGCAATAATGAAAACGCTCAGGTCACGGAGGTGAACGACAAGCCAGGCTGTGAAAGGCATCATGACACAACTTCCTTTCCCGATGGCACCGTGGACGGGGTTCGGTATGCCCACAAGGTTCGGCGGCTCATCCAGACCTCGGTCAGCCGCTTGCGATCCCTGGAACGATTGTGCACGCTCCCAGGGTTGTAGGCCCAGGCCAGGGCGTAGGCATATCCTCGAACGAAGAAGAAGCCCACACGCCCAGGCCATTGGGAAGGTGGGGAGACCGGTTTCAGCTCAAATCCCAGACGTTGCAGAAGGCGCAGTCCCGGATCGTCGTCCTTGAAACTGAGGAAGATACGGCCGTACAGGGCCTCGATTTCCGGGCCACGGGGGTGGGAAGCCAGGTAGCGGGCGAGGAGGACGAGACTGTAGCGCAGTCGCCGGTAGAACACCAGGGCCCATTGCATGTCCGGACCCGCCGGAGGCATGGGGGGGATATGCTCGTTCCAAAAGTGAATGGCGACGACAGGCGCTTGGGCTTCGACTCGCGTGCCACTCGCGAACGTGTAGGCGTGAGGAGCGCGTGACCAAACAATGCGGAAGATGCACTTCGGATCCTGAGAGAATTCTCGATAGCCGGACGCGCGACGTACCAGGGCATCCAACAAAAAGATCCCTTGGCGAATAGGATTCCAACGGCCGGGCTGTTGTAGGGACATGTCCGGCGCCCCCGGGTTATAGTGTACATTTGTTGTACCACATTCCAGGGTATTTGTTCAAATATGCTGCAGTCAGTCCGGTAAAGGACAAATCTCTTCGGGTGAGCCCACCTCAGCCGGCCACAGCCGCAATTCTTGATCACATCCTGACGGATCTTTCATCAAATCTTTATACTCCTCTGTTATGATAAGCGTGCCGATCGATCAAAGGTCGGTCGAGTACATACCAACAAGGAGGTTCAGATCATGAATAGAGGAAAAATGTTGGCCGGCGTTCTGGCGCTGTTGGTGGTGCTCCTGGGCCTATCTGTGGTGATTCCTGTCCTCGCCCAAGGTCCCACACCGACCCCTGTGCCCCCCTATAGATGGAACGGCGGAGGGCCAGGCGTTGGTATTCGGGGCGGAAGGCCAGGTGTTGGCATCCAGGGCGGCGGCCCCGGCTTCGGCTTTTGGGGTGGTGGTTCCTCAGCCGTTTTTGACGCTGCGGCCAAAGCCCTGGGCCTGACTCCGGAGCAGCTTTTCTCCAAACTGCACGCGGGCAACAGTTTGGCGGACATTGCTAAAACGCAGAAGGTTGAATTACAAACGGTGTATGATGCGATGAACGCGGCTCGGGCCGATGTGATGAAGACGGCCATCCAACAAGCCGTCGCGGCGGGACGGCTAACCCAAGCCCAGGCCGACTGGATTCTGCAAGGGGTGAAGCAAGGCTTCATGCCGATGGGGCCGCGGTTTGGCCGCTCGTTCGGCTTCGGCGGTATGGGCGGCTGTCCGTGATGTGGCTCCACACCACCTCCTGCACCATCCGAGACGCCAAGGTCTTCGTCGCTCGTGATAGGGTAGGGGTGATCCACGCTACGTCTGCTTGAGAAAGGCCGGCTGTGCCGAAGAAGGGGGAGCGATGCCAGATTGCTCCCCCTTTCTCCCTTGTATCATTCCGAACGCTCCTTCTCAGTACCACCTGAATCTTCATGCTAACTTAATAGTTTCCACATACAATCTTCACAGGGAGGCGCTATAATGCGGATAAAAGAGTCTTTGTTTACCGGTGTGCCCTGCAGGCGCGTGCGTTTAGGGCGGGACGTATGAGCATGTGACGACAGGAAAGGCGATGAACCCCAAAATCCTGATAGTGGACGACGACAAGAAGACCGTGAACTTGATTAGACTCTACCTGGAAAAGGACGGCTATCGGACACTGGTCGCCTACGACGGCCGACAGGCGCTGGAACGAGCTCGTCAGAAACGGCCGGACCTCATTGTACTGGACTTGATGCTGCCGGAGGTGGATGGCCTGGATGTTTGCCGCATCCTGCGGGCTGAATCCAAGGTCCCCATCATCATGCTTACTGCCAAGACGACCGAGGAAGATAAGCTATTGGGTCTGGACCTGGGGGCCGATGATTATGTGACCAAACCTTTCAGTCCTCGGGAACTTTTGGCCCGGGTGCGCGCCGTGCTGCGACGGATCGGGGAAGACAGGCCGAAAAATCAACTGCAAGTGCGGTTTGGCGATCTGATCGTAGATTTTGTACGCCATGAAGTAAAGGTGCAAGGGAAACCGATTTATCTCACGCCCAAAGAGTTCAAGCTGCTTGAAACCTTGATCCAGGAACCGGGGCGAGCCTTCACCCGGCTGGAACTGCTGGATCGGGTCTTCGGCTTCGACTACGAGGGCCTGGAACGCACAGTCGACGTCCACGTCATGAACCTGCGCAAGAAAATCGAACCAAATCCCAGAAAGCCCACCTACATTCAGACCGTCTACGGGATAGGCTACAAGTTCGCCGAGGCGCAAGATGTTTCATAGCCTCCGCTTCCGCTTGCTCCTAATGATGGTTCTGGTCATGATGGTCGCCGTAAGCACCGTTGCTCTATTCGCCAGCCGGACCACCACCACAGCGTTTCAACGTTACATGGAGCATGGGGGCATGCTTCGCCACCGGCGTTTTGAGGCGATGCTGGTCATGTATTATGACCGGAACCAAAGCTGGGATGGTGTGCAACCTTTGATAGAGCAGATGGGGCAGATCAGCGGTGAACGAATTATTCTGGCTGACGGAGAAGGGGAGATCGTTGCCGATTCGAACCGGAGGTTGATAGGGAAATCTGTGAGTCCAGGCTGGGCTGGTCCTGTTGCTCTTATCCTCCATCGCGGGATGCCGGTAGGATCCCTTTACACCGGCCCACCAGGCCAAGGCGCCGATTTGCAGAAAGAGAACTTCCTGACCTCCGTTAATCGTGCCCTGTTGTTGGCCGCGCTGATTGCCGGCCTGACCGCCGTACTTTTCACCTTAGCCCTCTCCCGCCGCATTATAGGACCCATTGAAGCGCTGACTAAGGCGGCTCGCAAGATGGAGAAAGGCGACCTCAGTCAGCGAGTAAAAGTACAGTCGAGGGATGAAGTGGGGGAACTGGCCCGTGCTTTCAACGCGATGGCCGACGGCCTGGCCCGTCAGGAACAATTGCGCCGCAACATGGTGACCGACGTGGCCCACGAGCTGCGCACGCCGCTGTCTAACATCCGGGGTTACCTGGAAGCCCTGCAGGATGGGGTGGTCACGCTCAGTCCGGCGCTGATTGATTCCGTGCATGAAGAAGTGATGATGCTGAATCGCCTGGTGGACGACTTACAGGAGCTGGCCCTGGCTGAGGCAGGGCAACTGCATCTGATACGTCAGCCGGTGGCCCTGGCCGAGGTCGTGGAGCAAGTGGTGAACCTCTTTCGATCACGAGCGGCTGCCAAAGGACTTACGATCGGTGTTGACCTGCCAGCCGACCTGCCAACCGTGGACGCGGACCCCAATCGGGTCGGACAGATACTCCGAAACTTGTTGGCCAACGCATTGACCTATACCCCGCCCGGAGGGAAGATTACTGTGCTGGCCAGGGCCTTGGACTCGGAGATTGAAGTGCGGGTGCAAGACACCGGAGTCGGTATCGCTCCCGAGCACCTTCCCCATGTGTTCGACCGCTTCTACCGGGCGGACAGGTCCCGGACCCGCACGACCGGCGGTGCCGGGCTGGGTCTGGCCATTGTCAAGCAGTTGGTAGAGGCCCACAGTGGACGCATATGGGTTGAGAGTGAGCGGGGGAAAGGGACGACATTCATTTTTACGTTGCCAGTAGCTCAGGGCTAAACGCCCGTCGAGCAAGCTGGTGGTGGGCCGTTAGATGTGGTAATAGAAACTCAAGGTCGTGGTAAGCGTCGCCACGGCCAGCAAGGTGAGCAGGAGGGTCATCGTAAGCACGGGGGGCAGATGAAAGCGCCGCGCCCACCAACGCCAACCCTGCACGTAAAAAAGCGCGTAGGTGGGAAAGAGGGGATAAAGATAGCGTCCCTGAGGCACCATGCGCAGTGGCCCCAGGAAATAGACAACCTCTTTTCCGAACACCAATCCCCATTGCACAAGCACAGAGAGTCCCATGGTTACCCCCATCCCCAGCCACAGGCGACGCCTATCCGCCGGCAATCGACGCCAACGCCGTAACAGAGGAATCCACCCTATAAAGGCCATCACTGAGCTCAGGACGAGAAGGGTGTACAGCCAGGAGGGAAGAAGGATATTGAGCCAGCCCAGGCGCGCCCAAAAGCTTTGGAACAGGACTACCGCATCCTCTTTCCAGGGCAAATTCACGAACACGTACACCAGCTTTCCCGGGGCTGTCAGGGGACCGAGGTGCATGGCTATGCGGCTCAGTCGTCCTAAACGCCAAGCCAGACCTAAGATTGTCCCTGTGATCAACGCCAGACCCATGAACGACGCCAGGAGAAGACGGGCATTGCGTAACTTTAGGCGGTCGGAGTAATGGACATACACGGCCGCAATGTACACCAGGACCCCATAGACCACCAGGAAAACGGTCGAGCGCTTGGTCATAACGGCGAGTACCACTCCGGCCAGGAGCAAGACCATAGGGATCAGGCGCAGACCGCGGGAGATGACGATGGTGCCGGCAAACACACATAAGATCCCGAAAAACTCGGCCAAGACATCGTTGTTTACCGAAGCGTTGATAGCCACATGGC
>CAZAQA010000023.1:0-55393 GCA_964487375.1 uncultured Anaerolineae bacterium | reverse complement strand
AAGGTGTCCTGCCAGTACACGGCGTAGAAGCGGCGCTCGTTGCGTTCGGGATGGATGCGCTCCAGGTAGGCGATGAGCATAAAGAGGGCTACCCACGACGAATACGAATGCCTCGGAAAAAGGAAAGCCGATGGTGTTACGCCTCCGGGCGTGAAAAGATATGCTGATGAGGGGCACCAGGGAGTACCCCATGCACAAACATCCCTTCACGTTGATCTGCATAGAGGTGCTATCTCTCAAGGGCACTCCGGTGTACAAGCATCCCATCTGGATCATCTTGTTTGAGGAACGCAGGGATGAGATATCACCCCAGGAGGCAGCCGAGGCTTACTTCCAGAGGTTCGACATAGAGCACTTCTTCCGCTTCGGCAAGGGTCACCTGCTTTTCACACGAATTCAAACACCGGAGGTCCCCAGGTGCAGCCAGTGGTCCATGGCACTCCGGTGCACCTCTCGCGCATACCAACTGCCCCGCTTCAACAACGCCGATTGCTCCGAACAGGTCACCCCGCACGCCTTGCATAAGTGACGCTGTACCCGTATCTCCCGTCGCCCATCCAAAAACCATGGCCGTCTCCCATAGGTCCCATGCTTTATGGTCACCATGCTCCCACATGTGGGACACCGCCTCCAATCCCATTCCCTCCGCCTCGCCAGTGCCTCCAGCTTTTGCACAAACGCCTTGCCTCGCTCTAAAATGTTCATGGGCTCCTCAACCGTTTCTTTTCTCATGTACCATGGTCTTGAGCTCCTCTTCTGTCAAATCCACCACTCCTTCCCATTCATCAACACACTTTGAAACCGAATCTTCGTCAGGCAAAATTCTCCGAACGTCCTCGCTTTGTGCTATAATATTCAAGCAGTTCCCCTCGAAGGGGCGCTGTTGTTGGAGTTTCGGAGGAGAGCCGGCCTCTCTGGCTCCCCGTCAGGCGGGCCGGGCGAGCAAGTGACCGAGGCGAGCGGGAGGTTTTATGCCCTCAAGGCGCGTACAGGCGTTGTCGGTGGAGGCCATCCGCCAGATTCCCCCTTTTACCGTCCTCGATGAGCGTGAGTGGCGCGAGGTTTCTGACATTCTAATTGTGCGCACCTACGAAGAAGGGACATACCTTTTCTTCACCGGTGACCCCCCAACCACTTTGTACGTCATCCTACAAGGACACGTGGCACTGGTCCGCCACTCTGCCGAAGGGCGGGACATTGTGCTCGACGTCATGCGCCCCGGCAATATGGTGGGGGAACTGGCCGTCTTCGAAGGGATCCCCTATTCTGCTTCCGGCAAGGCCCTGGACACTGTTCGCACCGTCAGTATCCCTCGCGAGACGTTCTTGCACATGCTCAATCGCTATCCACGGCTAGCCAGCGCCGTCATCTTCGACCTGACACGACGAGTCCGCCACCTTGGTGACCTGGTCCAAAGCCTGGTCATCGAACGGGTGGAGCAACGCCTGGCGCGCATCCTTCTGCGTCTGGCCAGAATCAGCGGTGAACGGACGGAAGAAGGGCTGCTCATTACCCTCCCCTTGACCCGACAAGACCTGGCCGACATGGCAGGCACCACCGTGGAAACGGCCATCCGCACCTTGAGCCGAATGCGCAAAGAGGGCATCGTGGACACCCGACACGGCCGCATCCTTATCCAGGATCCGGCACGGTTGAGCGAGATCACGGAATCTGGCGAATGAGGGCATATATCGGCCACGTGGCCGGTCAGGATCGCCTGGGGAACTTGCGGCTGATACGTATCCACACCCCGGAACTGGTTTCACGCCTGCATCCGGGCCATTTTGTGTTGGCTCGCTTACTTCCAACCTGGGACCCTTACCTGCGCGTGCCGCTCTTCCCGGCTCTGATCGGCCATGCCACCTGGCACGCTTCGCTCCCCGCAACCTCATCCTTTGCCATGGACCTCCTGGCCGAGATGCCGGCAGGAACCCCCATCCGGCTTTGGGGGCCTTATGGTACCCCCTTCCCCTCGATGAAAGAAGCCCGAAACGTCGTGGTCGTTACCCGACAACAGGAGATGTCTTACATCCTGGCCCTCCTGCAACAGTGGAGCCGACAGGGAGAGGTGGTCCTCCTGGCAGAACGTTCTGACACGGGCGGCTTGCCCGATGAGCTAGTCTGGATACCTCCGGCCGTGGAAGTTCAGTGGTCCCCCGCCATCCCCCAGGCTCTGGAAACTCGCCTGGCCCCCCTCCTGAGCTGGGCGGATGTCCTTTTCTTTTGCGGCCCACCCCATTGGCCCCAGTATTTCGCCCACTGGCTGCAAGAGCGGAGACTTACCTGGTCACCGGGCTATGCATACGCCCTGGTTCCGGAAAGTATCACCTGTGGCCTGGGCCTTTGTGACGACTGCGTCCTGGAAACGGAACGCGGGCATGTACGCCTCTGTCGCAAAGGACCCGTGCTGGACCTGGCCGAATGGTTTACCTTACGAAGGCGGGGGAGACACAAATGAACCTTCACTGGGCCGTAGACCTGGCGCCACGACACAAAATAGGACTTCCCCTGACTTCTCGAGTGCTGATCGCCTCCGGCATCAGCCGTCTGGGGCATCCCCAACACTGTCCTTACGAGATGGAAGGCGTAGGGGCAGTGGTCACAGGCCCCTGGACCGGACCGGAGGAATGGCCTCCTTACCCTATCCTGGTACGACGGCCGGGTGGAGTGTTGTGGGTTCCTCCCCGTCCTCCGCACAGCATCGGCCGGACGCTCCGCCGCCTGAGTCCCTTGTGGACACATGAATCCATCGCCCTCATTGCTGCGCTGGCAGCGGACGAGATCCCCATCACGCGGGAAGCCGCCCGCCGCCTGAGCAGGGAAGACAGTCTGGCCGCCATTCTCATCGAGGTTGGAGAGGAGGAACGCGCGGGCAATCTGCTGGCGCGTGTCGATGTGACCCGGGAGGTGAGCCAGGTGCCCCTGTTGGTGGCCCTCCCCTTACATCGAGTCTCCGACTTGACAGAGCCGGTCTGCCGGGCAGGCGCGGATGCCCTGGTTGTGGGCATGCCCCCCATGGGCGTGTGGCAACACCAGGGAGGGTGGGTCGAAGGGCGGCTCTATGGCCCCCTGGTGCTCCCCCTTGTTCTCAGCGCCCTACGGAAGGCGAGATCCCTGGCCCCCGACTGGCCCCTCGTGGCCCAGGGAGGCATCCACGCGCCCCAGGATGCGGTCCGCTGTCTGGAGGCAGGGGCGGACGCGGTGGCATTGGATGCGGCGGTGTGGGTGGAGACGGACTTGCCCAAACGCGTGGATGAGGCCATACGCGCCTGGGAGCAGAAACAGGAAGAAAACCGATCCCATCAAGGAGGCTCGCATGCGAGCAGTGGTCCAGCGAGTGAGTAAGGCTCGCGTCAGCGTCGGCCAGGAAGTCCTGGGCGAAATCGGCGAGGGGTTGGTGGTGCTGGTGGGAGTAACCCACGGCGACACGACGGCCGAGGCCCGTTGGCTGGCCCGTAAAATCGCCGGTTTGCGCATTTTCGAAGATGACGAGGGGAAGCTCAACCGCTCGGTCAAGGATGTGGAAGGCGCCATCCTGGTCGTTTCCCAGTTCACCCTCTACGCGGACACGCGCAAGGGGCGCCGGCCCAGCTTTGTGCGGGCCGCGCCGCCCGACGTGGCCGCACCACTCATCGAACGGTTTAGCCAATACCTGAGAGAAGAGGGCATCTTCGTGGCCACGGGCCGCTTTCAGGCCATCATGCAGGTATGCCTTTGCAATGAAGGCCCCGTGACCGTGATCGTCGATACTCCTGCGTAAGTGGGAACGATGCAGTGCAGAATGTATTCTGTTCATCGCTGCGATGTCGGCTACAATGTGCTTGAGGTTGACGATGCTGACAATGGAAGATCGGCCAAGAAAGACCGTTCACGGCCCGCTATCACCTGTCGATCGCTATTGTGCCACAGAAGCGACAGATCGGCAAATCGAAGGCGAAGCAGGCAAACGAAAGCCAAGGAGCGCGACCAATGACCACAGAACGCAGACGAAGATTCGTGACCACCTTGCTCACGGTGAAGGCAATGGCTGCTGAGCTGGATGATTATTTCGCCCGGAACGAACTCTTCCGACAATTGATCATCCATACGCCCTGGGGAGACGAATTGCCCACGATTTCCCTGGGAGGTTTAGTGGAGCGACTACGCTTCCTGGAAGCCCACAGGGAAGCACTCTCCGCGGAAGAACAGGAGGATCTGGCGAAAGCCCGCCAGGCCTATGAAGAGGCCGTGCGGCTGCGTGGAAAGGAGGTGGAAAACCGTTTTCGCCGCGAATTCAAAAGTTACCTGCACTCCTGGGAGTGGTACCTGGACGAACTCAAAGATACGCCGGAGAAGGCTGCGGACTATGCGGCTGAAGTCCACAATCGGGTACGACTGACCACCCTTCTCGAGGAAGCCAAACGCCTGAAGATCAACCTGGGAGAGGACCTTCGTCGTCAACTCGAGGCGCTGGACGCGTGGTTGTACCAGCACTGGCAGCCAGGCGCATTTGTCTGGACAGAGCAAGAGCCGGACGATTTCGATCCTCAGACGTACTGGTATCTTTACGGACAGCCAAAGGTGTGAAAGGCTCGCACCCCGCATGTCGGGTGCCCTCTCTTTGCTAAACCACGAACGAACAAAGTCACGTGTGGGCAACCGGCGCTCACTGCCTCAGGGTGACACGGCTCCCTGGGGCATTTCAAGAGGCACGTGATATGGGGTGTCCGCGGGGAGGGCGTGCTCAAGACAGCCATCCCGGAAAAGACCCACCCGGAGGCCGAGCACATCTCCCGGATAAAGGTCCAACGCCGGCAAAGGAATGGCCATCTCGACCACGTTCCCCTGGCAGGCAAACCTCAGGTCAACCTTGACGAGATGGCCGTATCGCCACATGAGAGGAACGTCGGTTCCACAGCGGGGAATGACCACGTCGCCCAACGCCCCGGCCGGCCCGGTGATCGACACCACGACATCCTCGGGCACGGGAGTCCCCAGTTCCAGGCGCATGTAAAGGTATTCGCGATCGTATCCCAGGCGCACTGCCTGGATAGGAACTTGAGCCATCTGCATGGTGCCGATGGAGACGCGTGGGCGCAGGACGTGAGCCCGGCTCCACGCCGCTGCCGGCTTCGCAGCAGCATCCAGAGGCGGAGTAAAGAAGGGGGGTGGCAGGCGTTTCGGGGCCAGGCCGGGCCGCCCGCTGATGGGCTGCGTCATCACCTCGGGGAGAGGTCGGCTCAGAATTTGGTAGACCCGGGACAGGTTTTCGCGGAAAAGAGCGTCGAACAGTGAGTCCTGATCGGAGACGTTGCGATGGGAATACCACCAGAACCAGTCACTGGCCTCGGCCACATGGATGTGATGCCAGGCTCGATGTAAGGCCTCCTGGCGGCCGTGATTGTGCTTCCACGCTTCTGCCTGGGCCTGCAAGACCTGTCGGGTATCCCGCAGAAGAGACCAGGCCGCGGTATGCTCCGGATCTCCAATCCACGTGGTCAGGTCGCCGTTGATCCAGGACCCCGTTGCCAGGGTGTCCAGACGGCTGCGCACGGCGAATTGGTCCAGGTATTCGGAAACCGTCACGGTCCGCAAAAGAGGGTGTGAAGCGAGTCGGCGGTACAGTTCGTGAAAAAAGGAGACGCCGTTGTCTGGATAATGCTCCCAGGCGTTCTCCCCGTCGAGGGCAATGACCACCAGGAAGGGAGTCTCCGGCTCATTGATGCGATAGTAAATGGTCTGCAGACGCACGACCAGGTCCTCTGCGGCCTGGTGGGACGGGTAGTGCATGTAGACGAAGCCGATTTTGTCCGACAAGGTATGGTCGCGAAAAACAGCGACGATGTCTCCCGCAGAAGTGGGGACAAGATAAGGTTGGTAAAGTTTCCTCGGCTCCAGAACCTGCTCCTGCTCGTCCCGGTGGAAGTAAACGTCCAGGCTACGGCCGAGAATGGCCTCATCACTGACGAACCAGTGCAGGTCCTGCCCCCGCAGGATCTCCACCACCTCCGGGGAAACGGCCTGTTCGGAAGGCCATATGCCCTGAGGAGTGCGACCGAACCGGTGACGAATCATTTCCACGCCCATCCGTACCTGAACCTCTGCGTCCTCCCGGGCAAGCAATGGCGGTTGTGGCGTAGGCAGGTCTGGCGTAGCCCGCCGCGCGTGGTCTGTGTTCACCAATAGGGGAAGGATGGGATGATGATAGGGACAGGCCGTGAGTTCGATTTGTCCGCGCTCGGCCAGAGCCCTGTACGCGGGAACCACACGGCCACACAGCTCCCGATGGACCTGGACGACCGTCTCAATGTCCTCGACGCTAAAATCTCTCCCCTTTTCCGCCAGGGCTCGCAACCGCCGGTCTTGCTGCACGTAACGAGGATGCGTCCACGCCAGATTGAACAGGGCGATCAGGTCGCGGTAGTCCTGGGTGCCGAACGTGCTCGGGTCACGCAGGACGGTATCTCGGCGCTGAATGAGTTCTCGGTAACGAGGATAGCGGAAAGCCAGGTTCTGCCAGTTGATGCTGAATCCCAGATTGAGAATGAGGCGTTTCTCCTCCTCCGTCCAAGAGGATTGGCGTCCCAGCCATGTCATGGGATCTTCGGCCGTGCCGTCCGCATAAGCATCCAACTGCTCGATAAGGGAAGGCACCAGGTTGAAAGTGGCGTGAATGGTTGGATAGGCCTGGACCATCTCCGCCATGAAGAGGTAATCTTTGGCCGCGTGAACGCGCGTCCAGGGGAGGGCATACCGATCGCGGTCCGGCTCTCGATAGTATGGCTGGTGATGATGCCAGATGAATGCCACGTAGAGAGGATGGGACATGGCCCCCTTCACTCTCCCTTAGACGCCAGTTCGGCCAGTCGCGGCAATTCCTGGCCATCGCGCAACGCCAACAACTCCGGCAGGTGGGAGGGCAGGCTCTTGGTACGCAGGTGCGGGAAGAGAATGACATCCCGGATGGAAGGCGTATCTGTCACCACCATGGTCAGTCGATCGATGCCCATGCCAAACCCACCGGTCGGCGGCATCCCAAAACGCAGTGCCAGGATGAAGTCCTCGTCGATGGGATGCGCCTCTTCATCCCCGGCCTCTCGGGCCTTGCGCTGTTCCAGGAAGCGATCGAGCTGGTCCAGCGGGTCGTTGAGTTCGCTAAAGGCGTTGCAAATCTCCATGCCGCCGATGAACCCCTCGAAGCGCTCGGCGATGTCCGGATTGTCCGGTGAACGCTTGGCCAGGGGAGAGATGTCCACGGGGTAGTCAATGAGAAATGTGGGTTGGATGAGAGTCTCTTCCACGTAGGAAGAGAGCAGGCCGTCAACCAGTTTTCCCCATCCGGCCTGGGGATTGGGATTACCGCCGATGGCCTCGATAGCACGGCGCAGGGCTTCCGGGTCTCGGTAGCGCAACACGTCGATGCCCGTCCTCTCGTAGATGATTTCCCGCAGGGGAATGCGCGGCCAGGGCGGGGTCAGATCGATGTTGTGCCCTTGATAGGTGAGCTTGAGGCTGCCGTTGACCTCTCCCACGGCGTAGGTGATCAACGCTTCAGCCCGCTCCATCACACCGCGGTAGTCTGTGTAGGCCTCATAGAACTCCAACTGTGTGAATTCAGGATTGTGCTTGAAGGAGACCCCCTCATTGCGGAAATCCCGTCCGATCTCATATACCCGGTCGTAGCCCCCAACAATAAGACGCTTCAAGTAAAGCTCGAAGGAAATACGCAGGTAGAGGTCTTGGTCCAGTTCATTATGATGGGTAATGAAAGGACGCGCGGCCGCGCCGCCGTACACGGGTTGCAGAATTGGCGTCTCCACCTCCAGGAAGCCCTCACCGTCCAGATAATCGCGGATGGCGCGCAGCAGCCGGGAGCGCTTTATGAAGATCTCACGTACCTCCGGGTTGACCATCAGGTCCACGTAACGATGACGATAGCGAGTCTCCACGTCGGTCAGGCCATGCCACTTGTCCGGCAAGGGGTGCAATGTCTTGGCGAGCAAGGTTAGTTCCCGTACCTCACAGGTGATCTCGCCGGTGCGGGTGCGGAAGACAGGTCCCCGGACGCCAACAATATCGCCAATGTCCAGTATCTTCTTGAAGAGCCAGTTATACGCGTCCTGGCCCAACAGATCGCGGCGCAGGTGAATCTGAATGCGCCCACTGCCGTCCTCGATGTGAGCGAAGGAGGCCCTTCCCATGACCCGTCGGCTGACCATGCGCCCGACCAGGGCGATCTCATCCTCCGGCTCCAGTTCGCCCCGCTCGAAAGCTGCCTTGGCCTGTCGGGCCGTGTGTGTCCGTTCTGATCGCGCCGGATAAGGGTCGATACCCCGCTCGCGCAACTCATCTAACTTCTTCCGTCGGATTTGT
The DNA here is from genome assembly GCA_964487375.1 of uncultured Anaerolineae bacterium. Taxonomy (GTDB): domain Bacteria; phylum Chloroflexota; class Anaerolineae; order JAADDB01; family JAADDB01; genus JAADDB01. Next base: position 47,041 of record CAZAQA010000023.1, on the reverse strand, counting down.
TCTTGTTCGCTAACCGCGCCCAGGTCCATGGTCACTCCTGTCGGTTGTCAAAAAATCGGGGGAACGGCCCTTGAGTTCTCGACCGCCCTTTTCCCTCACTCGTCCTCCGGCTTCCCGCTTGCCTTAGTCCACGGCCACAATCCGCAGACGAAACACACCGCCGGGCGTCTGGACGGCCACGACCTCTCCGGCTCGGTGGCCCAACAGGGCCTTCCCCACTGGGGATTCGTTGGAAATGCGGCCGTCGAAAGGATCTGCTTCGGTGGTGCCCACGATGGTATACGTTTCGTCCTCTCCGGTCTCTTCGTCGCGGACCGTCACCCGAGACCCCAGAATGACGGCTCCATCCGTCGATTCGGACTCGATGATGACCGCGTGCTTGAGCTTCCATTCCAACTCCATGATTTCCCCTTCCAGAAAGCCCTGAGCATTCTTGGCCTCATCGTAGCCCGCGTTCTCAGAAATATCCCCCATCTCTTTGGCCTCGTGAATCTGACGGGCGATCTCGGGGCGCTTGACCTTGATCAGATACTCCAAGCGCTCTTTCAAGCGCTCATACCCCTCTTGGGTCAAATGAATCACAGTTTCCTGCTGTTGCTGGCGTCCTGATACCGCCATCATGTATCCTCCTCACTCCACAGCTTTATGGTTGCTACCTCTTTCCTCCGGTGAAGGAGACGCCCTCGGCCGGAGAAAGCATCCCTTATTGTAGACAATACAAGCGAGCGCGCCAAATTTGACATTAGAACAGACGTTCGTTATACTTCTGTTGGAAAGGCAAACACGTGTTCGCAGAAGGATCGGTACAGGAGGATTCATGGTTAAGATCCTGACCCCGCGGCGACAGGATATCCTCAAATTGATTTACACGTATCTTCAGGCCCACGGACGCCCTCCAACCGTGCGCGAAATCCAGCACGAAATGGGTTTCCGCTCTACGGCCGTGGTCAAGCACCACCTGGACTGGTTGGAACAGGGCGGATATTTGCAGCGCGCTTCCCGGGCCTCGCGCGGCCTGCAACTGACGAATCAGGCCCTGGACTGGCTTTCCAAAGAGGGATACACGGACGCTTTCCCCTGGGCGCAGACCGAGGAGCACGTGGTCCGGATTCCCGTCGCCGGCTACATCGTCGCCGGCGAGCCGGTCACCGCTTATCCCACCCAAGACGAGGATGTGGACACTCTGGAGTTGACTCGAGACATCGTTGCCGACGAGACAGATGTCTACGCGCTGCGCGTGCGGGGCGATTCCATGGTCGATGCCTCGGTCCACGACGGGGATCTGGTCGTCCTCCGCCATCAGGAGGAGGCAAACAACGGGGATATGGTGGCCGTCTGGCTGACAGACGAGAATGAAACCACTTTGAAGTACTTTTACCGCGAGGGGCGTTATGTTCGCCTGCAACCCGCCAACCCCGCGTACGAACCCATCATCAAGCCGGCAGAGGTTGTCCGAGTCCAGGGAAAGGTGATCGCTATCATCCGGCGGGTGGCCGCGGCCTGACGCCGTCTAGTCGGATTGCTTGCGCCAAAACAGGAGGAGCGTGTCCCCGTAGCGACGTTCTCGCTCCAGCCTGAAATGACGCAGCCGAATCTCTTCGCGTTCTTTAGGGTCAATCTGGACGACGGCAAGGCCGTTCTTCCCCACCCACTGGGGGCGTTGGTCCAGGAGCTCCAAGGCTCTGCGCCACAGGCCCTTGTACTGGGGTGGCGCTATGTACACCAAATCGTAAGGCATCTCCGGTTCACCGCGCAGAAAAGTGAACGCGTCTCCCTGCACCAGACGCGCACGCTTCTGAAATCCGACCAGATCCAGATTTTTTCGGATCACGCGAGCCGCTTTACCCGCTTTCTCCACGAAAGTGACGTGCTCCGCGCCACGGCTGAGAGCTTCGATCCCCACTGCACCCGTGCCACCGAACAGGTCCAGCACCCGGATCCCCTCGATTTCCCTCGAAAGGATATCGAACAATCCCTTTTTGACCCGGTCGGTGATGGGCCGAGTCCCCTTCCCCGGAACCGACTTCAGCCTGTGTCCTCGGGCTTCGCCACCGATGACCTTGACCATGTGGCCCTCTCCCAAACCCCGCAAGGACCTTTGTTTCTCCCCTCGCGCGTGTGATAAGATGCGAACAGAGTACAGAAATGATAACACAACCGGTGGCGATGTTCCACGTGAGCGCATGGACACACTGACGGGCGTCCTGGAACGCATTACTTATTATAACGAAGAAAACGGCTACACGGTCGCCCGGGTCACGCCCGAGGGTAAGGACTACACGGTGACTGTGGTAGGGCCGATGATGGGCGTCAATGTGGGTGAGACGATCCGCTGCACGGGTACGTGGACCCTTCATCCCCAGTACGGGCGTCAGTTCAAAGCCGAGCTGGTGGAAACACTCATGCCGGCCACGGTCGCCGGCATTGAAAAGTACCTGGGGTCCGGCCTGATCAAGGGCATCGGTCCGGTGACGGCGAAGCGTATCGTGCACAAGTTTGGCGTGGATACCCTGCGCGTTATCGACGAAAACCCCAACCTCTTGCTGCAAGTTCTGGGCGTGGGACCCAAACGGGTAGCCATGATCAAAGCTGCCTGGGAGGAACAGCGGCTGATCAAGGATGTCATGATTTTCCTTCAAGGCCACGGGGTCAGCACGGGCCTGGCCGTCAAGCTCTACAAACTCTACGGCCGCGAGGCCATCCACGTCCTGCAAACCGATCCCTACCGCTTGGCCCGGGAAGTCCGGGGCATTGGTTTCATCACCGCGGACAAGATCGCACGCCACATGGGCATTCCGGAAGACGCCCCCGAGCGCATCGCCGCGGCTCTGGCCTATCTGCTGAGTGAGGAAGCCAACCGCTCCGGCCACGTGTATTTGCCCCGGTCGGAGTTAATCGACCGGGCTGTCGAGCTACTGGACGTGCCGTCGGAGCGGGTCAAGGAAGCCCTTCAGACTCTGGAATCCTTAGGGCAAATTCACCAGGAGCCTGTGAAGAGAGTTGTAGGATCGTCAGGTGAGCCGATACAAGCTGTGGCGGAAGAACGTGCGGTGTACCTGACCCCTTTTCACCGGGCCGAAGCTGGGGTGGCCCACCGTCTCCGTCGCCTTATCGAAGACTCCCAAACCACCCTCCTGGGCAGCCGACTCTACGCGTTCCGCCAGTTCGATTGGAATATGGCCTTCGCGACCATCCAGCAGCAAACCGGCGTACGATTGAACACAGAGCAACGAGAGGCCGTGAAAACGGCTCTGACCTCCCCGGTCAGTGTGCTGACGGGCGGACCGGGGACGGGGAAGACGACGACGGTCCAGACGATTATCCACGTGTTGGAGACGGTTGGGGCCAGGTACCAGTTGGCTTCCCCCACGGGACGAGCGGCCAAACGGCTGACTGAGGCGACGGGCCGCCCGGCCCAAACCATCCACCGTCTCCTGGAGGTCTCTCCGGGGGAGGGCATGCGTTTCAAGCGAAACGAGGACAACCCGCTGCAGACAGAGATGCTCATCGTGGATGAAGCGTCCATGATCGACGTGCTGCTGATGAACCACTTGCTCAAAGCCGTCCCACCGGGCGCACACCTGCTCCTGGTTGGAGATGTGGACCAACTGCCCAGCGTGGGTGCGGGCAGCGTGCTGCGAGATATCATCCGCTCCGGCGTGGTGCCCGTGGTGACCTTGAAGGAAATCTTCCGCCAGCCCGAAGGAAGCTATATCATCATCAACGCCCATCGCGTGAACAAGGGGCTGATGCCCATTATTGACAACCAGAGCGCCCGAGATTTCTTCCTCTTCAAGGTTGACGATCCGGAAAGGGCAGCAGATCTGGTCGTCGACATCGTCCAGAACCGCATCCCGCGCCGCTTCGGCCTGCAGCCCAAGGAGATCCAGGTTCTCAGCCCTATGCACCGGGGCCCGGTGGGTGTCGGCAACCTGAACCTCCGCTTGCAAGAAGCGCTGAATCCTCCTCACCCGAAGAAGCCCGAGCGCCGGGTGGGAGGACGCCTTTTCCGCCTGGGCGATAAGGTGATGGAAATTCGGAACAACTACGATAAAGAAGTGTACAATGGAGATTGGGGTCACATTGTGCGCTTGAACGTGGAAATGCAGGAAATCGTCGTCGATTTCGAGGGGCGAAGGGTGCCGTATGGTTTTCTGGAGCTGGATGAGCTGATCCTTGCCTATGCTATTAGTATCCACAAAGCGCAAGGCTCGGAATATCCGGCTGTGGTCGTTCCCGTGATGACGACCCATTACGTGATGCTCCATCGCAATCTGTTGTACACGGCCATCACTCGGGCTCAACGTCTGGTCGTTCTGGTCGGACAACTTCGAGCACTGGCGATTGCCGTGCACAACGCCCGCTCCATGGCCCGCTATTCGGGGCTCGTGGAGAGACTAAAAGAGGAGCCAAAGCAGCTATGACCACAAAACCCCTGGTACGCCACACCATTGTCACCGTACTCTGTTTCGACGCTCGCCGGAACACTATCCTGCTGGTCGAACAGGCGAAGCCGGGAGAGATCCCGACCTGGGCACTTCCGGGAGGAACGTGGGAGGTCTACGAATCCGCGGAGGAGGCCGCCCGGCGAGAGGTGGCCGAGGAGACGGGCTTGGAAATTGAACTGATCGGCCTGTACGACAGTCGGGTGGAACTGGTTGAGACGGAGGAGGCTCACGTCGGAGTGTACATCCTCACGTATGAGGCCAGGTACACCGGCGGGAGCCTCCACCCGTGCGACCCGGACCATCATGTGCGACGCGCGGCATGGGTTTCCGTCGATGAACTGCCTCATCTTTCCTTCGGCCACGCAGGACAGCTCAAACTCCTACGCCGCTACCTGGCCGAACGGTGGGGCAGAGGGATCTACATCCACGAGAATTAGCCTTTGTCTCGGATCGCGAGTCAGGCTCCGACCGGGCCCTTCTGAGTAACCGGCTTGCGACCTCGCGCTCTCAGGCTATAATTGGATGAATGGATGGATGAGTCATCTAACTATTTGCCTATCCTCCACAATTCACTTGCTAAGGAGACATGTTTCATGACCCAACAACCCTCGCTTGCCGGCATCCAGCAGGCGGCCACCCATGTGCGGGAGAACGTTGCCCGCGTTATCATCGGCAAGGGAAACGTGGTCGAGCTGCTGCTGGTGGCCCTGCTCACCGAAGGCCACGTGCTTTTGGAAGACGTGCCCGGCATCGGCAAGACCACCCTGGCCAAGGCCCTGGCCCGCTCCCTCAATTGCACGTTCAAGCGCATCCAATTCACGCCCGACCTGCTCCCCTCCGACGTGACCGGCATCCTCTACTTCAACCAGAAAACCCAGGACTTCGAGTTTCGGCCCGGGCCGGTATTTGCCCACATTGTCCTGGCCGACGAGATCAATCGGGCCACCCCGCGCACCCAATCCGCGCTGCTGGAAGCCATGCAGGAACGCCAGGTCACCGTGGACGTCAACACCTACCCCCTGCCCCGCCCCTTCCTCGTCATCGCCACGCAGAACCCCATCGAACTGGAAGGGACCTTCCCCCTGCCCGAGGCCCAGGTCGACCGCTTCCTCATGAAGGTCCACCTGGGGTACCCCACCGAGGCCGAAGAGGATGAAATCCTGCGGCGTTACCAGGCATCGGACCCCCTGGAGACACTGGAACCGGTCCTCGCCGCGCAGGACCTGCTGGCCATGCAAGAGAGCGTGCGCCACGTGCGCGTCGCCGACGACGTGCGCGGCTACATCATCCACATCGCCCGCGCCACGCGGGAACACCCCGCCGTCTCCCTGGGCGTGAGCCCGCGCGGCACCCTGGCCCTCTTCCGCACCGCCCAGGCCCTGGCTGCCCTTCGCGGCCGCAGCTTTGTCATTCCCGACGACGTGAAATACCTGGCCGGTCCGGTGCTCACCCACCGCATCCACATCGGCCCCCAGACACGCCTGCGCGGCCGCACCCCGGAGGAGGTCATCCGCGAGATCATCGACGAAGTGCCCGTGCCCGTGCTGGAGTAGGCCCGTGGGACTGGAAAAATACCTCCAACGTCGAGGCCTCCGCCTCGACCGGGCAAAGGAATCCCAGTTCAACGACGCCTGGCTGACCCTCACCGCGCTCTTTTTCCTCCTGGGACTCATCCTGCGGGTCACAGCCCTGGTGCACCTGGCCGTGCTCATGCTCAGCATCGTGGCCATCGCCTGGGCCTGGACCCTCACCACCCTCTGGCGGCTGCGCTTCGTCCACTTCTTCAGCGAGAAACGGGCCTTCGCCGGGGAACAGCTCACCTTGCGCCTGCGTGTCGAAAACCGCAAGCCCGTGCCCGTCCCCTGGGTGCGGGTGCGCGAGTATGTGCCCGACAGCCTGCCCATGAAAGGCGCGCGCGTCACGCCTTCCCACCGTCCCCGGCAGCACCTGTTGGAGGCCATCTTCGCCCTACGCTGGTTCCAGCGCGCGGACCGACTCATCACCGTGGATTGCAAGAAACGGGGCTTCTACGCCTTTGGTCCCGTCACCCTGGAGGCCAGCGACCCCTTCGGCTTCTTCATCGCCCGCCGTCGGGTGCTCGACGAAGCCTGGCTCATCGTCTACCCCCGGGTCGAGCCCCTGCCCCGCCTGGGCCTGCCGGCCAAAAATCCCCTGGGAAACGTCAAGATCGACCAACCCCTCTTCGAGGACCCTATACGCACCGTGGGGGTGCGCGACTACCAGCCCCAGGATGACTTCCGCCGAGTACACTGGAAGGCCAGCGCCCGACGCCAACGCTTGCAATCGAAAGTCTTCGAGCATACCACCTCCCACAACGTGGTGGTGGTCCTCAACGCCGCCACCCTGAAACCCCACTGGGCAGGCGTCATTCCCCCGCTGCTGGAACGGGGCGTCAGCGTGGCCGCGTCCATCGCCTACTACGCGGCCGAACAGCGCTGGCCCGTCGGTCTGATCGCCAACGGCGTCCTCCCCCGCTCCGACCAGCCCCTGCGCGTGCCGCCCGGCCGCGGCCCCGACCAGCTTACCCTCATCTTCGAGATGCTGGCCGCGGTCACGCCCATCGTCACAGTCCCCATCGAGGAACTATTGCGCCGGGAAAGCCCCCGCCTGCCCTTAGGGGCTACCTTTGTCCTCATCAGCCCCATCGTGGATGACGAACTCATCGTCACCCTGCAGGAACTGCGCGCGGAAGGACGGCGGCTCGTGCTCATCTCCCTGGCCGCGTCTCCGCCGCCCCTGGACGCGCTTTACGGCATCACCACCTACCACTTGCCCTGGCGCCCCGGCAAGGAGGGGGAGAATGCGGTTGTGGACGCGGAGACCCTGGCCGCCACCTTCGCCTACCCGGAAGGAGGTGTGTTCCATGGGTGATTTGGGGGATTTCTTCACCTTCCGCCGTCGCGTGCTCTTCCTGGGGTTAGGGCTGATGGAGGCCGGCTGGGTGAGTGTCTACGCGCCCTTGCTCGTCCCTCCGCTTCAGGGCGTCCCCCTGCACACCTTCATCCTCCTCCTATGGGCCTGGATCCTCCTCAACGCGCTGCTGGGACACCGTCTCCTCTTCTCCACCCTGGACAACCGACGCCTCTACGCCGTCCTCATGGCCGTGCCCGCGCTCACATACATCCTCCTGGCCCGGCTGCTACTCTTCCCCCGGACTCCGCTGCTCGCCCTGCACTGGCTGGGCCCTACCTTGCTGCGTCCCCTCTACCTGATCCACCCCGGGCCGGAACTGGGGCTCCTGCTCTTCGTGTTGCTGGTGTGGTGGCGCGGTCTGGGCGTGGTGCAAATGCCCGGTAGCCTGGCCAGTGTGGCCCTCCGCTTCCGCGGCCAAATCCTGGGCCTGGTCCTGGGCATTATCCTCCTGAGCACCCAGCACCTGGGCGACCCCGTGCCCAGCGTCTGGGCCTTCTTCCTGGGCAGCCTGATGAGCCTGGCGCTGGTGCGTGTGGAGGCCGTCGGCGACCTGGCAGGCAAGGCCGGGCAGACCTTCGACCGTGCCTGGGTGGGCATCACCCTGGGCATGACCGCGTTCATTGTGGGCGTCGGCGGTCTTCTGGCCCGGGTGATCACTCTGGAGAACGCGGCGCGAGCTTACCCCTATGTCCGGCCCGCGCTCCAGCTCTTGGCCCGAGTTCTCTTCCTCCTGGTCGCGGTCATCGGCTTCGTTATTGGGCGTGTCGTCCTCTACTTGATTCGTCTTCTCTTCGGAGAGACGAAGATCGAGATAAACGTCTCTCCCTTAAACGTCCCGCAAGCCCCGCCTCCCAAACGTCCCTCCCCGGTCCATTGGAACACCCCCTGGCTCAAATGGTTGGCCGCGCACGCGGAATTAGTCGTCGGCGCCCTGATCCTCTTCCTGATCCTGGCATTCATCGTGGTGGGTGTACGCCGGGAAGTGAAGCGGCTTGCCCGGGTGCGGGAGGAGGAGGCGAGCGTCGGCAGCATGGGAGAGATGGCCGCGGACGTGGGCCAGGGCATGCGCAGCCTGTGGGGACGCCTGCGCGATGCCTGGCACCTGCTGCGCCATTACGGCCCCGGCGCCACCTTTCTGGCCGCGCTCTCGGTGCACAACATCTACGTGAACCTGCTGCGCCTGAGCGCGCAACAGGGTGTGACCCGCCGAGAGGCCGAAACCCCGTACGAACACCTGCAACGACTAGAGCGCGCCTTTCCCCACCTGCAGGGAGAGATGACGGCTATTGTGGACGCGTTCGTGGCCGCCCACTACGGGGACCTGGCCGTCGACGAGGACGCCCTGGACGCGCTGCGCCGCGCCTGGGAACGCATCAAGGAAGGGGTTGAAGAAGAAGGGGATTAGGGAGACCGGCCGATCGTCCGACCCGTTCACGCCATAGGGGGACGAGGGCGCGCGCCCCGTCCCCCCAAGCACACCACACCTATACGAGAATATCCACCCTACGCCATTGCCGGCACCGGCGCGGACGGCTCCGGCTCGCGGGCGGTCTCGCTGCTCAGGCCGAGCATGCGCAGGCCGTTGAGGACCACTACCAGCGTGCTGCCCTCGTGTCCGACCACGCCCAGGGGCAGAGGGATGCCCACGGTCAACGTGGCCAGCACCAACGTCGCCATCACTCCCACACTGAAGGCGAGATTCTGGTAGACGATGCGCCGCGCCCGACGGCTCAGGTCCAGGGCGAAAGGCAGCTTGCTCAGGTCGTCCGCCATGAGCACCACATCCGCGGTTTCCAGGGCCACGTCGGTTCCGGCCGCGCCCATGGCCACCCCCACCGAAGCCAGGGCCATGGCCGGTGCATCGTTGATGCCGTCACCCACCATCGCGATGGGAGCCTCCGCTTCCAACCGGCGCACAATGTCCACCTTATCCTCGGGCAACAACGCCGCGTACACCTCATCCACGCCCACCTGGCGAGCAATGGCCCGAGCCACTTTCTCGTGGTCGCCGGTCAGCATGGCGATGCGCTGCACACCCAACTCCCGCAGGCGTCGCACCGTCTCCGCGGCCTGGGGCCGCACCACATCGGCGATGGCAATGAGGCCGACTACTTGCTGGTTGCTCACCCACACGACTGTCTTACCCTCCTCACGCAGCTTACGGGCCCGCCTCTCTAGCTCGGGCGCGACCTGATGTCCGAGTTCCTCCATCAGCCGGTCGTTGCCGATGTAGATGTGCTCACCCTTCAGGGCTGCCCTCACCCCCTTGCCGACCAGGGCGTGGAATTCCTCCGGTTCATCCAGCTCGATACCGAACTTCTGCGCGTACTGCCCAATGGCCCGCGCCAGGGGATGCTCGGAGCGACGCTCCACCGACCCGGCGATAAAGAGGACGTCTTCCTTGTTGAACCCCGGAGCGGGCACGACATCCACCACCCACGGCTTGCCGAAGGTGAGAGTGCCGGTCTTATCGAACGCTACCACCTGAACCCGAGACATGCTCTCCAGGTGAGCACCTCCCTTGAAGAGAATGCCGTTGCGCGCGCCGGCGGCAATGGCCGACAAAATCGACGCCGGGGTGGAAATGACCAGCGCACAGGGTGATGCCACCACCAGCAACGTCATGGCCCGGTAGAACACCTCTTGGAAAGGCCAACGCAGCACCCAATTGCCGATGCCCAGGTAAAGCAGCACGCCGAGGACCACGGTCGTGGCGTAAGGCTGGCTGTAGCGGTCGATAAGCCGCTGCATGGGCGCGCGCTCACTCTGGGCCTCCTCCACCAGTTGGATGATTTTGGCAAGCGTGGAATCGGAGGCCTTCTTCGTCACGCGAACGACCAGGCTCCCTTCCGTGTTGATGGTGCCCGCGAACACCTTATCCCCCTTGCGTCGAGTGACCGGGATGGATTCGCCGGTGATGGGGGACTGGTCCACTGCGGACACCCCCTCAATGACCATGCCATCCACGGGGATGGCCTCGCCCGGGCGCACGATGACCTCCTCTCCAACCTTCACCTGCTCCACGGGCACCTGCACCTCCTGACCGTTACGCCGAACCGTGGCCTCCTTGGGACGGAGGGCCACCAGCTTCTCAATGGCGTGTCGGGTGCGGTCCATGGCGAAGGTCTCCAAGGCCCCGCTCAGGGAGAACAGGAACAACAGGGTCGCACCTTCAGCCCAGTGGCCGATGTAGGCCGCGCCCAGGGCCGAGACGATCATGAGAAAGTCGATGTCCAGCACGCCATGACGGAGCATAGGAACGGCCGAGAGCGTACCCTCATAGCCGCCGGTCAGGTAAGCACCGATGTACAAAAGCACAGCCACCCAGCGGGGCAGCGCACTCAGATGCTCTACCGCGAGTCCGGAAATGAGGAAGAAGAGGGCAAACGTCGCCAACACCAGCTCATGGTTCTCCTTCCACAGCCGGTAGAACCTGCCCGCGCGCTGCCGGGTATTGGAGATACGCTCCACAACTTTGAAACCCAGTCCCTGCACTTGATCGCGAATTCCCTGGACACTCAAGGGGCTTTCCGGCTCGTACTCGACAATGACCGTGCCTCCGGGCACATTGGCGTTGACCGAAACCACACCCGACAGCTCGGCGAGACGATGTTCCAGCAGGTCGGTGCACTCTCGACAGCGGGAGGGGTCCAGATGCAAGGTGCAGTACTTATGCCGTCGCTGTAGTTTGAGACCCAAGTCCTCGGCGATGCCCTGGATGGTCATCAGGTCGATTCTGTCGGTGTCATAGCGCAACACGAGTTGATGTTTGGCCGCGTCCCACTCGACGAAATCCACGCCGGGATGCTGTCGAAGGGTTTCGATGAGCAAATCTGCACAACGTTGCTCCTCCCGGTCGTGCAGGTCGACGTCCATCGGAATATATTCAAGGTGTTCCCGCACGTTTGTTGCTGCATTCATGGATGGGGTCATTGGTCCGAAACCTCCTCCTGTTCCTGGTCTAGGACTGTCACGGTGCCTCTCTCTGTCCTGCTCATTTCTTGCCGGCAGCGGGCGCAGTATCCATAGAAGTCTACCCTCACGTAAAGGACTTGAAACCCATTCCGTTCCTGCAAAACGTCCGCCGGCGTTCTTCCGTCCACCCTTGCCGACATCAGTTCTTCGATATCCACGTCTTCCACCTGACCGCAGCGCAGGCAGATCAAGTTGATATGTGGACTCAAATCCGTCTCGTAACGAATGGACCCTTCTTCCCGGCGCAGTTCGGCAATAAGCCCCAACTGGGCCATCAGGTTCAGCGTGTTGTACACCGTCGCTCGCGAGACGTGTGGAAACCGTTCCCGCACGGCCGCGTACACTTGAGCAGCCGTAGGGTGAGCCCGTGTCTGGGCAAGATAGGACAGAATCACTTCCCGCTGCGGGGTCAGACGCACCCCTTGCTTAACCAAGGCCTGCTGCCAGCGTTCTAACCGTGTATCTGTCATCTGCAACCAATCTCCTGTTCCAACATCTGCCCTCTTAGTTTGGAATAACTCTAAATTTAGAATCAATCCAATTATAGTGAGGCTATGGTGACCTGTCAAATTCAATTCCACTGCAGGTGAGGGAACTCCTTGGGGGAGGGAAAAGTGTTCTGGACCGTTCCCGGGGAACGAATTTGACAGAAGAGACGTCCAGGAGTACAACCGGAGGCGTTGTCAAACCAGGGGTGTCGACACGAGCACGCCTTACCACAAACGTTTCTTGGAAGAGATGGTCCTGGTAGCCCGTGTTGTTATGGGCAAAGCCGGGGAGCAGAGAAATCGGACGTTCACAGGAGTAACGGAGTTCTCATGGAATCACCATGGCGCGCCTGGGTTTATGCTTATCTGGCAGGTCTTATCCTGACGCTTTCTTTGCTGATTTTGGCCGTCGGATTTGGCCTCTCTGTTTACGCTGACGTAGCCAAGACACTGCCCTCGGTGGATCGACTGCAAAGGGCCGCGACGGGGGCGGTCTCCACGCGTATCTACGACCGAAACGGGACTCTCCTGAACGAGGTGTTCAACCCCACCCAAGGGCGTCACACTCTCGTGCGCCTGGAGGACATCTCGCCCTTCCTTATCGAGGCCGTCATCGCCACGGAAGACGCGAACTTCTATAAGCATCCCGGTGTGGACCCTGTAGGACTTGTCCGAGCCCTTTACCAGGCCTGGCAGAACAAAGAATTCGTGAGTGGGGGAAGCACCATTGTGCAACAGCTCGTCAAACTCACTCTCCTTTCCCCGGAACGCACGTTTTCCCGCAAAGTGAAAGAAATCATTCTGGCCACCGAAGTCAATCGACGCTACGACAAAGATACAATCCTCGAAATGTATCTGAATCGTGTGTACTTCGGACGATCCGCGTACGGTGCGGAAGCCGCCGCGCAGACATTTTTCGGCAAGTCGGCACGGGACCTAACTCTGGGCCAGGCGTCCTTGTTGGCGGGGCTGATCCAGGCCCCTAGCTATTATGACCCTTACACGAATACCCAGGCTGCACGTGAACGACAGCGCATCGTCCTCAACCTGATGGTCAAACATGGGTATATTACCTCGGCCCAGGCTGAGGCTGCTTTTGCCGAACCCTGGCATTTGATCCAGCCTCGAGTGACCTTCGAAGCCCCTCATTTTGTCCTCTATGTGCGCCGGAAGTTGGAAAAGCTCTACGGTCCGGAACTGGTGTACGGCGGCGGACTCCAGGTTTACACCACCCTTGACCTGAAGCTGCAGCGCAAGGTGGAAGCGATTGCTCGCCGGCACGTGCAGGAACTGAAGCATCGCAACGTAAATAATGCCGCGGTCGTGGTCATTCGGCCCGGAACAGGGGAAATCCTGGCCATGATGGGCAGTCTGGACTACAACGATGCCGACATCGACGGTCAGATCAATATGGCCCTGGCCTTACGTCAACCGGGCTCGGCCATCAAACCACTGACCTATCTGGCCGCGTTCGAGATGCCTCCTCTCTCCCCGGATGAGATGAAGGGACTGCCCAGTCCCGTACTTCCTCCCGGGGGCTGGAATCCGGCCACACTACTGCCCGATATCCAAACCGAATTCCCTGACCCTAATGGCCCTTACGTGCCCAAAGATTACGATGATCGGGAACATGGGCTGGTCACCGTGCGCACCGCCCTGGCCAATTCGTATAATATTCCGGCCGTGTACACATTGCAGCACATCGGCATCGAACGGCTGAAGGACATGGCCCGGCGTCTGGGCATCACCAGTTTGAACCGCAAGGATTATGGCCTCTCCCTCACCCTCGGGGGAGGGGAAGTCTCTTTGTTGCAACTGACTAATGCCTATGCCACTCTGGCCAATCAAGGTCGATATGTTCCTACCACGCCCATCATTTGTGTCCGTGACGTCAAAGGAAACCTCCTACAGGTCTTCGTGGATGATCCTCAGGTTGACGCCTGTCGTCCGGAGGCGCACCCTGCCGCGGTGAGTTGGGCCGGCCGCCTGCGCGCCACGACCAAGCCGGTCCAGGCCGTAGACCCGCGCTACGTGTACCAAATTACCAGCATTCTCAGCGATAACCAGGCGCGCCTTCCGGCCTTTGGTCCTAACAACCCTCTTCACCTGGACCGCCCCGCAGCGGCCAAGACAGGGACGACGAATGATTTTCGTGATGGGTGGACAATTGGCTACACACCAGATCTGGCTGTGGGTGTATGGGTGGGAAATGCGGATTACACGCCCATGATTCATGTCCCCGGCTCCCTGGGTGCCGGTCCGATCTGGCACGATGTGATGACCTGGGCACTCAAGGGCGTGCCGCCCAAAGATTTCCCTGTACCGGCAGGGGTGGCCTTTTATGAGATCTGCAAAGACACAGGAACGCGTCCGTCCGATGCCTGTCCCAAGCGTAGCCAGGATGTGTTCGTGCCTCCTCAGCAGCCCTTCGGTCCCCAATTCGACCTGCACCGGGTCGTGCGTATCGACAAACTATCGGGGAAACTCGCCCCGAAGGAATGTCCCGAGCACCTGGTCGAAAAGAAGCCCTTTCTCGTCTACCCGAAGCCATACCGGGAATGGGCACAAAAGCACGGCTTTCCCCAACCGCCGACAGAGATTTCCAAGACGTGCTTCAAACCGGAGGTGCGCATTTTGATCCCTGAGGAGAACGAGCACACCTGGGGACCGATCCAGATTGTGGGAACCGCGAACGTGCCCTACATGGTGGGATATCGGGTCTTGTACGGGGAGACGCACGCTCCCCTGGCCTTCGGGTCTGTGTCCAATTTCGTCCCCCATCCGGTGGTCAACGGCCAACTCGCCCGTTGGGACACATCCCATCTCAAGGAGGGACCTTATACCCTGCGACTGGAGGTGCTGGACCGGGCGGGGCATACCTACACGGAGGACGTACACCTTTGGCTGCAGTGCAACAGTGTAGCTTGCTACACACCGACACCCACGTCCACGCCGACCCTGACCCCAACGCCCACCCCCACGCCAACGAGAACGCCGACCCCAACGGCCACACCCACTCTGGCAGGCAAGCCACAACCCACACGTACGCCGACTCCCACCGCCACAATCCCGTCGGCGAGTCGGCCCCAACCCAACACGCCGACTCCCACGTCCACACCGACTCCCGCGAGTCGGCCCACGCGTCCCCCGACCCCGTCGCCCAGTCCTATCCCCACGCGAGGATGAGAAGAACAGCGGGCCATCAGGTCCGTTGGCAGAAGCCACCCCTGTTCCGATCTGGGAACCTCCAGCATGGAGCGAACAATTTCAGTGCCAATCCTGCAGGTTTCCCGCCGCGGCCGTGTCCAACCACCAGTGCACCTCCCCCTCATCGGGCTGCACACCACGCGCGGGGCAATCCTCCAGGTTCTTTCCCTGTGTGAGAACCTGGGCCACCGCATCCGCTTTCCCATCCCCGGTGACGAGAAAAAACACCCGCCGGCTGGCGTTCAACGCCGGATAGGTGAGCGTCAACCGTGGAATGTCCGGCCCCTGGTTAGGAACCACCCAACGTTCGTTTTCGTGCAAGGCGGGCGTGTGTGGAAAAAGAGAAGCGGTGTGGCAATCCGCCCCCAGCCCCAGCAACATCACGTCAAACGCGGTCCGCTCACTGAAGAAAGCGCGTAGCGTGGCTTCGTAGGCCTTTGCGGCCCGATCCGCGTGGCGCATGTAAGTGGGCATGGGATGGACGTTTTCAGGGGGAATGGGCACATGTTCTATCAATGTTTCCAGGGCCATGCGGTAGTTACTGCGTGGGTCATCGTAGGACACATAGCGTTCATCGCCCCAGAACAGATGCACGCGTGACCAAGGCACCGAGCTCGCGGGCAGGTCGGCCAGGTGCCTGTACACCGGGCGGGGCGTATTGCCACCCGAGAGGGCCAGAGAGGCCCGGCCATAGCGGCTTACACCTGTGCTCAAGGCGTCAGCAATCGCATGGGTCACATTGTTGATCCATGTGGCTTCATCGGGAGCAATGTGGATGTGGTTTTGGGTAGGCATGGTTTCCTCCTCACCCGGGCAAAATCGTTGAAAGCACCTGCAATGCTTCTTCGAAGATCCGGTCATGGCCGTTGATGCGCAAGGCTTCACTAAACGCGTCTGCCCGGTCGAGCCAGTGGGTACTCACGGTTTGTCGCACGTGTGTGTTGCCCACTTCCGTGGTCATTTGTGCCAGATCGGGCTCATCCAGGAGTTCGACGAGAAATTCAGCCCTCAAGGTCCCCTGAGCTTGAAGGCGAATCCGTGTCACCGGGCTGGGGGTTGTCTCTCTCGCCCGATGGATCGCCACCGAGATGGGCCGATCTTTGTGCACAAAACGCAACTCTCGCGTCCGGGCGCCTATGCGCCAACGATTTTGTGGAGTCCATCCCAGCCGACCGGCCAGCCAACCACTCAGGTAGAGGGCAGCTGCCGTGCCCATGGCGGTAGGCACTACCGTCAGAGAGACATGGTCAATGTTCCACAAATAGGGGCGCCGGTCCATAGGATCGAAAGCTTGAGCGATGAGCTCGCGCCACGGGGTCAGGCGGGCCCAACTCAGGTCCATGGCCCCCCAGGGAAATCCACTCTGTACAGTCCCCAGAGCACGAATGGTGGCCTCGGGCGCTTGGCTAAAGGCCGTGTCGACGAGCAAGTTGTCAGCCAAAGTGCGTAGGTGGTTGAACAAGGGGTCGTCCCCATTCAGAGGGCGTTGCCACCAGAGGTTGACGGGAAGCTCCGGCAACAATAATGGGAGCACGCCGCTATGTGCGTGTTGCCATATCCTTTCCCGTACGTGCAAGACGATCTGCTCGCAGCAGAAGGGTCGGGCAGTTGGCGTAGGACAGTTCACTTGCACCGACGTGGCCATGCCCGGCTCGGGCGTTTTGTTGTCCGGCACGATCAGGATCATGCGGCTGGGGTGATGTTCGATCGTTTGCGCCAGGAGTTCAAGAACGGAGTCTAACCCTTCCAGGCGGGAAAGCACAGAAACCAAATTGCGCGTGCATGCTCGGGCCGCGCCGGGCAAACCCGTCACGAGCCACTGTTCTTGCAAGGTACGTTCTACATCGGCCAGTGGGATCAGTTCGGGTGTTTCGACCGAGGGTTCCATGGTCATCTCCTCCCCTTATAGCCGCCGCCAGCGCCGGCCATCCACGGCCAACAGGGCATTCGCGGCTTCGGGCCCCCAAGTGCCCGCCTCGTAATTGGGCAGGTCAGGGGGTGATTGTTCGGCCCAGGCTTGCAAGATCGGGTCGACCACGGCCCAGGCTTGTTCCACTTCATCCGCACGGGTGAACAACGTTTGGTCGCCAAGCATGGCATCCAAAAGCAGGCGTTCGTATGCGTCTGGTGTACGAACGCCAAAGGCGCGGCCATATTGAAAATCCATGTTGACGGAGCGGACCAGGACGGACGGCCCGGGCTGTTTCACTTCGAAACGCAGGCTAATGCCCTCGTCCGGTTGAATGCGTAGGGCCAACACATTCGGGTTGATCAAGTCACCCATTTCCGTGGGGAAAAGCAGGTGGGGAATGTTACGAAACTGGACGGCGATCTCACTCACCCGTTTGGGCAGGCGTTTTCCCGTACGCAGATAAAATGGCACTCCCTGCCAGCGCCAGTTGTTCACATAAAGCTTCATGGCGACGTACGTCTCCGTGGTGGACTGGGGGTCCACGCCGGGTTCTTCTCGATAGCCGGGCACCGGTTGCCCCATGCTCCAGCCGGGCCCGTATTGCCCGCGCACCACGTACGCGTCCACCGCATCCACCCGGTAACGGGAGATAGCCCGCAGCACATCGACTTTCTTGTTGCGCACATCGTCTGCCTCGAAGGCTACCGGGGGTTCCATGGCGGTCAGGGTGAGCAACTGCAGCAGGTGATTTTGCACCATGTCCCGTAAGGCACCGGCCTGTTCATAGTATCCTGCCCGGTGTTCCAGACCGACCTGCTCGGCCACGGTGATTTGAACGTGGTCAACGTAGCGTCGATTCCACACGGGTTCGAAGATGGCATTGGCAAAACGGAAGACCAGGATGTTCTGGACGGTCTCCTTCCCCAGGTAATGATCGATGCGGTAAAGTTGCTCCTCGCTGAAAAAGCGGCGGACGAGCAAATTCAGTTCGCGAGCGCTTTGGAGGTCCCGACCGAAGGGTTTCTCGATGACCAGGCGAATCCATCCCTGGCGTTCGGCCAGTTTCCCCCGACCCAGTCGCTGGATGATGGCCGGAAAGAGTCCGGGAGGGGTGGCCAGATAGAAAAGTCGATTTCCTCCTGTGGCCCGTTCCGCGTCCACCCGCCGGAGCAGCGCGTACAGGCGCCTGTATGCTTCCGGATCGTCGTATTGTCCGGAGATGTAATGGATGCCCCGGGCAAAGTCATCCCACACGGCCTCAACCAGAGAACCAACCTGGGCCTTCACCGCTTCTTCCATCCGCTGTCGGAAAATTTCTGAGGTCCAGGGGCGTCGGGAGAACCCCACAATGCTGAATCCGGGGGGCAGCCAGTTCTGTAGCGCCAGGCGGTAAAGGGCGGGGATGATCTTGCGCTGGGTGAGGTCGCCGGAGGCCCCGAAGATGGTTAGGGTATGAGGATCGGGAGTGCGTTCTAACCGCAGCCCCGCTTCCAGGGGATTTTCTGCCAGCAACTCGCTGATGTCTTGTCGCGGGGTATTCATCGTGATGTCAGCCCTCTCTTACATGAGTGGTCGTTCTCGAGCTGATTGATTATAGCACCGCTGCCGGGGAGCGTCCAGGCTTTGCGCGTTCGCTCTTGGGGGAATGGCACCTCGTTGAGCCTATTGCTAAGACGGTCATTGCTGTTTCTCCGGCATCCGTGCCCTCAACAGGGCCTACCCCCGGGGAACAAACGTCCCCTTTTCGCGCCGCCTCACTCCCGGAGAAACGGTCCCTGTTGGCAAGAGCCCGTTACCTCAATGGTCGGGAGAGAGTCGGTCCACTAAACTGAGAGGAGATCCTTCCCGTATCTTACATTGACACACACCGATGGGTATGTTAAACTGCTTATGCATACTGTACGTCTCTCTGAGAGAACTCTGAACAAGTGAAAGTGAGGCCATGAACCAACGAGCACCTCGCAATGGATTGGTATATATCATCATTCTGGCTCTGGTGGTCAGTGTCCTGTTTGCCGCCTTTGGCATTGGGGGGACCCCTACGACTCAACAAAAAGTTCCCCTGACGCATTTCGTGCAGCTCGTCCGGGATGGAAAAATCAAGCACGTCCGCGTGGAAGAGGACAAGTGGGTGGCTAAATTACAAAATGGAACGACTATTGTCGTGTACCACGAGCCGGATATGTCGCTTCCTGAAACCCTGAAGCAATTCGGAGTGCCGGAAAATATTATTGGTAGTCTGAACGTCTCTGTGGCCGCGGCGAGCCGTTGGGAAACCTGGGCTCCCATTCTGACCACATTGCTTCCCCTCCTGTTTATCGGCGCTTTTTTCATCTTTCTGATGCGTCAGGCTCAAGGAGCCGGGGGGCAAGCTTTCTCTTTTGGCAAGAGCCGGGCCCGCCTGCATATGGGGGACAAGCCCACGGTCACGTTCGACGACGTGGCCGGCGCCGAAGAGGCCAAACAAGAGCTTCAAGAGGTGGTCGAATTCCTGCGCGAACCGCAGAAGTTCGCCGCGCTCGGCGCCCGCATTCCCAAGGGCGTCCTCCTCATCGGCCCGCCCGGCACCGGCAAAACCCTCATGGCCAAGGCCATCGCCGGGGAAGCGGGTGTCCCTTTCTTCTCCATCTCCGGCTCCGAATTCGTGGAAATGTTCGTCGGCGTCGGCGCCTCCCGCGTGCGTGACCTCTTTGACCAGGCCAAGCGCAACGCCCCTTGTATCATCTTCATCGACGAAATCGACGCGGTGGGCCGCCACCGCGGGGCCGGTCTGGGAGGCTCCCACGACGAGCGAGAGCAAACCCTCAACCAGATCCTGGTGGAAATGGACGGCTTCGACACCAACACCAACGTTATCGTCATCGCCGCCACCAACCGCCCCGACATCCTCGACCCCGCACTCCTCCGCCCCGGGCGCTTCGACCGCCGTGTGGTCATGGACCGACCGGACATGCGGGGTCGTCGGGCCATCCTGGAAGTCCACGTGCGGGGCAAGCCCCTGGCTCCCGACGTGGACCTGGACACCATTGCCCGCCTGACCCCAGGCTTCGTCGGCGCGGACCTGGAGAACCTGGTCAACGAGGCCGCCATCCTGGCGGCGCGGCGCAACAAGCGTTCCATCGGCATGGACGAGTTTACCGAGGCCATCGAGCGGGTGGCGTTGGGACCGGAACGCCGCAGCCGGGTCATCAGCCCCGAGGAAAAGCGCATCGTCGCCTACCACGAGGCCGGGCATGCTATCGTCATGCGGGCCGTGCCGGGAAATGACCCTATTCAGAAGGTGACTATCATTCCCCGGGGATGGGCCGGAGGTTACACGTTGCCCCTTCCTGAGGACCGCACCCTGAATTCCCGCGAGCGCTATAAGGCGCAACTGGCGGGACTGCTGGGCGGCCGGGCCGCGGAGCAACTAATCTTCGGAGAAATAACGACAGGGGCCGCCAACGACTTGGAGCGAGTGACCGCGCTGGCTCGGCGTATGGTCATGGTGTACGGCATGAGCGCTCGTCTTGGCCCTATCAACCTGGGTGAGCGTGACGAGTTGATCTTCCTGGGCAAGGAACTGGCCGAACGACGCAATTACAGCGAGGAAGTGGCACGGGAAATCGACCACGAGGTTCGGCGCCTGGTCGACGAGGCTTACGAACGCGCCCAACGAGCCCTCCTGCGACACAAGGCGGCACTGGTGGCAGTAGCCGAACGGCTGTTGGAAGTAGAAACCATCGATGGGACCGAGTTCGAACGCATCTTCACCAGCAGCCCGGTGGCAGAAGATGTTGCCATTGACGTGACGGCAGGGGCAGCCGCTTAGAGGCCTCTCCAGAGGGTGCATGAAGGAGATGCGTTCTCGCCTGTTCTACACGCTTTACCAATGGCAACGTCACCGAATGCTGAGCTGGACTCTCGCCCGCTGGGCATTCTTCCTTCTCCTTTCTATGGCCTTTTTGAGTTTTTTGGGGCTCTTGCCTGGAGGACGAAACGCAGCGGTCGGCTGGCTCGGCTTGGCCCTGGCAGGCCGACTGATATTTGCCTGGGCGAAAGGCCAACGTTATGTGCTCTTCGTCCCCCATGTCCGGGATGAGAAGCCTTTCGGCCTCCTGTCCCCTGGGATGCAGATCCCTGTTCGCGTCACCGGTCGGTTTGCCGTGGGGGAACGAGAGCAAGATGTGGTGGCCGCCAACGGTTACGTGGAACGCTTTGGCAGTGGGGAATGGGTCGTGGCGGCCATTGTTCCACCCTCCCGATACGGGATGGTCGGCACACTTCCCTGGGAATTCGAGGGCATGTGGTATCAATTTTTCACACTGCAGGATATCACCGCACAGCGACTGGGGCACTTGCACGTCCAGGGGCAGCGCCAGCCAGCCCTGGAAATCCGATACCGACAGGCAGGAAGGGCAAGGCAGCTTTATTTAAGTGGCAAAGAACAGGTGCTCCTGAATCTGTATAGAAGCCTGACGGATGGGGGGTAAGGCAAAAACGCCCGGACCACCTGGCAAGGCCATTGTTCGGCAAAGGAGGAGACGCAATGAGGGTGTCTCGCCTGCTACGAAGTAAGTGGTTTTACCCCGGTTTGGGCATCAAACGCTGGCTCCTCCTGGCACTGGTTGGGGTCATGTTCATGGCGCTGGGCGCGGCGTTTGTGATCCGCAGTCTGTTTCCCACACGGGCCTATCCTTCTTACATCCGCTATTCCCTGCTGATGTTCCTTCCTTATACCTGGCGATTCATCCTTTTTGGCCTGCTCGGGCTGGGAATGTTTCTTCTGGGGATTTTCAAGCTCAACCAGGCTCTGTTGCGTCCTTTCGTCCCTGCGGGGCGCAACGTCATCGATGTGCTCTACCGATATCAGCGCCAGGAACGGGGCATCCACGTGGTTACCATCGGCGGCGGACACGGAATGTCCACTTTGCTTCGAGGCCTGAAGGAATATACCGGCCACATCACCGCCATTGTCACGGTGGCGGATGATGGCGGCAGTTCGGGGCGTCTGCGGCGGGAGTTGGGTATTCTCCCACCCGGTGATTTTCGTAACTGCATCGCGGCGTTGGCGGAAACCGAGGATCTGGTCACCGCGTTGTTTCAGTATCGCTTCGGCGGCAAGTCCGATTTGGGGGGGCATAGCTTCGGCAATCTTTTCATCGCGGCTATGGCAGGCATTACAGGCACGTTCGAAAAGGGGGTGGAGGAGTCCAGTCGGGTGCTGGCCATACGGGGCCGCGTGCTCCCAGCTACGCTGGAGGCCGTCACACTATGTGCGGAAGTGGCTCAGTACGAGGGGGATGAGCTGGTGGGCTGGAAGCACGTCGTCGGCGAATCGCAGATCCCGAAGAGCGGGGGCCGCATCCTGCGCGCGTATTTGGAACCCGGGGACGTTCATGCCTACCCGGAGGTCCTGCGCGCCATCCTGGGAGCGGACATCATTATCGCCGGTCCGGGCAGTTTGTACACTAGCGTGCTCCCCAACCTGCTGGTAGGCGAAATTGTCGACGCGTTGCGTGCCACCCCTGCGCCCAAAGTGTACATTGCCAACGTCGCCACCCAGCCCGGCGAGACGGACGGATACACCGTGGGCGACCATGTGCGCGCGCTGCACACCCACATCGGCTACGACATTTTCCAGACGATTTTGTACAACACCAACCACACGCCTAAGTTGCCGGAAGGCATCCAGTGGGTCCTGCCCGGCCCTGAAGACGCGGATGCCTTCACCCTGCTGGGCGCAGACGTGGTCGACGAGCGCACGCCCTGGCGCCACGATCCGGAGAAGTTGGCGCGAGCGATCATGGAACAGGTGGTCCCCCTGGCTCGAAGCCGAGAAGGAGAGCCCGTCCCTGTGACCAGCACTCCACACTAGCGACTCCATACTCGATGCCCTGCGTGAGATGTCGGGCGCTTTGCCATCCTAACGCTCTCCATCCCCAATCCCACTCCTACCAATCGCCTATTCCTGTCCTTCGGGCTGACAGGCGTCATGCAGTCAGTTCGCCAAATAATGGTATAATGAGGGTCGGGTAAAGGGCATCGATGCTCGCCACGACAGAACGTCCTGCACCGGTAAGTCAAACCACACCCGTGGACAGCAATTTGATACCTACAAAGAAAAGGAGGCATTGCCATGACGACGCGGGTCGCCATCAATGGATTTGGCCGTATCGGACGTCAGGTATTCAAAATCATTCGTGAAAAGTACGGCGATTCCCTGGAAATCGTTGCCATCAACGACTTGTTCTCAGCGGAAATGAACGCCCATTTGTTCAAGCATGACTCCAACTACGGCAGGTATCCGGGTACTGTGGAGGTGAAAAACGGCAACTTAATCGTGGATGGAGACGAAATCCGGGTGTTCGCCCAACGGGATCCCGCTCAACTCCCCTGGGGCGACCTGGGTATCGATATCGTCATCGAGTCAACCGGTGTATTTCGGGAACGAGAAAAGGCGGCGAAACACCTGGAAGCAGGAGCAAAGAAGGTGATTATCACCGCACCGGCCAAGGGCCCAGACATCACGATTGTGCTGGGGGTCAACCAGGAGAAGTATGACCCCACCAGCCACCACATCGTCTCCAACGCTTCCTGCACCACAAACTGCCTTGCCCCTGCGGCCAAGGTGGTCAACGATAATTTCGGCATCATCCGTGGTGTGATGACCACCATCCATGCCTACACTAACGACCAGCGCATTTTGGATCTGCCCCACAAGGATCTGCGCCGGGCACGCGCCGCGGCCATCAATATCATCCCCACGACTACCGGGGCGGCCAAGGCCGTGGCCCTTGTGATTCCCGAACTGGAAGGGAAGTTCGACGGTATGGCCATGCGCGTCCCTGTTTCCACGGTTTCCATTGTGGATTTTGTGGCGCTGGTGGAAAGAGAGACGACGACCGAAGAATTACTCAACGCGTTTCGGGCCGCGGCCAATGGACCGATGAAGGGCATTCTCGGTGTCAATGAAGAACCTCTCGTCTCCTCTGATTTCAAAGGGGACGACCGCTCCAGCATTGTTGATGCCCTCTCGACCAAGGTGTACGGCGGCAATATGGTCAAGGTCGTCTCATGGTATGACAACGAATGGGGGTACTCCACCCGTGTTGCCGACCTGACCAAGTATATGGCTGACAAAGGCATCTGATACAAACGCCGTGCGTCGTGCATACCGGTGATACACGGCGTACGGCGTACCGTGCCTCTTAAGGAGGAGCCCGTCATGCGCAAAAAAACGGTCCGCGATGTGGATGTGCGCGGGCGCAAGGTGCTGGTGCGTGTAGACTTCAACGTCCCCATTGAGAATGGACAGATCACCGACGACACCCGCATTCGCGCGGCGCTTCCCACCATCCGGTATCTGCTCGACAACGGCGCGGCGGTCATTCTAATGTCTCACCTGGGCCGGCCCAAGGGGAAGCCTGATCCCAGACTCTCCCTGCGCCCTGTAGCAGAACACTTGAGCACGCTCCTGGGCAAACCCGTCAAATTCGCCCCTGAACCTGTGGGACCCCAGGCAGAAGCCCTCACGCGCGCCCTGAAGCCGGGCGAGATACTTCTTTTGGAGAACACCCGCTTCCACCGCGGTGAGAAGAAGAACGACCCCGGATTCGCCCGCCGACTCGCGGCCCTGGCCGGTCCCAACGGTATCTTCGTCAACGATGCCTTCGGCAGCGCCCACCGGGCCCACGCGTCGGTCGTGGGCGTAGCTCAGTACTTGCCCGCAGTGGCCGGATTCCTGATGGAGAAGGAACTCAACTTCCTGGGCAAACTCCTCACCCATCCGGAACGTCCCTTTGCGGCCATTCTGGGCGGCGCCAAAATTTCCGACAAGATCGGCGTTATCCGCAGTTTGTTGGAGAAGGCGGATCGGCTGCTCATCGGCGGTGGTATGGCCAACACTTTCTTCAAGGCCCAGGGCTATGAAGTAGGCGCCTCCCTGGTGGAGGACGACGTCCTCGACACGGCCAGGGAACTGCTGAATGCAGGCGGCAGCAAACTCCTCCTGCCGGTGGATGCCGTCATCGCCGACCGGTTCGCGGCCGACGCGGCGAAGCAGGTGGTGACGGTCGACCGAGTGCCGAAAGATTGGATGATCCTGGACATCGGCCCACAAACGGTGAGCCGATTCGAGGAGGCTCTTCGCCCCGCCAAGACCATCTTCTGGAACGGCCCCATGGGGGTGTTTGAGTTTCCCCGCTTTGCCGAGGGGACGTTTGCCATCGCACGCACACTGGCCCAAATGCAGGAGGCTGTAACGGTCATCGGCGGTGGGGATTCGGTTGCAGCCGTCAAACAGGCCGGTGTGGCCGACAAGATCACCCATATCTCCACCGGGGGAGGAGCAAGCCTGGAATTCCTGGAAGGCAAGGAGCTACCGGGTGTGGCCGTCTTGCAGGACAAGTAGGGTCATGGGGCTTCTCGGCGTCTACCAGAAGGTGATACGCCGACAAATGCGACAACTCTATTTGGTGAGATTACGCCTTCATCTCCCGGTTAGAACATTGGGAGGCCTTAAACACCGGCAGCGACCTCTCTGCCGAGGGAGAAGAGGACAGTGGTTTCATTTTTGAAACGACTTTTTCGACGACAGCAGAAGCGCATACGATATTATCCTATACGTGTGCGCTCGCGACGTTGCGGAGAAATTCTGGAAACACACATCGACTTGCACAATGACTTGGCCGCGCGCTACGACGACCGCGGCAAGGTGACGGGATACTACGTGCGCAAAGTGCTCCAGGGCAGCGGCAAGAATCGCTGCTTTGACTCGGTCGAGATTGAACTCACTTTCGATGCCCGCCGCCAACTGATAGATAAGCAGATCCACGGCGGTGAGTTCGTCGTCGAGGAGGAATAACCCCACATCTTGAGCGGAGAGGTCCTTTGGGCCTTTTTCGCGAACCCAACTCGCCAAGGAGAGGAAACATCATGCGTAAGCCTTTTATCGCCGGCAACTGGAAAATGCACAAGACTATCGCCGAGGCAATGACGATGGTCAAGACGTTACGCCCACTCGTCGCCGATATCGTCGGGGTGGACATAGCGGTCTGCCCCCCCTTTACCGCACTCCAGGCCGTCTCCCAAGCCCTGGCAGAAAGCAACATCGGCGTGGGGGCCCAAAACATGTTTTGGGAGGATCACGGAGCCTATACAGGTGAAATTTCTCCGCTCATGCTCAAAGAACTCGTCACCTACGTCATCATAGGCCACTCGGAGCGGCGCAAATACTTCGGCGAGACCGACGAAACGGTCAACCGCAAAGTGAAGGCAGCACTCCAACATGGGCTGCTCCCCATCATCTGCGTGGGCGAAGTGCTGGAGGAACGGGAGGCGGGAAAGACGGCCGAGGTGGTTCGGCGTCAGGTCCTGGGGGCCTATCGGGGTATCCCGCTCGAACAAGCCCGCCTGACCACCATTGCTTACGAACCCGTCTGGGCCATTGGCACGGGCAAGGCGGCTACGCCGGAGGATGCGAACCGCGTCATCGGCGAGGTCATTCGCGGCACCCTGGCCTCCTTGTACGATGAGGGCACCGCGCAGATGATCCGCGTCCAATACGGGGGCAGCGTCAAACCCGCAAACATCGCCTCTTTCATGGAACAGCCGGAAGTAGACGGTGCGCTTGTGGGGGGGGCGAGCTTGAAAGCCGACACCTTCGCGGATATCGTCCGCATCACCGCACAGATGCAAGCATAGGAGATAATGCTGTCTCCCAAGAAGTACGAGAGAGGCCTCGCATCCTCTGCTCAACCTCTGTCCAAGGACGAGGGGGATGGGATGTTAGACGGGCGGCAGTGATGCTTCCCTCTTCCTCGCGCAGGCTGCCTTGCACCTTGTAGCCGTCTACCTCAGTCTCCACAGCATGGATGTATACGCCGGCCGCAATTTTGAGCACTCGCATGGGAGGGGCTGGCCCCTCCTCCTGGTGCAGGTTCAGGAAATCAGGGGCAGTCAGAGGGTGGTACAAGGCTTCAGCTCGCTCTACCTCTTCCGGAGTGAGTTCTCCCACCCGGATCGGGCGTCCGAGGGTGCGAGAAAACGCGTCCACTAAAAGGGAGATCACCTCCTCTTTAGAGATTGCCCCCACAAGCTGCCGCAAGGTGGTCACTCGCTCCTGCAATGCTTGCGCGGCTAAATCCCGAAAGGAAGGCCAGGGAACCCGCCACACCTCCGTCATGGTTTCGTAATCGAAATCAAAGAGGATGTTGCCCACAACAATACACGCTTCTCCCAACCGTCCTCCTCCCGTACCCGCGATGCGCCGTCCATTGGCCTCCACTTCGTTGACGTCCCGCAGCCGGGCGTCGAGTCCCAGGTGACGCAGGGTGGCTACGGGGGCGGCCAGCAACCGCGCGTAGATGGCGCGTGTGCTCAGAGGCACACGCGTGTGATGGAAAATGCACTGGTAGAAGAGTTGCTGGGCATCCAGATACGTCGTCCCCCCGCCAATGTGGCGGCGGATCACGGGCAGGCCACGCCGCGCACATGTTGCCCGATCCAATACGGCATCATAGGCTTGATGATATCCCAAGCACAGGTAGGGCCTGCGCGGCCAAGTGAGGACAATTGTATCCGGAGCCGCCTTGCTCATGGTCTCGGCAATCGCGTGGTAAACGGTCTGAGTACGCCACCACGCCTCGGGGCCCAAGACAATCAAACGGACAGGCAGAGTGCTCATCTCGATCCTTACTTTATCCAGGAAGTATTTCTTCCAATCGCATTTCCTGTCGAATTCTGAGAACATCGTCAGGAGCGGGCATAAAGGGATAATCTCGAAACGCTTCGCCCGGCCGGTATGAGCCGTAAGGACGATTGCAGGCCAGGTGGCCATGGCGATCCGGACAGCCGTTGGTCATGAAAGGCACTCCCATATCTACGGCCTCCTCCACCCAGCTCGGGGGCATGTCCAAACGCTGGATGTTCCCGGTCTCGTCGAAGGTGATGACCTCTCGGGGCAGATCGCGATTTTCAATCAAGTACTTAAGCAACTGAATGCGACGGAGACGGTGCAGGGGGGCGCGAGGCCGATCCTGCATAGCCGTCCCCGGTTCAGGATTGAACGAAAAGAGGTAACAGGCAATCTGCTCTTTGTGCAAGACATAGAACAGATCCACCAAGTCGCGATCCGTCTCGCCCATGCCGACGATGACGTGACAATTGACATTCATGGGGCCGAAGAGACGTCGGGCCGCACGCACGATGCGCCAGTGATGGTCCCAATCGTGAGGCCCACGCGCGCCACGACCGCGTGTGCGGTAGAAGAGATCTGGTGTGGCCGCGTCTAGTCCCACGCCAACGATATCCACACCCGTTTCCTTGATCTCCTCCAGGCGTTCCTCGTTCAATGTGGTAGCACTGACCAAAGCAGAAAGGGGGACTTCGGGCGCGGCTTCATGGATACGACGCAAGATTTCGATCAGGTCGGGATAGGCGCGAGGGTGCTGGACCTGGGAAACGCACACGCGTCCCACTCCCACGCGGGCCTCCTTCTCGGCGATACGCTCCGCTACCAGATCCGTGGGGTAAAGGGGCCACGACACGCGAATAAACGTGTTCTCCTGGGGAAGGCCGGGGCGCTCGCGCGCCAGGCCACAGTAACTGCAGTTGGCGTAACATCCCTGTTCATAGTTCTGGAGCAGGTTGATGCAATGACAGCCACAATCCCGCAGAAAACGGCCAGGTTTTAACCCCAACTCGATGGCGGCGGCCATGCTGATACGCACATAATCAGGGCTGAACTGGGAGTTTGCCACGTCCGGCTCGGGATCGAGCAGGGCGATTTCTTGTCTCATGGCTTACCTCCTGGCGGTTCGGACACGTATGTTGTAGGGGACATTCATTTCTTTTTACCAGGCTACACCACAGCACGCGTCTACGAAAATGGGTTTCAAATTTCGCTCACGGGCGTAGCGTACCGTTCCCTCTGAGGGATAGGCAATCCCGTTCAAGCCGGCATCGATGGCCAGCCGGTCGATGTAGGGTTTCAACGGTCCTAGGGGACGGGCGCACCCCAGCATGATGGGAGTGGAAGGAAGTCGGCAACGGGCCAGTTCGAAAAAGGCTCCGATTTCTTGCAAGGATGGAGGATCTACCCCCACCATGGGCGTACCTGTCAGGGGCATGAGCACGACGATGACGAGAAGCTTGGGTGGATAGCGCACGACCATATCCAGGGCCCGCCATTCCCCCAGCATACGTCCAAAATGCAGGCCCAGGATGATGTGGGGAATGGCCGGAATACCGTAGCGGTGCAATCGTTCCAGCACACCTTCGTAGTCCTCTGGCGTGGCATCCAGGTGATACACCTGGCGTATGGTGTCCTCATGGCCGATGATGTCCACCATGGCCCCATCCACATCGACTCCGGCCAAAGCCGCGCAGGTTGCTTCGTCGGGTAAACCTGGATGCACACGCACGAGGAGTCCCAGTTCTCGACGTACTCGCGTCAAATCGGGAATATAAGGCATCAAAGGGACTCTCCCGTGAGTGTCACTCCCACCGGAGATCAACACTCCCCGCGCGCCGCGCCGTGCCAAAGCCGCGCAGAGGTCGAACAAGGAGCCCGAGTAGTGAGTGAAGTCCACCATGCTCTGCAGTACCCTCGTCTTGCAGTGCTCACATCCCAGCGCACAGGCTGTGCCCGTCAGGCTAATGGAGACGAACGTGCTCGCGTCCTGTTGTCGATATTCCGACGTCCGGTAGCGGCGCAACCCAGGGGCGTGAAAGGTGATATCATCGGCAAAGTGGGCGCGACGAATGGTCATGCACTGGGGATTGACGGAAACATCGGGCGAGATGGACGCGGGCATGTGTAAAAACACGGGGTCAGGCATGAGATCCTCCCGGAGTAACAAAGCACCCATATGGATCAGACCGACGCCGGGTGTCCACAACCCGAGCCCGCCGTACGGCCATTTGCAGGGCTCGAACGATATCGTCCACGGCTAGAGTCCCTAGGTCTCCTTCCCATCGGGCACGCACCGCCTGGACGGTGCGTTGTATCGCCGGAAGGGTCGCGCTATGCCAGCGCAGGCGGGCTTCCAGGTCAGCAATAGCGCGCTCGGACGCAAAGAAATCGCCTTTGATGAGGACGGATTTCAGAGTACGACCAGCCAGCGTCACTTGCACTTCCAGCAATCCTCCGGGAGTCTTCAACCGCGCCGCCCCTTCCGCATCTGCCACCTCCGCGATCTGGTCGATCCACTCTATACGTCGATAGCGCTGGCGTTCCAGCTCATCGATGGCCATGCGCTCATCCGCCTG
Organism: uncultured Anaerolineae bacterium; assembly: GCA_964487375.1. Lineage (GTDB taxonomy): Bacteria > Chloroflexota > Anaerolineae > JAADDB01 > JAADDB01 > JAADDB01. The sequence continues at coordinate 16,826 of CAZAQA010000023.1, read as the reverse complement.
GAAGTTCCCCCGCACCAGGTGAACATCGAACACGTCGGCATAAGCTTCGGCCATCAGAGTACGTACTTCTTCCACGGAGATCGACCGTCCCACCTGCCGGCGGACTGTGGTGATGCGTTGGGCCACGGTCGTTACTCCCTTATCGGCGATTTTTTCGAACGGGGTACGGAGCACCCTTAACATGAGAGGGATATCCAAATCGACCAGAAGGGAAGCGTGGAAAAGCAATCCGCCCGCGGGGCTACGATAGATTCCCAATCCCACGATCTTGCGTCCGTCTACTTCGACGTCATTCTTACGCCGGAAGCGCGCCTCTATACCCAGGCGACGTAGGCCGTGGACGAGTCCTTCGGAAAAGCGGGCCATTAATGCTCGCGCTCGTCCATAGGAAGTATCTCCGCGACCGGGGAGTGTAAGCGCTACGCCCAGTTGGTCCGCGCCCATAAGGATGGCGCCGCCTCCAGTTGGGCGTCGGTTAATGGCAATGCCGTGTTGACGACAATAGGACACCTGAATCTCGTTCTCCACGGTCTGGAAGCGACCAACGAGCGCACAGTAGGGGCGATACGTGTACAGCCGCAGGGTGGGGGGCGACTCTCTCCGCCCCACGCGATGGGCCAGCGTTTCGTCCGCGGCCAAGCCAAAGGAGGCACTCACGTGGTCATCGCAAATCAAACGCCAGTGCGTCATCCGTTCACCTCGAGCGGGTCGCCCTCGACCGCCTGGGTGATTGCCCATGCGGCCATCGCATCGGCGAGAAGAAGAGGTTGGATATCTGCGTCCCAGGACACAGGAGTCACGGCAACGAGCCAACCTTCTTCATAAGGATCCTGGTTGACCAGAAAAGGGTGTCGAAGAGCTTCTTCATTGCGGGCGACGATGGTCCCACTGATGGGAGCAACCAGGTCCACAGTCATCTTGGCCGCTTCCAGGGTGCCAATGGCCTCCCCGCGTTTGACGGAGTGACCAACAGCCTGCAGGGAAATGTAGGCCAGTTCTCCCAAGGTGTCCAGGCCCAAAGCGTGCACGCCCACAACGGCATGTTCACCCGAGGGTGAAAGGCGCACCCAGGTGTAATTAAGCGGGTCGTAGTAGCGGTCGGCGGGGAACTCATGCGTTGAGGTGGAATGGGACATCTGGCTATCCTCCTGGCATTGGTTGCAAATCATTCCTCTCTCATCAATGATTATAGCAGGCTAAGGAGGAGCGCACATCCCCCTCGGGGGGGAATTCTCCTCCCGCAAAGGGAGGAATTCTCGAGAATAAAATGAGCCGTTGTTTGTCAGGCATAGCGTCGGTGACACGGCCATTATCTGTGGTTGCTGCGTCGCCTACGAGCGGGCGACGGCATGGCCTGCATCTACCCTTGGGTACATGCACATCGCTCTAGCTCCCGGATAACCGTTTCTTGATGGCCGGAGCCTATCTCGAGAAAAGAGCCTTTTGTCTGTCGTGAAGATAGGACTTAGAATATTCCTGTGGGGATGTTTCTCTCACGAGCGTAGTCCTATCGACCGGATTTTCAAGTACGCGCTCTACGCTGTCCGACGGGTCTTGTAGCGCCAGGAGGTACCTTTGCTTATTGACGCTCTTCATCGTCTCATCGGTCTGATCGTTCTGGTCGTCGCCCTGGCCCGTTTGAGTGGATGGATTAGCCTTCATCTGCAAGGCATGGCTTTTCTCGTCACCCGCAGCCAGGACATAGCCACGTTTTTTCTCTTCCTGGTCCTGGCCCCCGGGGTGTTCGTTCACGAGCTGAGTCACTGGCTGGTGGCCCACCTCCTGGGGGTTCCAGTGCAAGGCTTCCGCGTCTGGCCCAAACGGACCCGTAAAGGTCATATCCAGATGGGGGCGGTCGAGGTGCGGGGCGCGGGGCCGGTCAGCTTGGCTCTCATCGGCATTGCCCCCTTCCTTGTGGGCACCCTCCTCCTCGTCCTGCTCGGCGGATGGCTGCACGCGCGAGCTCACGGACTTGCCGACTGGCGTCTGTGGGTGTCTCCTCGGGGGTGGACGCTCCTGGGAGAGTTTTTCCAGCAGCCCGCCTGGCCCTGGCGTTTTTACGCCATCTGGCTCATTTCCAATTCCATGATGCCCAGCCCATCCGACCGAGACCCCCTTAAGCCCGTTCTCTTGGGATTGCTTCTTTTGGTCGGAGTTGCTTATTTTGCTGGTGTGATGCCGACCCAACTCGGAACACTTTCCGGGGCCTTAGCAAGTTTGTTCGACGTGCTGGCCGGAGCCTTCCTTCTGGCGTTGGTAGGCAACAGCGCGGTAGCCATTCTGCTCCTCCTGGGGGAACGAGCCCTGGCAGAGGTGTTCGGCCTGCAGGTGGAATACCGTTGAGGAGAAGAGAAAATCGACCCCGGCTAAGGGCGAATGGCCCCATTCCAATCATGCCAGAACAACTGGCTCAGTACCCCGTGCAGGGCCGGAGAGGCGACCAACAGGGCCATCTCGCGATTGGCCTTATGAGAAACATCTGTGCCGTTCAAGCTGCCGACCAGGGTCCACCGCTCCTCTCCCAGAGCCAACAGCCAGACCTTCGCGTGCAACCCCAACCCGGCCGGGTTTCCCAGGCGAACTTCCAGATCCCAGCCAGCATCGGCTGCCCGCGCGTTGACCGCTTCGGCAGTCGCCAGGTTGTTCTGAGATGCGTTCACGTTGACGAAGAAGCTGTCCAGCAGCACACGCACCCGAGCTCCGCGAGCGGCGGCAGCAAACAACGCCGTCCAACGAGGGTTGGTTGCGTCTCCTTCCCCGGTAGCAGCCGTGGACCACAAGAGGTGCTCATACAACCCCATAACCAGGATGGTATCCCCCGTTCCTGCCTTATCAAGAAGTCCTAAGAGGCCATCTGTCGTGTTTAAGGCATTTTCTGGCGCTGTAAGCAACGTCGACGTGAAGACCCCAGCCGTTGAGATCGGTTGCGTGAATGTATGTCGATATCCAAGGGTGGGGGCTAGGGGGCCGGGCGGAGTATCAGGAACGCCATACTCGGGATCGTCCGGTGTGTAGGAGAACACATCACTATAACGCCCATCGGTGTCGTGCAAGAACAGCGCCGTGGCACGATGGACCAGAGCAGGGGCATCGGTACGCAGGTAAACCCCGCGACGCCCCGCCGTAATCGTTCCCCAGCGTTCCGAGGGGAAGGCGTCGGGCGAGATGTTTTCCGTGCTCACGATGAGCCAGGTGTCGTCCACGACGGCATACTTGGCATGCATGTAGCGATAACGTTTGAGAAGGGTATGCCTATCGTTGACCAGCAGATTGACGTCAACCCCAGCCTGATGCAGCTCGCCAAGCAAAAATCTCTCCTCCCGGGACAGCCCCCCGACAGGATGCCCTTCGACCAAAAGGCGAACATGCACGCCTCGGCGAGCCAAGGCCGCGAGGGTGGAGGCAACGTCAGGAGAGCGAAACGTATAAACGGCCAGAAGTAGCTGCCTTCGAGCCGTCCCCAGCCAGGCGCGCAAAGGACCGTCGCCACTGTCGGGGGTGATCGCCACACTCATGTGTGTCGGCCCCACCCAGATTGCGGGGCGTCGAAAGCGAGGCCAGTCCCACCCCGGGTAGCGCAGTCGGCGTCCCTGGCGAGCGTCCAGAGGATCTTGCGCCCAGTCCTGACGGGTGTCTGTATCCGGCCACAGCGTGTTGCTCCGCTCCTCCCACTTGCGGTAGAGGATCTGCCCTGATTCCCCAAAGCCCGCCAGAGGCCGGAGAGGAGGTCCTTTCCAGTGTTCCGCCTGGATCGGTTTCTTGTAAACGACCGTATCCTGTTCCTGGCCAGATGCGTTGAACAAGTAGAGCACTCCGCCACCGTTAGCGAAGCGCAGCGGGCTTCCCTCGGCATTGGGAACATCCGGGTCGGTATCGGCTGCGTATTCGCAGGCCGGGATCAGGCCAAAGACGTGGGTAAAAGCAACGGCTTCTCGGGTACACCAGGTTTCCTGATGAGGCCGGAGAGTAATGGCGGGAAGGGTGATCCGACGCCGTCCGTCTCCCAACTGCCAGGCAGTGATGCGGATAGGGCCGGGACCATCGTTCCACAGGGCCACAGCTTCATCGGGTTCGTTGGGAAGCACTCCGTCGTACAAGAAGGCCTCCACATGCACACGGGGATGTCCGATGGGACTATGTTCCAGGAGCAAAGGCATGTATGCTCGTGGGGTTGACAGCCCCTCTCCGGCCAGCACGATGAAGAGAAGAAAGGAAAACAGGGAGAATAAGGACTTGATAACCATGAAGCACCTCTCCAAATCAGTCCACGCAGGGCCCGCATTCCGACACGCGTGTCCGGTGCAAATTTCATTGAGGCCCGGACCTTCCCATCGTCATCTCTCGTTTCCGATACGACCGGGCACTCTGCAGTATAAAAGGAGTAGGGACCTCCGACAAAAGGGGATACCTCCGGTCGACCTTCGAGACCAGGAACCTCAAAGAGGCACAAAACTCCGTCATGTCAAAATTGGCTTGATCCGTGAAGTTGGCGCTACAATTTGCTTGTTCTCCTTTGGGGCAATGGATTGACGTGAGGGATCCACAAGAGATTTAATATAGAGTCACCGGGAAACGGAGAAACGGACAAACCGGGCCGATTCGTTCGCGCACCACGCCTGGACACGAAACGTCGGAAAGAGATGCATCGATGATCTTGGAAGAAACATCATACGCTCAAGGTTTGACTTGGCCAGATTATCTGAAGCAGATGACGGTCAATCGGCAGCGAATCCTTCGGGTCCTTGATGCCATACGGCCGACGGAGGCGGAAATCCAGGCCGTGTGCGAAGCCGTAGAAGGGCACGTCGCCCCCCTTTCTTTCCTTATCCTGACCGAAGATTGGTGTGGTGATGCCGTGGTCAATGTGCCTGTGGTCGTACGTTTGGCCGAGGCGCTTCCCAATGTCCGACTGCGGCTCTTTGTCCGCTCGCAACATGCCGAATTGCAGGACATGTATGCGGCCGAAGGCGTTCTACACATCCCTGTCATCTCCATTTTCGATGGAAACGGACAAGAAGTGGCCCGTTTCGTCGAACAGACACCAGAAGTCCGGGCTTACAAGGAGGCGTGGTTGGCCCGATTCCCCGAAGCTTCTGCCTGGCGGACATCGACAGACCCGGCAGAGAGACGACGCTGGCAACGGTTGATGATCCGCTTACTGCAAGAGCTGATAGAGCAGTATGAAAGTGGATGGTGGCATACGGTCTGGAATTTTCTGCTCGAAGCGCTCAGGCGCAACCCATCAAAACGTCGTAACCTGGAAAGGAGGTCATGATGCCTTACACCGAGTTGAACCCTCCCGTACGTCTGCTCTTGGGCCCCGGCCCCAGTCTAGTCCCCCCGCGCGTGTTGAAAGCGATGGCCACCCCCGTCATCGGACACCTGGACCCGGCCTTTTTGCAGTTAATGAGTGACGTACAGAGCCTGCTCCGCTACACCTTCCGCACGAACAACTGGCTTACGCTTCCCATTTCGGGAACCGGCAGCGCCGGCATGGAAGCCGCGCTCGCCAATTTCATCGAGCCCGGCGATCCGGTGCTTATCTGCGTCAACGGCTACTTCGGTGAGCGCATGTGTGACATGGCTGCTCGTTATGGGGCAAAAGTTCATCGTCTGGAGCGTCCCTGGGGCGAGGTGTTCACCCCGGAGGAGGTAGAGGATGCGCTGCGCAAACAGCCGGCAAAACTTGTCGCCATGGTGCACGCAGAGACATCCACAGGCGCACTACAACCACTCGAAGACATGGCCGAAATCGTACACGAGCACGATGCCTTGCTCCTGGTCGACGCGGTCACTTCTTTGGCGGGGGTGCCTCTCAGGGTAGACGAGTGGGGTCTGGACATTGTCTACAGCGGAACCCAAAAAGCCTTGAGTGCGCCTCCCGGCCTTGCTCCCATTACCATTAGTCCTCGCGCCGAGGCCATCCTCGATGCTCGCCACACGCGCGTGACGAGTTGGTACCTGGACCTGACAATGGTCCGAAAATATTGGGGCATGGAACGCACGTATCATCACACGGCGCCCATCAGCATGATCTACGCCCTACGGGAGGCCCTGCGCGCTGTGGAAGAGGAAGGGCTCGAACGTCGCTGGCAACGGCATCGCCGTAATGCCAGGATGCTTTGGGCCGGACTCACCGACCTGGGCCTAGAACTCTTCGTCCCGGAGGAGCATCGGTTAGCAACCCTGACGACCGTGCGTGTGCCCGAGGGCGTCAATGAAGGGTTTATCCGACGCCGTCTTCTGGATGACTACAACATCGAGATCGCGGGGGGATTGGGCGCGCTCAAAGGGCGAATATGGCGCATTGGCCTGATGGGATACTCTTCCCGGCGGGAGAATGTAGTCATGCTGCTGGCCGCGCTCAGAGATATCCTCAAACACACATGAGGGCCACCCGCCAATGGGCTAGAGGACATTATGCTACTCTGCGTAGACATCGGCAACACCCAGATTGTCATCGGCGGCTACCGGGGGGACAAACTTGTCTATCACTGGCGTGTGCAGACGGACCACGACCGTACCGCGGATGAGTACGCCATCACGCTCTTAGCCTTGCTGGATACGGCCCGGCTATCGCCGGACGTCATCGGCGGGGTGGCTCTATGCAGTGTGGTTCCTCCACTGACGGCCACATTCAGCGAGATTGCAGACTCGTACCTGCACCACACGCCTCTGATTGTGCGTGCGGACATGCCTCTGGGCGTGCGCGTGCTTACGGACAATCCGGCGGAGGTCGGTGCGGACCGAGTAGCAAATACGGTCGCGGTGGCTTCTCGTTATGGTGGGCCTGCCTGTGTGGTCGATTTTGGAACGGCCACGACATTTGACCTGATCAGTCGCGAGGGAGACTTCATCGGCGGGGCTATTGCGCCCGGCCTAGGCATCGCCGCGGATGCGCTGGTCCGCCGCACGGCCAAGCTGCCCCGAGTAGCTCTCGAACCCCCGCCATCCCCTATCGGCAAGAACACCATCCACGCGATGCAGTCCGGCATCATCTGGGGTTACGTGGGTCTGGTTGAAGGGCTGGTGGCACGCTTTCGCCGGGAGTTGGGTGAGGACATGAGAGTCATTGCCACGGGGGGGTTGGCATCCACCATGGCTGAACTCACTCCGGTCATCCAGCATGTGGACCCATGGCTCACTCTGGAAGGAATCCGATTAATCTACGAAGCTCAATAAAAGGGGGGCGAAGCTGCACATCAATCAACTTCGCCCCCTTCTCTTACTTTTCAATGCCCGCAGGCGGCTGGATGGGGGGTGCCGCGTGCTGGACCACGTAGCGGTGGGTTTCGATGACGGTCGGGTTGATGCGCTCAAAAAAGAGGTTGGGGAAGAGGCCTATGATCAAGAACATGATGACCAGGGGGACGAGGATGGCCACTTCCCGAGCGTTCAGGTCGGTGAGTCGGCGGTTCTCCTCTTGGGTTAACGGCCCCTGCATGACCTGACGAAACGCGTGCAGGAGATACCAGGCGCCAATGACCACGCCCGGTACGGCCAGGGCTGCAAACCAGCGGTGTTTCCAGAAGGTTCCCACGAGGATGGAAAATTCCCCCACAAATCCGTTCAGCCCAGGCAGTCCTGCCGAACTGAGGACAGTGATGAGCAGGAAAAACCCATACACAGGCATGACCGCCCACACGCCCCCGAAGTCATCCAACATGCGCGTGTGCCGTCGGTCGTAGAGCATCCCGACGAGGAGGAACAGGGCCCCTGTGCTTAGTCCATGATTGACCATCTGCAACACCGCGCCGCTGAGTCCCTGAGGCGTCAGAGCGAAGAGTCCTAGCATAACGAAGCCCAGGTGGGCCACGGAAGAATAAGCGACCATCTTCTTGAAGTCCTTTTGCCGCAGAGCCACCAGCCCGCCATAGAGAATGCCGATGACGGCCAATGTCAGAAAGAGGCCGGTGAAGTTAACCGCGGCCATGGGGAACAAGGGCAACGCGAAGCGAATGTAGCCGTACGTCCCCATTTTCAGCAGGATGCCCGCCAGGATGACCGACCCGGCGGTGGGTGCCTCCGTGTGGGCATCGGGTAACCAGGTGTGAAAGGGAAACACAGGGACCTTGATGGCAAAGGCCAGGGCGAAAGCCAGGAAAAGCCACCACTGGACGTAATAGTCAAGTCGTGTCTTGGCCAGGATTTCGGTGAGGTCAAAGGTGCCACTGTAATAACGTAGCACCAAAATCGCCACCAGCATGAGCGCACTTCCGGCCATGGTGTAGATGAAGAACTTTACTGCCGCATACACCCGTCGGGGACCGCCCCAAATGCCGATGATAAAGTACATCGGAATGAGGGTAAACTCCCAGAACAGGTAAAACAGTACCAGGTCCAGAGCCATGAAGACGCCCAACATGCCAGATTCTTGTATCAGCATGAGGAATAGATACAGAGTCTGGCGTTCTTTGATATTATCCCACGAAGCCAGAATGACGATAGGCCCGAGAAAGGCGGTCAACAGCACCAGGAAAAGGCTGATACCATCGACCCCCAGGATGTATTGAATGCCCAGGGAAGGCGCCCAGGGGTATCGTTCCATGAACTGATATCCGGCCTCTCCTATCTTCCAGTTGAAGAACAACGGCAGGGCGACGATGAACGTCACCAGAGTCACCAACAAAGCCCAGTACCAGCGCACCCGTCCCTGCTTGGGCAGTAAGAGCAACACCAAGGCCCCGGTCAGGGGCAGGAAGGTGATAATGCTCAACAAAGGCAATTGAGTGAGTTCAAACATATCCTCGAATCTCCTGACCTGACATATTGGCGAGATCGTCTATCTCAGCGCCGAAGCGACTCTGGCGTCGCCCGGTGAACAGTCCTTCAGACCTACAGGCTCCCTACCAGGATAAAATACACCGCCACGATCACCACCCCCACGAACAAGGTGAAGGCGTAAGTGCCCACATGGCCCGTCTGCAACCGACGCACCTTCTGCCCTATCCAACCGCTCACAGAAGCCACACCGTTCACCACGCCGTCGATGCCCTGTTGGTCGAACACGTAAGCCAGCCAGTCGCCGAGCGCCTTGAGTGGGTCGACGACCAGGGCCATGTACATCTCGTCCACATAGTACTTGTTCTGCACCAGCGTATCGACCGGTCCCAAGGTTTTGCGAATACTCAAGACCCTATCCGGGTCCTGCACGAACACGGCGTAAGCGAAATAAATGCCGGCCAGGGCGACGAGTGCGGAGATGCTCATCAAAATCCACAGGAGAGAGCCAGGTTGCCCTTCATGCACACTCACTGAGAACACGGAGGCCAGCCACGTGTGCAGCCAGGAGAGTTTGGGCAGGCCGATGACGCCGCCGATAAGCGCGCCAATCGCGAGGACGATTAGAGGGATGGTCATTACCGGCGGCGATTCGTGGGCATGGTCGAATAACTTGCGATTGCGGGGTTGCCCCCAGAAAGGAACGAAAACCGCCCGGAACGAATAGGTGGCCGTCATAAATGCAGTAATGATACCAATCAGCCAAAGAATGGGAGAACGCTGCCACGCTGCCAACAAAATCTCATCTTTAGAGAAAAACCCTGAAAGCAGGGGAAAACCGGCCAGGGCCGCTGCACCGACGAGAAACGTCCAGTACGTGGTGGGCAACTTATCCTTCAGCCCTCCCATCTTGCGGATGTCCAGTTCGCCGTGTAAGGCATGCATCACGCTGCCCGCGCCCAGGAAGAGGAGTGCTTTGAAAAAGGCGTGCGTGTACAGGTGAAAAATACCGGCGACATAGGCGCCGGTGCCCACGCCCAAAAACATGTACCCAAGCTGGGAAATGGTCGAATAGGCAAGGATGCGCTTCAAGTCCGTCTGGGCCAGGGCAATGGTGGCCGCGAAAAAGGCCGTCAGCGCCCCGATGACTGCTACCCAGGCCATCGCGGTGGGCGTCAGGGCAAAGATGGGGGACATACGAGCGATCATGTACACCCCCGCCGTCACCATGGTCGCTGCATGGATGAGGGCACTCACCGGCGTGGGGCCTTCCATAGCGTCGGGCAACCAAACGTAAAGGGGAATCTGCGCGGACTTCCCCGTGGCCGCAGCCAGCAGCAACAAGCCAATGGCCGTCGCCCCCACCTGCAGAGATTGGACGTTCTCCGGCCGGAAGAGGTCGAGGAAATTCAGGCGGCCACTCAGGCGAAATACCCACAACATGGCCAGGATGAAGCCCATGTCGCCAATGCGGTTGACCAGGAAAGCCTTCTTGCCCGCGTCCGACGCACTGGGCTTGAAGAACCAAAAGCCTATCAGGAGGTAAGAGGCCAGCCCCACGCCTTCCCAACCGATGAACATCTGCACGAAATTGGTCGCCATCACCAATGTGAGCATCATCAGGACAAAGAAGTTGAGGTAGACGAAGTAGCGCACAAAACGGGGGATGTCCCCCATCGCCTCTTCCTCTCCCTTCTCGTGAGGCTCCCACATGTAGCCGACCGAGTAGACGTGGATGAAAAAGCCGACGAAGGTGACAACCAGGGCCATGAACACGGACAAGGGGTCGATGAGCAAGCCGATGTTCACGGAGAACAAGTCAATGGTGATCCAGCGCCAGAGCACGATTTGAAGCGTGCGCTCTTCCTCGGGAAGGCCGTTCAAGTGCAAGAACAGGCCCAATGCCACCAGAAAGGAACCCAGCACAGCCGCGGAGGCCACGATACCGGTGACATTCTTTCCCCACCGTTTCCCGAAGATGAGATTGAGCACAAGTCCTGCAATGGGAAACGCCAACAAGAGCCAGGCATAATCAACAATCATCGGTAAGACCTCTTTCATTGAGTTAGTGTGCAGATGAATATCTCACGGAAATATTCGCTCTACCTCAGCTAAAAACTGTGAGAACGTAACAGGTTGACAGGGTACGTGTGTGTCAGGTGCATCTTTGGGATGCATGTGCCAACCGCTCTTGGCATTGTCTTTCCCGTAAATGCGATTTCCTTCCCTAATCAGGGCAAAGGACACCTTCCCCGTAGCTGTATTGTAGAACACTTCTATAAAGTAGCCACCCATCAGGTGAACTCGTATTTTTAGTATGTCCGTATCTATGTACAGGATTACATAGGTGTCAACTAAATACGAGCGCTCACATGAAATGGCTATCTAGTCCAGGAGCTCCCTAGGAGTTATAGAAGCCACCCGTATGTCTCCTCTAAACGACGCTTTCGCGTCATTAAGGCTTCCCATTCAAGATAATCCCGTTCCGCTTCCCATGAGTAATCTTCTTCACGCTCTTCACTTTCCCAACGTTGTTTGTACTCCTCAAAAGTCATCCCATATTTTTCCTCAAATTTCCGCAATTCTTTCTCAATTCTCTCCAACCGATAAGCTATCGCATCCTTTAAAATCAATACAAGCGCCACGTCTGGACGGGATTCTCCTGTTATTTCATGTAATGCCCGGATTGTCCGTTTCGGCAATACAACGCCCGTCACTATGCCCTCCTCTCTTGTTCCATCACTCACGCCATGTAATATAGTTCACCTATCGCACTGATTGTGTCCTTCCTCAAGACGAACTCCGCAGCACATGTTCACCTACCAACGCAACAAATGAATTCTATCTACGTTCGTTGTATCCCGATGCCGAACCAAACCCACCACAATACCCAAGCCAATAGCCACCTCCGCAGCAGCAATCGCCATCACCAGGAAAACGAAAATCTGTCCGTCCAACGTGCCAAACTGACGCGCCAACGCCACGAAGGTGAGGTTGACCGCGTTCATCATCATCTCGATGCACATGAAGATGATCAGCACATTGCGCCGTACCAGGACTCCCAGGGCGCCAATGCTAAAGATGACGGCTGAAAGGATAAGATAATAGAACGTCGGAACCATGATCCCTTCCTCGTACACTTGGACTTTAGAAATACCCGAAACCCAATACCCCATCCTCGACCTTCTCGTCACTCCTTTGGTCTCCCCAGCGGTGGCTTCGCGCGGGCGGCCAAGACAATGGCGCCGATCATGGCCGCGAGCAAAATGACGGATGCGAGCTCGAAAGGCAGGATGTAGCGAGAGAACAGAACCTTTCCCACCGATTCCACCGATCCAAAGCCAGGAGCCCCTGTGGGGGAAGCAGTTGGTGCAAAAAAGGAAATATAGACCGCGCCGGCGCCAAACAGCAAGGCCAGCAAGAGGGCCAGCCAATGCAGAGCCGGTCGTTCTCGGGCCACGAAATCGTCTACCGTCTCGTTGCCGATGAGCATAACCACAAAAATGAACAGGACAACAATGGCCCCCGCGTAGACCAGAATCTGCGCCATGGCCAGGAACTGAGCCTGGAGCAGGAGGTATAGCAGAGCAATGGCGGCAAAGTTCAACAACAGGGACAGGGCGCTGTGCACTGCATTGCGGCTCAGGACAACGCCCAGGCTTCCCGCGATGGCCGCCAGGGCAAACAGGGCAAAGAAAAGCCACTCCATCGGACTATTCCTCCGGTCGGATGATCACGTTAGGTTCGGGTGGATTGAGTAATTCTTCTTTCGTCAGGAGGAAATCCCGCCGATTGTAGTTGGCCAGGGTATAGTTGTGCCCCAGCACAATCGCTTCCGTAGGACAGGCATCCTCGCATGCGCCACAAAAAATACACCGTAACAGGTTAATCTCGTAGGTCTTGGCATATCGCTCTCCCGGAGAGACAGGATTCTCCGGGTCATTTTCCTCAGCCTCTACATAGATAGCCCCTGTGGGGCAGGCAGCCTCACACAACTGGCAGCCGATGCAACGCTCCAACCCGTTCTCATACCGCCGTAGCTCGTGACGCCCCCGGAAACGGGGATAGACCATGATCGGCTCCCGGTCCGGAGACTGGACCGTAACCGGTTTTTGCAACAAATACTTCAGGGTGACGCCCATGGCTCGGGTAATCGCCCGCCCACCCTGGTACAAGTCCTTTAGCGCCATGAAGCCCTCCTCCACAATTCGTCATGCGTAACTCGTAATCCGCAAAGTCACTCACCGCCTGTTACGCATCACACTCCACGCTTCACGTCATTACGTTTCTCGTCTTGCATGCCACGTCCCTACCCCAGAATCACCACCAGCACCGCGGTCACGGCCAGGTATATCAGTGACAGCGGCAGCAGCACTTTCCAACCCAGGTTCATCAACTGGTCGTAACGGACCCGAGGCAGGCTGGCCCGCACCCAAATAAAGACAAAAAGCAGGAACACAATCTTGATGATGAGATAGAGCACTCCCAGGAGAGGAAATCGAGTCGCAAATGGACCCTGCCATCCTCCCAGGAAAAGGGAAGCAACCACACCGCTGGCCGTGATCATGTGCAGGTACTCGGAGACATAAAATATGGCGAACTTGAAGCCGCCGTACTCCACCTGATAGCCGGCGATAAGCTCGTTCTCCGTCTCCGGGAAATCAAAGGGAGAGCGGTTGGTCTCCGCCAGCACCGTAATGAAAAAGAAGGGCAATCCGAGCAACAACCACACCCAGGCCCAAAGCGGCCGCCCTTCTGCCACGATTCGAGAGACACTCATGGTGCCGGAAATCAATACCAGGCTGACCATGAACAATCCCATGGGCAACTCGTAGGAAATCATCTGGGCGCTGGTGCGCATCGCCCCCAACAAGGAATAGTTGTTGTTGCTTGACCAGCCGGCCAGCATCACCCCATACGTGCCCAGGGAGCTGATGGCCAGTACGTACAACACGGCCACATTCACATCCCCCATGTGCAGGGGAATCTCCCGACCAAACAGGTGAATAGGCGGCCCCAGAGGAACGACCGCGAAAAGGGCCAGGGCCGGCACCAGGGTCAACAGGGGGGCCAGGAGATAAACGGGTCTGTCCACATGGCCAGGCACGACCTCTTCCTTGAAAAACAGCTTGACAGCGTCGGCCAGGGGCTGAAGCAACCCATAGGGCCCAACCCGATTCGGCCCATAGCGAACCTGAAATCGTCCCAGTAGCTTACGCTCGAACAACGTCAGATACGCCGTTCCAGTCAGCAAGAGGAAAAGGATAATCAGCCCTTTGATGATCGGTATGACAAGTAAGCCTACCCAGTCCATTGGCAACCCCAGTTTGCAAAGAGAGTTCTGATATGTTGCAACAAAAACACGCGTCCTACGCCACGTTCTCGATCTTGACCCTTACACCCGGGCCCGTCGGCCCCATCAGAGCCTCTGCCGGAGAGCCGGGCAGACTGTAGGCAATGGCCACAGTTCCCGGTTGGACACGGTGATCCACCTGCACCAGCAATGTCACCGACGCGTGAGAAGAGGAGATGACAGCCGGTTTCCCCACCTCCAGGCCCAACCGCTCCACGTCGGCCGGGTTCAAGCGTGCCACGTCCGGTTCGAGCCTATGCACCAGTCGCTCTGTCGTCTCCGTCATGGTCGTGTGATCGAAGAGGAAGCGTTCGGCCACGAGATAGAAAGGATGATCCGGGTCAGCAGCCTGGAAGGGAGGCGGCACCGGGCGGAACCGTCGCGGCCGCTCCACCTCACCGGCGTCCCACTGCCGTCCCTCTCCTCCCAGGGCATCCCAAAGGAGACCGTTATATTGGGGCACGACCCGGGTGATTTCCCGCAGCACCTCTTGTGGCGAGGCAAAGTGCCAGCGTTCCTGCGGTGAACGACGGGCCTTCTTGCCCTTGCGGCGCGTTTTCCCGGCCTCACGTGCAGGCCAACGCTTCGCCAGATCAACGAAAATCTCCCAGTCGGGACGAGACTCCCCCTCGGGTCGGAACGCCCTAGGCGCCCGCTGTACCCGCCGCTCCACGTTCGTGTACGTTCCATCCGTCTCCGCGTAGGTCGCGGCAGGGAGCACCACATCGGCCAGTTGGGCCGTGCGCGTCATGAACACATCCTGCACTACCAGGAAGTCGACCTCTTTCAAGGCGTCGGCAGCCCACGCCCCCTCGTCGGCCGGGTCCGCCCCCATGACATACAAGGCCTTCAATCGCCCCTCTGCTGCGGCCAGGAGCATCTGAGTGTACGTCATGCCCGGCTCTTCGGGCACCTCACTCCCCCAGTAACGACGGAGACGCTCCCGCGCCTCCCTGTCGTCCACACGCTCCTGCCCGGGCAGACGGTCGGGCAACACGCCCATGTCCCGAGCCCCCTGGCTGTTGGCGTCCGGACCGATGTACGCGACCCGATCACGCCCCAGAAGGAGTTCCAGATTGTCCAGGGCAGCGCGAGCGGCTTCGGCCCTTGGGCCGCGCACGATATCGGGGCCGTAGAGCACCAAGGGGCGTTCAGCTTGAGTCAGAGCTTCGGCCATCTTATGGAATGTTTCGGGACTAACCCCGACTAAAGAGGCCGCATCCTCAGCTTGATGCTCGCGTACCCACTCCGCGAATTCCCGTCCACCGGCAATGCGACGCGTTCGTGTGGCCATTGCCTCATGTTGAACCAACAATCCCATGAGCGCGTTGAGGAGGATAGCCTCGCTTCCGGGTAAGACGGGAATGTAGGCGCCAAAATCCGCATCCTCCGTCCGTCGTGGATGAATGACGAACGCTCGCGCCCCATTGCGGCGCACGGCCCGCTTGTAGAAGTTGGCCATTACCGGCATCTCCTCTGCCAGGTCCACACCGACGAGGAGGATCACATCGGCATGATGAATCTCGTCGATCGCGAGCAGACCACGCGGGTCGGCCAACACGTCTCCCCCCCAACGGTGGTCGATGTTATTCGTGTCCACCATCAGGCGGAAGAACTTCTGCAACAGGTAATTGGCCTCATTGCTTAATTTGGGCGAACCGATGGCGCCAATGGCTTCCGGCTCCTTCTGCGCCCAGGCATGGAGCTTTTCGACCACGCGCTGCAGGGCTTCATCCCAGGTGGCCGGGCGCAAGGCGCCGTTCTCCCGCACCAACGGCTGCCGCACTCGATCATTGGCGTGGAAGAATCCCTGAGCAAACCGCCCTTTGTCACAGATCCACCAGTCGTTGACGGCCATGTTGTGGCGCGCCACGATACGCCGCACCTTGTTCGTGCGCACGTCGATACGCAGGTTACACCCTTGAGAGCAGTGAATGCAGATGCTGGGCACTTGATGAATGGCCCGTGGGTAAGGCCCCCAATTCCAGGGGCGATAGTGGAACCGGGACACCCGATTCGTGAGCGCGCCGACCGGGCAAATGTCCACGATGTTGCCGCTGGTCTTCGCCGTCAGGGGCCGGTCCGGATGAATATCGATGATCGTCTCCCCACCGCGATGATAAAGCCCCAACTGTGGTTTGAACTCCCACTCCTCCAGATAACGAATGCAGCGCCAGCAGACCACACAACGCTCCTGGTCCAGCATAATCAGGTCGGAAATGGGGTAACGCTTGTTCTTGTGTTGCTTCTCCTCCAGAAAATGGCTAACACCGGGGCCGTGTTCCAGCGTTTGATTCTGTAGTGGACACTCGCCGCCCTTATCGCAAATGGGGCAATCCAACGGATGATTGGTCAGCAAGAATTCCAGTGTGGCCTCGCGGGCCTGGCGTGCCCGCTCACTGCCATAATGCACATTCAGTCCATCGCTCGTGGGTGTCGTGCACGCCGTCGTCAAACGCAGCCCGCGCGGGGTTTCTATCTCGACCAGACACTGACGGCAGGCCCCTATAGGTTTCAAGCGCGGATGGGCACAAAAGGTAGGAATATCAATGCCGATGAAGCCCTTCATGGCCTTCGTCAGTGGGATCCCTTTCGGGACCTGATAATCCACGCCGTCTATCGTAATTGTAACCAACTCTGCCATAGGTATGCCTCTGCTTTTACCCTGGTTTGCAAACCATCAGCACACACCACTTCCCACTTCCCACTTCCCACTCCCTACTCCCTACTCCCCACTCCCCACTCCCTACTC
>CAZAQA010000022.1:0-55912 GCA_964487375.1 uncultured Anaerolineae bacterium | reverse complement strand
CCATACGCTCGACCCCACGGCGAATAATGGCCAGACCAACTCCCGTTCCCGGATACGTTTCGACACCGTGCAGGCGTTCAAACATGCGGAAGATCCGCTCCTGCGCTTCTTCGGGAATACCGATGCCGTTGTCTTCCACCCAAAGCTGCAGGGTCCCCTCTCGCAACTCGCTCCATATGTGCACTTGCGGCCGTCTTCCCGGCGGCATGAACTTGATGGCATTGGTCAGCAGGTTCTGTATCACTTGCTCAAGCAGGCGCTCGTTTCCCCAGACCTGTCCCAAGGGGGAATGAACAGCCACATGAGCTTGTCGGGCCTCGAGCTCCCCGGCCAACATATCCAGCATGTCTGTCATCATCCGATCTAGATCTACAGCGCTCATGGGAAATTCCCCGTGCACCAAGCGGCTGTAGAGAAGCAAGTCCGTAATCAACTGTTGCATGTCCTCGGCCGCGTTGATGATTTGATTCACGTCCTCGCGCATCGCCGAGTCCAGAATCTCGCCATAATCGTCCAACAAGGCGTAGGCAAATCCCAGAATAGCCCGCAAAGGGGCCCGCAAGTCATGAGAAACGGAATACGTGAAGGCTTTCAGTTCCTCATTCATTTCGGCCAAGCTACGGGTACGCTCGTCCACCAGCGATTCCAGGCGCTCTGCATAGTGTTGCAATTCCTCGCGCATTTGTGCCTGCTTCAGAGCAATGGCCAAGGGAACGGCGAGCTCTCGAGCAATTTCCACATCACGCGGGGAGAAAAAGCGGGGCTCCATCGCACCCAGGTTCAGCAGGCCAACTAAGCGACCATCCATCATCAAGGGGACATTGAGAATAGAACAAATTCCCTCGTCCCTCAGGCGACGGGTAATGTCAGATAGGCGCTGTGGAGGGATTTGGCGAATATCGGGCAATACGTACGGTTCACCCCGCCGTAACGTCTCTGAAATCCGCAGCAGGTCCAAAGGGAAGAAGCCCACGTGACCTACGTGAGTAGGATATGAAGTCCGTAAGGCCAAAACAGACACTTGTGTCCGTGGTTCATCGAGGAGCACAATAGAACCGCGAGCACAAGGAATCAAGCGTAACACATGCGAGAGGGCTGCTTCGGCCACTGCCTGAGGAGAAAGGGCTAGCAAGATCGCTTTGTCCATTTCGTGCAAGGCGCGAAGCCGAGCAGCCTGAGCACGCAAAGCTTCCTGAGTACGAATGAAGGGGGTAATGTCCCGCACGAAAGCTGCTATTAGAGGACTGGATCTCCCTTTGTTGAGCAAAGTGACGCTGACTTCCAGGTCGAGGAAAGCCCCTCCTTTGTGGCGATGTTTGGTGCGAAAGCGAGCACTCCCGACCACGATCATGTGAGCGATCTTTTCTTCGATTTGAGAAGGCGTCAAAGCAGCTTCCAGGTCAAAGATGGTCATGCGCAAGAGCTCTCGCCGCGTATATCCAACCATCCGGCAATAGGCGGGGTTCACGTCAACGATCGCGCCTGCCATGTCCATCAGGAGATAACCGTCCAGTGTCGTATCCAAAAGCTGGCGTAGAGGCTCGTTGTCCCTTGTCAGTACCGTGCTCATGCGTACTCTTTCCTCATTCCCTTTCAGACCGCCCGCCCCCCACCGCCCATTTAGCTGCTTCTCTTTCGAGTATACCCCTGGTGACGCGACAAACAAAAACGAATGTCGTTCTCGGCCAGACGCGTTCAGTACTCCTTCCCGGATGCCCCGTCCTCCCCGTCCTCCCCGTCCTCAATGAGGGCGAGCACATATTCTGGATTTTTGAGCCCCGGGAGAAGGACATCGGGGCCAAAGGAAGCCAACGTTTCAGGAGAATAAGGGCCAGTGGCCACGGCGATAGTCTTGGCCCCGACCTCGTGCCCGCAACGAATGTCCAAAGGAGTATCTCCCACAACCACAATTCGATGGTCGGAGAAGCGTTCCCCTGTTAATGTCTCAGCGCGCGTCAGAGCAATGGAAGGAAGTTCGTCTCGGGTCAGAGCGTCACTTCCATAAGCTGCTACCACGAACATCTCGGGGTCGAAGCCCGCGTGGCGCAGCTTCAGCCGTGCTCCTTCTTCTATATTCCCGGTCAGCAAGCCCAGGATCATGTCCGGGCGTCGATGAATCAGCGTGACCAGTTCGCGAGCACCAGGAAGGGCCCGTGGAGGCCGACGTTGTAATTCCTCCTCCAGAAAGTGCGCAAACACGCGCCGATATTCGGGGAAACGAGCCCAGAGCACCTCTTCCGGAACTCTAGCAGCCAACAGCATGTCCCGGACGATCGTCGTGTCCGTCTTTCCGGCCATGGGGTAGGTGTCCAATGCCCCGCTGGTTCCGTAAACCGCCTGCAAGGCACGACGCATGGCACGACGTCCGCCCTTCCTGCTATCGAGCAGTGTACCGTCGATGTCGAACAATACCAGATGACGGGCCATGAGGATGACCACCTAATCGAGCTGAATGACGTCGAAATCGAACGCCCCTTCCTTCATGATCACATCCCCGTCCACAACAATAGTGGTGTTGGGGCTGACCAAGTCAACGTGAACCGGTGAGGACCAACGCGCGCCCGTCTCAGCCGGGTAAGGGTCTCCAAAAGCAATGTGCACGCCGGGGTATTTTTCGTCCTGGAGCATGTTGCCAATGAGGCGCTTTAGCCCTACATTCGTGCCGATGGCAAACTCCCCAACCCGATTCCCATTTTCTGCCGAACGAGTGTAGGCGAGAAACTCCGAGCATAAGGGGTCCGGTCCTGTCGCCCCTCTCAGGTAGCCATCCTCGACGCGTACCAGGAGTGGTTCACGCAGATACCCATAGCGCTGGGAAAAGTAATCCCCTACCACTCGCGCGGCCAGCACGCCGTCCAGAGAAGCAGGGGCCGTGTAGGTTTCTCCGTCGGGCAAATTCCCCCACTCTCCCTGGTGATGATAGATGCCGGGAGAGAGAACCCAGCGCAAGGCTGGGTCGAAACGAGCAACGAGGTCCGTGCCCTCGGGTGAAGTGACGTGGATCTCTCGGGCAACACGCACTCGTTCGTACACCGAACGGGTCACTCGGGACACAAGGTGATAGTCCACGGCCATGCCCTCGCGCATGATCCGGGGGGTGATACCCACCATGTGCCCATGACGGACATTCAAATCATGCGTGAGGAAAAGAATGAGCCCCATGCGAAAGGCCACCTCGCCCGGCTGTGACGAGGCCGTAAAGAAGGTGACCGTCGGTCGAAAGGAGAGCAAAGTCGCACGCATGGCCTCGGGAAGAGAGCGGATAGGCCGTTGGCCATAGCTTTCCAGTTGCAAGCCCTCGGCCACCGCGCCCACATTGCACGCCTCTTCCACCAAGAGACGAGCTATGGGCCCCGACTGCCGATCCCCGATGACGGCAACTCGATCGGCAGCACTCACGCGCATGCATACCCGCACGGCATTGCGCACACCCTGGCGCATTGCTTCCACTTCAGCGAATGAAGTCACTGTTTCTCCCCCTGAGTCCACCTCCGGACTTCTTCGTCACTCCCAGACCTCTTGCTGATGCAGACGACACGGAACCGGACCAAAATCCTATCGATGCCTTTTCCAGACACTTGTGATCACAGAAGCTTCTTCGTACCCTGACGGCAAGAAGGACGATGGCAAGCTAGACAACCACACCCCCATCCACGCTTAACACGGCTCCGTTGACAAAGCGCGCCTCGTCAGAGGCCAGGTAGAGATAAGCGAAAGCAATATCCCGGGGTTCTCCCCAAGTGCGCAAGGGCGTCCGTTCGATGACCATCTGAACCACCTTTTCCGGCAGTCCGGCGGTCATCTCCGTGCGGATGAACCCGGGGGCCACAGCATTCACTCGAATGCCCTTGGGGCCCAACTCTCGAGCCCATACTTTCGTCATGCCGATGACTCCCGCTTTCGAGGCCACGTAGTTTGTTTGTCCATAATTGCCGTACAAGGCAACAACGGAACTGGCATTGAGGATAACGCCACTCCCTTGAGCGATCATGGCCGGAGCCACGGCTTTGGTGCAGTTGAACACGCCTCGGAGGTTCACGTTGATGACAAAGTCGAACTCATCGTAGGTCAGTTTGACCAGAGAATGATCGCGCAATACACCAGCGTTGTTGACCAGGATGTCGATTCTTCCATAGGCATCCAGGGACTTCTGGACCAACGTCTGGACAGAATCCGGTTGAGTGACATCCACAGGGAAAAACATCGCCTCCCCTCCACCGCTACGAATTTCTGCCGCGGCCTGTTCGCCCCTATCCTGGTCAATGTCTGTGACCACCACGCGCGCCCCTTCGCGCGCGAAAAGTTCTGCCGTAGCTTTCCCAATGCCACGAGCAGCTCCTGTAATAATCGCCACCTTGGTATCGAGGCGTCCCATCATTCACCTCCTTTTGAAATAGGCCAGCCACTGTAACGATACAACGTAGCTCCGTCCCATCATATGAGTTCGACGGCCATCCCCACTGCCTCACCTTCTCCCAGGCAAAGGGCAGCAATCCCTCGTTTGAGGCCACGCTGCTTCAACGCGTAGAGCAACGTCACCAGGATGCGCGCGCCAGTAGCTCCAAGAGGGTGTCCCAGAGCAATAGCGCCACCATTGACGTTCACCTTGTCTTGGTCCAGTTCCAACTCACGCAAATCTGCTACCATCTGTGCGGCAAAGGCTTCATTGATCTCGTAAAGGTCGAAATCATCCTTGTCCGCACCGAGTTTGCCCCACAGACGTCGAATAGCGAAGATAGGCGCGGTAAACAGGGCAATAGGCTCGACCGCTGCTTGGGCGTATCCCAGCACACGCGCCAAAGGCCTTATCCCCCGCTCTTCCGCCACCCGTTCACGCATCAGAACCAGTGCTGCAGCCCCATCACTAAGAGGGGGAGCATTGCCCGCGGTTACCGTGCCGTTCGCCTTAAAAGCAGTGGACAAAGCGGCCAACTTGGACAGAGATGTGTCTGGACGAGGACATTCGTCCGTGTCAACCATCACTGTCCCCTCCTTACGGCGGGGAACAGGGACGGGAACAATTTCGTCTCGGAACCGACCCTCGCGGATAGCCTGAAGGGCTCGCACATGACTTTCAAAGGAAAGTGTATCCTGGGCCTCCCGACTCACGCCGTAGTGCTCTGCGATCCACTCCGCCGCCACACCCATGTGGACGTCCTCCCAGGCACTCCAGAGGCCGTCATGAACCGTGGCATCAATGACTTCTCTGTTTCCCATCCGATAGCCGGTGCGCGCCTGGGGCAGCAGGTAAGGCCCTCGACTCATGCTCTCCATGCCACCGGCCACATACACATCTCCATCCCCGGCCCGAATCAGACCCGCAGCCAGCATCACTGCCTTCAGGCCCGAGCCGCAAACCTTGTTGATGGTCACCGCACCGACCTCGGGAGGAATCCCCGCTTTCAACGCCGCGTTCCGTGCTGGTGCCATACCGGTACCAGCCTGGATGACGTGGCCCATAATGACTTCATCAACAATATCGGGGGGTATCCCTGCCCGTTCCACTGCCGCTCGGATGGCCACGCCTCCCAAGTCAGTAGCTGAGAGGGGGCTCAATGAGCGCAAGAAACGACCGATGGGCGTGCGCACTGCACCGACAATGACGACGTTGTCCTCTGTCCCCATGATCACCTCCGTTCTCCTGTGAACCTTGATATAAGCGCGAATTCCTTCCGACACACGTATCGGCCGGATCTCAAGGGGAGCACCGGCCGGCTAGTGGTCTGCCTTGGGTTGACGGGGCACATCTTTGCGCACGGCAACCTGCTTCTTTGGCCGGCGACGCCTGGCGGGTGCAACCTGACGTGCGAGCTCACGAATTTTGTCGCCCGCATGCGCCGTAAGCGCCGGTCCATGACCGAATCCTGCTACCTCCACACCTTTGAGTCGCGCCACCTTGCGGATGGACTCCTTGACGATGGCCATTTGAGGAGTAAATAGGGCCGGAGGCAGAGCCAGTTTCCCTCCACGGTTCGTGATCAAATCGCCGACGAAAAGCACGCCTCGCTCACGGCTGTAAAGGGAAATGTGGCCGGGTGTGTGGCCAGGCGTGTGTACGACCATCAGGCCATTCTCCAATTGTTCCTCGTCGACCATCAACAAGTCCGGGCGAAGTTGCGGCATTCGGAAGATGATCTTCGTCAGCAGCGTATGGAAAGGGAAGTAGAGCACGCCCAGGGGGTCATGCAGATTAGGTTTACGGGACCAGCGACCTTTGAAATACATGGCCTCAATAGCGTGAACGTACAGTCGAGCACCTGTCTCCTGGCGAATGGTTTTTAGGCCACCGTAATGGTCGATATCTGCATGCGTGATGATGATTTCCCGAATCAAGGCCGGATCCAGGCCGGCGTCTCTCACACTTGACAGGATCTTCCTTCCCTGCCAGGGCAGACCCGTGTCGATAAGTGTCAGTCCCCCTTGCCACTGCCATAGATAAGCGTTTACATAGCCGAGATCGTCTATCTGCCATACCCCTTCAGCCAACTCCCTCACAGCACACCTCCATTTGGGACGGTTGTGTTCATCCCCGTTCTCCAGTGACAATCCGAACTCCCGAACTGGTCCCAATGCGTGTCGCCCCGGCCTCGATCATCGCCAGGGCCTGCTCTCGTGTGCGAATGCCGCCGGCCGCCTTGACCCCCATGTCGGCCCCAACCACACGCCGCATGAGGGCGACATCCTCGACCGTAGCCCCGCCAGGACCAAACCCGGTTGATGTCTTGACATAATCGGCACCGGCGACCTTCGCCAACACACAGGCAGCCACTTTCTCTTCATCGCTTAACAAGGCCGTTTCGAGGATGACTTTGACCATGACGCCTCGCTCATGTGCTTGCTGGACCACATTCGCGATATCAGCCACCACATAACTATAATGTCCCGACTTCAAACGGCCAATGTTCATCACCATATCAACTTCACGTGCCCCCGCGTCGATGCTGGCCATAGCCTCGTACGCTTTGGCCTGAGGCAGTGTAGCCCCCAGTGGGAAGCCAATGACCACGCCCGGCAAGATGTGGGTGTCTTGCAGCAACTCATAGGCCAGGGCAGCCCAGGTGGGATTGACACACACGCTGGCGAAGTGATACAACCGCGCCTCCTCACACAGGCGCCGGATTTTCTCCTCTGTAGCGTCAGGCTTCAACTGGGTGTGATCGATGTACGCCGCCAACTGCCTGGGCGTCAGGCTCGCTACGTCGACCGAGTATCTATCCCCTAAAGACCAGGGAGTCGTCTCTCCGTGTGTTTGCTCATTGAGCATCTGCACTGTTCGCTCGATAAGTTTTTGAATAACATGGTCCGATAAAGACATGATCGTCCTCCCTTGGGACCTCCTTACACTTATGACCCAGGACTACCGGGTTGGGGATTGAGCCGGTTCAGGGGTGGGGGATAATCGGCATGGGAAATAAGGCCCACCCGTTGCACAGGCCAGTAACGCCACACCACCTTTCCAACCAGGTAGTCTGTCTTCAGCAATCCCCACACATGAGAGTCGTTCGAGTTGTTGCGATTGTCACCCAGCACATAAATTTCCCCCTTGCCAACTCGTACCGGTGCAGCCACATACTCGGGAGGAGCGGCGATGTAGGGCTCCGGCAAGGGGATGCTGTTGATGTACACCTGACCGTCATGCACAGAGACCGTCTCGCCGGGCAGCCCCACAACTCGTTTGATGAGAGTTCGTTTGGGATTTGCCGGATAGCGAAAAACCACGACGTCTCCCCGGTGTGGAAGACGTCGCCAGTAGGCCAGGCGGTAGACAAAGACGTAATCACCATCATGGAACGTGGGTTCCATACTGCTCCCGGTCACGCGAAAATTGAGGATAACTGAACGGAGAGTGAAAAATAGGATAAGAGTGAGCAGGACCACGTTTAGGAGTTCCCGCAAAGTGGCCCCGAGATCATTTGCTCCTGACGGGATGGTGATATCGACCTGATGAGGTTCTTCCACGTATGCCATTATGACCCCGTTCTCATCCCTCACGCGGTGGCTGTCGTTGCAAGGACACCTCCAGGCGTGCCGTGGCAGCATCAAGACGCCGCAAGACATCGTCCTTTCCTAACGCCATCATGATGTCAAACAGTGGAGGAGTGACTTTCCTGCCCGTAAGGGCCATCCGAATGGGAGCAAAAACTTGCCCGACCTTCATCCCCATGTCTTCAGCCAGACCGCGTAGGGCCCGTTCCAGAGACTCCGAGTCGAAAGGGGAAACAGCGACCCGCTCGCGCGCCGCGCGCAGAGCAGCCAGAGTCTCTTGGGGTGTGCTCTTACGAGGCACCAGAGCTTCGGGGTCGCACACCGGTGCCCGATACAGAAAGTCCACCAGAGCCGAAGCCTCGGTCAGATGCTTGATGCGCTCCTGGACAGAGGGGATCAAACGACGAAGGCGCTCGTCTTCTCGCAGGACTTCCGGGGGAAGGTCCAGATCTCGGCTAAGGAATGGCAATAAGCGTTCCAACAGGTCGTCCGGGTCCAGGTTGCGAATGTAAACCCCGTTCAGCCAATCGAGTTTGGAATAAGGAGCGGCAGCGGGTTTGGGATTGATGGCCTTCAGGTTGAAGTGACGAATGGCTTCCTCACGAGTAAACACCTCCACATCCGCATCATATGACCAACCAATGCGCGCCAGCCAGTTGAACATCGCTTCGGGGAGGTAGCCACGCTCTTTGAAATCATGAATGAAAATGGGCAGGCCGCTTTTCTCCGCCTTGCGCTTGCTCATCTTCCCTTTCCCGGAAGGAGCAAGGATGACCGGCAAATGGCAGTGAACCGGCATCTTCCAACCGAAAGCATCGTACAACAAGCGATGCTTGGGCAGACTCGGGATCCATTCCTCACCGCGTAGCACGTGCGTAATGGCCATGAAATGATCATCGACGATCACCGCCATGTGGTAGGTGGGATACCCATCCGATTTCAGAAGAATAAAATCGTCGAGCGTTGCTGCCTCTACCTCGATAGTTCCTCGCAAGAGATCATAAGAGCGCACTTTCCCTTCCAGCGGGCTCTTGAAGCGAATGACGTAACTGCGCCCTTGAGCCTCGCGCTCTGCTATTTGTTTAGGCGTCAGATAGCGACAACGACGATCGTAATGAGGAGCCTCCCCACGCGCTCTCTGTTCCTTCCGCATCTGCTCCAGCTCTTCTGGAGTACAGAAACATTTATAAGCTTTCCCTTGTTCGACCAACCAATGAGCCCAGGTACGATATGTTTGCAACCGCTCCGATTGCACGTACGGCCCATAGGCTCCGCCTACATCAGGCCCCTCGTCCCATTCTAGCCCTAACCAACGCAGACCGGCCATGATATCATCGACCGAATCGGGGACATAACGCTTACGATCGGTATCTTCTATGCGCAGAACAAACGTCCCTTCGCAGTGACGTGCGTAAAGCCAGTCGTAAAGAGCCGTACGCGCGCCTCCCAGATGAAGATATCCCGTCGGGCTGGGAGCAAAACGTACCCGTACCTGTTGAGGGCAATCGGACGTCTCCTTGTGAGTCATATGGTTCTCTCCAAAGCATCTGAGATCTCATCGCTGTTGCCGTCAAAGGCCTATAGCCCTCGCGTGGCCAGAGACCGACAAGATTTCCCGACTTTTGTCAGCACGCGGTCCCTATCAGAATTGCACGCCTTGTCGGCCATTCCGACAATAGCTTAAACATTTTACCGAAAAGAAGGGGGGGGAGCAATTTGTCGAAAGGGGACGGCCAGGTGGGAAACCCAAGGGAGGAACCAGACGGAATACTTGGCGGGTGTGGGATGAGAGCCGCAGACCAGGATCCCTCATCCCACATCGCGAATTTAATAAGCGCGGCCACGACCTCCCAGCCGCTGAACGTGCTCGGGATCATAGGCATCTCCGAACCGCGTCTTGGGCATGGCAGCTTTCTTGATCATCAGTTCCTCATATTCGTCATCATCCACCATGGCAACGATGCGAGCAATGCTTGACTCCCCATCTACAAATCGCCAGGGGAAGCAAGCGACCTGAACCCGTCGATTGACCAGTAAGTCAATGTCCCCGCCCAGGCACTCCGCGTGGATGATTCCCTTGGGGAACATCCAGATGTGCATCATCTGGTACATCTCCGGCGTAAAGTACTCGGACAGGGATTTTCCGTATTTCTGGCGGAAATGTTCGTCAGCCTGTTCCGCCTGAGCCGGCATCCAATCCCGAATCTTTGTGTTCATCGGGTGATCCGCACTCCCGCAATCAACGCCAATCCACTTGATCTTCTTCTCCTCTACCCAGCGGGCAAAACGAGCGTCCGGGCCCGGATGCATGACCATATAACGCACCTCATTGGCGTAGGGCTGATCCCAGCCAAAATGATGGTAGCCGGTGTGGATGATGAGAATATCCCCTTCTCGGACCTCTACCCGTTCTTCAATCATTTCCGGAGTATAGATGTCGTAGTCTCCACACACGTCACTGACATCCACGATGGCTGCATCACCGGCGAGAAAGTCAAAGTCCAAACTGGCTATGTCCTTACCGGGCGTGTAAAAGTGAATTTCCCCGTCCAGGTGTGTCCCCACGTGGTTGCTATGAGTCACGACCTGACCATTAGCACCGTTGGGAGCCAGACGCTTGAAGTACTTGACTTGCAGAGGTTCATAAGTGGGCCAGGCCGGAGTCCCGATACCTAGAGGGATGGAAAGATCGATGAATTTCATGGCACGCACTCCTTTCTTTTTGGGATATACCGAGTATAGCCCAAAGCGCCAGAGGAAACAATCCGCAGAATTGGCTGTTGAGGACGCAGCGATTATACTGCCAAGGGCGGGAGGAATAAAACGTGACGATGTCCGTATTTCATTTCCACTGGCAACGCATATGGCCTCTGGCTCGTCTGGCGCTGCTTGTACTGGTCGTCCTGAGCGCGGTCGCAGCTTTTTTGCTCTGGCGGCAATGGACGCTCCTCGTTGGACGTCCCGACAGCCAGGACGTGTTGCAAGTCACGCCAAAGGTAAGTCGCCTCTCTCCACCATATCTGTTACCACTCTTGGAAGGGACATCGGCCGAAACCCTCGTAAAGCGGGCCCTGGAAGCTGGACAGGTGGACTCCGCTGACATCCTCTTGAGCTGGGAGGCAAGTATTCCCCCGACCGTACGATTGGACGCACTGAACGTCTTGTTGAGGCAACGCTCCCACCAAGATCCCTTGACCAAAAAAGAGGCCTGGCTCCTCTACACGACAGCCATCTTGCATCCCCATTTGTCCGATGAGGAACGTTTGAACGTGTTGCTCAGCTTGCTGGAGGGCGAACACGATGCGAACGTTCGGAAGGCCACTATCCACTCGGTTGTCGCACTTCTGGCCACATCTCCGGCCTTGCGCCCAACTCAACGACAGAGTGCACTGGCCGCTCTGCGTCAGACCGGAGTTTTCGGAACACCTATTCCGCCCCCGCTCGCCCCGGGCGGCAAGCAGCAACTCACGCCAGTCTTCCAGGTTCCCTTGCCGTCGCCCACCTTGCCGGACGATGTACGCCGAGCCCGGCAACGCCGTCAGGAAGCGGCCCGTGCGCTGATCCGAACTCCAACTCGCCTGACTCGCGTAAAGACCTTGGCCAATGCACTCCGGGCGGAGGATCTGGCCCGACATAATTTCTACGAGAACGCCATTGTGGCCACTCCCACCCCTTACCAGCATCTCCTTCTGGCCTGGGATCAGATGAAGTGGGATACGTGGCGTGTGATGATCGCTCAACGAGTCTTCGGCATCTCCATAGTTCCCGAATGGGAACATAGGGCGGAACAACTTCAGTTCCGGCGCATCAAGGCGTGGGAGCGCTTCGTGGCTCAAGCAAGTGATTGGGTCGCCACCCAGCCGGACATCGCTCAGGCGGACCAGGGCAATGATGAACTTTGGAGCTGGGTCGCCTGGGCCGGAGAATCGGGGCTCTATCCGCGATATCCGCGCGACGAGATATGGCGAATACTCCGTCAAGCCCAAGAGACCTTCTTCACCCATCCAGAAGCCCCTTGGCGTCCATGGGTCACCTGGGATGCCAAATTGGGGATGTACGTCCTGGAAAAGCGTTAGGGAGAGGGGAAGACGCCATGGGAACCTTGTATATTGTGGGGACACCCATCGGCAACTTACAAGACATCACGCTGCGCGCCCTGGAAACCCTGCGCCGTGTGGATCTCATTGCGGCCGAGGATACCCGCGTAACCGGAAACTTGTTGCGCCATTACGGAATTCATACACCCCTCACCAGCTATTTCGAGCATAATAAACAGCAAAAACTCCACCGCATCCTCACGGTGTTGCAGCAGGAGAAAGACATCGCTCTTGTCTCTGATGCCGGTATGCCAGGCATCAATGACCCGGGCTACGAACTCATCGTTGCGACTCTCGAGGCCGGATGGCCTGTAAAAGTAGTTCCAGGCCCCTCCGCCCCCATTGCCGCCCTGGTCGTCTCCGGACTCCCCACGGACCGGTTCCTTTACCTGGGCTATGTGCCTCGCCGCGCAGTTGAACGACGTAAGCGCCTGCAGCAAATCCGGTGGGAACAAGGGACGCTCATCTTCCTCGAAACGCCTCACCGGCTGCTATCCACCCTTGCCGATACTGTCGACGTGCTGGGAGGAGAACGGCGCTGTGCCATCGCTCGTGAACTAACCAAGATCCATGAGGACATTTACCGAGGCACAGTTGGCAAAGCTCTGGACCATTTCCGAGAGTCTCCACCTCGAGGAGAAATTGTCTTGTTGATCGAGGGGAACCGGGACAGAGGCGTGTCAGAAATGGACAACATAGATAATGTAGACAAAAGGCGCGTGGCGGAAATGCTGACATTGCTTCAAGAGGCCGGGCTATCTCGTTCCCAAGCCGCTCGCGTGGTTGCCCAAATTATGCGGATCCCCAAGCGATTGGTTTACAATGTTGAGAATGAGCTTTGATCGATGGGAGCCAGACCGTTATAAATACCCCAACCAAAGACAAGGAGGAACATCGATGACGACACAACTGGACAATCCGGTTGCGTTGCGGGCCATGGACCCGCAGGACATGTTGGGCTGGGTGGAACGATTTCCGGAGCAGGTCGCGGACGCTTGGGAACGAGCCGACGCGGTGACGCTCCCGAATTCATACAAAGGGAAGAGCAAAATCATCGTCATCGGCATGGGAGGCTCGGCCATTGGCGGAGACCTGTTGGCCGCGCTTGTGGCAGACAAGGCGCGAGTCCCGGTCTCCGTCATTCGAGGCTATCGCCTTCCAGCATGGGTCGACGAGGATACCCTGGTCATCACCTCCAGTTATTCCGGAAACACAGAGGAAACCTTGAGTGCCTTCCACCAGGCTTTGGAACGAGGAGCATCTGTCGTTGCTCTGACGACAGGGGGGCAACTGGAGCGAGAGGCTCTGGACCGAGATTTGCCTGTCGTCGCCTTTCCCGGTGGAGGGCAACCCCGGGCAGCGATTGGCTATTCCTTTGTTTTGCTATTGGGCATCGTGCGAGCCGGAGGGTACTACACCCTACCATCGGAGGCACGAGCAGAAGCCGAGCACGTGCTGGACAGCCTGAACTCGGCTTACGCGTCCGAAGTGCCAGAAGTGGAGAACGTCGCCAAGCAATATGCCCGAGCACTCTTCGGGCGCATCCCCTATGTGGTGGGTGCGGGTTTTCTGCGCCCTGTGGCTCGCCGTTGGAAAACTCAATTCAACGAAAATAGCAAGCAATGGGCCGCGTTCGACGAGATGTCCGAGCTGAATCACAACACCATCATGGGAACACAGGCCCCCTCTGATCTGAAAGAACATCTAACCCTGATTAGTTTGGAATCTTCCCTTGATCATCCTCGGATCAAGGCCCGGTGGGACATTACGGCTGACATTTTCCAGCGGGCAGGGCTGGCGCACCTCCGATTGAATGCCCCTGGCGACCATGCATTTACTCAAATGTTGGGTCTGATTCACCTGGGCGACTTCGTGACGGTCTATCTGGCCTTTCTGAATGACCGTGATCCCTCAAACATCGCCAACATTGACTTCCTGAAATCAGAATTGGCCAAAAGGCCCTAAAGGAATACGGGGCAGAAAGAAAGAAACATCTTGGGCCGGGTGCCCTTGTGGCGCCCGGCGTCCCTCCTAAAGGATGTCAACAGGAACAGCCGGTTTTGACACGCCAACGAATTCATGTACAATAGGGGCCGAACGTAGGCGGGTGTAGTTCAGTGGTAGAACGTCTCCTTGCCAAGGAGAAGGTCGGGGGTTCGAATCCCCTCGCCCGCTCTGGAATGCCGAGGTAGCTCAGTAGGTAGAGCAAGGGACTGAAAATCCCTGTGTCCCCAGTTCGATTCTGGGCCTCGGCACCATGAGCAGGCCCTTGCTCAGGTGAGGGTCTGCCCTGCGATCGGGGATCGTCTAATCGGCAGGACAAGGGACTTTGGATCCCTGAGTCGAGGTTCGAGTCCTCGTCCCCGAACAGGCTTGCCCCCGGTTTACCCCGGGGGCATCCCATGGTGTAATGAGGGAACGTATTGTGGTGACCGTAGCTCAATGGCAGAGCACCTGGTTGTGGCCCAGGGGGTTGGGGGTTCAAATCCCCTCGGTCACCCTCACGGCACAAGGGCGTCCGATCTCCTTGGGGAAGTCGGGCGCTTTTTGCGTTGGAGGGACGCCATGCGCGGCAGTGTCTTGGTGCTGAATGCCTCCTATGAACCGCTAAGTGTCGTCTCTGTTCGCCGAGCTTTGATCCTCCTTCTCAAAGAAAAAGCAGAACTTCTGGAAGCCGCAGAGGCGGTCTTGCGCGCCCAACACGTCTCATTTCCTCGACCGCTGGTCATTCGTCTGACCTATTATGTGAAAGTGCCGCGACGATTTGGCTTACCCCTTTCTCGGCGTACGATCATGGCGCGAGATTTTTATACCTGCCAGTATTGTGGTGCTCAGCCCGGCAAGCAGGAATTGACTCTAGACCACGTCATCCCTCGTTCGCGAGGGGGCCAGACGACATGGGAAAATGTCGTAACGGCTTGCCGTCGTTGCAACCAGAAGAAAGGAAATCGTACACCGAAAGAAGCAGGGATGCCTCTCCTCCACACCCCTCGCCAGCCGCGCTATCTGGCCTTCACACTCCTGGCTGAGCCCGGGCTTCACGAAGCATGGGAGAAATATCTGTGGTAGGAGAGCGTACCTCGCTCTTGCCGGGAGCGATTTTCTCCTCATAACGACGCGCCTCCACCCCCCCCTTAATCTCTTCTTAACCCAAAGGGGAAACCGATGCATTACAATAGACGCATCCTTGCCAAAGGGGATATCTCGTATCCGGGAGATGATGCATGTCTGCTTCACATCGCCGCCAAAGTCAAGAACGGGGGAAACAAAAACGACACTTGCCCTTCAAAATCCTCATCATTATCCTGGTTGTCGTCGCATTCGCCGGATTGAGCATGGGAGCAGGAGCGCAACTGGAGAATCATAATGGCTTCTGCGCCAGTTGTCATACGCAACCAGAAACGAAGTATGTGCAGCGACTCCAAAAACAGCCAGTAGATCTGGCATCGGCCCACGGAGCTAAAGGGATCTCTTGCATCGCCTGTCACAGTGGACCCGGAGTTCGCGGTCGCATCAATACCATGCTGACCTTAGGAGCACGAGATGTCGTCCTCTATCTCAGCGGGCGCTACACCCATCCCGCCCACCTAAGTCAACCAATCGGTGACGTCAACTGCCTGAAGTGCCACGCCAATGTTCTGCACAACCGATCTTTCGACAATCACTTCCACGTCTTCCTGCCTCAGTGGCAACGGGCTGCACCAACCTCCGCGGCCAAGTGCGTGAGTTGCCATACGGCCCACACAACAGACGGTCAGGCTAACCTGGCCTGGTTGCAAAAGGCGCGGACCGTCAGCCAGTGTAATGCCTGCCACCGAGTTGCCGGAGAAGGAGAGGGATGAGCACTATCCCTGGCTCGGGAAGGGATGTTGGCCCTCCCGAGCCAGGTCACGCTTTGGCCGATTTAAGGACGGCCCAGGAGTCGTTTGGCGCGGGCAACGATGTTTTCTACAGTGAAACCGAACTGCTCCATGAGCACCTTGTAAGGAGCAGAAGCACCAAAGTGGTCCAGGCCAATGACGTCCCCATGAATGCCTACATAACGCTCCCATCCCATAGGGACGGCTGCTTCCACGGCCAGTCGGGCGCGAATGTGGGAAGGGAGCACTTCGGCCTTGTAAGCGTCGCCTTGACGTTCGAAGATCTCCCATGAGGGCATCGCTACCACCCGAGTGGGGACGCCTTGCGCCTGGAGGATTTCCCGAGCCTCCAAAGCCAGGTGGACCTCTGAACCACTAGCCAAGATCAGGAGCTGAGGCGATGCTCCCTGAGCCTCGGCCAGGACATACGCCCCTCTGTGAAGCCCGACGGCCGGAGCGAGCTGGGAACGATCCAGGACTGGAATACTCTGACGGGTAAGCAAAATTGCCACCGGTCCTTCTTGCCGGTGGGTTAGGGCATATCGCCACGCTTCAACAACTTCTGTGGCGTCGGAGGGGCGGATAACGGTCAGGTTGGGGATGGCCCGCAGGCTGGGCAGTTGCTCCACGGGCTGGTGAGTAGGACCATCTTCTCCCAACCAGACGCTGTCATGCGTGAAGACAAAAATGGTCGGTACCTTCATCAGGGCGGCCAGGCGCACACTGGGACGCATGTAGTCCGAAAAGATGAGGAATGTACCTCCGTAGGGAATCAATCCGCCGTGGAGCACTATGCCGTTAAGGGCTGCAGCCATGCCATGTTCTCGTACTCCGTAGTGGAGGTTGCGCCCGGTGGGGTTGTTGGGTTCGATGTCACCTAAGCCTTTCAAGTAAGTCGCATTGGAAGGTGTTAAGTCTGCGGACCCGCCAATCAGATTAGGGACCCGGGCGGCAATGGCATTCAACACGGCTCCTGACGCCTTGCGTGTGGCCAAATGGGTTCCCGGCTCAAAAGTGGGCATCCCCGCGTCCCACCCTTCCGGCAGTCTGTCATGCCAGAAACGGAGGAATTGATCAGCCAGTTGGGGGTACTGGGCTCTGTACTTTTCCCAAAGCTGTTGCCATTCTGATTCCCAGGCTTCTCCTCGGTCAATTGCCTTACGCATGTGCTCATAGACCCGATCGGGAACATAGAAGGTCCTGTCGGGTGGCCATCCCAGCCGTTCTTTGGTCAGGCGGGCTTCCTCCGGCCCAAGGGGAGCACCATGGGCCTGCGCCGTGTCCTGCTTGTGTGGGCTCCCATAGCCGATGTGAGTTCGGGCCATGATAAGAGAAGGTCGTTCTTCCTCTCCCTGAGCGTTGGCGATAGCCTGGGCTACAGCCTGACGGTCGTGACCGTCCACGCGTTGGACATGCCACCCATAGGCCTGGAAGCGCTTGGCCACATCCTCGGTAAAAGCCAATGTCGTCGGGCCATCGATGCTGATGTGATTATCGTCATAGAGATAGATGAGGCGACCAAGCTTTTGGTGGCCGGCAAAGGATGCTGCCTCGTGGGAAATTCCTTCCATCAGATCGCCATCACTGACAATGGCATAGATGTAATGATCGATCAAAGGAAAGCCCGGGCGGTTGAAGTAGTGACGCAACCAGCGTTCGGCCAGAGCCATCCCCACGCCGGTGGCAAATCCCTGCCCTAGTGGACCGGTAGTCATTTCAACGCCCAGATCCGGATTATATTCAGGATGGCCGGGGGTTTTGCTGCCCCACTGCCGAAAATGTTGAAGCTCTTCCATGGACAAATCATAACCGCTGAGATGTAATAACGCGTACAGAAGCATGGAGCCATGACCTGCGGAAAGGATGAACCGATCCCGATTGGGCCAGCGGGGGTTACGCGGGTTGTGTCTCAAGAATTGGGTCCAGAGCACATAGGCCATGTCAGCCGCTCCTAAAGGCATGCCAGGATGGCCGGATCTGGCTTTTTCGACCGCGTCAATCACCAGAGCACGGATGGTCGTCACCGTCAGTTGATCTATATCCACCTCTGTTTCAGTCATGATCCAACCTCCTCTTGTTGGTTAATACTTACGAACCACGGCCCGATAGGCCGCGGGTTCCCTGTGCTGCATCAGTTGAAGCTTCTCTCGCGCCTCCCGAACAGCGCTCAAATCGATACGAGCAATAGCGTATCCTTCGACGGCTTCGTCCAGAGAGGCGTAGATGTCCCCATAGGGCCCCACGACCATACTCCCTCCGGCAAAGCGGTAGCTTGGTTCCTCTCCAACCCGATTAACGGCAGCCACAAAAACCGAATTCTCCATGGCGCGCGCCCGGTTCAGCACAGGCCACATATTTCCCAGGTCTGCATCCCAGGCGCCGGCGACGAGGAGGAGTTCGGCGCCATCCAGAACCAGGGAGCGTGCGGCTTCGGGGAAGGCCAGATCCCATCCTGCCAAAACGCCAATAGGTCCTAAAGCCGTCTCAAAAACGGAGAACCGGTATCCTGATCGAAAGACGATGCGCTCTTCTCCGCGCAAGTGCACTTTGTTGTAAGAGCCGATCACTTCTCCGTCCGGCCCAATAATCACAAGAGCGTCGTACAGGACCGTCTCCACTCGCGCCTTGGCTGCCATGCCGAAAACAAGATGTATGTTGAAGTCGGCAGCTTCCTTGGCGAGCAAGTTAACGGTTGGGCCCGGTACGCGCTCGGCGAAATCGGTAAAGCGCAAGCCACACTCGTAGCCCGTGGTCACGAGTTCGGGAAAGACGAGCATATCCACTTTCTCTTGAGTGCAAACCCGCTCGATCATATCGCCCATTCTGCGCAGATTGCCGGAAGGGTCATTCAGTTGCGGAGCCATCTGCGCCAGAGCAATAGTCATAGATTCACTCATTGAAAATTCTCCTTCGATTCCGATGTCAAAGGCAGGAGAGACATCAGGGCTTGCCACTCCTGTGGGGTGTTGGCGTTGGCAAAGGAATGCAGTTCAGGATCGACCTTGCGCAACAAGGCATCGGTCACATAACGAACCCTCACCCAGGGGAGGAATGCTATCAAACGACGGTCCCCGCGTTGGATGGCACGTTCGACCGCGGGCAAGCATGGGTCACGCCGATAGAGGGCATGTAGAGGCTCTTCTCTACCATGGAGATACGGGATGACCACGTCGGCATTGTCTCTTAGGTCAAACAGATAGCGAAGCACAGAAGGGTCGACCAAAGGCATATCGCAAGCAAGAGCAAAGACCCATTTTCCTTGCGCTGCTTCCAGAGCCGCATGCAATCCAGCCAAGGGCCCCACATCGGCATAGGAATCCGATGCTAGAGGGTACCCCAGAGAAGCGTAGATCTCTGGGGTCTTGGTCACAATCAAGATCTCATCGGCCAGCAATCGGACCCGTTCGGCTATCCACACAATGAGTGGTTGACCGCGGACCGGCAACAGGGCTTTATTTCGCCCCATACGCCGACTTTCCCCTCCGGCAAGAATAGCAATAGTGATTCGTTTCTGTGCGCACATATTTCAAGTATACTCCGGATCGAGGGGAAGGTGAAGTCAGAGAGCTCCGGCGCGAGAAGGCCCGGATGCTGGTCCGGGCCTCTTGATGGACACTGAGATGTAAGTTCGTGGAAACTGAGTAAAGAATCGTCACTCAGCTCATATGGGCTTCGAGATAAGTAACCGCATCCCCCACCGTGGCAATCGACTGAGCTTCCTCGTCGGAAATCTCCCCGCCAAACTCCTCCTCGAAAGCCATAATCAGTTCCACCAAGTCAAGAGAATCCGCCTCCAGGTCCTCACGAAATCGGGCCTCAGGAGTTACTTTCTCGGGTTCAACACCCAATTGCTCTACAATAATAGCTTTCACCCGCTCGAAAACATCCGATGCCATGGTCTTCCTCCTTCACTCAAAGTATAGACGGATTTGGAATGAATTACCTGTTCGTTTGCAGTCCGAACCCACGTACTTACCCTTGCGATGGAAAAGTCAGGGGAACTCACCAAGCTCCCGCTCCGTCCACCCCGATTCCATTCGCACGAGCATACACGTTGTGTGAGGCCGCCGAAAGATCCCCTCTCCTGCAGTACTCAACCGAAAGGCCGCGTCGCTATTCTCCGAAGCAGAAAACTGAAAGGCTACCCCACGCCTCCTTCACTTTAACCGGGGCCGGTTTACCAGCAGTGCCATTGTATCCATGAGATATTTCCCTGTCAATGCCTACCCGACTTGTTGTTTGGGGAAACGAGTACGATATTGTTCCCGGTTCTTGTACCCGGAAATATCTGGCGCCATCCGACAATCAGGCTCTTTTTGACACGGTCTCTGGACCGGGGTAACATCTTCCTTGCCTGGACGCTGCCCAAAACGCTATAACACCTAACGAATGGAGTCGTTACGCCCGGAGGATGTCTTTTTGTCCGCTCATACGAGGCGCAAGGCCGATCATATCCGGATCAACCTGGAGAAAGATGTCCAGTTTCCCCGACTGACCACCGGACTGGAGACGTTTCAATTGGTCCACCAGGCTCTTCCAGAGCTGGACCTACAGGAAGTCACCTTGCGTACGTCCCTTTTCGGCAAAATGTTGGAGGCCCCCCTTCTTATCTCTTCCATGACCGGCGGAACTGCGGAAGCGGAGCGCATCAATCGTCGGCTGGCTGAGGCAGCACAAGCGCGCGGTATTGCTATGGGTCTGGGTTCACAGCGGGTCGCCCTAGAACATCCGAAGCAAGCACGGACTTTTCAGGTTCGTGATATTGCGCCCGACATCCTCCTCTTCGCCAATCTGGGGGCTGTACAGCTCAACTATGGGTACACAGTAGAACACTGTCGCCGTGCCGTCGACATGGTGGAAGCAGATGCCCTTATTCTCCACCTCAATCCTTTGCAAGAGGCCTTGCAGCCGGATGGCAATTGGAACTGGTCAGGGGTACAAAAACGCATCGCTGCAGTTGTGAAAGCCTTGGATGTGCCAGTGATTGTCAAGGAAGTCGGATGGGGAATCTCGGGTCGAGCGGCTCATATGCTGGTGAACGCAGGTGTCGCCGCCATTGATATCGCCGGCGCAGGAGGGACGTCTTGGAGCGAGGTCGAATATCACCGATCCCCGAACGAATACTGGCGCCGGCTAACCCGGGCTTTCGCCGACTGGGGTATTCCCACAGCTTTGAGTCTTCTGGAGGCCTACCGGGCTGTCGGAGACCAAATTCCCATCTTTGCTTCGGGAGGTATCCGTACAGGAATCGATGCGGTGAAAGCTTTGGCCTTGCACGCCTCCCTGGTCGGCATCGCCTCTCCGTTCTTGCGCGCGGCAGCAGAGAGTACAGAAGCTGTTATCCACGAAATCGACATGCTGCGGGCAGAAATGCGCATCGCACTCTTTGCCACCGGGGCCAAAGACATCTCGATATTGCAAACGCCCGGCCACATTCGACGCTGGGACGAGTGGTGGAAAGAGGTTTATCCATGAGCTACAACATGAGCTACAAAGCGTACTTCCAACGCTATTTGCCCCGTGTCGAAGCGGCTATCCGCTCGCGGCTGGTCCCCCCCGATCAACGTCTGGACAATCATTACGCGATGATGGCCTATCATCTGGGATGGCGAGATGAACACCTCCGGCCGGCCGAGACAAAGGCGGGTAAGAGAGTCCGCCCCTTTCTCTGCCTGTTAGCTTGCGAAGCTGTGGGGGGGGATGCCGACGACGCTCTTCCCGCCGCCGCGGGGATCGAGCTCCTCCACAATTTCTCCCTCATTCACGACGATATCGAGGATAAGAGCCCCACCCGTCGGGGACGTCCGGCTGTATGGCATCTGTGGGGTATTGCTCAGGCCATCAACGTCGGCGATGCCATGCTCTCCCTGGCCCGGCGCGCTCTGGATGATCTCAGCTTGCGCCACCCACCTGAACGTGTCCTGCAGGCGATACGCTTGTTCGACGAGACATGCCTGCGCCTGACCGAAGGCCAATACCTGGATATGCGTTTTGAGGACTCCCTTGACGTGAGCGTCGAAGATTATCTCTTTATGATCGGAGGGAAGACTGCAGCCCTTATTGCCACCAGCACAGCCATGGGTGCCCTTCTTGGAGGAGCCTCTGCCGGTGTCCAGGACGCCTACGCTGCGTTTGGCCACTATCTGGGGCTCGCTTTTCAGATTGTCGATGACATCCTGGGCGTCTGGGGAAAAGAAGAGAAAGTGGGGAAGTCGATCGCCTCGGATATCCTCATGAAAAAGAAAACGTATCCCGTTCTCTACGGATTCCGCCACCCGAACGTAGGGCCAACCTTGCGTCGCCTCTATGCGGGCCCTCCCTTCACGGAAAGGGACATCTCTACCGTCGTGGCGTTACTCACAGAAGCCGGGGCACGCGAAGCAGCTTCATCATTGGCGACAACGTACCACCATCAGGCCCTTGAAGCCTTACGGCGGACAAGGCTGGACACTCCCGCTCACCGGGCTTTGGAGGCATTTGCTCACGACTTGCTGCAACGAGAGGCGTGACAGAATTCAACTGTCACTTCCTCGCTCAGGCCGAATGGCTCCCCATTTGCCCTTATCTCCCCTTTGTGATACATTTTGCCCCACACACATATCTCATCCCCCACCCAGTTTGGCTCACTGAGGGCATGGTCGTCTATGCGCACAATGTACGTGGATGTGTCCCCCAGTCGTATGCTCCTGACTCGGATGTTGGGGCGTGTCACGCGCGGTGCTTTTTTCGGCCCCTTTGCTCCCTTGCATCTGACGAAGTGGCCTGACCCTCCCCTTCCTCATGCCTCCTGGGCTCGCGTTCACAATCGTATGTGTGGTATTTGTGGCAGCGACCTTCATCAGTTATACCTGGATGCCGGTCTGGATGTGGCGCCGTTGGCCTTACCCGCGCATCATCGCATCTAT
Organism: uncultured Anaerolineae bacterium; assembly: GCA_964487375.1. Classification (GTDB taxonomy): domain Bacteria; phylum Chloroflexota; class Anaerolineae; order JAADDB01; family JAADDB01; genus JAADDB01. The sequence continues at coordinate 33,064 of CAZAQA010000022.1, read as the reverse complement.
CTGGGACATGAGATGGTCGGGACAATCGTAGAGGTGGGCCCCGACGTCTCTCACGTGCACGTGGGAGACCGGGTTGTCCGGTGGGGACGCGGCGACGATTGCCTGGCTCGCGGCAAGGCCGTCCTCTGCCCCGCGTGCCGGCGGGGCCACAGGGTCCTCTGTGAGCACGCGTCTGAGCCTCGCCCTTACGAACCAATCGGCGGGGGATTCGGAGATAGCTTTATCTTCCCGGCCAGCGGCCTAATCCCCGTCCCACCCGAGCTCCGCGATGAGCAGGCCATCTTCACCGAGCCAGCAGCCGTCGCCATCCATGCCGTCTGGCGCTCTCCCCCCGACCCGGGTGCACGCGTTCTTGTCATTGGCTGCGGAACCATTGGATACCTGTTGATGCAGGTTTTGCGTGTGGTCCAACCTCGATGCGAGATTACGGCCATAGCCCAATACCGTTGGCAGGCCCATCTCGCCCACACGTTCGGGGCCACTCACACTATCTTGGAGGGAGAAGATCTATACGCTCGTGTGGCGGAGATCACCGGGGCACAGCTTTACCAAGGCCGTATGGGGAATAAAATGCTCATGGGAGGATTCGATGTCACATTTGATGTTGTGGGGATTCCTGCCACGTTGCACAATGCTTTGCGGTGGACCCGGGCTCGAGGTACAGTCGTCTTAGTCGGCGTCTACTTGCATCGCATGTGCCTGGACCTGACCCCCCTCTGGCATCAGGAAGTGAACCTCATCGGCGCTGTTGGGCACGACATTATCACCTGGCAAGAGAAACATATCTCCACCTTCGAGCTGGCCATGCAATGGATGTTAGACGGTCGCCTGGAGACGGATACACTGCTCACGCACACGTTTCCCCTGGATGCTTATTCCCAGGCGTTTCGTGTGGCAGCAGAGAAGGACCGTTACCGCTCTATCAAAGTAGCATTCGACCGATTCTAATCTCCGATTCGACACCAGGAGGCGGAAAAAATGACAAAGTCCACGTTCTCACCTTCCACTCGCAAGGAGCGCATTGCCTGGTATCTGTACGATTTTGGCAATTCTGCCTACGCTTCTGTGATTCTACTCGCCGTTTATTCGGCATACTTCAAACAGCACGTTGTCGGGGGGGCCGAAGGATCGCGGCTTTGGGGGTATGCAGTAGGTATTGCCATGTTAGTCGTCGCCCTAACTTCCCCCTTTCTGGGCACCATTGCCGACTTTTCCGGGTCAAAGAAAAAATTTCTCCTCTTGTTCACCAGCATGGCCTGTTTGTTCACCGGGACTCTTTTCTTTGTGGGTAAGGGCGATGTCCTCACCGGGATGCTCTTTTTCATCCTGGCCGAAATCGGCTATCGCAGCTCTCAAGTCTTCTACAATGGTCTATTGCCTGAAATCGCCGCACCTCACGAACTAGGACGTATTTCAGGCATTGGCTGGGCCATAGGTTCTGCAGGAGGCATCATCATCCTCCTTATCATTTTGCCCTTGGTTATCATGATTAAGGGTACGTTCATCGTTCGCCTTTCTTTTATCATCACGGCCCTGTTTTTCGCCTTCTTTGCTGCACCTATCTTTATGTGGCTAAAGGAACGCGCCCTGCCGCAGGCTCTTCCTACCCGCGAAACGTACTGGGACATCGCCGTCCGACGTCTGAGTACCACCATCCATGAGGCGAGCAAGTTCCGAGAGTTCGTCAAGTTCGTCATCGCTTTCCTCATCTACAATGACGCCATCATCATGGCGTTGGATTTTTCCGCTATTATCGGAGCCGTCCTCTTCGGCATGAATCAGCAACAACTGATTCTCTTCTTCATTTTGGTCCAAGCCACCAACGTGGTGGGGGCCTATCTTTTCGGCCTGATAGCGGATGAGGTCGGCTATAAGCCAACCCTTATTTTTTCTATCCTGATGATGATAGCAATCGTCATCGCTTTGTACTTTACCCAGAGCATGCTGGGCTTCCTGATCATCGGCGCGCTGGCGGGCATCGGCATGGCCGGCGTCCAATCTCTGAGCCGTACCATGGTCGGAGCGATGGCCCCGCCGGGGCGGAGTGCTGAGTTCTATGGCTTCTTCGCAGTAGCCGGACGCACGTCCTCCTTTATCGGACCGGCCGTCTATGGGTTCATAGCCGCGGAAATGGCCCTTTGGTTTCAACAACATGGCCTGGGCATACACCTGGCCGAGCAACAGGGCCAACGCGTGGCCATCCTCTCTATTGCTTTCTTCTTGTTTGTGGGTCTCATCATCCTGTTGACAGTAAACGAAAGGGTGGCCCGCTCTTCGGGGGTGGAGAAAGAGAGAATCATAGACATGATCGAATAAGTAACCTTTCCACACTTTACAGGGCGAAGGCGACGTTTGTCACCGCGACAATGGCAGGAGAGAATTGCCGGGTAGGAGGAAGGTTGAAACGAAGGAAATCTATTTCCCCGACCTCACTTAGGAGGCAACATCATGGCAAAGATCAGTGGTGGTGAGTTGCTCTTGCGCACATTGCATGAATATGGTGTGACTACTTTGTTTGGTGTCTTGGATGGAAGTCACAACCCCATTCTAGCCGTCATTGACAAGTACCATATGCGCTTCATTTCTGCTCGTCACGAGTCGGCAGCCGCCCACATGGCAGAAGCCTGGGCCCGAATCCGGGGGGAACCCGGCATTGTGAGCACAGGGATCGGACCCGGAGCGCTCAACACGCTGGCTGGTGTCGGCGTCGCTAACGCGGAGGGTTCTCCTCTGATAGTCTTTACCGGGCAGCGCCGACGTGATATCATCACACCTGACCGAGGTGGCGGGTTCCAGGTGGCCCCTCTCGTAGATCTCTATCGGCCGGTGAGTAAGTGGGCTACAGGCGCCCGCGAATGGCGACGTATCCCTGAACTCGTGGCCAAGGCGTATCGGGCAGCAACTTCCGGACGTCCCGGTGTGGCTTACGTGGAACTGCCAGAAGATCTACTGAATGAAACCCGCGACGAAAGCCTTGCCCACATCGAACCACGAGATCGAGTCGTGGTCACTCGACTGGGGCCCGGGGATCCCGGAGCTATTGCTCAAGCGGCCGAACTGTTGGTCCACGCCCAACGTCCATTACTCCACGCGGGGCATGGTGTCCGATGGGCAAATGCCTGGAAAGAATTTCAGGCGTTGGCCGAGTACCTGGGAGCCACTGTGACAACCACATTGGCCGCACGTGGTATCGTGCCGGAAGACCATCCTCATTATATCCCTATTTTAGCCCAGGATATTCTGACCGCGGCGCAACAAGAAGCGGATGTGGTCCTGGCCGTGGGAACGCAGCTGGGTGAATTAGACGGCTGGGGACTCCCTCCCTGGTGGGGAGATCCCGCACAGCAGAAGTTTATTCACATCGACGCGGATCCGACCATCATCGGCCGCAATCGTCCGGTGGACGTAGGTATTATCGCCGATGCCCGCAAAGCTTTGCAGGCTCTCTTCGAGGCTGTTCAGGCGCGCACGAAACCTCGTGCTCCTCACCCAGCCCTGAAGCGCTATCAGCAGGATAAAGAGACCTGGAGACAGCAGTTGGAACAAGCCACACAGGTGAGCATGGGAGGCATCAACCCCGGCCGTATGGTGCAAGAAGTACGAGCATTCTTCCCGCGTGATGCCATTATGGTCATGGACGGCGGAAATACCAGCTTGTGGTGCCTGAATTTCCACCCTATCTACGCCCCACGCAGTTTCCTCTACACGGCCAAATTCGGCCATCTCGGCAGTGGTCTACCTTACGCGATTGGTGCCCAATTGGCTGCTCCCGACCGGCCCGTGTACCTGATCAGCGGCGACGGGGCGATGGGATTCAATGTCCAGGAGCTCGAAACCGCGGCCCGCTATCAAGTTCCTATCGTAGTTATCGTCGCTGTGGACCGCGGATGGGGTATGGAGCGAACATCACAAATGGCCGCGGGCATCCCAAACCTCGTTGAAACAGAACTGTACCCAGAAACTCGATTCGACCGGGTGGCCGAGGGCTTCGGTTGCCACGGTGAGTATGTGGAGCATCTGGCAGACTTACGGCCGGCCCTGGAACGTGCCACGAGTTCCGGTCGCCCGGCACTCATTCAAGTGATGGTGGATCCCATGGCTAACATGGCCCCACCGGGCATTCGTACCTTCGCTGCCATCCGTCAAAAGGTGGAATAGCCCGGCATTCCTGTGGCTTCCAAGAGCCTATCGCGAAAAGAGATGGGAGGAGGAGGAAACATGCCATCCGAAGAATCTCGTGTGGCCCTCATCACCGGAGCAGGACGCCGTGAGGGCATCGGGGCTGCCATCGCCCGACGTCTGGCTCGGGAGGGATGCCGCGTTGTGATTGCCGATCTGGGGAGGTCATCATCGGAGCCCACGCATCCGGAGACGGCACGTGAGGAAGAGATGGAAACGGTCGTCCAGGAGATAAAGGCCCTTGGCGTGAATGCTCTCTCTGTACGAGTCGATGTGACAGACGAAATGTCCGTCAGAGCGATGATCGAAATAACGAAAGAGGCCTTTGGGCGCCTTGACATCCTGGTGAATAACGCTGGAGCCGTCTTCGCGCCCGCCCCTGTGATAGCGATGAGTGTGGATGCTTGGCGCAAGACCCTGGACGTAAATGCCACGGGCACTTTTCTGAGCTCACGCTACGCGCTGCCCCTCATAATCGCCGGAGGCCGTGGAGGACGTATTATCAACATTTCCTCCATTGCCGCGGAACGGCCTCGCCCTTACATGGCCGCCTACGCGGCGAGCAAAGCAGCCGTGGTTGCCCTTACCCAGGCCCTGGCCCAGGAAGTTGCCCCCCACGGTATCACCGTAAACGCGGTTCTGCCCGGCGACATTGATACCCCTATGAAACGCTGGGGAATGGATTTGGAGGCTCACATTCTGGGAAAAACCCACGAGGAGGTCACGTCCGGCCTCGTAGCTCGTATTCCTGTCGGCCGCTTGGGTCTGCCAGAAGATGTGGCCAACCTGGTGGCCTTTCTGGCCTCGGATGAAGCGGCCTTTATTACCGGCCAGGCCTACAAGCTCACCGGAGGACGCGAGCTGACCTGAAGAACTTGTCTTGGTGGGAAACACAGAGCATTAGGGCAAGAAGTGCACAAAAACCTGGTTGGCAACGGCATACGCCCGCGCGTTCAAGCGGATCCGTTGGGATGTAACGGAAAGAAGTCCTAAAGTGACCAGCCGCTCGATGGTGTGGCCGTAGTGCTCCACCGGATCGATACCGAATTGAGTGCGAAATGTCACGCGCGAGACGCCTTCTTGCAAAAGGCGCAGCCCCAGGATCATGGTTTCGCCCATGGCCAGGTCGCGCGGAATGGGTTCCCAGCCGTCGACAACGGACTCACCCGCTTCAATGTGCCGGATGTACGTGTGAGGGAGCCTCACCGTCCACCAGCGTTGGGCCCCATCGAAGGAGTGGGCTCCAGGCCCAAGGCCCAAATAGGGCTGATGACGCCAATACACCAGGTTGTGAGCACAAGGATACTCCAAGCAGGCCCAATTGGAAATCTCATAGTGAAAGTAGCCCGCGTCCGCCAATAGCTCCCTTGTGCGCGCGTACATCTCTCCTTGCACATCGTCATCCGTCGGGGGGACGCGCCCGGTAGCCACTTGATGAGCCAAAGGGGTTCCCTCTTCCACCGTCAGCGCATAACAAGAGAGGTGCGTCGGAGCCAAGTCCAAAGCCCGATGTACGTTGGTCTCCCAGTGTTCCGGTGTCTGACCGGGCAGGCCATATATCAGGTCCAGGTTGATGTTGCCGAACCCAACTCGCCGGGCTTCCTGCACCGCCCGGACGACGTCAGCGGCCGTGTGAATCCGACCAAGGAAATGGAGTTCTTCGTCGTCGAAGCTTTGTGCGCCCAAGCTCAGACGATTAACGCCAAAGTCGTACAACGCCTGGAATTTGGCCTGATCCACAGTGCCGGGATTGGCCTCACTTGTTATCTCCGCACCTGGCAAGAGGGAGAAAGAGTCGTATACCGCCTCCAGGATACGAGCCAACTGACCGGTACTCAAGACTGTTGGAGTTCCTCCGCCAATGAAGAGGGTCTGCAGGGGAGGATGCCCCAAAAGGTTCCCCCAACGACGAATATCCTGAGCAAGCGCCAGGGAGAAAGGCTCCTGCAATGAAGCCATACCCGCATAGGTGTTGAAATCACAGTAAGGACATTTGCGTTCACAGAAAGGAATGTGTAGGTACAGGGCAACGGGGGGCCCTGCCTCAAATGGCGTGAAAGAAACCACGTCAGCCATTGTCCCTTTAGCTTTATTGCCCCCCGACAACCCGAAAACTATTCGCCATGCGGGCGAAATCCGTGATGCGTTTCGGGAAGGCGTCGGCCAGGGTAGTAAAGGTGAGCACGAATACATTGTCGGATGCGGTGCGCAAATACACCTGCCAGCCCGCTACCGGATAAGTACGACCATCACTGCCACGGATGGGGTAACTGTAAAGGACCGCAATGGCTGGATATGCCCCGATCTTGCCGCGGTTCATGGTTTCCAAGCGCAGCCCGTTGATGAGTTTCAGGTTCTGGATAACCGCCTGGGCGAACACCTTCTGACTCGTTCCCCGGGGAATAGAGGTATGTACAATGTTCAGGTTGCTGACGAACGGCAAGGCACCTGCATCGGACTCAGAAATCGGCGAAGTGATGAAAGCAGCCGTATGGGTGGCGATCAGCCGTTTTATCTGCGCCGTGAGAAGCTGACGCAACTGTTCGTCCTGAACGCGATTAAGCAGGATTTTCCACTCCTTCTGAGAAAGATCCATTGCCAGCCAATCAGGAGGATAGGCCAAGTGGAAGTGGTCGGAGGAGCTGTAGAAGGTGAACCAGTCTCCAGGAATAACGACCTGATCGGCCTTGAGCAAAGGTAAGACATCCGGGTTGACAACTGGCGTGGGTGTCGGCGGCAGAGGTGTGGAGGTAGGTGTAGCTGGTACAGGGGTAGCCGTCGGAGTAGCCGTTGGCAAAGCAATGGTCGGTGTCGGTGGTACAGGGGTAGGGGTAGGCGTTGGTGCCGGGCGGGAACACGCGGCCAGAGCTATACCGAGTACTAGAGCTATACCGAGTGCTAGGATGAAAGAGACAACACGGTTGTACGATATCATCGGGAAACAAGCCTCCAATTGGATCCGAATCAATGGCAGATCACTTGCAAGACCATCGTAACATGAAGCAGGCCGTGGGACAACAATGGAGATGGGACGGATGTATGATCAAACACGTTTCCAGGGCCTGCCTCTAAAGCCACGCGTCCACCAGGATGACGATGAAACGCCCTGGGCCATGAACCCCAATAGCCAATGTCTGTTCGATGTCCGCGGTCTTGCTGGGGCCGGTAATCAAGGTGAGTGCAGCCGGAAATGGCCGCGACCGTCCGGCCACCCATGTGAACAGATCCGTTGTCAGACGTTCCGTAGGGATGAGGACAATATGGACGGGGGGGAGTAAGACGGCCATCCTACTGTGGGCATATCCGCTCTCAATAACCACCGTCCCGGTTTCCGCCAGAGCAGCGGTCCCACTACTTATTCCAATGTCCGCAACAGCAGCAAAATTGCGAGCATCCCCCGCGGTGCGTCCAACCACATACCAGTCCATGTCTGGCCAACGCGCGGGAAAATCCACTGTATCCAGGGGCGGATCGGGATTGACGATCACTCGACGAGCATCCACTTCGTGGAAATATTTGTCCAGGACGTCCAAAGCTTTGGTTAAACTGGGGGCGCGCCTGGGCTCCCCGCCTACCAGTCGCAAAGAAGACTCAAAGCGACGTGTCAGATCGCCGAAATGGCGGCGCGAGCGCCAGGCTGCCGGGTGAGGGACTTCTCGATACTGAGCCCGCAGGCGAGCCAGAATGACTTCTCGAGCTTCCCGATCTGTCATGATCTCATCCCCGGGTCTTATTTGTGACACATTCTGATTCTTCCGCCTCTCTCACACTTCGCCGCTCCTCCAGATCTCGTGAAACGAACGCCGGGCAGGAGCCGGCAACCGGCGTTTCCCAACCGGGTTGAAAGGTTGAGGCAGGGCAAGATAGCGGCCGCGCACGAAAGGACGCAAGGTCCAGCGCAAAGCACCTGCCACTCGTCGGTACAGACGAGGGTGTGCCAGCAACCAGGCAGCAATACGTTCCAACCAGGCATCAGTGCGTGACACATGCCCCCGTCGCACCTCTTCAGTCCGCAAGTCGATCAGCATCCTTGGCAGATCAATGCGTGCCGGACATACATCCAGGCAAGCTATGCACAACGAGGTCGCTTGAGGCAAGGCAGAATAGGTCTCCAAGCCAAACAATAGAGGAGACACCACCGCACCGATAGGCCCACTGTAAGGGCTACCATAAGCATGTCCGCCCGTCTTCCGATACACAGGACACACATTCAGGCAGGCCCCACAGCGGATGCACTGAAGGACCTCTTCAAAAGGGGTGCCCACATATTGGCTACGTCGGTTGTCCAGGAGAACGATGTGGACATTCTCGGGGCCGTCCACATCGTCGGCGCGGGCAGGTCCGGTAATGATGCTGGTGTAGACAGAAAGCGGTTGCCCGGTCGCGCTCCGGGCCAGAAGGGCAAGCCATACAGCCGCGTCTTTCCATGTGGGTACAACCTTCTCGATACCCATGAGGACCACGTGGACTTTGGGGGCGCTCGTCACCAGACGCCCATTTCCCTCATTGGTGACCAGGACAATGCTACCGGTCTCGGCGACAGCCACGTTCGCCCCGGAAATACCCATCTGAGCCTCTAAAAATTTCTGTCGCAAGACACGTCGAGCCTCAGCCGTAAGGGCCGGAATGTCGTCTGCAGGTAACGAACGTCCCACAACCTGGCTCAGCAACGCGGCAACTTGCTGACGCGTCTTATGAACCGCGGGAGCGATAATGTGGGAAGGGGTCTCTCCTGCCAACTGCACAATCCACTCCCCCAGATCGGTCTCTACGGCCTGAATGCCAGCCGCTCCTAGAGCCAGATTCAGGCGGGTTTCCTCACCCGTCATGGATTTACTCTTGACAGCCAGACGGACATTGTAAAGGCGGGCGATCTCGACAATAATCCGGTTGGCTTCATCCGCGTCTCGGGCCCAATGTACGTGAGCACCGGCAGCCGTCGCATTGCGCTCGAACGTCTCCAGGTGTTCGGCCAAGCGTGCCAATGTTGCCGCGCGAATGGCTTTCAACTGGTCCCGCAGGGCCTCCACGTCCGGCATTTCAGCCAAAGCCTGCTCGCGACCCTGACGAAAATGAGCCGTAGCTCCGGACAAAGCTCCTTGCAAGAACGGGTCAGCCAATGCTTGCTGAGCACGTTTGCGAAATTCGGCCAGTGTGATGCTCTGCCCTTCTTCCCCGCCCATAGTGTTCCTCTCTTGGGTCAAACGCCCGGAGCGGACCCTTCACTCCTCACCCATTAGTCCCAGCGATCTCGCCAAAACGACGGCTATATGCTCTACCTGGATAGGAAGATCGTCCACCATGCCTCGCATCTGCATCAGACATCCGGGATCCGCAGTGACCAGCATGGATGTCTGGGTATCTACCGCCTCACGCAACTTGTCCGCTGTGATGGCATTCGAGACTTCGGGAACACGCACGGAGAATACCCCGCCAAAGCCACAGCAGCGGTCCGGTTCCTGCATCTCATGGATAAGCGCGCCCGCTGTCGACAGTAGAAATCGAGGTTCGTCATGGAGGTGGAGCATCCGGGCCATGTGACAGGAGTCGTGATAGGTAACGGTCAGCGGTTTTCCTTCAACAAAGGGCTGCCAGTGGGCCACGTGTATCAGGAACTCCGTCAGTTCATACGTCTTGGCAGCCAACTGCTGGGCCCGCCTCTCCCATACCGGATCGTCGCGGAACAGGTGGGGGTAATGCACCCGCAGCATGGCCGTACAAGAACCGGAGGGGAGGACGACATAATCGAAGGGCTCGAGTATTTCAATAGTGTGTCGGGCCAAACGCATTGCTTGTTCCCGGAAGCCGCTGTTGAGGAAAGGCTGTCCACAGCACGTTTGTCGACCGGGAAATTCAGGCTCATATCCTGCCTGACGAAGCAAACGTACAGACGCGACGCCGATCTCCGGCATGATTTGGTCGACAAGACATGTGACGAAGAAAGCCAAACGACGTTGCTCGGCTGACATGGATGCTCTCCTCTAGCCGAAGGGCCAGGAAAGTCCCCTCAGAGATCCTCATACAAGGTACAGACCCCCCTGAGGCCACGCTTATCGTGGCAGGCCGCCTTTGTGTGCCTCAGCACTTCGTCCAAACGACTCCCAAGTCTATATTCGCACGCCAAGACCATCGCCTATTTGCCCTTTTGAACCTCAAGATAACGCTCTATCGTCTCAGAAGAAACGCTCCCGGCAGTGCCGACATAGTAAAAACGGGTCCACATGCAGGGAAGTCTGCTCTTCAGACTGGGGAACTCGCTGCGCAGTTTGAAAGCGGTGTATCCCTTGATACGGTACATGACCTGATGCGGCGCAATCGTGGGAGGAAAGCTACAAAAGAGGTGTACGTGGTCAGGCTGCACAGAGAGATCAAGCACCTCGCCACCCAGCTCATTCGTTTTCTCGACGATAAGCTCTCGGAGGCGCCTGGCCACTGCGCCCGTAAGGACCTTGCGACGGAACTTCGGTGTCCACACGAAGTGGTAATTAATGTCATACGTGGCATGACGAGTTCTCTTCTGTCCCATGCTCAAAGTATATGACATTCGGTTTCACCTGTCAAACTAACTCTCGGGCATATGATTGCGGGACCATGGCACTTTTGCCGAATAGATGTATAATCGTAGCATCATACGCCGATACACAAACGCTCACACCAACAGAGTAGAGATGTCAGGCGCTAACCAGGTTCCCCAGGGTGTTATTCGTAATTCAGTCCGCCGCAGGTGGACGAATCAGGAGGTCGTCATGTGGAGAGAGGTACGCGTGTCGCTTGACAAGCTAAAAGATGTGGAAGCTCTGGAAAAATCCATCAAGGGGCGTATTATGAACGTCCAAGTGGAGGATGAGGAGGCCATTGTTGAATACGTCCCTGTGGTCTCGGATTCCTGGTTCGTCGAGGTGTGGGACAACCAGGCTACTGTGTACTTTGTGAACGAATTCGACTTCATCTTGGATGTGTCAGAGATTTACCGGGTGGACGAAAAGGCGCGACAGCGAGTCATCCGGCAAATTCTAGAGGATTATGGCATTACCCTGGAGGAAAGCGGCCAGTATTACCCCATCAGCCAGGAAGCCCAGGAAGCCTATGAGGCGATGATGGCTGGAGCGGAACGCAAGCGCAGCAGTTCGCGGTCGTATGGCTGAGCAAAAGCGATCGCTGCCTCCCCAATCCACAGCCAGAGCAGCAGCCGGATCAACCCATGCACACATTGATCACCAGCGTTCGCAACAAGCACGTTGTCAATGCCAGAAAGTTGTCCAGTCGCAAGTACCGGCATCGGCTAGGACGGTTTCTGGTGGAAGGCCTCCAGCTTCTCCACATGGGACTGGATGCAGGGGCCACCCCCCGGGAGCTTTTCTACTGTAAGGATTTCTTCACCGGCTCTGAAGCGTCGACGTTGTTGCGACGTTTCGAGAAAGCAGGGGCAACGTTGTTGCCGGTCAGCTCCCGTGTGATGCGTGTCCTCTCCGAACGAGAGCGTCCTCAGGGACTTGTAGCCACATTTGCTTTGTTCGAGTCTTCCCTGGAGCAAATCCAATGGAGCGGGCGTGACCTGGCAGTGGTCCTAGATCGCTTACAAGATCCTGGAAACCTGGGTACTCTCATCCGCACGGCAGATGCAGTGAATGCCCATGCAGTCATTCTCATCGAGCCTTGCGTTGACCCGTTCGATCCCAAAACTGTGCGCGGGAGTATGGGTTCCATCTTTAATGTGCCGATAGTTCACGCGCAGGATGTCAAGCATCTGTTTGCCGCCTTGAGGAAGCAAGCGGTACATATTGTGGGTACAGATGTGCACCGAGGGACGCTCTGGGGTGACGGACTGTGGGAAGGGAATATCGCCCTCGTCCTGGGCAACGAGGCTCGCGGGCTGTCCGAGGATGTGCGGTCACACGTGGAAAACTATGCTCGACTCCCCATAGTGGGCAAAGCCGAATCCTTGAACGTTGCGGTTGCAGGCGGAATCCTCATGTATTGCTGGCTGAAGGCGACGCTGAGTCACTAAAAGTGCGCCGCGAACGCAGTGCCGCGTATGACCATAGTCCTCCCAGGGCCAGAAAAGGCATCAACCAAAGCAACGTGTTCCACCAGGGCGAACTCTGTGGCGTAACGGTTACCTCTTGTTCCACCCGGCCCTCCCCTTGAAGACCCTGGACACGAACATGCACCCGCCAGCTTCCCTTACGATCGAAGGGGATCACCGTGCGGAACGCCCCCCCGGTTTGCTCCGCCCAAACGGCCTGGTAGGATCTGGAAGGAGCATGACCGTCGAGGGGTGCAACATCCAGGGTAACCCTGGTTGTTGCTGGGAGAGGCGCTCCGTCGGACAGAGTCCCGGTAATGACGAATGTACCCTGGCCGACGTGGGGATCTGCAAGCACTGTCAGACGATAAGGTCCCGCCGGGCTGTTCAGCAAGATAGGATAGGGTCCTCCACTGTGGGCCAGAACCGGAGCCGTGAAAAGCCCTTGGGCCAGAACCAACAAGAAAACCCATCGGAGGAATACTAGCCAGCGTTTCCACCACACCCTACACCTCTGCGATTTTGGGAACATTACGCATCGAACGCGGCCGGAAGAGCGAGGAGTTCTTCCGTTTCCAGAATCCGAACGGGCACGGGGGCCAGATGCCGGAAGCGTTCAGCGTCTTTCTCCGATCCGACAATGACTCCATAGTGCATGGGAATAGCCAATCGCGGTTGCAACACCGCAGCAGCCTGAGCTGCCTCCTCCGCGTCCATTACATATGTGCCACTGACGGGCAACAAAGCAACGTCGCAACGAACGGACTCCATCTCCGGGATCAAATCCGTATCTCCAGCGTGGTAAATGCGAATGCCGTTCAGCTCCAACACGTAGCCCACATATCCTGCCGTGCGCGGATGGAAGCGTTTGTTTGTATTGTAAGCGGGGACAATTTGGACCTGCATGTTGCCAACCGTCAGTTGGTCGCCAACCCGGACCGGCCGTTGCCCCGCTCTGGTTCCAGCCAGCTTTCTCAAAGCGGCGGAAGGGCCAACGATCAGCGTATCCGGCCCCAAGATCTTGTCCACATCTTCGGGCGAACAATGATCGTAATGGTCGTGGGTGATGAGCACCACATCAGCCAAGGGGAGATCTTCCGGCAGCCGCCATGGATCGATGTAGACGACCGGCGGTCCGGCCACGTGGAACGCATCATGTCCATACCAAACCAGCTCCACCACCACTTTTCCCCTCCTTCTCGCGCTGATTCATTGTATCCTAACTCGTACTGATCCTTCCATGCTCAACCGCTCAGTCTGAAGTAGAAGCATGCCCTTCTTGTTGGGTCACCTTGAGGAAGCGCTTCTCCAGGAAGTCGGCGATGCCATTCACATCGTTCAGATCAAACGCGGGACAGGGGACATCCCAGGCTTTATCCGAAACAATGGCCACCACTTCGTCCAGAGTGCAAAGCAACGTGTCGCTTCGTTCTTGTCGGTGAACTTCAATACGCGGCTTATCCGACCAGCGATACCCCTCGATGAGAACCAGGTCCACATGGCGATAGTAACGGTGGATAACCAAATCCAGGGGCAGTTCTTTTTCGGTCTGTAGGAAAGTCGCCGTCTGTCTGGGGGAGACAATAGTCACCGGACTGGCCCCCACCGTGGCATACCGCCACGTATCCTTGCCCTCCTTATCGACCAGCGTGTCGTGAGCATGATGCTTAATGACGCCGAGAGAGTAACCGCGACGTTGCAACTCGGGGATCAAACGCTCGATCAAGGTCGTCTTGCCGCTGCCGGAGCGTCCCACGAATGCAACGGCAGGAGGCACGGCCTGGGCCTCAACAGCCTCCAGCAAATCCGCGGTAATGGCCAGAATGTCCGTCAATGTCACCATCCCAACAAGCTCCGCCCCTTCCAGAACGGGAAGGCCCGTCAGGGCCCAGTTGCGCATGATAGCAATCACCTGGCGCACCGGCATGTCAGGAGTTACTTTTTGACTTACCAAATGCATCACATTGCGGACTGGAACCGCGTCCCACACGTGGGGCATGACAGGGGCTGTCTCCGGCAACGTGGCCATTCCAAGACCACGACGGATGTCATTCGCGTGAACGATGCCTATCAAATGCCCGGCATCAATGACGGGTAAGTGGTGAAACCCGCCTTCCAACATCATCCGGATGGCCGTGGAAATAGAGTTTTCTGGCCCGATCGTCTTCGGGTCGGGCGTCATGATATCAGATACACGGAGCATCTCCTCTTCCTCTCTATTCTCTATTGAGTATCAACCCATTTCATCTCTGTTTTTCCCTGTCACCTCTGCCGCATCCCTAATTATAGCAGAATTCTCCCTCTCTCCCCACTCCGACCGCCACGGGGGAACTCGGAACAAATGGGTGGGCGAGGGCGACGAGGGTGTTGCCATCGCCCACCCAAGATGAACACCGCCCTCGTCCACCCAAGGGCCACGTTTTATCCACATGCCTACCGCCTGCTAAGATGGAAACCGTCTCGCCACGATGGCCGCCCTGCACCCATTAAATTCACGCTAAGGTGTTCCCATATCACCGCCTGAACATGACCACAACGCCTGAGCATTACATTGATTTCGGAAACAGCACTGTTTTTGTCTTACCGTTACGCCCATGAGGAATAGTCGGCCTACAGGGCATCCATTGTTAGAAACGATTGCCGACGAGGAGGCAACTATGCTGTCATTTACGCCATCCGAAGAGCAGCAGATGCTCCTGGACACTCTGCACAAGTTCGCAGAGAGCGAGATGAGGGCACAAGCGCATGAATGCGACGAGAATGCTGCCACCCCAACAGACCTGGTAGCCACGGGCTGGGAGCTGGGTTTGTTGCCCGCCAGCATCCCTGAAACATACGGGGGCTTTGGTGAAGGCCACTCGATGCTAACCAGTGTCCTCGCTTTGGAAGAGTTGGCCTGGGGAGACCTGGGCATAGCTTTGAATTTCCTCACCCCAGGCTTGTTTGCCCTCCCCATCCTCCTCCAGGGAAGCGACATCCAGAAGCAAACGTATCTGCCTCGCTTTTGTGAAGAACGGTTCTATGTTGCAACGGCAGCGTTTACTGAACCCCTCATCCAGTTCGACCCGTATCACATGACTGTCACGGCTGCCCGTGAGGGAGACTCTTATATCTTACGAGGAGAAAAAGCATACGTCCCGTTGGCAAAGGAGGCCAAGGAAATACTTGTCTACGCCGACGAGGGAGGACGGACGCAGGCTTACATCGTCCCTACCTCGACCCAGGGAGTGGTTCTTAGAAAACAGGAGCGACTGATGGGCTTGCGTTCCTTACCCCTGTATCGTGTGGCATTCGAAAACGTGCCTGTGCCCTTAGCCAATCGACTGGGCGAGGAGAAAGGCATCGACTTCGACCGTCTACTGGCTTACATGCGTGTGGCTACCGCGGCGGTGGCGGTCGGAGTCGCCCGAGCTTCTTATGAATATGCTCGTGACTATGCTAAAGAACGTGTCCAGTTTGGCGAACCTATTGCCCATCGCCAATCCATTGCTTTTATGTTGGCCGAGATGGCCATCGACATCGATGGCTTACGTCTGATGACGTGGGAAGCCGCCTGGAAGCTGGACCGAGGAGAAGACGCAATCCGGGACGCGTATCTTGCCAAACTCACCGCGGATGATGTGGCCGTCCAGGTTGCTGATCGCGGTGTTCAGATTTTAGGCGGCTACGGCTACATTCGAGAATATCCAACAGAGCGATGGCTACGCAACGGCCGTGGTATCGCCACCCTAGAAGGCCTGGTGCTGGCCTGAGTCCACATCTAAACGATTTGGAGGCCGGCCGGATTAGGTCCAGCGAGCTACCAGGAAGATATCTACCGTAGGAGGTCACCGATGATCAGCTTTGATATCCCTGAAGACTTAAAACAGCAACGTACCCTCTTCGAGATGGTCGCCAAAGAGGTTATGCGCCCTTATTCGCGCCATTACGATGAGCATGAACACGAGATTCCCTGGGAATATGTGAACCGCATGTGGCCTGTCATGAAAATGGAATGGGCTCGGCGGGTGATGAAAGCCCAACAAGAACTGACAGGTACGGAGAAGGGAAAGAAGAAGGGCAGCAAGAAGTACCATTTCAACCTGCAACTGGTTTACATGGTGGAAATGCTCTCCTGGGGAGACGCAGGACTCTACCTCTGTACCCCTGGCCCGGCGCTGGCCGGATTTGCCATCGATGCTGCCGGAACTCCTGACCAGAAAGTCCGATTCTTGAAACGCTTTGCCGAAGGGGATCCCAAGTGGGGAGCCATGGCCATTACCGAACCGGGGGCAGGCTCCGACGTTTCCTCCATCAGCACGACGGCTGTGCGTGATGGAAATGAGTGGGTCATCAACGGGGAGAAAGTCTTCATCACCAATGGTTGGCTGGCCTTGGAAGGATCGGAGGGGCTAGTCGTTGTTTGGGCCACAGTGGACAAATCTGCAGGACGTGCAGGTATCAAATCCTTTGTCGTACCTGCAGGGACCGCAGGAGCCAAAGTAGCCAAGAGAGAGCACAAACTGGGCATCCGGGCCAGCGACACTGCAGCGCTGGTGTTCGAGGATTGCAGGATCCCTTTAGACAACATCCTGGGCAGCCCGGAGGTAGAACGAACGGACAAAAAAGTGGGCTTTAAGGCGGCAATGAAGACGTTTGACACCTCCCGGCCCGTGGTGGCCGCCAGTGCGGTGGGCATTGCCCGTGCAGCCATCGAGTTCGTAAAGGAAAAACTGGCCGACCAGGGGATCGATATTCCTTACGATGTGCCAAAACACGCCCTCAGTGCTGTACAGCGAGACGTCCTCCAAATGGAGGCTCTGCACAAGATGGCCTGGCTGTTGACCTTGCGGGCGGCATCCATGAGCGACGAACGCTTGCCCAACGCGCTGGAAGCGTCCATGGCCAAGGTCAAAGCGGGAAAAGCCGTCACCTGGATTACGCAAAAAGCGGTGGAAATTTTGGGGCCTCTCGGCTATTCGACCGAGTTTCTGGTAGAGAAATGGATGCGTGATGCAAAGATCAACGACATTTTCGAGGGAACAGGGCAAATCAACACGCTTATTGTGGCACGACGAATCCTGGGCTACAGCAGCCGCGAGTTAAAATAGTCGGAAGCCGCCTCGGAAGGACGCTCAACGCCGCCCATCCTTCCCCTTTAGGGGCTTTAGCTTCCAAAAGGATGGGGGACGGGCAGCACGTATCGTGGGCCCGGCCAGAGGACCGCGCAGAAGTTGGGGGAGCCAAGCCTTGCTGAAACCGCGTCGGACGCCGTCCACCAGGGCAATACTGTCCACGTACGTCCACGCTCCCAGGGAATAGCCCGGATGAACGTTCTCATTGACAAACCGGACCTGAACACGCTGGCCGGCAAAGGCTCCCAAGTCCACGTTGACCTCTTTCCACCCTAAATCGGTGCCAGGCGGCGGAGCCACATTCCCATTTTTGTCATAACCGGCGAGGGTCAGGATTGCCAACCGCCGTTCACCGTTGTCGCTCCACACTTCTGCCCGAAACTGGTCATAGTCGATGATGTCGTTTGTAAACATGCGATACCAGTAACGCAGGGTCGGCCTTGCCATCTGGAAGGGAACGACAATGGTCTGGGCAACCCAAGAGGAGCTCGTCGTTTGGGTAATAGCGGCCACCGGTTCTCCCAAACGCAGGGCCCACGCTCCGGCGTGAACAGTATCCGTCACGACAGCGACCGGCTGATCCCCCCCGCTCTTCCAAAAGGTCAAATTCTCTTCAAAGCCCCCGTTTTGCACCAACGGGGGTCGGGTACAGGCTTGCAAAGACACGTCATCCACGTAAAAATTCGTCCATTGGGGATAATCATCCGTGCGACCGTGAAAATAGAGGCGTACCGTACGTCCACGCAAGGCCGTCAGATCGCGTTTGTAGAGGAACCAACGACTCTGAGTGTTCAAGTTATGCCAAAAACCGGTGTCTTCGAGAACGTGACCCTGTGGATCGCGCACACTGACGCGCAGGATATGCCGCACCCTATCCAGTGCTCCTGTACGCACATACACCCAGTAACGGAGAGTAAGCCTATCCACCTGTGAGGGGAGGGTGATATCCTGGTACAGCCAGTCGTCGGCGTTGCGATAGCCTCCAAACCAGGCACTATGCGTTCCTGAATGAGGAATCGCTCCTTTATCCCGAGAGAAGATGATGCCTCCGGCCGACTCTACCCAAGGATCGGCCAGAGGAGCTTCAAAATCCCCATTTTGGACAAGCTCGGAGCACTGCTGAGGGGGCAGAGGGGCAGGCGTGGGGGTGGGTGTAGGCGTAGGGGTGGGTGTCGAAAGGGTAGCCGTGACCGTCGGTGTCAGGGTCAGGGTCATGGGGGCAGGTGTCGGCGTCGGGGTAAATGTCGGCGTTGGAGTCCAGGGAGATGGCGTCGGCGTAGGTACAGGTGTGGGAGTCAAGGTAACCGTTGAGGGCGAGAAGAGGATTTTGTACGTGTCATAAGAGCACATGTTGTCAACAGGAGCATCGGTGCGGACCACGACCAGGAGGTCGGGGGCATCCTTTATTCCCGAGACGAGGAGAGTAGCCTGGCCGTTGGCAAAGGACGCCTCCAGAATGTCCTTCGTATCTCCTGCATGAACGAGACGGATCCGGTATACCCCTCTCTTCGGCAAGAGAACATCGATAGCCAGAGGGGTGGTGATAGCCCTGCGGATTTGCCAAAAATTGGCCCCCATCGGTTGGACCCCCATGCGCGGTTGGATGGACACCGGCGTCCCGGTCCAGCGCACGTACCCTTCCCGATGTGTTTCGGTGGAGAAAGGGGCCTCGCTAAAACAGTAAGGATCATGAGAGTCCTCTGTTGAACAGGGCCGTTGCAGGGCAACGGCGACGGCAAAATCGGCAAACACATTGGGCAACGTACTGCCAGTGCGCTCTATAGCATGGGCGACCGCAGCGTAATTGTCGTAATCGATGGCTTGTTCCCAGACGGCTCGGACTGTATCTGGACCGCCAACATGTTCGGAAAGGTAACGGAAGAAAATCCAGGTAGCATAAGGATGATCGTCGAAAGAGGATGTATTGGAGGAAAGGCAGAGCTCTGGATTGCCCAGGAGAGCACTCAAATATTGCCAATTATCATTGATATTATCATAGACCTCATCCTCCATCCAGGTGGCTACGCCCTCGTACAGCCAGATGGCCGGTTCCTCCCCATCGTAGCCAAATTGCAGGGCGTGATTGAATTCGTGCGCCATCGTCACTCGAATAAGGTCCAGGGGTTGCCCTCGAAAGTGCAGGTAATCATTCTCCAGCACAATATAGGTATAGAACGCGCTCTTCTCGTGGCGTTTCGGGCTGTTCGGGTTGTCGCCTACGAACCCTCCCTGGGGATCCGTGTAGCCGTAATATTCCATGTCCTTCAGGTAAATATCATAACGCGTATCCCCCCCCTCACCTCGGTCCGGAGGCGGGGGCGTCCATCCTAAATCATGCACTTCGACCTGCCAGGAATGCTCGGCAGCATCGGCAACCGCTTCCACATAATCCGGCACACCGCTGTTGTCCTGGTCCTCGGGAGGGACGGCGTCGATACCATCCAGGGTGTAATGGATGGCAAAATGCTCGGTCAAGAGTTTATACTCCTTCCCACTGAGCCCAGGGCGAGGCTGGGTCTGAGCAGTCGTGACGCCACGTAGAACCTCGATGCGCCTTTGGGTCCGGGGAGAAAGCTCATGCCACATGTTGCGAAGGAGGAGCAAAACCCGAGTCCCATCTTTGCCCGGAGAGGAGGAGCGAAACGCGGGAGGCACCTGCTCAGGATCGTAGATGCTGGCCGCCAGGTAGAACGCAAAAGTATCTTCGTCAATGCGACCCGCTCGATACGCGCTGGAAAGGACGTCAAAGGTTGAGGGAGAAGGCGTCAGACGGGAGTTGACGTCGGACCAGCCATGAGCCGGCGTGATTGCGCCCACATACAAGAATATGGTTATCAGTGTGAGGAACAGCGCTCCTCCAACCAGGAAGGTCGGGCGGTATTTTTTCATAGCCGATGGCCCACTCGCTTAACTTATCCGTCGAAAAGACTTCTTTGGCAGTACGCGTGTCGCTCTGTTGCAACGACGCTCTCCCGTCTATTGAAGTTCCTCTAGTTTAGCGTATCCTTGCTCTGTTGGGAAAATGCTACTCCAAGGAGGAAGCCCATTTCAGAACCCCTCTCAGGAACTTTTCCGACACTCCCGGAACAGGCCTCCCCCCATTGGGGTTGATGGAGAGTGACCAGGGTTCTGGAGATTCTTGAGGGCGCTACGGGCCCTCGCGGATTACTCCGACTTCCCTTCCCTGGCCCGGCAATGAACTTGACATCTCGGCAGAGGTTTATATACTACAGATTGTGTATGAACTGAGGTCGGTGTGGCGCAGGGTTAAGAGAGAGCGCAAGGAGTAAGGCCACCATGGCACCTACGCAGGAAAAATGTCCGGTAGCGGCTACCGCTCGCATCCTTGGCAGCAAGTGGACCTTGCAGATCATTCACAACTTGCGTCAGCGCCGGCGTTACTGCGAATTACGGGCGAGAGTGGGCAACATCAATCCGACGCTTCTGTCTCGCCGTTTGAAATTTCTGCAGGCAGAAGGTTTGGTACGGCGCCTGGACGATCCTCACACATCGAGGCATGTGGAATACGAGTTGACAGAAAAAGGCCGTGAACTGCTCCCCATCGTGGACGCACTGGCAGGCTGGGCGAACCGCTGGAAACTGGTGCGTTCTGATATCCCCACGCCAGAAATCGAAGCCCAACAAACACGAACCCGCCTAAAAGGGTAACGAGTGGAACAAGCCTGAAAGTTTGCATCTCATCTCCATACGCGCCCGGGGGACGGAATGCTTCTTCGTCTTTGTGGCTTCACGAGGGCGCGTGTGGAATTTGAGCCCGGTGGGCTCGGTAAAGAAACTCGGAAAGGAGGTGATGCCGTTGAGAGGACGGACCGTGTGACAGAAATAAAGTGTGATTCGTCTTTGTCTATCAGACCTGTCCATCAGGAATTGCCCGCACGGTGACCGGTCTCATCGGCGGGCGAACAGAGAGAGGGTGCCGGGGCATCGGCTCTGTCCCGGCACCCATGCCCATCCATCAGGCAGGCATGCCCTGATTATACCAAGGAGGTGACTAATGGCGGAAGCCCAGACGCAGGCAGGAGAACATCCCGTAACCCAGGTAAAACTAGCACCGGGGGAAAAGGTCGCTCTTTGCCGCTGTTTCCAATCAAAACGCTTCCCTTTCTGTGATGGCACCCATAAGGAACATCCAGGCAAGGGGCCCGTTATTGTCGAGAGTGTAAACTCCGACTAAGGTGAAAAACAAGCGGGGGCTCCACGGTATCCTGCCCATGGGCCCCCGCTCTATCATCGGCATGAATGGAACCGGCTACCCCTTCCATCTCAGGACATCGATAACAAATTCACCGTTCTCGTAGAAAAGCTCTCCATCCGCGTACATTTTTCCCTCGTGGCGCAGGTCGCAAACCATGTCCCAATGAATAGCAGATTCATTCTTGCCCCCACATTCGGGATATGCCTTGCCCAGCGCCATGTGGATAGTGCCGTGAATTTTCTCGTCAAATAGGATGTTGCGCGTGAATGTACGAATTCCTCGATTGAGTCCAATGGCAAACTCACCTACGCGGCGGGCTCCTTCGTCCGTCGCCAGCATCTCCAGAAGAAAGTCCTCTCCCTTTCTGGCGGTTGCCTTGACGACTTCTCCCCGCTCGAACCATAACTCCACACCCTCCACTTCACGACCGTTGTAGACAGCGGGATAGGAATAGGTGATGTGCCCTTCCACAGAATCGTCGACAGGAGCGGTGAAAATTTCTCCATCCGGGAAGTTCTCCTTCCCATCAGCGCTGATCCAAACCCGCCCCTGGGTACGTACTCGCAGGTCTGTGCCCGGTGCAACAACGTGGATCTCGTCTCGAGAAGAGAGCCAGTCCACCACCCGCGCCTGATACTGACGAACCCGCTTCCAATACCCAATGGGATCTTCCGGATCGGGGAGAGCGGCATTGAACACGAACTCGCTGAACTCTGCCAGGGACATATCTGCGTCCTGGGCGTAGGCGTTGGTAGGGAAAAGGGTTAACACCCAGTGCAACTCTCCGCGGGCAGCTCGATCCAGGAAAAGGCGCATGGTTTCCTGACGTGCCTGGCGGTGGATGGCCATTCGTTTCGGATCCACGTGCATCAACTGCCGTGTGTTCGATTCAGCCAGGATGGTCACCGTGGCCTCAAACGTTTCGGCCACCCAGCGGCCCAGCGGTGGGACACGGCGCAACTGTTCGTCGCTCGCTTCTTTGTAGAAAACTTCCTCTGCATTCCGGAAAGTGAGGCTGACGACTGGGTACCCCCCAGACCGCAAGACCTCTCGATACACCTCTCGCACCAAAGGCTCCCCCTCCGGCCAGGAGCGAATCATCACCCGCCAGCCCGGTTGGACGCCAAGCGAGTATTGCACCAGCACCTTCGCGATTTGGTTGATACGTGGATCATCCATTCACCGGCTCCTTTTGTCGTGATTTGTGTCCGCCCTTCTTCACAGTCGCCTCCGTTCGCGCAGCCAGGTGATAGCATCGGCCGCGGCCTGCTTGATAGGTCGATACGTCAGGTCCAGTTCTTGGCGGGATTTGCGATTATCTGCGTAGAACCAATAGGTGCTCAAACGGAGGGTATCACCTCGAGCGGGTAGGCGCGCTCCCAGGGCTCTCAGCATGTCCACCAGCAACGCTACCGGGCCCACCACCCAGGAAGGCAACTCTATGAGGGGAGGGAGCACGCCCAACAGGGGAGCGATAATACGCGCCAACTCCATGTGGCTCAAATTGGCCCCATTTAAGATGTAACGCTCCCCTACTCTGCCTTGTATAGCCGCTCGCAGGTGACCCAGTGCCGCATCGCGGGCATCTACCACACCTGAGCCACCTCTGGGCACCGCCAGCAACCCGTACCGCATGCTCCTGAAGAGACTCCCGGTGGTCATGTGCGCGTCGCGAGGTCCAACCACGATACTTGGATTGACGATGACGGCGTCCAACCCTTGGTCCACCCCCTTCTTGACCTCTTGCTCGGCCAACCACTTACTGTGCCCGTAAGGAAATGCCTCGGGGGGCAAGTCGAAATTCTGGCGCTCATCCACCGGATGGTTCGGACCGGAAGCAGGTCCGACTGCTGCCAGGGAGCTGGTGTAGACCAAGCGGGAGACACCGGACTTCAGTGCTGTAGCGATCACCTGCTGCGTGCCTCCCACATTGATACGGTACAGTCGTTCTGGGTTAGAACGCCAATGATCGGCTGCACCGGCCACGTGGAAGACCACGTCCACCCCTCGCATGGCAGCTTGCAAGGTTTCTGCGTCCAGGATATTTCCAACGGCTTCCTCGTACGCTAGACCCTCCAGGGCATCCATATGGGACGTAGAACGCCGCAATACACGCACGTCCCAGCCAGCCT
The DNA here is from genome assembly GCA_964487375.1 of uncultured Anaerolineae bacterium. Classification (GTDB taxonomy): domain Bacteria; phylum Chloroflexota; class Anaerolineae; order JAADDB01; family JAADDB01; genus JAADDB01. The sequence continues at coordinate 9,397 of CAZAQA010000022.1, read as the reverse complement.
TGTTTAGAACGGCAACCACATTAGCGCCCACGAGCCCGGTCGCCCCGGTGACCAGGGCCTTTGTCATCTCAGCCTCCAAGGACGCCCGTCTCTTTGCCCACTTTGTAGAACGCCTCCAGCACACGGTCAAGCTGTGCATCCGTGTGCGTCGCCATATAGGACGTGCGCAGAAGAGATTGATTGGGCGGCACCCCCGGAGGCAGCACAGGATTCACGAATACCCCTTCGTCGAAAAGGCGCTTCCAGATGAAGATCGTTTGCATATCGTTGCCGATGATGATGGGGATAATGGGCGTCTCACTGTGGCCCGTATCATACCCCATCTCCGTCAGTTCTTTTTTCATCCGGCGAGCGATGTGCCACAACCGCTCTCGACGTTCCGGCTCTTCCTTCATGATTTGCAACGCTGCTCGAGCCGCGGCCACGTTGGCCGGTGGAATACTGGCGCTAAAAATCAAGGAGCGAGCAAAATGTTGGATATAGTGAATGATATCCGCATCTCCGGCAATGAATCCTCCCAGGGAGGCAAATGATTTGCTGAACGTGCTCATGATTAGATCGACCTGATCGGTGACATCAAAGTGGGCAGCCGTCCCATTTCCTTGAGGGCCAAGCACCCCAATGCTATGGGCGTCATCCACCATCAGACGGGCCCCATACTTGTGACAGAGGGGAGCCATTTCCGGCAAGGGAGCAATATCGCCGCCCATGCTGTAAACACCGTCCACGACGACTAAGCGTCCCTGGCCCCTGTCCACTTGCTGAAGGACCCGTTCCAAGTCCTCCAGGTCGTTGTGCTTGAAGCGCTTGATGCGCCCTTGTGAGAGAATAGCTCCGTCTACAATGCTGGCGTGGTCGTCGCGATCCAGGATGACCGTATCCTTCCGCCCCACGACCGCCTGGATAGTCCCCATATTTGTCTGATAGCCCGTGCTGAAAATAAGGGCAGCTTCTTTTCCGACAAAATCCGCCAACTCCTCTTCCAATTCTTGGTGCAGACGCAAGTTTCCGTTGAGAAAACGTGAGCCGGTGTTCGAAGTTCCATAGCGCCGGACGGCTTCGATAGCCGCCTCCCGCACTTTCGGATGTGTGGTCAACCCCAAATAGTTATTAGAACCACACATGATGAGGCGATGTCCTTTGTACATCACTTCTGTCCCTTCGTTTTCGTCCAAAGGGATAAAATAAGGGTAATATCCCCCTTTTATGGCCTCTTTCGCTTCAGTGAACGTACTCACTTTGGCAAAAATGTCCACCCCAGGCCAGGCAGGTGCATTGGAACGATTCTCCGGCATGATAAGACCTCCTGAGATAAAGATAAATGCATCACATTGACGTGAACGGGAGTTCAATCGCTTTCATATAATGCATCAAGAACGTCAGGCAAATAATTGATCAAATCACCGGCAACCACGCCAGCTTCTCCACGGGCTGCACGAGCAAATTCACCTGCCAATCCGTGCAGAAAGCCACCGCATACGGCTGCCTCAAAAGGAACCAGCCCTTGAGCCAACAAGCCCACGATTATGCCAGCAAGAACGTCTCCACTTCCTGCTGTTGCCAGGGCCGGATTAGCAAAGGGGAGCACCGCCGTACGGCCATCCGGTGCCGCGACGACCGTATAAGCGCCCTTCAACAAGACAATTTGCCCCCATTCTCGGGCTTTCTCACGGGCCAATTCCCAGCGCCGATTTTGCACGTCTCGAGGAGTCAAACCACATAAACGAGCCATCTCCCCTGGATGAGGCGTCAGAACCGAGTTGTGCGGGAGATAGTGGAACCATCCGTCCAACGTCGACAAAGCATTCAACGCGTCTGCATCGACAACCAGAGGAGGCAAAGAAGAGGAGGAAAGGGGGTTATTTGCATCTTGAGCTTTTTCCGTGCCTTTTGCCCGGCTTCCTGGCGGCACGAAACCCAAGGGGCCACGGGAGTGTATTCCGGCACCAGCCGTGGGCATAAAACCGGTCGCTTCTTTCTCTTCTAGGATTTGAGGAACCAATAGACGAGCAATGAACTTCATGGTTGTTTTCTCTTGGGTCAGGCCCGGGCCAACGAGTAAAGCGCCGTATTTCCTCGCCTCTTCCAGAACACTCTCTACAGCGTCTTCAGCAATAACGCCCAGGTCGTGGGGGAGGAGGACCCAGGTTGTTTCGTGCAAGGTGGACGCTAATGTGGCCTGCAATGGGCGAGGGACGGCCACGGTGACCAACCCGGTTCCTACACGGGTGGCGGCAGAACCCGCCAGCCAGGCCGCCCCGGTGTAATTCACGGAACCGGCGACAATCAGAGCCTTGCCAAAGGTCCCTTTATGGGCGTTCGGCGGGCGTTTGGGCAACCGCTCTCCCACCCAATCTGCAGTGACCAGTTCGGGCCATGCAGGATCGTCGGGTTCCTCAATGCCGATGTCGGCAATGAGGAGATCGCCGCAGGCCGCTGCCCCCGGAAAGTGAAGCTGTCCAACTTTAGGGAACGCGAAGGTGACTGTAATATCAGCGGTTATTGTGTGGGGGTCTAGAGTCCCTGTATCATTGTTCAAACCACTGGGACAGTCCACGGCCACAACGGCTAGAGGCGAAGAGGCCTCCGAAGTCCGGAGATGAGGGTCCAAAATGGGGGGACGTGGTCGCGCCTGGCGGGCAGCTTGTTCCGTCTTCACCTGATCGAGGATGTCGGCCAGGGGGGATGTGATGGGCCGGTTCGCCCCTGTGCCTAAAAGGGCATCTACCACGATGTCAGCCTGGGCCAGAGCAGCGTGAAGAGCAGCCAATTCTAAATCTTCCGAGTGCTTCAGGATGGTCAGGGGCGCATCCTGCACCAAGTCGGCTTCCACTGCTCTTCTTTTCCATACGTAGACCGTTACTTGAGCCCCGGCGTTGGCCAGGTAGCGGGAGGCCACCAGCCCGTCGCCGCCGTTATTTCCTGGGCCAACGAGGGTGAGAACGTGCATCTCCTCACCATACCAGTTCTGCAAGATGACCTCGGCGACACTCCGCCCGGCCGCTTCCATCATAGCCCGATAACTGTGACCACGGGCGTCCGTTTGACGCTCCAGGTTGCGCATTTGTTCGATAGAGACGATTTTGACCATCGCTACATTCCCTCTTCATCCTCGACCACGGGTGTTTGTCCCAGCCAGGCCTGTACCCAGGCAGTGACCACACCCGCCAGCACGACGATGCTAAAAAGCACAATGGCGTAAGCCAGACGAAACGTGGTGGAAGGAGAAGTGCCTATGGGGTTCAGAGGATGACGAATCACCCCGGTCCGCCAGACCAGCAAAGGGACCAGTCCCCCCACAACCAGGGACATCACCGCACTCCAGGCCCGCGCCCCCAGCCACCATCCGACCAGAAAAAGAAGACCGGAAACGAGAGCGACTTGAAGTACCATGCGGGTGCGTGGTTCCCCCCATACCACAGGCGCTCCCCATGTCACAAAGGAAGGGTAAATGCTCAGTAAGAACCCCAGCACCCATGTCCCCCAGGCGGTCACCTGAAAAGCATACATCCATTCCCAGGTTCGTTTATCTCTCGTCGCCAGGGCCACTAGAGCGATAACGCCCCCTAAGGAAAAAAGCAAGGCACCGGTACGAATGAGAGCGCCGTGCAAATATATTAAAGTCAACAGGCGACCCAGATGGCGTTCAGGAGGCATCCATATCAACGTCAGTCCAAGAAGCAGGATGAATGGCAGGCCGATCCACTTCAGGCGTTTCATCGGATATATGTGCCCTTTCGCCGTGCATGGTAAGAGCGATTACCGGTCTATGATACCAGGGAAGCGGCAAATATTCAAAATGCGGGGAATTTTTCGAGTTCAAGGGAGCAGGTAAGGAGGTCGGAGAGAGGGCCTTCCTCCGACCTCCTGAATGCCCGTCGAGACTCTCCCCGACGAAGGGTGGTGGGCCCCCTCGGACTCGAACCGAGAACCAGCCGGTTATGAGCCGGCCGCTCTGACCATTGAGCTAGAGGCCCGCACGGAGAAAAGGAGCGGGTGAGGGGAATCGAACCCCCATAACCGGCTTGGAAGGCCGGGGCTCTACCATTAAGCTACACCCGCTCACAGGTCGGGGCGAGAGGATTTGAACCTCCGACTCCGGCGTCCCAAACGCCGTGCGCTAACCGGACTGCGCCACGCCCCGACACGCGCGTACTGGCCCCATTATAGTGAGGAGAGACATATCCGTCAAACACTTCGACTGCTCCAGTAGAGCAGCCTCACTCAACGAACACGGACCCCGTAAAGCTTCCTTGCTTGTTCTTTCAAATATGTGTACTGCTCCCATGTTAATCCCTGCTCCCCCAGATATATCGGCTTGTGCGATCCATGGAAATCACTGCCGCCGGTCTTTAAGAGATTCAAGCGCTCAGCCAGACGTGCGAAGCGGGCGATGAACCGTGATAAATCCTTTGAGGGACAGCTACGACAGACTCGGGTCTTGTTGTACGGATACCAAACTTCCAAACCCCTCACTCCCAGATAGGCAGCACGAGCTATCATGCCCTCCAAATCGCGCACGTCTGTGTATAAACCTGGGTGAGCAAGAACAGGAAGGCCTCCTGCTTCATGAATCAAAGCAGCGGCTTCTTCGAGCTGTAAGGCAAAAGGACGTTGTACGTAAAGCGGACCGTTATTACGTAAGAGGGTGGTGAAGACCGAGTCTAGGGTAGGAAACTCTTCAGGATACCGACTCATGAGAACCTGAGCGATATGAGGGCGTCCGGGGACTCCCTTTGCTCGCGCCTGGACCTCCTCCCAGCTCACCTGATACCCCAGTTCGCGCAACCGCTGCACTTGCATTTTCTTTTGAGCGATGCGTCCTTCCTGAACATGCTGTAAGGTCTCCTCCAACATAGGATGATGAGGGTCAATCCAATAGCCGAGCATGTCCAGATCGACAAAATCACGCTCGGGCTCGTTACGCAAACTCAGTTCCACCGCGGGTACGACCTCAACGCCGTACTTTTTCCCTGCGGCGAGGGCCCGATCCACCCCCAGCACGGAATCATGGTCGGTGATGGCAAGAGCCCGTATTCCCACTTGAGCTGCCAAAGCGATAAGCTCTTCAGGTCCCATGGCCCCATCCGAACAGGTCGTATGGGCTTGCAAATCCACAGGAAAGCGTGCATTGGGAACAGGAGTGGAGATTGCCGTTGTGGTTGTCATCTTCTTTCCTCATCCATACTTCCTTGCAAAAAACAACGCACTGCCCGGCCCGTTCCTCCGACCAGATCAGACCAACAGTCCATTTTGGCCCAGAATTGCCCCCAAGGCAAGGACACCGCGCCCTGTCATCTAAAATGTTCACTGGACGATCATGGTACCCTCAAAAGAAATTGTTACCGGAGGGGATCATGGGAAGGGAAGAGCGGATGACAGTGGACGAGCGGCACAAGTGCCAGCGTCGGATGCAAAAGTGGTATCGGAAAGCCAATCGAGAGGGACGAGGGGCGTTATTAGATGAGATAGAAGCGGTCACTGGGCTTCATCAGAAATCTTTGGTACGTCTGAGGGGGGAAGATTGAGCGACGGAAGCGTTCCCGGGTGCTGTCACCCTTGGGCTCATCACTGCCACGCCAGCCCTGGATGCCGTGCTCCATGCCGATGGGACACCCAGAAACATATCGTGAGAGGGCGAAAGAGATGTTCTTCAAGACATCCTTTTCGAATTTTGACCTCCAAATTTGACAACCGCGGGCTATCGGTAGATAGCGCTGGGCATATTTGCCACGCTCTCCGCGGCTGAAATCGTATTCCGGCAGCATCTCGTCTTCCTCAACCTTGGTATAAATCTTCTCCTCGCTCATAAGCCCTCCTTTCCCGTGAAGTGGCAAGCCGAGCACTTATTATCCGAATAGCATCGCCCCGCTCAGTGTGAACCACCGCCAAAAGACGCCCTTTGATGGACATCCCCATCGTTACAAACCGATCCTCTTCCTCAGAATGAAGAGGGTCCGGAATAGTCAATGACAATGGATCGGCGAAGACGGTAGAGGCCTCTTCGAAAGAGACCTTGTGCTTCTTTGTGCTCTGTTTCGCTTTCCTAATCATCCCACTCGAAGGTAAGGGGCATACCTTGTTAGCCTTTTGATGTGCTGGTTGCATAACAATTACACATCAATTCGCCGGCAACGGGAACTTAAGGGAAAACATATCAGCCCACCTAACGGCGCGGCGGCTTATCCGCCGCCATAACGATAGCGCCAGCGGCGGGCGGAGCCGATCCAAGTCCGCTGAAATCCCCTAATACGGCGGGCCGTCTTGTTGTTCGGATGAAACAGGACCTTGCTGATGCTGTTTCTTAGAACGCGTTGTTGGGCGATTCCGTTGAGGGAACGTGGATGCCAACGTGTGCTGCGCTTGCCGTCTGCGATGGCGACCCGTCCACCGGCGCGTATGTGCTCTACCATGCGTGCCAGTGCACCCTCGTAGTCGGGGATGATGCCCATCGCCAGCGTGAACATCTCGGTGTCAAACTGCTATCCCAGGGCTATCCAGGCTGCATCCGCCCGGATTAAGCGCACGTTAACGTTACGCCAGCCCTGGCGAGCCACGCGTGCCCGGGCCAGCGTGGCAGAGCTGTAATCCCCCCCTACCAGGATCCCCGTGGGACCAATTCGCTCCATGATAAGCGAGAAATTTCGCCCTATGCCACAGGCGAGTTTCAGCATTGTCTGGCCCGGTTGCAGGTGCAGAGCGTGGCTGGGCAACTGCTCCTCGTTGCCCAACAGGTAAACCGGCGACACCGGGTTGTAAATTCCAGCCTACCAGCGATACATCCGCGCGACGGTCAATTGGTCCAGGCCACTCATCGGAGCTCTCCTCGTAATCCCCATACGCAGACTAATCCAAACAGCACCACTACCGGCAAAAACGTCACGTTGGTGAAGAGATAACCGCCCAAGTTGGCCTGTGTCCAGGAGCCGCTGGCGAGGGTGGCGTAATCGAAGAGCAGGGCCGCGTACATGGAAACCGTGAGCGTGAGCGTGCCAAGCCAGAAGCGCCACCGTGCCCGCCGGAAGTACCCGAGCACAAAGACCAGCGTCAGCACGGCGTTGAGCAGATCGAGGCTCGCCATGCCGGTGAAGAAGTGGATCACCTGCGGCGTCCAGCCGCCAGATGGGGGCAGGGCCGGGAAGTCGATGCCGCCATGGGCCAGTTGGAACAACCCCCGTAGATTGACGCCGATGTGGATCGCCTGATACAGTCCGTACCAGGCCACTAGCCCTTTGACGAGTTTTCTATCGGGGTTAGTCATGCTTCCCTCATGAGTGTTACACTTCAGCGTCCACTTTCCTGTTGTATCATTCGGTTCAAGCCTGAGCCTCTCCTGGTATAGGGCCACCCGGTGTGGGTGTGGACGCGCTAACGATGGCGTCAGCGGCGCGGCGTCTTTGTCCGAGGAGCCGGGGGACGAAGGTTGCCTTGCTTCTTGCGGCCACGGTTGGCGCGCGGCCCAGCCGCGTCCGCTGAACGCACGGTTGGGCGGGACGCCTTATACCCTCAAAACATCTCTGGTCCCTTTTCTCTACCCTTATCCCTCTCTCGCTTTATCTCATCCACGATTTCCGCTAAACTCTTCCCGCCAAACAAGGCCTCGCGCTCTTCTGCATACTCCCCAAATCCCGTAGTAAACTGCCGCAAAAAGCGCACGGCATCTACCACCCCTAATTCCCGATAAAGCGCCCAAAAGGCCTTACGATTGACTTCTACTAATGGCTCAGCATAAACGCTCATTTTTCCAACTCCTCCGCCAATTCCACCGGGGTCACGACCTTCACCGCCAAATTCCTCAAACGCTTCGCTCTTTTCAAAAGTTTGTCATCGCTCGTGCAGAAATAATTTACACTCCCTTTCTCTGCCAACGCTAAATGCAAAGCGTCAAGAGGTTTAAACCCCTCTTTTACCAAATGGTTTGCCCGTTCTTCCACATCTTTCGTGATGACCAAGTGCTCTTTAGCCAACCCTAACACAGCCAAAGCGTACTCCCGACGAACAGGGTGAGGATTGCGCCTTACCTCCTAAACCAAGGCGTCCGATGAGACAATCTCCACTTGGCCGCGCTCACATAACGCAAGAATGCCCAAAATCGCTTCGGCCTCAATGGCAATGCGTAAATGGCTCGGCGTATCCAACGACCTTTGAATCGCACACACATCTAGATAGATCTTCATAATTTCATTTTAGCATACCCTGGGATAAAAGAACCCCCGCCCAACGAGAGCGTCAGCAGCGGGGCGTGTCTGTCCAGCACCACCGCCAGCGAGCGCAACTCTGCTTTTTCGCCGCCACGGTTCGCAAGGGGCGCAGCCCCGTCCGCTGGACACACGGTTGGGCGCAACGCCGCCCTGCTGCCTTGGCCGTTTCGCGCCTTTGGCGCTACCACAACAGCCCCTCGGGCTTCTGCCAATCTCGCTGCCAGGCGCACTCGCCTTTGCCCTGCGAACAACTCAACTTTAGCCAGCCCCACGGCCTCTCGCACTTACCACCGTCAGCCAGGCCGCTGGCCTTTGCACCGGCTGTCTTCAGTTTAGCCCACGCCGCTGCTTCGCGCAAGCACTTTTTGCCAACCCGTTGGCGACAAATTCAAAACCCTCTTGGCTAATGAAAGCCTCACGGGGCTTTTGCCTGCACTTCAGCCAGGGAACCAACCTACAGCCTCAACGGTGGCCTCTCCCAACCCCTCAACTCGCGGCTGGAAGACAGCCTCTGCTAAAAAGCCTCGGCCTCACACTCGCCACGGCTTGCCAAAGCCTTGCCTCAGCCTCACCGCACCACGGCGGACGGGGCAGCGCCCCGGCCAACAAGCCTCGCCTCAAATTTGCAACGTGCCTCGCGGTTCAACTCACTCGCCGCTCAATCAGCCTCGCCGCCGCTTGCCAAGCCCTCGGCTTTCCTCACGCCCTGTGGCAGGCTCGCTTCCTCACGCCGTGCGCGGCCTTGGCTTCCGCTGCTGCCGCTGCTGCCGCTTTCTCTCCCTCTCGCCTAGCGACTAAGCTCATCTGACGCTGTGGAGCGCGAGCGGAACAGCGGTCTGCTGGAGCGCCTTGTTGGAGGGGCGGCCGAGGGATTGCCACGAAAGCTATGGACACTCAGGCACACATGGCTACTTCAGCGCGTTTCCTCCCCTCCTTCGCAAAAACTCAATTTTTTCTAACCTATCAACAACTTCAAACCCTGGCAACAATTCCGTCTACTGAGTTTTTAGCGCCGATTATAGAACCATTTTTGCAATAATCTGCCACCTGACAATACTTATTTGTTTTTATTAAGTTTTTTCCTTTTCATCACCATAACGCCACTTTCCAATCTCCGACCTGGCAATTGTTTGTTTTTATTACTGGACTCTGGCGAAAAATGGATAGCTTGAGCACGGGACGCCTCCTGAGTAGAA